>NZ_JARUWY010000079.1:0-228 GCF_030433815.1 Paenibacillus sp. PsM32 | reverse complement strand
CAACCACCACCGTCACTTTCTTGCCGTTGTGCGCCGTGTGGATCATCGCATCCATAATGCGGGAGTGTTTGGCTACGCGATAGATATTGATTTTGATCGCCAGCACGCTGGGATCGAACGACGCCTGACGCAGCAGCTCCAGCACATGCTCAAAGGTGTGATAGGGGTAGTAGAGCAGCACGTCGCGATCGCGGATAGCGTCAAAGCCATTTCGGAAGCCATCAAAGC
>NZ_JARUWY010000078.1:0-229 GCF_030433815.1 Paenibacillus sp. PsM32 | reverse complement strand
GGTTTTTTTACCGGGGCCAAAAATAACATTTTAAAATAAAACATTTACAACAAATCCAAAAATAAACGTAGTTAAAAGTCACCCGAGGAAATTTTTAATTAAAAAAATTGATTTAAAAAGATGGACAGCAAAAATTGGTTTGTATTTTCTGTGGGGAAATGATTTTTTTAATTGTAAAAAAAAGGTAAAGTATAATTGCGGATCCTAAAATTTAAGGATATTTAAATAT
>NZ_JARUWY010000077.1:0-229 GCF_030433815.1 Paenibacillus sp. PsM32 | reverse complement strand
TGCCTACATTGATGGCTGATATTGTAGATACAGGTATTGCTGCAGGGGACACAGCTTATATTTTGCGGATTGGCTTATATATGTTAATCTTTGCCGCAGGTGGAATGTTATGATCCATCGCGGCTAGTTACTTTTCAGCCAAAATTACGATCGGATTTGGTCGCGATCTACGCAGTCGAGTGTTTTCGCAATGCGAAAATTTTTTGGTAAAAGTATTTAATAGAAACGG
>NZ_JARUWY010000076.1:0-229 GCF_030433815.1 Paenibacillus sp. PsM32 | reverse complement strand
GAATGGAGAATGGAGAATGGAGAATGGAGAATGGAGAATGGAGAATGGAGAATGGCTATACTAATACAATCACTAAGCTATAAGAATAAATATATAATTAAAGCAGAATAACAGTAATTATTCTGCTCAAATATAAAATTAAAATCAAATTCAAAATAATGCTTGCTAAATAATTTCAACCATGATATATTATAAAAGTTGTCACGAACGAACGACAACACACGCAAAA
>NZ_JARUWY010000075.1:0-230 GCF_030433815.1 Paenibacillus sp. PsM32 | reverse complement strand
GCATAGGTCGCCTTTGAGCCGTTGAAGGTCGGATCAATGTACGAAATTATGAGAATAACGAAGGAAAACGTGTCTATGTCAATGATGTGATCGCGGATAATGTTCGATTCCTAGAATCCTGTCGTGACGGCGCAAATAGCAACAGTGGAGGGAAGCGTGATGTATCCTCCTATGGTAGCGGTCATTGTGGGAATCAAAGTAGTAATGGTGGAGCACGTTATCACCAAGAT
>NZ_JARUWY010000074.1:0-230 GCF_030433815.1 Paenibacillus sp. PsM32 | reverse complement strand
GTTAATAAAAAAATCGGAAAATACGATAGCAACAGACGGCGATACCAGTTTTTAAATAGCAAATGGTCCTCCCCCTTGAATGCTACTGACACAGACAATCTGTTGTGACAACATATTATAGAACATATATTTATTATTAGTTTACGCTTTTAGACGTTATTTGTTGAGGGTTATTTTAAAAATAAAATAATCATTGATTAAGATTGAGGAACAGAAGAGGAATAACGGCT
>NZ_JARUWY010000073.1:0-232 GCF_030433815.1 Paenibacillus sp. PsM32 | reverse complement strand
ACTAAATTTACCTATTTGTCCTTTGGTATTAACACAAAGCATATACCAACGACCTTATTGATGATCATAGACTACTTGTAGTGGCAACATGATATGCCTGTGCACAACCGTATTTTCATCTGCAAATAAAGGATTGGTCTGGCGCTCACTGTAATTATTTTTGACTTTAGTAGAAAAGTATTGAAACGAAATTTGTCGCCGTGCACGAATCATCTGAAGCAATGTATATAGG
>NZ_JARUWY010000072.1:0-233 GCF_030433815.1 Paenibacillus sp. PsM32 | reverse complement strand
CTATAATTGTTTTCATAATAAACTCTCTTCCCATCAAAGTAATTTAGCTACTCGTACATTTCCTGGGAATCACCTACGATGACTGAAAGGACAGCTGTCGTCTTCTTATGAATACAATTTAATAAATAAATGATCAGAAAAAAAATCAATAACAGCTAGGTATTATTTGGTGGATTCTTTCTTCACGTTTTTCGTATATAATTATCGTGTATCTATCACATAATCTTTTATTG
>NZ_JARUWY010000071.1:0-235 GCF_030433815.1 Paenibacillus sp. PsM32 | reverse complement strand
TTAATGATAGGGCGACCACCGTTATCTACACGAAAATGTATTCGTCGGCTGCGTCTTTTGTGTATATGAGACAGTTTGAGGTACATTTTACCAATGTACCGATCTATGTGTAAAATTAAGTCGTATGTGTCAACGGGATTATTAACGATATTACAGAACTTAATCAATATCTAGCTAAAATCAAAAATATAAGCAATCAACAAGAGCTTATTATGAACTCTGTATCAGAAGGGAT
>NZ_JARUWY010000070.1:0-235 GCF_030433815.1 Paenibacillus sp. PsM32 | reverse complement strand
GGCACATCCTCCAAATACACAAATCCACCTGCAATATGCTCATACCCTTCTAACAAACGTTCAACCTGCGGCTGAACCGCTTCACATACACTACAATTCTGAGTTTTGAGCATAAGCAATGTCAACGAATGCTGACGAATAAAATCATCTAACTGCTTTTTAGAAAACAGCTGTTCCATCCCTTTTTCCTCTTTTCCAATATCTCTTGACCATATATTTTTCCACACTTCTATTC
>NZ_JARUWY010000006.1:0-305241 GCF_030433815.1 Paenibacillus sp. PsM32 | reverse complement strand
GTGGTCTTTTTTAATAACAAACACCAATTTATTTAACCACGGTTATTTTGTCTTTCATATTATTTTTATCAATTTTTACAAAATAAAAAAAAATAAAATACTTATAATTATTTTTGGATATTAAAAAAAAAAAACGCGACTCTATAATATAGAGTCGCTTTTATTTTACCAAGCACTAGATTATTGTTTTTTCTCTACAGCGTGTCCGCCAAATTCGTTACGTAGAGCTGCAACAACTTTACCTGTAAATGTATCGTTGTCTAGAGAACGGTAACGCATTAATAGAGACAATGCGATAACTGGAGTTGCCATTTGTAGATCCATTGCTTCTTCTACTGTCCATTTACCTTCACCAGAAGAATGCATGATTCCTTGAATTTCTTCCAAGTTACCATCTTTTGCAAATGCGTTTTCTGTCAATTCCATTAACCATGAACGGATAACAGAACCATTGTTCCATACGCGTGCTACTTTTTCGTAGTTGAAATCGTACGGGCTTTTCTCTAATACTTCAAATCCTTCACCGATTGCAGCCATCATACCGTATTCGATACCGTTATGAACCATTTTCAAGTAATGACCGCTACCTGATTCGCCTGCATACAAGAAGCCATTTTCAACAGAAGTATCGCGGAATACTGGTTCAACTACATCCCAAGCTTCTTTGTCGCCACCAACCATATAACAAGCACCGTTACGAGCACCACTCATACCACCTGAAGTACCTGCATCCATGTAACGAATACCTTTTAATTTCAATTCGTTATAACGACGGATCGATTCTTTATAGTGAGAGTTACCTGCTTCGATCACGATATCATTTTCATTTAACAATGGAGCGATCTCGCCTAGTACGGAATCAACAACACCATGAGGAACCATGATCCATAAGATACGTGGAGATTCTAAGTTAGATACCACTTCTGCTAATGTATATGCTGGTGTTGCACCAAGATCAGCGATTTCTTTTACTGCTTCTTTGTTCAAATCAAATGCAACAACCTCGTGGTTGTGATCCATTAAGTTTTGTCCAAGGTTCATACCCATTTTTCCTAATCCAACTAATCCGATTTTCATTGTGTAACCCTCCGTGTCTTTTTTGTAAAAGTAGTTGTTACTCACTATCCATAAGTCTTTTCTCTATTGATCTATATTTAAAAAGCTAAATCTTAGCTTTAGATCACATGTAGAATACGCTCTGTAAAACATATACCAGAGCGTATTACCCATTTTATGGTATCTGTTAAACGACTGCTACAGGAGCAGAAGCTTGAACAGGTTGATCTTTTAACCATTGGAATCCTTCAACAGCAAGCAATTCATTAGAAGCTTCAGGACCATACGTACCTGCTGCATAATGATGAATTGGCAAATCGTTATCTGCAAATGCTTCTAGGATCGGTTGTACCCACTGCCAGGACAATTCAACTTCATCCCAGTGAGCGAAGAATGTAGCATCTCCACGTAGTGCATCATAGATTAACAATTCGTAAGCTTCAGGCTCATTGTCTGATCCTACTTTAAATTCAGCTGTCATTGGCTCAAGACGACCAGTGATGACATTTTTATGGTTTAATTGTAGCGTGATTTTTTGATCTGGATTAATGCTGATTACCAACATATTCGGTTGAGCATCACAAGCTACACAGATATCTTCATTTTTCATTACATCTTTAAATTCAATTACGATACGAGTTGATTTCTCTTTCATACGTTTCCCTGTACGAATATAGAAAGGAACCCCTTGCCAAGAGAAATCGTCTACCCATACACGAGCAGCGATAAACGTATCTGTCATCGAACCTGGAGTGATTCCTGGCTCATCTTGATAAGAAGCTAATGCTTTACCATTGCTTTCACCAGCACTATATTGAGCACGTACGATATGTTTGTGCGCATCTTCTTTAGAAATGGAGCGTAACGACTGAGCGATATGTTTTTTGTGAGAGCGTACATCGTCTACGGTATGACCAGCAGGCAATGTCATTGCAGTCATCATCAACACTTGCAACATATGGTTTTGCATCATATCACGAATCGCACCTGTGTGATCGTAATATCCTGCACGTTCTTCAACACCCACTGTTTCTGCTGCTGTAATCTGTACATTAGCAATATGACGGTTGTTCCAAAGTGCTTGAATTGCTGGATTGGTAGAAGCTAAAGATTCCAAATTTTGCACCATTGGTTTGCCCAAGTAGTGATCGATACGGAAAATTTCTTCTTCTGCAAATGTTTTGCTTAATTGTTCATTCAACTGACGAGCAGAAGAAAGATCATGTCCAAATGGTTTTTCGATGATTAGACGTTTCCAACCTGTTGTTGTTCCAAGTCCGCTGTCTTTGATATTAGTAGCAATCACTTCAAAGAACTCAGGAGCGACTGACATATAGAACATACGATTTTGCGGAATATTTAATTCAGCTTCACGAGTTTCAACGATTTTGAGCAGTTCTTGATAACCTGCTGTATCATCAACATTTAAGATATGGTAACGAATCGAGCGAAGAAAAGCATCTACAGATTCGCGATTTTCTGGTTTGTTACGTGAAAATTCTTCTAACGCCTGTTCTACGTAAGTTTGGAATGTAGCATCATTGAACGATTTTCTTCCTAAACCAATTACCGAAAAAGCTTCAGGCATTTTGCTATCTACAAACAAGTTATACAAAGCAGGGAAAATTTTACGTTTTGCTAAATCCCCTGTTGAGCCGAACAATACAAAAGTCATTGCTTCCATTCGTTTCTCCTCCAAAGTACCCTACTCCAACACAGTTTCTATTTTATCGTGCGGGTATATTTTATCTACGTGACATGTGGTGTTTTCATTCTTGCTGAAAAGATACGGTTGATATAGCAACTATATCGCCAAAAAATAAACGAGCATTTTTCATTATGTACGACTTTACATAAAAGAAGTCGTTGCATATCCAAATCTCGCTTTAAAGTCAATCCGTCGTTGTGTCTCTTTTGTGACAGACACTGTTTACAAAATCCACAATAGACCTTGTGTCGAACAATGTCAAGGATAAAAATGAAAGTTTCAGAATGAACATTACTTATTCCGTCAATTTATTATCGGTATTTTGCCGCTACTTGTGAATAGCTTCGTTGACAATAACGGTTACAAGTGATAGGCTATTTTTGCACAAAAGGTTGCTATAACAACTAAAACAGTAGGTGAATGATATGCCTTATGACGTAGAAAAGAGTTATACCGTATTGATTCGTGATGTCCATCTAGCGATCTCCGGTCATATTAAAAATAAATTATCTCCATTTAACCTGGCGCCCGAGCAAAATTTTATTATGATGCTGTTATGGAAAAAAGATGGCATTACGCAAAATGAAATTGGCGAGCGCTTAGGAAAAGACAAAACCAATATTACGCGTATGATCTCTAATTTAGAAAATAAAGGTTTTGTCCGTAAAATTACATGCACTGACGATCGACGTTGCTTCAAAATCTATCTTACTCCCGCAGGTGCGCAACTTGAAAATGAAGTCTGCCCTGTGATGGAAGAAGTCGGGCAAGAACTGGTAGATGGCATTTCAGCAGAAGAACTGGTTCTGTTGCGTCGTCTGCTTACCAAAGTTCGTGATAACGCAAGCACTACGACTGTCGCTAACGATTCAGCAATCACACCACAATCGATAGTTACAGCTCCTCTATAACTGGGAGCTAAATGAATACGGCTGGTAAATCCTCTTTTCACTTCAAAGAGCAGGATTTGCCTTTTTGGTCTGTCTGCTACTTCTCCTCTTCTACATACATACGAATAATCTGAATCGGCCCGCGTGAATTAAGTTCCATCATTTGCTCGGTCATTTTCTCCGGTGTATACGGCATATCATTGTCTAACCACCAATAAATGACTCCTACATACGCTGATCCAATATAACTAGCGATCACATCTTTATGGACAAATAACTTATCATCGTCAAACCGCGAAAACTTTTGCTCATAAAAAGTAGTAATATACCGCTTCATATACTGGATAAAATTCATACTCGCTTTGCGTTCAAACATCACCCGAAAAAACTCTTTGTATTTGATCACATACTCAAAAATCCTTTTCGCAATATAACGTTGTAGATCGTCTATTGAAGGATTAATAACTGATGCTTCTTTGGCATCGCCAAACAGTTCGCCCAAAATCTCATCTGTAGTTGTATATAATAAATGATCTTTTGTTTCATAATGCAGGTAAAATGTTTTACGGTTTAAGGTGGCAAGATCGGTAATATCTTGAATTGTGATTTGAGCATACGGTTTGCGATCCATCAGATCGATTAATGCATCTTGTAACAAACGGCGTGTACGTCGCACACGCGGATCTAATTTTTGCTCAGGCATATATGCTCCCTCTTCTCCTCTAATTATCATTGGATAATAAGTCATGCTTCCAACATGTTGCATCTTGTTAACCTTATATACCCACTTTATAGACAAGTGTCGCTTTAGCCACATCTAAAGAAAGTTTGGTTATTGTAACTATAGGATCAATAGCGTATAATTCAATTTAACACAATTTAATATGAAAATTTATTCATATCCATCAAGCCGAATTGGTTTGTTTATTATAAAAACAGATATCAAAGGAGTTTTACACATGACAACAGCACATGAGTTAGTTCAACAACAACGACAATTTTTTAATACAGGTAACACCAAAGATGTTACTTTCCGTATTCAAGCACTAAATCGTCTTAAAAAAGCAATTGAGAAATTTCATCAACCGATTTTGGATGCTTTGAAAAGCGACCTTAACAAATCAGAGCCTGAAGCATTCGGTTCTGAAATTCGTATCGTTTTAGGCGAAATCGACTTTACGTTAGAACATTTAGAGCAATGGGCAGCACCACGTGAAGTACCTACTGCTTCTACTTTGCCAGATTCGTCTAGCTTTATTCATCCAGAACCTTATGGTGTTGCTTTGATCATTGCGCCTTGGAACTATCCTTTCCAATTAGCATTTGGTCCATTGGTGGGTGCGATGGCAGCGGGTAATAGTGCAGTGATCAAACCTTCTGAGTTAACACCTGCTGTATCTAAAGTCACTGCTGAATTGATCGCAGATACATTCCCTAGCGAGTATATTGCTGTTATGGAAGGCGAAGTAGAGACTAGCACAGCACTACTCAAAGAAAAATTCGACTATATCTTCTTCACAGGTAGCACAGGCGTAGGTAAAGTGGTCATGAGAGCAGCGGCAGAGCATTTAACACCAGTTACATTAGAATTAGGCGGTAAAAGTCCAAGTATCGTGCACAAAGATGCAAATCTACAAATCGCTGCTCAACGTCTAGCTCGTGGTAAATTCTTAAATGCAGGACAAACTTGTGTAGCACCTGATTATCTGTTGGTACATGAAGATGTACGTGAAGAGTTTATTTCTTTATTACAAGCAGAAATCAACGATAAATATACAGAAAATGCAACTCAAAATCCAAACTTCCCGCATATCGTTAATCAACGTAACTTTGATCGACTAGCTAAATTTTTGGAAGATGGCGAGTTCTTAATCGGTGGTCGCTCGATTCGTGAGCAATTGGTTATTGAACCTACATTACTAGGCAATGTTGATTGGAGTTCACCAGTCATGCAAGAAGAAATCTTCGGACCGATCTTGCCAGTTATTGAATACAATGATCTAACTCCTATTTTAGACGAAATCACAAATCGCCCTAAACCACTTGCTCTATACTTGTTCACCAATGATGAAGAAGTACAAGATCAAGTATTCAACACTGTATCTTTCGGTGGCGGTTGTGTTAACGAAACATTGTCTCATATGACTTCACACTACCTACCTTTCGGTGGTGTTGGTGATAGCGGTATGGGTTCTTATCACGGACAACAAAGCTTTGAACTTTTCTCTCATCACAAAAGTATCCTAAAACGCAATTCTTAATACACTACGTTTACAATAACTATTATTTTGAGATCATTTATGTTCAACTAAAACAGAATAAAAAGTAATCCTCACAATAGCCAAAGTGATCTTCGTTATAACGGTACATGTTCTTTAGCCATGAACATGACGAGAAGACACTTTGGCTTTTTTTATATACTTTTTGCTCTATACCTTTTTTCGTATATTAAATTCATTCCATCTTTCTTCACTTTCTTTTCTGCCTTCTCCACGTACAGAGCGAAGGGAACGGAGTTGTTCTGAAAGTCGCCTTTGAAGTCAGATATCGACCGTCCAAACGGTCATTTCAGATATCTGATTTCACCAGCGATGGCAAGAACAACGCCGTTAACGTAGCGTTTTCACTTACTTTATACACACTGATTGACTATATGTGGCTTTCTCCCCATTTCACAATACACTGGTTATTGAGTCCTCTATTGGGTAAGTTTATAATTATATGTATACATTTACTTATGGATGGAGTGAAAGCAATGAGTAATTCAACTAATGTAGAAATGAATAGTATTGATCAAATCAAACAACGTATTTTAGATGCTAAGCATAATCGTCTTACTCATACTGATTTTGATATTCATGCAGAATTGGAGAACGTATTGCAAGATATAGGATTATCTTCAGCAGATAGTGGCGGAGAGATTTCATTTACAGGGAAAGATCCGATTGTACCTAGCGTATTGCGTCTAGCTAGTTCAGCAGGGATCGGAATGGTTGCCAAATCGGTTGCTGCTGCTAATCTGTGGCGACTACGTGGAGGTAAAGGACAAGATATTTCACTAGATTTACGTAAAATTTTACATCGCCTCTCTCCTTTTTATGATCGCAAATGGGAGAAACTCAATGGATATTCACCTGCTAGCCCTTCTGATCCTAGTCAAGCGCTCAAATTTGGCTTTTATGAAACCAAAGATCATCGCTGGGTGATGCCACTTGAACCTTATCCTAAGCTCAAAATCAATACACTTAAATTATTAGATTGTGCAGATACACCAGAAGCTGTCGCTAAAGCGATCTCTACATGGAATGCCAAAGATTTGGAAGATGCTGCTGCTAAAGTAGGTATCGTAATGCCGATGGCACGTACAGTAGAAGAATTTATGGAAGAACCTACATTCGCTGATGTCGCCAAATTACCCCTTATACAAATTGAAAAAATCGGCGAAAGTGATCCAGAACCGTTGTCGCAAGGCGTTTCTTCTCCACTTGAAGGTGTACGCGCATTAGGAATGGGGCATGTGATCGCAGGCGCTGGTATCGGACGGGCACTGGCTTTACAAGGAGCAGATGTACTTAATATCTGGCGACCATCCGATTGGGAAGTAGACACTACTTATTACACATCTAGTGTCGGTATGCGCTCTTCTACATTAGAAATAGGCGAACCACAAGGTCATGCTAAAATGCAAGCATTGTTACAAGACGCTGATATCTTTTTTGCGAATCGTAGACCTTCTTATCTGAATCGATTTGAACTGGATCCAGAGCAATGTGCTAGTGTAAGACCGGGTATTATTCATGTATCTGTCTCGCTTCATGGCGAAGAAGGAGTCTGGGCAGATCGAGTTGGATTCGATCAGACCGCTGGAACGGTTACAGGGGTTATGTGCCTTGAAGGAACACCAGAGAAACCACAACTACCCGCTATTTTAGTCGTAAATGACTATATTATCTCGTGGCTTGCTGCTGCTGGCGCAATGGCGGCTCTTGCAAGACGTGCAGAAGAAGGCGGTAGCTATAAAGTACACATTTCGCTTAGTCGTGTATCGTTATGGTTAATGTCGATGGGTATTTTTGATAAAGATTATGCGTATGCAACAGCAGGTTCGTCGGATGAGCATCTGTATCTTGACCCTGACTTATTTACAGCAGAAACGGTCTGCGGAGATTATCAAGGAGTGACCGATCAAGTGCAAATGTCTGAGACACCAGGACATTACAACACTGTACTTGTTCCAAGAGGATCTAATCGCCCAGAGTGGTTACCCAAAAATCTGTAAACTTCTCTTTTCATTCCTATATTCTATACAAATGATATACAAGTATCCTGATATAAATAGTAATGACTACTTTAAAATAACTTCTGATCTTTAGCCATTGGGTTACGATAATAAGCTTAGATATCGCTTGTTATTGTAACCCTTTTTGTGTTTATTTAGATTCTGTCAAACGATTTACAATCATGTGCTTATCAAGACGCTATATAATTGGTTCCTACAATTCTTTTTAGGGTATAAATCGATAGACCATACGCAGTCTAATACATATCTTATGTAGGAGGAACATCTATGTTAATCGAAGCTGTCTATCATCGTCCCAAACTGAATTGGGGTTATCCTTATGATCGTGAAACGATTCATTTACGTCTACGCACCAAAAAGCAGGATGTGAAAGAAGTCTGGGCTCTTGCTGGTGATAAATACATGTGGGAAAAATCCAAAGAACGCGTACAGATGCATGTTTTTGCAACAGATGATCTGTTCGATTATTGGGAATGTGAAGTAGTTCCTCCTTTCCGCCGTATCAAATACGGATTCCTTCTCAAAAACGATGATGAAGAAATTTGGATGGACGAAGATAAATTTGGTAAAGAAGAACCGAAAATGGATCGTTTATTCGATATTCCATTTATCAATCCAGTCGATGTATTTACACCACCGGCATGGGTCAAAGATGCTGTTTTTTATCAAATTTTTCCGGAACGATTCGCTAATGGAGATCCTTCGATTAATCCGAAAGATACATTGCCATGGGGCGAAAAGCCAGAGTGGTTTAACTTTTTCGGTGGTGATCTGCAAGGGATTATCGATCATTTAGATCATTTGACCGATCTTGGGATCAATGCGATTTATATGACGCCGATTTTCAAAGCAACCACTAATCATAAATACGATACCGAAGATTATATGGAACTTGATCCTCATTTCGGAGATAAAGAAACATTGAAGAAATTAATTACAACGTGCCATGATAAAGGCATTCGCGTGATGTTTGATGCGGTATTTAATCATTCCGGCAAAACATTTGCTCCATTTGTCGATGTACAAGAAAAAGGCGAAAAATCTAAATATAAAGACTGGTTCCATGTACGTAAATTCCCTCTAGCTGTAGAAGACGGTATTCCAACGTATGATACGTTTGATTTTGAGCCATTAATGCCTAAGCTTAATACTGAAAATCCAGAAGTGAAAGAATATCTACTTAATGTAGCTAAGTACTGGGTTGAAGAATTTGGCATCGATGGTTGGCGCTTAGATGTTGCCGATGAAGTAGATCATCATTTCTGGCGTGAATTCCGTCAAGCTGTGAAAAGTATCAATCCAGACGTCTATATTTTGGGCGAAATCTGGCATGAATCTTCTCCTTGGTTGCAAGGTGATCAATTCGATGCTGTAATGAATTATCCTTTCAAAAATGCGGTAACCGACTTCTTTGTCGAAGATACAACAGATGCGTTAACATTTGCTCATGCGATTGGTACACAGATGTCACGCTATCCTCGTCAGGTAACGGAAGTATCTTTTAATCTGTTAGATAGTCATGATACTGCACGCGCATTGACGCTTGCTAAAGGTAACAAAGATCGTCTCAAATTAGCGGTAACTTTCCAGATGACCTATAGCGGTACTCCATGTATTTATTATGGAGACGAATTTGGTATGGAAGGCGAAAACGATCCAGATTGCCGTCGTTGTATGGTCTGGGATGAGAAGGATCAAGACTTAGAATTGTTTGCTTTTTATCAACAATTAATCAGTCTGCGCAAACAATATCCTGCTCTACGTCAAGGTACATTTAAGTTCTTACATGCCAAAGAAGGCAATAACGGACTGATCTATGAGCGTTCTGATGATAAAGACACATTTGTTATTGCGATGAACAGCTCTTCTGAACCAGTAACGGTTAGCATTGATGTAGAAACATCCAAGTGGGAAAACATGCTAGATCAGACTACACTTCAAGTTGAAAATGGTCGTCTGGAAGAAAAATTACCTGCTTTTGCTTTTGTTATTTTGAGAGCAGTAAAATAAAAACTTACTAAATTTTCATTTATTTTATTTGAAAACCTTATGTTTTTAATTTTTAGGCGTTAAAGCTATTTTATTTTAATTACTATATACTACTGAGAAATATAATAAATAAAAGAGTGAGGATATAATATCCCCACTCTTTTATTTATACTACATACATTGAGTAACCAACTTGTAATGTTCTCAATTGATCTGAAAAGAAATATGCCTCAAGTCTATAAAGTGGACGATACGGAGCCTTATCACTATATTTATATTTTGTATACCAAACATATGGAATCTTCCCAGCAAAAATACCAACTGCAGTATCTGTTATAATTGCATATGCAAATCCAACTGCTGCTGAAAGAACTGCAATACATATAGCTGCAGTAGTCACATCTGTGTTTACGCTCCCATCAATTTTAGAAATAAAATAAAATGTAGCACCATTTGAAGCTGTCTGACTTATACTATTCTTTTGTACAGGTTGTTGAGAGGAAGATGACGATTCTTTAACCATAGATTTACCATCTACAATAATATCACCATTTTGTGATACAACCTCATGTTTTTCACTTGTTTGAGTATCTAAAGCTGTTATACCTTTTTCAGCTACATGAAATGTTTCAATATTTATTACTTCTTTATTATCTTTTGACGTTCTATTTAAGTATTCTGTTGTTCCATCTGTATAGTTAGTAACTTTAAGTTTAGTCCAATTCTCATTTGTTCCCTCTAGTAATTCTACTTCAATAGATAATCCATTTTGATTATACTTTTTTACCTTATCAGTACTAACCGAAATTTGCTCACTTGTAGTAGCATGGGCAAAATTGCCTACGGATGAAGACGCTAACAATAAACTCATAGAAGCTACAACTGAAATACTTATCGATGTAATTTTCCTCATAAAATACCTCCTAAATAATTTTTGATACTTCTTCATTATACATTGTAAGTATAATTTTAACAAATTTAACAATCTAGAGTTAAGAATTAACTCTCTCTCTACTTTAAATTATAGTTAAAGTTTATTTGCTATAAAGTAATTAATTAGATTTTTAAAGGATTTTTAATAACTTTTATTTCATTTTTATTTATTCAAATTAACAATTTTCTGTTTAATGAATATAATAGAAAAATTTAACAAATAACATTTTATGATAACCTCTCTCTTTACCTTTGTCCCTTATACACAAAGGACAAATCGTATCATCTTTCAATTGATATCTTCACGTTAAAACCTTAAACTTTGAAGTATTCACTACTAGTTCTTATTTCTTAGCCCTATGTTTATGATATCGTTTTCAATCGGACTTTGGAAAGGAGGATATCGATTTTGGAGAAGCTGACCGCTCGCCTCACAATGATGCTACAGTTTCTGGTTGCCTCTCATGGTGACTATATTACAATCAGGGACTTGTCCGATCATCTAGATGTGAGTGAGAAAACGGTCAAGCGTGAATTGCCGAGCGTTGAAGACTGGTTACATCAAAGACAGCTAACCCTGATTCGCAAACCGGGTACAGGGCTTGCACTGGAAGGTAGTCCAGAACATCTGGCTATCGTACAGCAAGAACTGGAAGAACAGACACCTAAGAAAGACTACACCCGTGAAGAAAGGCATTACTTCATTATTAGTGAACTTCTACTTTCCAAAGAACCGATTAAGTTATACACCTTTGCTTCACAATTCAAAGTCACAGAAGGCACGCTCAGTAATGATCTGGATCGTATCGAACAATGGCTTCAAGCTTTTGAGATTACATTGATTCGTAGACCCGGACTTGGTGTCTATATTGAAGGAACTGAAAGTAGTATCCGTTCTGCACTGGTACATCTGCTATATGAAAGTGTAGACGAATACCAATTGAATCATCTGGTACGTGACCGTTTCCCTACAGAAGAACAACCTGGACGCGTACAATTCCATATCCGCAACCGCCTGCTGAATCTGGTTGATGATGGAATGATGAACCAGCTTCAGCAGTACTTGAGTGATCTGGAACGTGAAATGCATATGAAATTAACCGATAGCGCGTATATCGGGCTGGCTGTTCATCTAGCGCTGGCGATAGAACGTATTCGCAGAGGGCAACGCATCACGATTGCTCCTCGCATACTGGATGAGCTTAAGCAACTAAATGAATTTGAGACTGCACGTACACTCGCGATCAAGTTAGAACAGTCTTTTGATATTGTGATTCCTGAAGATGAGATGGGTTATATTACTATGCATCTCAAAGGCGCTGAAACAAGACTTAGCGTCGAATCTGATCCGTATTATGAGCATGTTAGCTTTGAACTGGTCAAGCTTGCCCGGGATGTACTGAAAATGGCCGAAAGTGAAACCGGATTCGAACTCAAAGGAAACAGCAAATTGTTCGCAGGCTTTATTAATCACCTTGGACCTGCGGTAGAGCGACTACGATTAGGATTAGATATTCGTAATCCCCTACTCGCACAGATCAAAGAACAATATGGCCCTACGTTCGAAGTCGCTCGCAAGTGTTCGACTTTACTGGCTCAATTTACAGGCAAAGAAGTACCGGAAGCAGAGATTGGTTATATGGCTATGCATATCGGCGCTATGTCTGAATATGCTGCTGCTCAGAAAAAACCATTTAAAGCATTAATCGCTTGTGCTAGTGGGATGGGAACATCCAGTTTGCTGTCTGTTCGAGTCAAACGTGAATTCCCTGCTCTACAAATTATTGATGTGGTTTCTTCTTCAGAAGCTGTTCGTTTAGAAAAGCGTGCTGATATTATTATCTCTACCGTAGAAGTAGATAGCCTCATTCCAACTGTACGAGTATCACCCTTACTTTCATCAGAAGACATTATCGATATTCGTAAAACATTATCTCAGCTAGATACTTCTAAGCATACACAACATGTACAACAACAATCGCTTGATCCGAGTGTACGCTTAACCGAAACATTGAACACTCATAAAGAAACACTCACTGGCATCTTAGATTTAACACAAGGATTAGTGATAAGAGATGGATACATTTCCACTTCTGTAAGTGACTTGATCCACCACATTGCAACGACTTTTACTGCTTCTACAGAAAGAGCACATGTATTAGAACAAGAACTGCATGAACGTGAGCGATTAGGAGAAACTGTTCTTTCGCAAGATGGATTGATTTTGTTACACTGTCGTTCGTCTGTCGTGCCTAAGCTTTTTCTAGGTGTGATGCGATTTGCCCATCCGATATCAGCCGCTTCTCAATCGGTTGATCTGTATGGAGCGATCGTCTTGCTTGCTCCCAAAGACAGCAGTAAGTCTTATCTGGAAGCAGTTAACGAAGTCAGTAAATCATTGATCGACCGTCCTGGATTTGTGACTAGAGTCGTATCGGGTAGTGCCGCCGAATTAACGGCTGAGATTTCTAGCTTAATGAAAGATTTATATACTCGCAAAATCGAACAATATATGATGGAGGTCGAACAATTATGAGTTCTGTGCAGACAGCTACAAAAGAAAGAAAAAGTGCTCGTGATCGCGTACAAGCATTCGGACGCTTTCTAAGTTCTATGATTATGCCGAATATCGGTGCTTTTATCGCTTGGGGTCTACTCACTGCTTTATTTATTCCAACGGGTTACTGGCCTAATGTAGAATTAAATAAACTTGTAAGTCCCATGATTACTTATTTGCTTCCTTTATTGATTGCTTATACTGGTGGTAAAGTCGTTGCTGATCATCGCGGTGGTGTACTCGGTGCAATCGCCGCAATGGGTGTTATCGTAGGGGCAGATATCCCGATGTTTATCGGTGCAATGATTATGGGTCCACTTGGTGGATATGTGATCAAACAGTTCGATAAATTGATCGAAGGTAAAGTAAAATCCGGTTTTGAAATGTTGGTTAACAACTTCTCTGCTGGTATTATCGGTATGTTGCTTGCAATTCTGGGCTTTGTCGGTATTGGCCCATTAGTTGAAGCATTTACTATGTTCGTCGAATCAGGCGTTAACTTCTTGGTTGCTCATGATCTTCTACCATTGGTTTCGATCTTTGTAGAACCAGGTAAAATTTTATTCTTAAATAATGCAATTAACCACGGTATCTTTACACCACTAGGTGCGCAACAATCTCTAGAAACGGGTAAATCTATTTTCTATCTTTTAGAAGCAAATCCAGGCCCAGGTCTTGGAGTATTGTTGGCTTACTGGATCTTTGGTAAAGGTACAATTAAAGGTTCTGCTCCAGGTGCAATCATTATCCAATTCTTTGGTGGTATTCATGAAGTCTACTTCCCTTATGTATTGATGCGTCCAATCTTGTTTATCGCCGTTATTCTTGGTGGTATGGCTGGCGTATTCACAAATAGTATTCTAGGTAGTGGTCTAACGAGTGCTGCTTCTCCAGGTAGTATCTTGGCTATTATGGGTCTTGCTCCAAAAGGTGGTCACCTAGTTGTACTAGCCGGTGTAGCCGCAGCAACGATCGTTTCCTTTATTTTCTCAGCAATCTTCTTACGCAAAGCTCCAAGCGATGAAGATTTGGAAAAAGCTCAAGCCGCTTCCAAAAACATGAAGTCTGGCGGTAACGCTGGTGGTCCTGCTTTGACATCTGCTAACGATCTTCAAACAGGTGAAGTTCGCAAAATCGTATTCGCTTGTGATGCAGGTATGGGTTCAAGTGCTATGGGTGCTTCTTCTTTCCGTAAAAAAGTACAACAAGCAGGTCTACCGATCAATGTAACCAATACAGCGATTGATGCGATTCCTTCTGATGCAGATATCGTCGTGACTCAACAAAATCTAACAAGCCGTGCTAAAGGTAAAGCACCAAATGCACAGCATGTATCGATTGATAACTTTATTAACAATCCGATCTATGATGATATGATTGAACGTTTAAAAGCAGCTACAGCAGGTAGCCCTGACTCTTCTATTCCAGATAATGCTGCTGGTGTGAAACAAGAAGTCAGTGATGTATTGAGTCACAATGCACCACATGTGGTACAAGATACAACAACGTCTAACGCAGGTTCTACCATTTTGCGTAAAGAAAATATTGTATTAGGTCTTGCTAGCACATCGAAAGAAGATGCGATTAACAAAGCAGGCGAAATGCTAGCTGCTGCTGGTTATGTCAAACATGATTATATTGCAGCGATGCATGAGCGTGAAAAAGTAGCTTCTACTTACATCGGTAACGGTGTAGCGATTCCTCATGGTGTCGGTGAAGCGAAAAAACAAATTCAAACATCCGGTATTGTTGTTCTACAGTATCCAAATGGTGTGGAATTTGAAGGCGGTACTGCTTATCTTGTGATCGGTATTGCTGGTGCAGGTGGAGAACATCTTCAAATCCTGACTAAGATTGCTGAAACGATTGAAGATGAAGCGACTGTACAACATTTAGCTAAAGTCACAGATGCTGAAGAAATCTATCGCACATTCTCAATCTAATCCTATAGTTATTCCGGTTGAATCAGCAGCGATCTCGTTGCTGATTTAACCTGTTTATATCTACTTTTGCTTATATAAGCTACACATTAAGGATGGCTTCTGGTTATATACAGAAGGAAATCCTACAAATACTTACGGAGGTGCAATATTATGAAAAAAGCGATTCAATTTGGTGCAGGAAATATCGGTCGTGGATTTATCGGAGCTTTATTATCTAATGCAGGTTATCACGTGGTTTTTGCAGATATTAACGAACAAATGATTAATGAACTGAATGAGAAAAAAAGCTACCAGATTCATATTCTTGATTTGGAAAAAAGCGTAGAAACGATTACCAATGTATCGGGTTGTCTTTCTAATGGTACAGACATTATTGATGAAATTGCTAGTGCAGACATTATTACAACCGCAGTAGGCCCCAATGTACTCAAATTTATTGCGCCTACGATTGCACAAGGCATTGAAGCTAGACGTACAGCAGGCGGTGGTTCACTGAATATTATCGCTTGTGAAAATATGGTTGGTGCCACAAGTCATCTACAAGAGCAAGTACTCACTCACCTTTCAGAAGAAGGTAAAGCCTATGCTGAGCAAAATGTCGGTTTTGCCAACTGTTCTGTCGACCGTATCGTCCCTCCTTTCCAGGGCGACAGCATTCTAGATGTAGGTGTAGAAGCCTTCCACGAATGGATTGTAGAAGAGCCTAAACTTAAAGGTGGTACACCTGAAATTGATGGTATGAAGCTTACAGACAATCTGGTTGCTTATGTACAACGTAAACTGTTCACACTGAATACAGGTCATGCTATTACAGCCTATATCGGTTTCTTGAAAGGTCTAGAAACGATTGACCAAAGTATTCAAGATGAAGGTGTACGTGCGATTGTACGTCCAGCGATGGAAGAAAGCGGCGCTGCATTAGTACAAAAACATGGCTTTGATGCAGGCGAACATGCCAAATATATCGACAAAATCGAAACTCGCTTCAAAAATCCATATATTCGTGATGAAGTGATTCGTGTAGGACGCGAACCTTTACGCAAATTAGGACAAGCTGATCGTCTGGTAGGCCCTGTAAAAATGGCAACTGAATTTGATCTAGGACGCGATCATTTGCTCAAAGGGATTGCTGCTGCATTCCACTATGACAATACAGCTGATCCTCAATCTGCTGAACTACAAGGACGTATTCAAGCCGAAGGCTTTGGCCCTGTTGTCAGCGATGTAACAGGATTTGCCAAAGACAGCGAAGACTATAATAAAGTCATCACTGCTTATGAAGAGTTGAAATCTCTAAAAAGCTAAGCAAAATAGATAAATTACGTTGTATTATCCAAACTCATCAATATACTTTTACTGCTATAAGTAATAATTTACTTATAAAAGTAGAGGTGAATTGATGAGTTTTTATTTATTTTCTTTTATAAGTTACTTAATCTCACATCAAATTTAAGGTGATATCCATAATATTCCTTTAGATTCCAAAAATTTGAAATTAACTATTTACAAAACAGTTCACCATGATATAATAACTTACAACAAATGGATTTAATTCAAACTAAAGGAGTTAACTTCCAATGAATAACATAGATATCAAAAAACCTATCGAAGATTATGACACGAATTATTTCGATCAATCGTATTTAGATGTCTATAAAAAAATATTAGTAGATGGCTTGCAGGAACAAATCGATTTTCTGACTTCTATTATTGATCCTGATACTGAATCGAATATATTAGACTTCTTCTGCTGTAACGGCAGACATATTTTACAACTGTCTGATATGGGATTTCACACTACAGGATTAGATATTAACAAACAATATTTAGAGTTGATCCAGCAACGTTCTCAAGGAAAAGTACAAACTATTCTTGCAGATGGACGAGAATATGTCGGTCAGGAAAATTACGATGTTGTACTGAATTTAGAAAATTCTATCGGTTATATCGAAGACTATGAAGACAATCTTAAAATTATCCAATCGATACATAGTTGCTTACGTTCGGGTGGAAAATTTATTTTAACATTGATTAACCGTGATTATCTGATACGTAACTTTCACTCTCTTGCCTGGTTTGGCAATGGAGAAGGTAAATATATGTTAGAAAAGCGCCGTTTCGATCCGACAACCAGTGTACTTCATATTGAAGAAAAAAGACTTACTGTAGACGGCCCTGAAAAAAATTACAGACTGAATATGAGATTATTTAGCGCCACTGAAATCAATCTCATGCTATCCAGTAGCGGATTCAAAGTACTTGATATTTTTGGTGATTTTGACCGCAGTCCATACCGAATGAACTCTCCACAAATGTTATATATCTGCGAAAAAATATAATCTCTATTTATATTTATAGATATACCTATACTACGTGAGGGAGGTGACAATTTATGAAAAGAGATCGTATTATCATCATTGACTAATTTGTCTGTCGGCCAACCGGATACCTCTACAAAGGCTACTGATATACTCAGTAGCCTTTGGTTTATCCAAAAGAAAGGATTTGTATATTCATGTCTAATTCGACCGTATCTTTTGTAGCTACAGGTGATAGCTTTATTACTCGAATTTCTCCCGGTCATTTATCTTTGGAACAGTTAGTTCCTTTTATTCAAAAGCATGATGTACGATTAACCAATTTAGAAACAACAATCCGTATGGAAGAAGGATTCCCTGCTGCTCAAAGTGGAGGAACATGGGCATCAGCAACTCCCGAGGTTTTACAACATTTGCAATCATATGGATTTAATATATTATCGATCGCTAACAATCATATGCTTGATTATTCTTATGGCGGTTTGGCAGCTACTGAAAAATATATCAGTGCATTGAATCTATTATATTGCGGTGCTGGCTCTACTCTACATACCGCAAGTAAACCCAAATACTTAGAAACACCTCAAGGTCGTATTGCAGTCATTGGTGTCACTTCTACTTTTCATGAATCAGCTATTGCTGGAGAAAGCCGTGTAGATTGTTCTGGTCGTCCCGGTATCAATCCTTTAAGATACAACACTGTTCATCAGATCAGCTCTACTCATATGCAACAATTAAAAGAATTAACAGCTGTCACTTCTATTAATGCAGAAATCAATATTGCGATGCAACATGGACATTTACTCGATCAACTTCCAGATTCTTTTTTTATGTTTGGTGAGTATGATTTTGTCGAAGTAGATGATCCCTCTCAGGAAGGTACTTTTACCAGTTGCAATCCGATAGATACCCAGCGTATCTACCAATCTATTCATGAAGCCAAACGCCAAGCAGATTATGTGATTTTAAGTGTACATTCCCATGAAATGAAAGACGAAAATGAGAATGAACCGGCTGATTTTTTAAAAGAATTTTGTAGAGGATGTATTGATGAAGGAGCGCATGCTATGATCTGTCACGGTCCTCATCATATTCGTGGTATTGAAATCTATCAAGAACGCCCTATTTTTTATGGATTAGGTAACTTTATTTTTCAAAATGAAACTGTAGAATCAGCACCAGCTGATTTTTATAACCATTTAAATTTAAATCATACCCATAATATTGCAGACTTACTGGATAAAAAAAGTAAAAACGGTACTTCTAGCTTTGGTGCTAATCTCAAGTTCTGGCAATCATTTGTGCCTTCGTGGACAATGGATAATGGCAAATTAATAGATTTAGCGATTCATCCTATCTCACTTGGACATGAATTACCACGTTATCGTAGAGGTTGTCCAACTTTTAGTAATCAGACCTCAATCATTGAGCAATTGAATACATTATCTTCTTCATATGACGTTCATTTTGAGGTTCAATCAGATGGTACAGGCAAGTTAATATACTAAAGATATTGCATCGTAAAGGAGATGGAATATGCTAGCTTTATTTCGAATACCTGCGTTTCTTCATTTTTGGCTAGCACAAGTCTTTTCTAGACTGGGTGATGCGATAGCCACTACAGCCATCATTTTTCTAATAGGTTCCAATTCGTCAGATCCTATTTTTATTAGTTTAGTAATTTTTGCAGAGTTGTTTGCAACGACAGCTTTTGGTTTGTTTGCAGGATCCATTGCTGACCGTTTTCCTAAGCATCTGGTAATGATTTATATGGATGTATTCAGAATTGTGATCAATATTATTATGATTCTATGTATAGCTTCTCCACTTGCTCTTATTGTTCTGGTTTTTTTGAAAGGAATCGGTACAACTATTTTTTACCCCGCCCGCACTTCCTTTATTCCCGATATTGTTGGTGAGAATCATGTTAATGAAGCTATGTCGATTAGTCAAAGTACTTATTTTACTGTCTACATTATAGGCCCTGCGATTGCTGGATTATTATTAACCACTACTTCAGTATCTATGATTTTTGTACTCGATATTTTATCATATCTCTTTTCTATTATATTTATTATGATTGCTAATTCATTTATTGTATCCAAAGCCAAACTTGATCTTACGCCAGAAGAAAAAGTAACTCACGAACCGATCTGGGCATCAATGATTTCCGGTCTTAAAACTGTTTACCGTATCCCTTCGCTGTTCTTTTTGCTTATGATTTTGATTCCTTTTATGTTTGTTGCCGGGATATTTGATACAACGTATACTTCTATTTTGCTTCAAGTGTTTCGTTTACCTGCTATCGATTATGGTCAGATTCAAAGTATAGAAGGAATTGGAGCTGTCGTAGGAGCAATTATAGGCCCTTTCTTATTACGTAAATTAAATTCTAGTCTACTCTTGTTATGTACTATTATTGCTTTTGGTATACTAATGAGCTGTGTGACTCCACTTAATTATATCCATGCTACAAATCTTTCTCCTATTTATGTATGGAGCCTAGCGATCGGGATTATCAATGCTTTGATTAATCTGCCTATCACTTCTATTTTTTTGAAAATCACACCCAAACCTTTTCGAGGTCGAGGGATTTCTATACTACAAACATTAACTACTTTAGGTATTATTTTAGGCTTATTATCCGGAGGAATTGTAGCACGTTACTTTAATCTGATTACACTAACGACGATTGCTGGTATTGCTCTTATAGTGTTTATACTGATTATCGCTTGTACCTCCAAATTCAAGCATTTATTACAGGAGTCTCGTTCTGAACCAACCGTAGCATCTACTTCTAAGCAAGCTACTGAATCTTCATAAATAAAGATAGGAATAATTTAAGAAAGACTTTTCTTTTCAGTACAAGTTCATGTACTTTGAGAAGAAAAGTCTTTTTGGAAATATCAAGATTATTAGTCATACATCCAATCATTTAACCTAGCATTTGACGAGGGTATTCGGCAGGCTTACCGAATAAGTAACCCTGTGCTAGCTCAATTCCGATACTACGGCAAAAGTCGTATTCTTCACGGCGTTCTATACCTTCTGCTAACACAGTAGAACCATGGTTTTGCGAACGCTGCAAAATATGAATAATTTTTTGCTGTTTCTCAGCAGAGATATCACAATGATCGATTAAGCTACGATCGATTTTGACATAATCGGGTTGCAGATGATCGATTAATTCGGGCTTGGAATATCCTGAACCTACATCATCGAGAGCTACAGAAATGCCATTACTACGATACACATCAAAGATATTTTGTAATTTAGGCATTTCAACAATATTTTCGGTTTCAACCACTTCAAATACAAAGTCTTTAGGATTCAAATGTAGACGCTCAATAGCAGCAAACGTATGACTCAAACAATACTGCGGATTGTAAATAGAAGATGGTAAAAAGTTAATAAAACGTTTGATACCTGGTTGTAAATATTGCGCACTCGTCTCAATCGCTGAAATACGAGCTGCCCGATCCAAAAATGAGTGTAACCCTGTCTGATGCGCAATATCGAATAAGCGATACGGCTGAAATGTAGGGCCGTCTATAATCGGACGAAGCAAAAATTCATAAGCAATGACTTGCTCATGTTGATTCACAATCGGTTGCATATGGCTTGTAAATTGCTTTTGTCGAATAATTTCAACAACATCATCATGCTGTAGTCGATTAACAAATACAGACAATGGCAACCATACTGGCTCTCCGCCAATATCGTCTGAACCTAACAAACCTACAGATACACAAGATGTAATTTCTTCAGGTAAACTTCGTACCCAGTGCATGATATCAAGCATCTGTTCTCTTGATTGATATGAAATAGAGCAAATATCTTCCATGATATACGTATCATAAGACTGTTGTCGAATTAGATTTTCAAGAGAAGAAGAAAGCGGTCGCAAGGACACTGTTCCTTGGTCTTCTATCGGCTGAACATAACTGCAACCGCTACAATTCATAGAGATCCTCCTTAATATTAAAACAAAAACGTAGTATAAACGTGAAAATTAATCGGGTTTAAATAGAGTTGCTTTACTTTTCATTTCTCATATTATAACATCCTCAACCAAGATCACATTAGGCGTTCAGTATATTATCGGCTTTATTTTGATATTTTTGAATACGACAAAAACTGCAATAATTACTATTGCAGTCTTTGAAGTTGATACGTTCATCATTCACTCTAGTTACGTTGCTATTAGCTAGCAGGAATCTCGATCGAATCTCCAACTTGAAGCTTCGTTGGATCTGTAATTTTATTGTATTTAGCAAGTTCTTCCCATGTTACGCCATATTTCAGACTAATACGATACAGATTATCACCTTTTTTGATAATATAGGTTTTCTCATCTGTAGGTTTAGCTGGCTTATCAACAGCTGGTTTTGTCGGCTTAGGTGCTGGAACCGGCTTCGTTGTTGGTTTGGTAGGCTTCGCTGGTGTTGCTGGTTTGGACGGTTTGGCAGGTGTTACTGCTGGCTTGCCTCCTGCTGCTGCGCTAGAAAGATTAATTGAATATTTAGCAAATCCATCTGCTGCTTCTCCTACATAAGCAATTGGATCTGCTCCTGCAACTGCTTTGGCACTAGACAATGCGTCTTTTGCTTTTGGAGAAGTGTTGAATGTTACTGTTGGGTTGCCTTTGATTGGTGCAAGTGACCAGTTGCCATCAGCAGCCGGATTGATTGTTTTGTTTTCACGAATATAATCGATAATTACTTGACGGTTCTCGTCTGGTGCAGCCAGAATAATACGTTTGCCATCTGGATTCGCCAATTTGGACGAAGAAGCGCGGTAGTTATTTGTAGCTACTACAAATTTTTGTTCTGGATCGATAGCTTTACCGTTAAATTGCAAGTTCACAATACGGTTAGAAGATGCGTTTAGAACAGCACCTTTTGCATCGTATTTCGGTGGTTGTGTGACATCAATTTGGTAAGTAACCCCATCGATAACATCAAAGTTATACGTTGGGAAGTCCATATTAATTAACGCTTGCTCGCCTGATTTAGCTGGATCGATTTGATTGAATTGTCCTGCTGACCATTCCAACCAGTTTTTCACTTCTGCTCCATTGACAAGCACAGCATGAACTGTATTTGGATATACATAAAGGTCAGATACATTTTTGATAGCTATCGTGCCTGCTGGAATATCTGTGTAATAACTTGCTCCTGAACGTCCACCTGCTTTGAATGGAGCTCCTGCAGAAAGAATAGGTAAGTTCTCATATTCTGTCCCTTGAAGTTGTTTCTCCAAGTACCATTTTTGAGCGTTTGTTACGATTTGGATCGATGGATCATCTTCTACCAGTGCAAAGTAACTGGTGATACGAGCAGTAGATTCACCAACAGGTCCACGAATATATCCTAACGTTTCTTCGTGTTCTTTGTATACAGAATCGACTACACCTTGATCTGCATCAACCAATGCTTTTTTGGTAGCAGTATCATAGATTGGACGAGCTTCTACTTTAGAATCAGAGACTGTCCATTTGTCGCCTTGTTGTTTTAGTTCAAGATCAATAATTCCCAGGTGATCGCCCCAGAAACCTGGCTCTACTGAAGGAACGCCATTGATTGTTCCTTTTTCTAGATCTACGCCTGTTTTACCAGCGAAATCAGCACTAGGGAATACTTTGTGTGCATGTCCGAACATAATCGCATCGATACCTGGCACTTTGCTCAAGTACAATACGGAGTTTTCCATCAATTCAGTTTGAGGAATATCTTCAAAGCCAGAATGTGGCACTGCAATAATAATATCTGCGCCTTCTGCTTTCATTTGTGGAATAAATTTGTTCGCTGTTTCAACGATATCTTTAGCAACCACTTTCCCCGACAAGTTTGCGCTATCCCATTGCATTACTTGTGGTGGTACGAAGCCGATAACACCTACTTTAATCGTATGTTTAGCTCCACTTTCATCAGTGACTTCTTTATCTAAGATTAGATAAGGTGTAAAGTAATTTTTCTCGCCTTTACCTGTACCATCATCTGTATAAATATTAGCATTCACATAAGGGAAGTTAGCGCCTTTGAGAGCGTTACCCAAGAAATCCAGACCATAGTTAAATTCATGGTTACCGATATTTCCTGCATCATAACCCAATTGGTTCATCGCTTTGTAGACAGGGTGAACTTCGCCTGCTTTTAAAGGATCAACTTTGGCTACATAGTCACCCAGCGGATTACCTTGTAATAAATCACCATTATCGATCAATACACTGTTTTTGGCTTCTGCACGCGCATTTTTGATCAATGTCGCTGTTTTGGCATATCCGTATTGATCTGTCGCTGCATCTGAATAATAATCATAGTTCATTACGTTCACATGAATATCTGTTGTCTCCAACAAACGTAATTTTACGGTAGATTCAGAAGAAGTGGCTTCGGCTGCAAAAGCAGGAACTGCCGACACTGCAAACAATTGCAGAGCTGCGATGACAGTAATTGCTTTTTTAAATGTTTTGTTTCCCAAGTTCAAAATAAAAAACCCCTCCCAAATATATTCGCATTCGCTTGACCTTTTTCTATTTATCTCTATGCCCTATATGTATAACAGCATGAACAAGCAGTGATAATGTACTTTACATGCTGATTTTAAAAAATCATATTGGAAATTATGATTTAGAGTAGGCAGATAAATAGTAAAAAGGCTACCAAAAGAAACGCATGATAGAATTGTATACTATCAGCTGATATATTTGAAGGGTTATTAGTTCTATTTTTTATGAAAATAAGATTTATTTTGCGAAAAGTTCTATAATTTACATGATTGTGTCATGTTTCTTTTCATAAATAATAACTCATTGAGATTAAGGAGTTAAAAAATTAGTATTTCGATCTTTATATTGAAAATACATATCTAAAATTCGATCTAATTGTTCTGATTGGTCTAACACGCGATAATCGCGCATCCCATGTTCTTCTGCCATCTGGTTCAATATGCGGCGTTCCTGCTCAATCTGTTGTTCTATTTGTTTTAAGTTCAAGGAAACCACCTCCAGTATATTTCCTTATATCTTGCTATCAATGAGACTTTCATTTTATTCCATCATCGTCATTTTACAGGTTAGTCTATAAAATATTTCTATATACCTTTTTATACCTTATTTGAGTATACCTTATCAAGTTCCTCAAGTACCTATTTTATCCTTTTTATGGAAAAATAAAGACGAAAAAACTCGGAATTTGAATTTTGCATTCATTTCTCTTGTTTCGCAAATTTCAAATTCCGAGTCATTTATGTGATAACTGCTATCTTAAACCATTAAAGTTGTATCAGATTACGCAGTCCACGTTTTTTTGTTACCATCTTGATCTGTATATTCAATCGTTTGTGGTTTGATATCTAGGATCACATAATCAGGATCTTCTGGACCGGAGAACCATTCTTTAAATTCTTCTTTCCAGACACGTTTTTTCAATTCGTCGTCTGTAGATACAGCACTTACGCCTTCGATTTCAACGACTTGATTAGTGCCGCCTTTTTCATAACCCAACAATACATAACAGTTCGGATTTTTTTCTAACTCTTCGACTTTATGTGTTTTGCGGTTTGTCGCGAGATGAATATTCAAGCCTTCGTTATATAGCGCCATGTAGCGTACTTTAGGTTTGTCATTTTCTACTGTACCTAGTGCACAAAATGGATTACCTTCTAATGCAGTTAATATCGCTTGTTCTTCAGCTGTTTTACTCATGATCAATCTCCTCCTGTATATAAACGTATGGGTGTATTCAATATCTATGTCTATGTATATCTATTCGATACGTATAGAAGAATATTGAATGGAACTTTTGTTAGTTACAAACTTCCGTATATGTAAATACCCTTAGACAGCGAGACTGAACCGAAATACACTGTCTTTTGCTGATGACACCGCATTCTCTTTACTGGACAGTTGATACCCTCTGGTCTATAATTACAATGTAAAAAAACCGCATATGTACAGGGGAGCTAGTTGCAACTGGCTGAGAGTGTATTGTGATAAATACAGACCCTTATACCTGATCTGGATAATGCCAGCGTAGGAAAGTAACAAGTCGTTATATGCTGTACGCTAGCTTATAATTGCACCTATGTCGTCCCGATGGGGGCGTTTTTTTTATGCCTTTTATCCAGTACTACAGGATTGACTATTTGAGCTAGAAGAAAGAAGGATGACGGTAATGAGAACTCAAAAAAGGTGGCGTCAAAGCTTACCTTGGTTAATGGTAGGTTTATTGTGGATCACCACTGCATGTGGTTCAGCAACAAGTACAAGCAATACAGCCAATCAGGCAGGATCAACATCTGCCCTTAAAGATGTAAAAGTCGTGCTCGACTGGACACCAAATACGAATCATACTGGCTTATATGTTGCCCAAGCACTGGGCTATTATAAAGAAGCAGGATTAAACGTCGAAATTATTGCTCCCGGTCAAGGTGGAGCAGATACGATGGTCGCTTCTGGTGAAGTGCCTTTTGGAATCAGTTATCAAGAAAGTGTGACTCAAGCGCGTGTACAAGGAGTGCCTTTAGTGTCACTTGCGGCAGTTATCCAGCATAATACATCTGGCTTTGCCGCTCCTACAGATCGCGGAATCAAAAGCCCTAAAGATATGGAAGGCAAATCCTACGGTGCATGGGGATCTCCTGTTGAAGAAGCGGTTATGAAATCAATTATGGATACCGACGGTGGCGATGTTAGCAAAGTCAAAAGTGTTAATATCGGTAATGCCGATTATTTTACAGCTGTACAAAAAGGAATCGACTTTGCATGGATATTCTATGGATGGACAGGAATTGAAGCAGAACTTCGCGGACAACCATTAGATATGTTATATGTAAAAGATTATTCCGATAAATTAGATTATTATACACCTGTTATCGTAACCAATGAGAAGCAGATCGCTACCGATCCTGCACTTGTGAAATCATTTATGGCGGCAACCAGTAAAGGATATGAATATGCAATCGCTCATCCCGATGAATCGGCAGATATATTGCTCAAAGCAGTACCTGATCTTGATCCTGCACTGGTCAAAGCTAGCCAAAAATGGTTATCTCCACGTTATCAAGATGATGCCAAACGCTGGGGCGAGCAAAAACAATCGGTCTGGGAAGGTTATGCCGATTGGATGTTCAAGCAGAAGTTGTTAGACAAACCGTTAGATGCAACCAAAGCGTATACAAACGATTATTTACCTGAAGCCACCAAATCATAAATAGAACATAAGGAGATGACTACTATGGCACACACCCTTTTAAGTATTCAGGTTATTCCCAAAACTCAAGCTGGTGAGAACTCTTACGATTATGTCGACCGGGCAATAGAAGTGATTCAAGCCTCCGGTGTGAAATATGAAGTGCATCCACTTGAGACCACGATGGAAGGCGAACTTAGCGAATTGTTAGAAGTGGTTCGTCAAATGCACGAAGCGTTAGTGGAAAAAGGAAGCCCGAGTATTATTTCTCAGATCAAAATTGCTCATAGTCCAACCGGAATCAGTATGGATGGATTAACCGAGAAGTACCGCTAATGGCTACGATGAATACATGGTGGAAAAGCATATGGCCGCCCCTCGGGGCGGTTGTTTTATTACTGATTATCTGGCAACTGGCAACCAGTCTATTCCATATTGAGACATGGATTCTTCCCAGTCCTGCATTGATTGGACATGAAGCATGGAGTGAGAAAGACCGACTGGGCTTGCATACATGGGCGACGTTAAAATTGACACTATCCGGCTTTAGTATAGGTGTTGCTTTTGGATTACTGGTCGCTGGCGTGCTTCATTATATTCCTTTTCTACGTTCAGCATTGTATCCATTATTGATCTTGAGTCAAAATATCCCTACGATTGCTCTGGGACCGCTACTCGTTATCTGGTTCGGATTTGGGATATTGTCCAAATTAATTGTGATTATTCTGGTATGCTTTTTCCCGGTGACCATTGCGGCGCTGAGCGGACTGGCTACTACCGATCGTACAATGCTTAATTATATGCAAATGATCGGCGCTTCTAAAAATCAGATCTTTTGGAAATTAGAATTACCTTTTAGCTTACCTTCGATCTTTTCTGGAGTTAAAATTGCTGCAACCTATAGTGTGATGGGCGCTATTATCGCTGAATGGATTAGCAGTAGTGAAGGGATTGGCTATTATATGATGTTGCAAAAATCAGCTTTTCGCACCGACCATATGTTTTTAGCGATACTGGTAGTTGTAGTGATCAGTCTTATGTTATTTATGCTAATTAATATAATTGAAAAATGGTCTGTTCGCTGGCATCACCCTGCACAACATCGTGCTGTCAAAGGAGGTTCTAAAGATGTCGCTAAATAAACCTCAAGATCCGACTTTATCGGTGAACAACTCTACTCCACTATTAGCATTACAAGGAATCAGCAAATCTTTTACACAGGGCAAGCAATCTTTACATGTGTTGCAAGACATTTCGCTGCATGTAGAGCAAGGTGAATTTGTATCCATTATCGGCCCTTCTGGTTCCGGTAAAAGTACGCTTTTGCAAATGATTGGTGGCGTGGTGCTTCCCGATCAAGGACAAGTCCTTTTGGACGGACAAAATATAACCGGTCGTAAAGGATTGAGCGGTTATATGCCACAGCAACCTGCTTTGATGCCCTGGCGTACGATTGAAGATAATGTTATTTTGGCGCGCGAAGTAGCAGGATTACCACGCAAAGAATCATTAGAATTAGCCAGACAATGGCTAGATAAAGTTGGACTGGGTGGTTTTGCATCCTCTTATCCTCATACATTATCTGGCGGGATGCAACAGCGGGTTGCGTTTTTAAGAGCTTTGCTAGGACCTCGTGATCTTCTCTGTCTGGATGAGCCTTTTAGTGCATTAGATGCTTTTACACGCAGTGAGATGCAATCATGGTTGTTGAACATTTGGGAAGAAAATAGACGCTCGGTTATTTTTGTCACTCATCATATTGAAGAAGCATTACTACTTTCAGATCGAATCTATGTGCTATCTCGTCGTCCTGCTACTGTACTGCATAATATTGTAGTTCCTTTTCCTCGTCCAAGGCGAGAAGAGATTACCGATGATCCGCAATTTATTGCTCTACGCAGACAATTGATGAATGCGATGCGTGATACCCATGAAGGTGATCAATCATGAAGCCTGTCAATGCTCCGCTTATCGATAGCCATATCCATCTGGATCAATATCAAGATCAACAGATTGAGCGAATCATTCAATCGCTTCCAGAACATCATATCCAGTCGCTGATTACAGTCTCGATGAATCTACCTTCCTGTCAGCGTAATGAGAAGCTGGCTCAACAATACCCGTCTATCGTTCGTCCCGCTTATGGATATCATCCAGAACAGCCTTTAACGGGCTCGCAGGAGCTTGAGACGTTATTGGTATGGATAAAGCAACGTATCAATAATATAGTAGCGATTGGTGAGATTGGATTGCCATATTACTTGCGACAAGAAGCAGAAGAACGTGGCGACCAATTAGATGAACAAGGATATATCGATGTATTGTCTGCTTTGCTACAACTTGCTGCTGCTTATGACAAGCCTGTTATTTTACATGCTGTCTATGAAGATGCAGAGATCGCCTGTGATCTTTTAGAACAATATGGTATCACTCAGGCTCATTTTCACTGGTTCAAAGGATATCCTGCTACGATTGATCGTATGATAGCCAAAGGTTATTATATTTCGTTCACGCCAGATATTCAGTACGAACCGGAAATTCAGCAATTGGCTACACTATATCCTGCTCATCTGGTGATGGCTGAAACGGACGGCCCGTGGCCATTTGAAGGTTCTTTTGCCGGACAAATGACTCATCCGTCTATGACTGCTACTGTCTGTTCTGAATGGGCTAAGATTCAGCAGATATCAGAGCAAGAAGCTCGCCACTTGATCTATCAAAATACATCATCATTTTACACACCAAATCAGGCACAGCGTCTTTAATACGAACGCTGTGCCTGATTTGGTGTGCTATTTTACGATGATAGATGTTTATTGTTGTTGCTTTTGATTTTGATTGTATAGCGTTTGGGGATGTTCCCAATCGGAAAGCCATACCAGAATAACAGATAACAACTGCTCCACATTCATCGGTTTACTGATATAATCAGATGCTCCTGCCTCTATACATAATTCACGATCATCTTTCATTGCTTTGGCGGTGAGTGCAATAATCGGTAGGTTTTTCCACTTTTCTTCCATGCGAATCCAGCGCATCGCTTCATACCCATCCATAATCGGCATCATCATATCCATCAACACAATATCTGCGGATTCAGCATTTAATAAAGCAATCGCTTCTTCCCCATTCTGTGCACTACGTACATGCATACCTTTACCTTTGAGCACACCTTCTAACGCAAAAATATTACGTAAATCATCATCCACTACAAGCACAGACTTACCTTGCAATCGTGCTAACGAATCTTGTTGTTCTTCTTGATCCATCCATGTTAAAGGTAATGGCTTGGTAACAGGCTGTCCTTCTTCATTGATAGCAAGTGAAGGTAGATACAACGTAAAGGTACTGCCTTTACCTAATTCACTTTGAACAGTAACATATCCTCCTAATAATTTGGAGAACTCACGACAGATCGATAATCCTAGACCTGTTCCACCATATTGACGTTCGGTTGTGCCATCTTCTTGCTGAAAAGCTTCAAAGATTAGATTTTGCTTATCTTCTTTGATTCCTATTCCTGTATCTGTAACCGAGATCGCTAGCATGTAATCCATCTGCTCTGGAACATTGTATCCTTTAGCAACCATCGATTCATCTGCTAATGCAATATTAATCATGACTGAACCTTTACTGGTAAACTTAAACGCGTTAGAGAGTAGATTTTTCATAATTTGTTGCAATCTTTTCTCATCGGTATAGAATACATCTGGTACATTTTCATCAATATTTGAAGAAAATGCAATCCCTTTTTGCTCGGCAATCTTGTCAAAGCTATATCCCATCACTTCAGGTAGATCATAGACGGATACAGAATCACGTTGTACTTCAACCATACCTGCTTCCACTTTAGATAAATCCAAAATATCATCTATTAAATTAAGCAAATCTTGACCAGAATGATGAATCACTTCGCCAAAATGAGGCGTATCATCCTCTTCATGAGTTTTGTCTTTTTCGCTAATCAATTGAGACAGAATTAAAATACTATTGAGCGGTGTACGCAATTCATGTGACATATTGGCCAAAAACTCCGATTTGTACTGCGAGCTACGGCTCAATTCTTCTGAATACAATTGAAGTTCTTTTTGCGCAATTTGTAATTCTTCTGTTTTGATCTCTGAATAGTGATTGCGTTCACGAAGTTGCTCGTTCGTTGCCTGAAGTTCTTCTTGTTGTACTTGCAATTCCTCTTGTTGTGATTGCAATTCTTCTGTCAGTGTCTGTGACTCACGTAATAACCGATCCACTTGCATCCGATTATCAATATTGTTCACAACAACACCGAAAGTATTAGCAATACGTTCAACCAGTTGTTGCTGTCTTTGCGAAAATTCATCAATCGTTCCTAATTCAATTACAACGACAGTGCGATTTTCAAATAAGATGGGCACTATCATAATTTCTTGAATAGGAATTACCGTTGCACCTGTCTGAATACGTATCGGATAATCCGATGGAGCTTTGATAATATGAGTCTTTTTTTCGAGGGCCGTTTGTCCAATAATACCTTCACCAAATTTAAATGCATGAAGTAGATCAGGATTATCACTATACGTAGCATAAGATGCTTTTCGTTTTAACATTTCAATTCCATTGTGTTCTTCGCAAAAATAAAAAATACCGTATGCTGATCCTACAACAGGGGTTAATTCATGAATAAAACGTTCTGCCAATTCATCGATTGCATTTACATTTCTATATACATTTGCGATATGAGCCAATTGGGTCTGTATCCAATTGCTTTCTTCGATATGCTTATTAAATTCACTTGCTTGATGAGTATGCGCTTCTAACGCTTCAGACATTTTATTAAAAGCTGTAGCAATATTACCTACTTCACCACTAGATGTAACATGTAGGCGTGGCAAAGATTCAGATGTATCAAAATTGATCTGTTCCATCACGGTTGTGACTTGCTTTAATTGGTTGGTCGTTCTTTTGATCGTCCAAAATGCAATCCCTACTCCAACGACAATAAGCAGAATAGATAATAGAGCAACAACCATTCCTATACCTGTAAATGAACCATTTTTAAATATAATAAATTCAGTAACCATGAATATAATAGCTAGCGTTAAAACAATGCTAAACCCAAAGATTTGTTGGTTTTTGTAATTCATTTGCTAGACAATCTTCCTCTCTGTTGTGCCATCTTAATGTTTGTATAGAAAGATATTCGTACTACATCAAGAATACGCTAAATTCCAGCAATTGTCTTGATTAAATACATTTTTTTTTGTAAAAAATGGTTGACTTGTTACAAGTGTTCGTATTTTGTAAATAACCTTGACGTTCATTTTATTCTGATATACGATGTGCAGTGCTTCAAATAACCCTCTTTTCGTTAATAATAAACATCTTGATTCAGGAAGAAGGAACAACGTATATGTCCAAAGCAACCAATCGTTCTATGGTCACTATAGGTTTGCTTGCAGCCTTATTTATCGGTGCCCTCGATTCAACTGTAGTCAGTACAGCATCACCACGGATTATCTCTTCACTTGGAGGATTAAGCCTGATTAGTTGGATCTTCTCTATCTATACATTAACGACTTGTATCGCTACACCAATCTTTGGTAAGCTAGGCGATTTGTTCGGTCGTAAATCGATTTTCGCTATTGGACTGGGTGTATTTGTGCTCGGTTCTATTATGTGTGGATTTGCTAACTCGATGACCGAATTGATCTGGTATCGGGCTATTCAAGGGATTGGAGCAGGTGCGCTCACACCGGTTACATTTACAATTGTAGGCGATCTGTATCCTGGCAAAGAACGTGCTAAAGTACAAGGACTCTTCTCATCTGTATGGTCTGTAGCCGGACTGTTTGGACCACTGGTAGGCGGTTACTTTGTCGATTATATCTCATGGCGCTGGATTTTCTTTATTAATCTGCCTGTAGGGATTATAGCGATTTTGTTTATCTTTATTTACTTTCATGAATCGTTTGAGAAAAAGCAAAAATCGATCGATTATGCAGGTGCAATTACGTTTACGATCGGAATGACTGCTTTGTTGTTAGCTCTTTTGACAGGTGGAGAAGAATACGCCTGGGGTTCACCTATGATTATCGGTTTATTTGTTGTTACAATTATTTTTATGGTCTTATTTTTGCAAATAGAAAAACGTGCGGCTGAACCGATGTTACCTTTATCGTTATTTCAATCCCGCATTTTATCAATTCCCTATGTGCTTGGATTCTCTACCCGTTGGATGGTGATGGGTGTAACAGTTTACTGTGCGCTCTGGATTCAAGATGTATTCGGCTATAGTGCTACCAGTGCTGGACTGGCTCTTATGCCGATGTCTATTGCTTGGCCTGTGGCTTCTACTTTAGCCGGACGCTGGATGTACAAAGTAGGCGCCAAGCTACTGATTGTGCTTGGATCTGCATTTGTAGTAGGCGGTAGTCTATGGCTTGCTCTGATGCATGCTCAGTCGTCTTATGGAGTGATTGTAGGTTCATTGATTCTGATCGGACTAGGTATGGGCTTTATCGTGACTCCTTCACTTGTTGTGATCCAGGGTGCTGTTGGCTTCCAAATGCGTAGTGTAGCTACATCGACCAATACGTTAATGAACTCACTGGGACAGACGATTAGTGTAGCTGTATTCGGGATGGTGTTCAATGCGATTGTGACGACAGGAACTGCATCACAACTAGCTTCCGGGATTCACTATGTATTTATATTAATGTTTGCGGTATCTGTTTTGAATCTAATTATTGCGTTATTCTTACCATCCAGTCAGCAGTTATTCAGTGCGATTCGAGAACATGAAGCACCTACAGGTGCTAGACCTCAAGGTCAGACTTCTACTTCACCTGCACTGGAACGTAGCTAATCAACACAATATAATCGAAGAGTCTCACCCTACACTATCTATAGGAGTGTGAGCTTGATCATGATAGATTGGGAAAAATGGAAAGAGCTTGAATGGAAACTATTCAAGTTCTGGATTTCTATTCCGCGTATTTTACGTATATCTATTATTCCGTTGATTCTTGTGATTATTTCTATTCTAGGTTGGGTCAAAATCTTTTCAGAATAATATACAAAAAAAACCGTTATCAGCTCTTCTTACGAAGATCATAGGATAACGGTTTTTTGTATACTATTTCTTAGTGCTATGATGATGGTTTTGAATTAACGTTTATTGAAGCCTTTGCGTTCTAAGAACGATTTTAACTGCATACGTGAAGGAGCGGTCATTTTTTCAGCCATCAGTGCAGACCATGGTGCTGTTTTGGCTCCGCCGGTACGCTCAGACAAATAACGAACCATCGTATCATCGTATTCTTTCATCGCTTCTAATGTAGTATCTGCTTGATACGACTCACGATGCAAAACAGCTTTCTGTGGTAAACGTGGGCGAATACCTGGCTCTTGATTCGGATAACCAAGACACATACCGTATACAGGATACACATGGTCAGGCAAATTCAAGAATTCAGAGACTTCTTCAATATGGTTACGAATTCCACCGATATACACAACGCCAAGACCCAAAGATTCAGCGGCTACTGTAGCATTTTGTGCAGCTAATGTTACATCAACAGTAGCGACAATAAAGTTCTCAGCGGCATCACCATAAGATTCTGCTTCAGGCATATGTTGTTGAACTGCATTTTCCAGACGATACATATCCGCACACCATACTAAAAATACAGGGCATTGCTCGATATAAGGTTGGTTGCCTGCTAATACAGACAATTTGGACTTACGCTCTGGATCTGTAACTGCAATCACACTGTATGCTTGCACATTGCTAGAACTAGATGCCATTTGTCCAGCAGCAATAATCGCTTCTAACTGTTCTTCGGTTACCGGATCAGGTTTATAGCTACGAATCGAACGGTGTTTCATCAATAAAGAAATTGTATCATTCATAAATACGAACACTCCTGTCTACTAATCATTTATAACTAACTGACTATATATAACTATTATCATATTAATTATACGTTAATGCAAGTCTATTACAATTTAATTCGTTGTAAGCGTAGAGCATTTAATACAACCGATACCGAACTAAATGCCATTGCTGCTCCTGCTAACCATGGCGCTAACAAACCTATCGCTGCAATCGGAATCCCTATCACATTGTAAGCAAGTGCCCAGAATAGATTTTGCCGAATATTACGGATTGTACGTCGACTGAGCATAATCGCGTCTGCAATTCCATTCAGATCACCGCGCATTAAGGTAATATCTGCGGCTTCTATCGCTACATCTGCTCCTGTACCGATTGCAATCCCTGTATTGGCTGTAGCCAGAGCAGGCGCATCATTGATACCGTCACCGACCATAGCTACGATTCGACCTTGTTGTTGCAAACGGCTAATTTCAGTTGCTTTGCCTTCAGGAAGTACACCTGCTAATACTTGGTCTACACCTGTCTGCGCAGCGATCGCTTGAGCAGTACGTTCATTATCACCTGTAATCATAATGACATGTAATCCCATCTGTTTGAGACGAGCAATCGCTGCTTGTGATGTTTCTTTGACTGTATCGGCTACAGCAATCCAACCTGCATATTGTCCATTGATTGCAGTTAACATCACTGTTTTACCCTGCTGTTCTACCTGTTGAATCTCTGCTTCTAGATCATGTACATCAATCTGCTGAGATTGTAACAATTGACGGGTTCCGATCCATAACGATTGTGCGCCGATCGTAGCATGGATACCCTTACCAGGTATCGCTTCAAAAGTATCTACTAATTCTGCTTGTAATCCGCGTTCTTTGATACCTTGTACGATAGCTTTGGCAAGTGGATGTTCAGAAGCCGACTCTGCTCCTGCTACCCATTGCAACCATTGCTGTTCAGACATCTCTTGACTATTGTTCGCAAATTGAATATCAGTCACAACTGGTTCGCCGCGTGTAATCGTACCTGTTTTGTCTAATACAACCGTATCTACTTTATGTGCGGCTTCTAAATGCTCTCCGCCTTTAAATAAAATACCGTATTCCGCAGCCCGACCAGAGCCTGCCATAATCGATGTCGGTGTCGCAAGCCCTAATGCACAAGGACAAGCAATCACTAGAACAGCAATCGCTTTTTCCAGTGCCCCACTAAAATCACCTGGAGCCACACCCCAGAACCAGATAGCAAAGGTGACTAAAGCGATCCCGACCACAATCGGTACAAAAATACCTGAGATGACATCTGCTAGACGCTGGATCGGTGCTTTGGAGACTTGCGCTTCTTCAACGACACGAATAATTTGCGATAGTGCTGTCTCTTTACCGATATGCACCGCTCGAAATTTAAGTCGTCCATTCTGATTAATAGTTGCTCCAATGACCTGATCGCCGACTGTTTTTTCAACAGGTAGACTTTCTCCGGTTAGCATCGATTCGTCGATAGAAGAATGACCTTCTACCACTTCGCCATCCACCGGAATTTTTTCACCCGGTTTGACGATAAGGAGATGTCCCACCTGTACATCATCTACAGGAATCTCTACTTCTTCCCCATCACGATCGATTCGAGCTGTTAATGCGCGCAACCCCATAAGACTCCGTATCGCTTCAGAAGAACGCCCTTTAGCACGATATTCAAACCATTTGCCTAACAAAATTAATGTAATTAAAATAGAACTCACTTCAAAATACAATTCAACACTCGTTCCCGGTACAATCAGTGAACGAATCATTAGAAATAAACTATAAAAATAAGCAGCCGATGTCCCTAGTGCTACCAGTACATCCATATTGGCGCTTCCACTACGCAATGCTTTGTAGGCTCCTACATAAAAAGCACCACCAATCACAAACTGAACCGGTGTTGCCAGAATTAACTGTACCCACGGATTCATTAACAACATCGGTACACCAATCCATGAAGTGACGCTAAAATGACCTACCATCGCCCATAATAAAGGTAATGATAAAATCGCAGACGCTATCAATTTCCATTTACGTATCGTTGCCTCATGTTCTCGGCGTTGTTGAATACCTTCTTCTTTTTTCGGTGAAGCGGTGTATCCTAGCTTTTCTACTTTGCGGATAATATCTGTCGTTTCTAGCGTACCTGGTGTGTATTGTACTCTAGCTGTCTCCAATGCCAAATTCACATTGACCGCAGACACACCATCCATACGCTTAATCCCTTTTTCGATCCGAGTAGCACAAGCGGCGCAAGTCATTCCTGAAATATCCAAGTCAACAGTTTCTTTGAGCGACTGGTAACCTAATTGTTCGATTTTTTGTTCAACCTGTTCTTTATTAATCGCAGACGGTTCATAAGTGACAGAAGCACGTTCAAGCGCTAGATTTACATTCACTTCTTCAACACCATCTAGACGACGTAATCCTTTTTCGATACGTGTAGCACAAGCAGCACAGGTCATTCCACCAATCTGTAACGTTAATTGCTTGGTCTGATCTGAAGCCGGTGTAGGTGCTGAAGATTGGGGATCACTGATATTACTATTAGACGATACACTCATCACAATAACCTCCTTTTGAATAATATTGGTATCACTTATATACCCCTATAGGGTATTTATATTTTCAAAAAAAGTTGCCCTGAGCATCACTAAGGGCAACACATTTACTTTATTTACAATAATTCTACGGTTCCGTTGAAGTAATCGAATGATATGATCATACGAAATAAGGATATCTTAACGATTAACCGCCTGTAGAAACTACATCATACCCTTGCTCTTCGATAGCATCGGTCAATTTCATAATATCGACTTGATCTGCATCATATTCAATATCAACAGATTTGGCTTCCAAATTCACTTTACCTTTTGCACCGATCTCTTGAAGTGCTCCTTCTACCGCTTGAACACAGTGGTTGCAAGACATACCTTCTACTTCTAATTTAATATTTGCCATGATTATATCCTCCTTTGATTATGATCGTTATATTATTTCAATAATTTATTAATCGTTATAAGTAGCTCGTCAATCACTTCATTTTCCCCTGCTTCGATACGCTCGACCACACAACTCTTCATATGGCCTTCTAACAGCAATCTACCGACAGAGTTCAGAGCAGATTGAGCGGCTGCAATCTGATTCAGCACATCATCGCAATAAGTGTCTTTTTCAATCATGCCTTTGATTCCTCGAATCTGTCCTTCAACACGATTAAGGCGACGGATCATATTGCTTTTCATCTCATCTGAATGATGACTACGACGAACCTCTCCCGGGCTATGATCGCAAGATTGATGATGCTCATGAAGTGAATCTTCTGTATTCAGATGATCTACCTTCTCCATAAAGTATCCCCCTTGATCGTTTATAATTACATCTTAACATACCCCCATAGGGTATTCAAGTTTGAATTTATATGTATATAGCATTTAATGGATCAGGCTTCCAAGCTACAGCACAAACAGCCTATTTGCTAACGATAGGCTGTTGTTTCGTAAATATTCATTCCATATCATCTTAAATATTACGTTCATTTTGCCGATTAATCAGTAAGCCATTATACCCAAAGCAGACAAAACATCCTGTTTATTTACTTAAAATTTGTGCTAAAATTGTACCCAGTAAAAGCGAATTCATGATCCCTCTATTCCTCTGTCTAAATGATCCAGTACTCGCTCGATCAATTGTGCCGGATCAATTGGTTTTGTCATAAAATCAATAGCGCCCATACGCATGCCACGAATAACCATTTCAGAACGAGAATCACCTGACAATAGTAAAACAGGGATATCTTTGGTAGCTGGTTTGTTTTTAAGACTTTCTAGTACATGTAGCCCGTCCACATCCGGTAAATGAATATCCAGAATAATCAGATCATACCCTGTAATGCGTGAAGGGATTTTCAGAAAATCTGCCGCATCCTCATACGATTCTACAATTACATCTTCTGTCTCCAATAATTGTTTAATCAACAATGTAAAGGGAGCGCTATCATCAATAATGACTATTTTTTTCATGAAACGGTTACACGTCCTTTGCAGAAAAATAGGGAGGGAAAAATCCATGTCAAAAGCAGATCGGTATCAACAGATCATCCAACAAACTAGAATTCGGTTTTTGGCGGATGCTTCTCTCAAAATGCAAGATTTGCAACATCGCTTTGAAGATTATGATCACGGTCGATTATCCGCAGATCAACGTACATTACCCGATTGTATTCATCGTCATGCTCATGCGATCAAAGGATTAGCCCTTACACTGTCGTATGAAGATATTGATCACATCTGTGAAGAAATTCTTAATTACATTCTATACCAACCAGATCATGTATGGACAGCAGAAGATATCCATACTTTGCGTAAAATGGTAATCACACTGGATCAATTGTTAACTCAAGCTTCTTCAGCACAGGTGTAATGTAGCTTCCATGCTGTACAGATATGACGTACATTTGTTGCTTTTTCGTTAGATTTTCCATTGGTCTCTCTCGTTAATTCCTGCTACAATAGATCACGCTGACAGAAAGAACGATCTACAGAAAGGGGTATTACGACTATTGGCACAGTTATTTTTTAAGTACGGTGCAATGAACAGTGGGAAATCGATTGAAATTTTAAAAGTTGCCCACAACTATGAGGAACAGGAGAAACATGTTCTGATTTTTACGTCTGCCCTAGATAATCGCGATGAGACTGGCTATGTCTCTTCTCGCATTGGTGTACGTCGTCAGGCTATTGCAATTCATGATGATACAGACATCTATAGTATTGTCAAAAATTATGCGCCTAAGCCTTCATGTGTATTGATTGATGAGTGTCAATTTATGAAAAAAGAAGCGATTTTGCAACTGGTACGCATCGTGGATGAGTTAAGCATTCCTGTGATGGGCTTCGGTCTCAAAAACGATTTTCAAAATAATCTATTCGAAGGTAGTCAGTATATGCTACTGTATGCAGATAAAATTGAAGAAATGAAAACAATTTGCTGGTTCTGTGAACGCAAAGCGATTATGAACCTGCGCGTAAAAGATGGAAAACCTGTGTATACAGGAGAACAGATTCAAATTGGTGGTAATGAAAGTTATTATCCTGTGTGTCGCAAATGCTACAATAATCCTCCGATTGAATAGATTGGTGGTTGTAAACTCCAGAACGCCTACAGACATGATGTTTCTAGGCGTTCTTTATTTATTATTGTAAAGCATACCAGAGCAAAGCACGCTGTTCTAATTGAGTGACAAATTGTTTTTTGGCTGGGCTGTACTCGTTGGTGGTAGTGAATTTCTGGGCAAGTTCTTCTTTAAATTGGCTATATCGAGTCACTTCTTGAGGATGGCAACGTAAATAATCTCGTACAACAAGATGACGATGGATATGAGGATTATGTTGTTCATAACAATGAATATGGTGAGTGCGCTGATCGCCACCTTTTCGGAATAACCGCCTGCCTGCTATTCCCCATTCACCTGCTACATCATATCCCAAATCACGCATATGATTGTTCCACTCATCCATCTTTTCAATATTCTGAACGATTACCAGCATATCAATCACCGGTTTTGCTTTTAAAAAAGGAACCGATGTACTTCCAAAGTGATGTATCTCTATGATTTGATCTGTAAATATATCTCTAAGCAACTCAGCTTCTTCTGCAAACTGTACTGCCCATTCTTCACGAAAATCACTCAATCGTACATCCATCATCTAGCCTCCTCTGCATGTATGGTGCTTCTGCGTAAATGGTTTTTACTATTTTCCCGCATTTCCCGATACATTAACCAGCCCATCCACAGCAAAATGAAGAGATGAATCCATACTACGATCATGCCTGGTATACGCGGAAGGTTGCTTGTTAGCACGCCCCATAGATTATACGTAATCGTTACACTCAATACGCAGGCGATTGCAATCCATTTCCGGTCTATCATAGCGACAAGTAACAGTAGAATCAGCGCAGGAATACTGTAGCGCTCGTGAATTTCGGTCGGTAACATAAAAAAGGCAAATGAAATCCATGCAGCAGCTTTGAGCAAAACGGCTGTATGAAGTGCGCGACATTTCCAAAGATAGATCCCTGTATAGATCACAGCGATCAACAATAATATAAATCCCAAATTACGCAGTGAAATCATGTTCCAGAGCTTCTCTGTATCGTTCATGGTAGGAACAGTTCCAATCACATAAAACCAGATATTTAACGCATTCAAGGTGACTTGAGTGTATAAGCCTACAGCGCTGATATAAGCACCTTTGAACATCGCTTGTAATCCACCATACGAGGCAAAATAAATAGCGACTACCACTACAGGAATGATTGCCCCTACTACCATATGAATAAGAGGCTTTATCTGACGTTGCCATATACATTTTAATACATAAAATCCGAACACAGGTGCAATCACAATCGCTTGTAATTTGGTAAATAAAGCGATCGCAAATAGTAAACCTGCTACCAGAGGAAAAGCGACAACAGTCAGTAGCGCACCTGCCATCAGGATTCCATTTAATATATCAACTTGTCCCCAGATCGAACTGTTGACGATCAAGGCTGGATTGAATACAAATAAACTGAATAATAACCAGCGTGTAGGTGTGGATCTGATGTTACGCGACCAGCAAAAGACGATTATACATGCACATAGATCAAGTAGGATCAGCAACCATTTAAAAGACAATTGACCTGCTTGTATCGTAATTCCGAATCCATGTACAAGTTCGGCATAGCCTTGCATAATAAGTAAAAATAAGGGCGGATAATTAATATTGGTATCATGGATATAGACCGTTCCCAGCCCATACTGCCGTATCTCATTCATCCACTGGACAAACAAATTCTGATCGCTCATAAATCCTGCATAATGACTTCCTAGCCATACACGTATCCATAGCCCTATCGCCAATAATATCAACAATGCGATCCATTCGGTTAACGGTGTAATATACATAGGTTTTTGCTTTCGTGTGCTTCTCGATACTATATCTGTAATAAGTCATACCTCCTTGTATCTGTACAAAAGTGGCAGACGTTGTTCCAAGAAAATAAGGCGATTATGCTCTTCTCTGCCTTATTAACAAACGTTGTTAGGCTCATTATACAAGCAACTCTTTGCGGTTTGCGAATTTGTTATTCATATTTTTGATTTTGCAAACTATAGCGAATATCTTATGAAATATTTGTTCCTATTTACAAAGAAATCGGTATACTGGAAAATGTGCATCTTTTTACAAATTACGACGTAAAAAGGAATAGTCTATCGATGTATTATTCAAAAGGGAGTGAACAGTATGTATTATCCTCTGCGATATATAGAATGGTCAGAGACCAAGCAGATGGAAGTTGGCGAAGTGTATCAGATTCATTCACTGTCGCAAGAAGAATTATTTGTACATAAGCTAGTGGATGCAGTAAAACTTAATCATCGTATATGGGTTCATGTGTCTCATGAATCTATAGATCATGAAAAGCATACGATTTATGTACGTCCATTTGCAGAAGAATTACCGGCGACTTATCAGCGTAGTCTAGCCACGACGATCAGCGGGCAGAAAGATTATCCGAATGGACTTGCTCCTGAATATTGGCTCTGGGATGGCACACAATTTCAACGTCGTGATGCAATCGATTCGTACGTGTCACCCATTCATCTGGCTCTTCGCTTATTGGATCACTATTTGGTACAGCAAGATATTACGTATGATATTTTGTATACCGTACTGGATGCAGATCGTCAGAAAGTGATGATTTTTTTAAATGAGGTGAATGAATGATAAATAATCGTACCAAAATGATTGCTTTCTCATTAATGCTCGCTGTTCCTGCAACTCTTTCCGGCTGTGGCAATGATTATGATGACGATTGTCAGTATGATCAGAACGGGAATGCATATAACTGTAATACCAGTAGTGGGTATCACAGTGGCTCATCGTATTCGAAAAAAAGTAGCTCCCATAGTGGATTTGGTAGTGGTGGCTTTAGCGGTTTCTTTTCTGGAGGTTAATTAGATGCGACAGACACGAGCTCTTCCATATACAAGAGCACAACTATTCACCCCGGAGATCGAACAACGGGTTCCTTATCATATGATGTATGAGAAGCCTTACTGCTTAACAGCGCTCACTCTTTATCAGGCGCATGAATGTGAACAGCTACGCATTGGCTCTGAACAAGTAGATCATCTATATCGCAAAACGTTGCGGTTTGTACAACAACATTTACCCGACGATTATTTATTACAGCAATTAGGAATTCATCCTGCGCTACTAGAAGGTGCCCGTCAGGATATTCCGTTAGATGGACTGACTAGATTAGATTGGATCATTAGCCCTCAAGGTGAGCTGAAATGTATCGAAAATAATACAGATACACCAAGCGGCGTGCCTGAAGTGGCTTTTTTGGAACAGGAATTATTGCGATATGCTTCTGATCTAGAGCCTGCTTCTGCTTTGATGAATAGTTGTATTCAGAAGATGTTCAAGCAAGCGGTTAATTATTATAACGGTCAGGGATTAGGCGAAGTAATCTATTTTACCAGTTATGACTGGCATGATGAAGATCGTGCGAATACGTTATATATGATGGAACAGTGTATAGCACTTGGTATTGAAGCTACATATGTACCTTTAGAACAACTACAGATTATACCGGGTGAAGGGCTATATTATGGGCAAGAACGTATCTATATTCTGTATCGCTTATACCCGTTAGAGTATCTGGTAGAAGATCGAGAAGCAGATTCAGAACGTCCTGTCGGTGAAGACTTATTGCAACTGGTAACTGACGGTAAGCTTGGTCTACTGAATCCGGTGCAACATATCGTGACCCAGAGCAAAGGATTTATGGCGACAATCTGGTCATTATACGAACGCAATGCGCAGATGGCTGACTATACAGGCTTTACTTTATTTACAGACGAAGAATGTGAAGCGATTCAGCAGTATTTGTTACCTACGTATTTTACAGATCAAGTGTTTGTGCAACAGCAGATTCCTTATGTAGTCAAAGGCTTTTTTGGACGTGAAGGATTAGGAACTCATCTGATCGAACAACCGGACACGCATTCATTAGATAAACCTGAGTCTACTTATCGTGATACTTCTACTCCACAGACAGAAGATGATGAGATTGCCGCTTATTATGAAAATCAGCCCAAAATCTATCAGCAACTGCATCCGATGGAGCCTGTCTCTGTAACGACTTCTGAAGGAACATTTGATGGTTATCTGTTAACAGGGGCTTTTGTGATAGGTGGTCAATTTGCTGGATTGCTCCCTCGTATAGGAGGCAAAGTGACAGACAATCTAGCTTGCTATTGTGCGGCGGCAATTGTTCCCTCATCATCCTTTTGAACAACTGATTATATGTTTATATTTTGAAGGAGGAAATACAGTTGAAAAACTTCGGAACTGACTTATTACATATCGGAATAGGGTTAGTTATTTTATTTGCTGTTCTGTTTGTAGGGTATTATATTTTTAGTCTTATGACACGCTACAACGATAATCAGCAGATTGCAGATGGTAATCAAGCGGCGGGTATGTATATGGGTAGTAAAATGTTAGGATTATGTATTATCGTTGGGCTGGTATCGATTAATTCTGATGCATGGATAGATGTATTGATCTGGTCAGGCGTTGGTATTGTGATTCTGTGTCTGGTGTATCTAGTATTTGATTGGGTAACTCCTCGTACCAAAGTCTGTGAACAGATTGAAAAAGGCAATATGGCGATTGCTCAATTGTTACGTTCTTTGATTATCGGGATTTCATTTGTGATTGGAACATTTGTGATGTAATGAATCAATAAACTGGTTAAATCATAAAAACAGCTTTCTTCTCTGCTTTATAGGCAGGTAGAAAGCTGTTTTTATTTGATATGATAGGCTACATCTATTCGTAACTACATTTTAGGAAGCTGCTCCATAAGAACCGTTTTTGTATGTCGTTGGATCATACCATTTGTAACCTGCTGCTGGAGCTGCCCAAGGTTCAGCTTGTGGCTCTGTAGATGTAGCAGGTGTCTCGATAGAGATCAATGATGTTGGGCTATCTAACGTCAACCCTGATACTTGATTTAAGCTGGTATAGCTTTCTTTAACAGCCAACCATCTTACCGTCTGTACCAATAACTTCGCATCATCGACTTCTTTGTATCCATCATAAGTTGTCTTTTTAGCGCCTGTTTCTTCACGTAAATATTTAGGAGAAGCATCTTCTACTGGCGAAGAATCACCGATAAAGGCAGCTTTCCCTGCGCCTACTTTAGAAACCGCTGCATAAGGACCTTCTGCACGTCCACCGCCATTGTATACGCCTTGATCGACAGCATTATTCCATTTGGATACAGAAGACGGTAGATATACGATACCTTTTGCTTTGGTCGGATCTAGAATAGCAAGTGTTGATCCTGCATGCATCGCTACAGAATTTACACCAGCTGTAATGCCGAACGCTTGTGATGAAGCAACGATATCATTGGCATTCACATCACCTAGAGCGTTGTAACGGAAACGAATACCAAAGTTCGTACCCAACCAGTCGGAACCACTCACACCTTGCATCGCTGGTGAAGCTGCTTCTTCTGCACTCATTCCTTTTGCCGGGTTACTGTAAGCACCACGACGGTATCCGTTGATTGCTTCTGATCCATCCCAGCGATTTTTGTTGCGGTCTGCATTATAGTGATCGGCAATAAAGAAAATACTACCGCCGCCTTTTACATATTGAAGCATAGCTGCTTGTTCTGTTGATTTGAAAGGAACGTTAGGCTCAGCGATAACGAATACATCGTATCCTTTGAGCTTATCATACGTGATCGCTTGCTCTCCAAATGTATACGGTATTGGACGAGTAAGCGCATCTACTGTAAATCCGTCTGCTTTGAGTCCATTGGCAAAGTCAGAGAATCCACCATCGATTACCCAATCTGCTGCACCGGCAGTTTGAGCATGCGTATTATCGAACAATACTTTTTTACCTGTTCCATTAGGAAGAGGCGTATCTGTTCCTGGTTCAGTAGGAGGTGTCGTTGTACCACCATCTAAAGTCACAGACGTTGGATTTTTAACACCTGCAAAATTGTTATATGCACCAGCTGTACCGGTAACAACAATCGTTTTGCCAATTAGACTTGGATTGCTCTGTAAACCGAACTGCGAGCGGAAAGAGCTGCTTAATTGCACATCTACTAATTTACTAGTTGTACGTTCACTGCTGCTATCTGCGATTAGCACGTTAAAATCGTTAGCAAACGGGCTTGCAAAATCACCTGTAGAAGCTCCTGAAGCATGTCCAACCACAATCCCTTTAACTGTAATCGTAGAGCCACCACTTTGAGCTTGAATCGCTTGTGCAACCGTTAATGTTGTTGCCGCTTCAGCTACCGGACGATACCCACCCAATAAAGAAATGAACATCAATAATGCTGTTAAAAGCACTACTGTTAACCGCTTCGTGACTACCTTATGCATATAACAATTCCTCCTTTGAATAGGTAGAGACAGAATGACTATTCTGATTCTCTTATTATCATAATTCTATTTTGTCTATCTAATTCCTCTTTTATGTAAATTTTTAATTAAAAGTAAATTAAGCAAGAGAGAATGCTGTATATAAAGCAAAAAATACGACCTCCATATACTAAGGTCGTATTTCTATTTTTTTTACTTATAAAAATATTATCTGGATCTAAAAAGGTCTAAAAAGCTCAAAACTGAGCAAGGCAGGAGCGGTTGCGTCCTTGCTGTTTGGCTTCATATAACGCTTGATCGGTTTTTTCTAACAATTCATCCCACAATAACGCCGGGTACATGCCAATGCCTATCGAGATTGTAATATGAATGATTTTACCATCCGGTAGTACAAACTTTTTCTTTTCCACATTGGTGCGTAACGTCTCGGCAATAATTTTGGCTTCAGTTAATTGGCAGTATTCTAGCCAGACAGCAAATTCTTCTCCACCTTTGCGAGCTCCATAATCTGTACTGCGAATACTTTGTTGAATCACGTTAGCCAACTGAAATAGCACTGCATCTCCTGCCGGATGACCGTATTCATCATTTACTTTTTTGAAATGATCGATATCGATAAATAGCAAAGAATGTGCCATATCTGTTTCTTGATGTTGTAATTGCTCGAACTTGTGCTCAAATGCTCTTGGATTATATAAGCCTGTCAAAAAGTCGAATTGAGCTTCTTTGCTTACTTTTTCAAATAATTCATTATTTTTTCGTAAAGATCGAGTAAGCATAAAAATAAATAAAGTCGCTGCGGATTCCACGATAATAAATACAAACACTTTATCAATTTCATTTTTGCCTAATACAATACTGAGCGAGATCATAGCAATAATCGTCAAAGCAATTCCTGAGTATAACCATTTTCTATAAAAACTAATTTTACGTGAAAAAATCCATGAAGCTGCGATACAGAGAGTTGCCGCATTGGCCAAGCCCAATATTGCACTTAATCCAATCGTCGGACTTAATATAATTCTGGTAATCATAATAATAATCGTTGTAATAATTCCTGCTATACTGCCACCCATACTAATCGACAGAACGATCGATATCTGGCGCAAATCCAGTAGTACATTATCTCCTACTGGAAATGTAAATTGCATTAGTGTAGCTCCTAACAAACCAAAAAATAATCCGATCCATTGGCGCTTTATATACGTACTTGTTTTGAAATGAGCATTCAAATAATTCAATAACATACTTCCAAAAAAAGAAAATGTAGCTAAAATACAAAAATTCATAAATAAATCTTTGAACAACATTTGTTCACGTCCCTCTGACTACGGAAATAATAAGTATATCTATATACATCGTCAGTCTGAAGAATTTATTAAATAGGCTAAATTTATTATTTTAGTGTGCAATACAAAACTGATTTCTTCCGCCTTTTTTAGCTTCATACAAAGCACGATCGGTTTTTTCTAACAACTCGTCATCAGCATATAAAGGATAAAACCCTATTCCAAGCGACACTGTCATTGATACCGTTCTGCCGTCAGGAATCACAAACTTGTGCTCTTGGATATTTTGGCGGATCGTCTCTGCCCATCTGATCGCTTCTGCATGCTCTTCTACATGTTCAAGAATAATTGCGAATTCTTCTCCACCTTTGCGAAAACAATAATCAAATGAGCGCACACTGCTACATAGCACTTCAGCAAATTGAGCCAGCACCGCATCACCAGCAGAATGACCGTATTGATCATTAATCACTTTGAAATAATCGATATCTAACAATAGTAATGAAAAAGGAATTTTCTTTTGCTGACTTAATTGATTGTATTTATATGTAAATCCACGATAGTTGTATAACCCTGTCAAAAAATCAAATTGAACTTCTTTACTCATCGCATCATAAATCTTGTTATATCGTCGTAACCGTTCGATCAGCAAATAAGTAAATATAAACGACGAAAAGAGCACCACAATAAATAAAATCAGTGTCGTCTTTTTTGAAAAGCCAGTCCATAACAGAAAAATAAGCAATGAATTCAATGTCGATAACAGTGCAGTCATAAACCATTTGTAACGAAAAGAAGGCTTAGTTCGAAATACGAAATAGGCAATTACAAATGTAATACAGGCATTAGCTATTCCTAGAAAAGAAACACCAGTAATCGAAGCAGAAAACCATAAGCGAGCTATTGAAATCAGAATAGTCGTAATAATGCCAGCCATGCCACCGCTTAATACAGTAGCTACAATAATAGGAATTTGTCTCAGATCAAGCAATGTTCCATTATCTAATTTGAATGTGAACTGCATTTGGACGATACCAAATACCCCTAGAAAAACCCCTGTTAACATCTTAAACGCAAATGGACTGATACGTGGATTACTACGCACATTGCGAAAAAGAGCATTACCAAAAAATAAAAAAGTAGAAATGATACAAAAATTAATAAACAAGTCTTTTATGATCATAAATACAGTACCCCTTTTACTCTAAATCACGATTGATCAATAGGTTATCTATTCTTGAGAGCAAAAGGCTTGATCGCTGTATTCAGCTCTATTCAAACTAAGATTGCCCATTCAATTAAGTTACTGTCTTTTTTACTTTTGTTAAGCATAAGACAATCTGACATGAAAATCACTTCAAATTTGTCTTTTTTTACTTTACAATCTAAAAGGTTTTCGATAAAATGTCCAATAGACCAATCATCCTACCTTTAGGAGTGAACATTATTTTTAATAAATTGGAAAAGCAGTCGTTGGTAGATCAAGTCTATGCTCAGATTGAACAACGAATCAAAAATAATAGTTGGGCGATCGGAACACGAATTCCCAAAGAAGCTGAACTGATGGAGCAATTTGGCGTTAGTCGCAATACGTTGCGAGAAGCGATTCGTGCGCTTGTACATGTCGGTCTATTATCAACAAGACAAGGCGATGGAACCTTTGTAATAGCAAATAGTGAACTTCATTCGGTATTGCAAAAGCGGGTACAGCACTCCACTGTTGTTGAAATTCTAGAAGTACGTCATGCTCTAGACCGAGAAGCTGTAGCTCTAGCTTGCCGCAGACGAACCGATGATGATCTACAACAAATGGATCATTATGCTAATTTGTGTCAGCAACATATGGATGCTGGAGAGATTCCACAATTTGTAGAAGCAGACTTTAAGCTACATCAAGCTATTACTGCGGCTTCATATAATCAATTGCTGATCGATCTGTATGCTCATCTTTTTGAACAAATTCAAATGTCGATTACCAGTACTACTGTGCTCAATGATTCTTATTGCACAGGGCATCGTAATTTAATTCAAGCGATTCGTGAACAACATAGTGAACAAGCGATGTTGATCGTTGATGATTATATTACTTATTTTACAGATCGACTTCAGTCGCTAGATCACTCTTCGTAGTATCAAGCGCATATTAGAAAGGTCAACGCTTATGAATTACCAGGCGTTGTAGAAAGGACTATAGAAATGAATCGTCATTCGTTGGAGACTGCGGAATCAGGGTTATCCCTGCGTAATCCGCTTTTTTTATTGATTTGTATTTTGTTAACAGCTCTTAATATGCGTAGTCCAATTACAGCTATTAGTCCATTGTTGGATCTTATCCGACAGGACTTCCCTGTATCTAATGCAATGGCTGGATTTTTAACAACGATCCCGTTAGTCGCTTTTGCGATTTTATCTCCTTTTGTCGCAAAAATGGCAGGCAAATACGGAATGGAACGCATTATTATCGTATCGCTGATGGTATTAACTCTTGGTGGCTGGTTACGTCCATTTGGTGGATTAACTATGCTCTTAATCGGTACCTTTTTGACCGGTCTTGCGATTGCAATCGTCAATGTTATTTTGCCTGGAATGATCAAACGTGAATTTCCTTTTCGTGTCGGTATTATGACCAGTATCTATTCAATCTGTATGAATGTATTTGCCGCTACTGCTTCTGCGGTTAGCTTGCCTTTAGCCAATGCAGGGCTCGGTTGGAAAGGTTCGATCTTGATCTGGACTATGCTTGCAATGGTCGCTTTGATCTTATGGATTCCGCAACAACGTTATAATCAACCCGCCAAATTGCTAAAACATACCGCTCATGCTACTCGCAGTGTATGGCGTTCGCCTTTGGCATGGAAAATCACGATCTTTATGGGTATGCAATCGATGATATTCTATGTATCTATCGCTTGGTTACCTGATATTTTGCAAGAACAAGGGCTGACCAATATCCAATCTGGATATATGTTATCTTTAATGCAATTTTCGATGTTGCCATTTAACTTTATTATTCCTATTCTAGCCGCGAAGCTCAAAACACAGCGTCCTCTTGTTTTATTTACAGTCATGCTGTACTTGATTTCACTGCTTGGTATTATTTTTGTTGATGGGCACTTATGGTGGACGGCTATTTGTTTGATTTTGCTAGGGATTGCAGGTGCTTCTTCATTCAGTCTATCTATGATGTTCTTTAGTCTACGCACACATACGGCTACCCAAGCGGCTGATCTATCCGGTATGTCCCAATCTATCGGTTACTTGCTTGCGGCTTGTGGCCCAACGCTTTTCGGGATATTGCATGATATCACTGGCAACTGGAAATTACCGCTCAGTCTGCTGGTCATTGCTACCTTTATTATTTTGTATACCGGAATGATGGCAGGCGGTAAAGGCTTTATCCATCCTGAAGAAAAACCGGCTTCTGCCAGCTAATTAAGCATAACCTGTGTGATTATCCTCAAATTCGGGTATGTTTAATAAGAGATCAGATTTAAAGGAGGAGCTAAATAATGACTACTGATTTAATTTCAGTGAAGAAGTTGAACAATGGTGTAAATATGCCCTGGTTTGGTCTAGGTGTATGGCAGGTTGAAGATGGTAATGAAGCAATTGATTCGGTAAAAGCTGCACTTAAAAGCGGTTATCGTGCAATAGATACAGCTGCTGCTTACGGTAATGAAGAAAGCGTCGGCAAAGCAATCAAAGAATCAGGGATTGCTCGTGATGAACTATTTATTACTTCTAAAGTATGGAATAAAGATCAAGGTTATGAATCTACCCTTGCTGCTTTTGAACAAACGATGAAAAAATTAGATCTAGACGTATTGGATCTATATTTGATTCACTGGCCTGTTGCAGGTAAATATAAAGACACTTGGCGTGCTATGGAAAAACTATACAAAGACGGACGTATTCGTGCGATCGGCGTAAGTAATTTCCAAACTCATCATTTGGATGATTTGTTAGCAGATGCTGAAGTGGTTCCTGCGGTCAATCAAGTTGAATTCCACCCGCTATTAACGCAATCTGAATTGCTTGCATATAGTGAAGAAAAAGGAATCCAATTGGAAGCATGGTCTCCACTCGCACGCGGTAAATTATTTGATAACGAAGTGATCAAAGAGATCGCTGATAAATACGGTAAAGAGCCTGCTCAAGTTATCTTGCGCTGGGTACTGGATAAAGGTGTAGTCGTGATTACGCGTTCTGTTAAAGAAAAACGGATTGCGTCTAATGCTGAAATCTTTGATTTCAAATTGACTGTCGAAGAAATTGATCGTATCAGTGCGCTGAACAAAAACGAGCGTACCGGTCCAGATCCAGACAACTTTGATTTCTAAATCACTGATAAAAGCTTGAATGTACTGCTATTACAGCGGTACATTCAAGCTTTTTTTTGATACAAAAAAGCTTCCGACGAGTGCCGGAAGCATAAGAAGAGCGAAGTAGCTACTTACTACTTAAATGACTTTTTCAGTATAAGTGATCAACCTACAATTGAACTACGAGTGCCTAGTAAAGCTTGCTTGAGATGGTTGTATTGATTAAGTATGGAATCTACTCTTCTAGACTGGTCCAATACGCGGCGATCGTGAAGGTCGTAAAACTGCACCATTTCATTAAGTTCCCGGCGCTCTAGTTCTATCGATTCCTCAATCTTTTTTAGATGTTCCAAGAAACTCACCTCCTACCGCGGTATCTTATATAAAGCGTGATAGTGAAAACCATTCTTTTCTCTGAATCTTCTACAATCATGGTCTTCACTATTATAGTACTAGATGCAAATAGAGTACTTTCTAAGAATTTTACCAAACGATTCCTAATTCTACCATATCAGATTTACACGTACTTTAGATTATAAAGTGAACGATTGTCACCAGATTGCCTTATGAACCGAAATGTCCTGAACGAGCTACTTTTGTTTTTAAATATTTTTCATTAAATTCTGAAATGTCTCCCCATAACGGCACACGTTCTTTCACTTCAGCACCAGAGCGTTGCAATGCTTCTAATTTGCGAGGATTGTTAGTAATCAATGTCACAGGCAATGTACGTAAATGATTCAGAACTGCAATAGCATCATCATAATTACGCATATCATCTTCAAAGCCAAGTTCCAAATTCGCTTCTACTGTGTCTAATCCTTGTTCTTGCAATACATAAGCCATTGCTTTACTGAACAGACCGATACCGCGACCTTCGTGATTAGCTAGATAAAATAAAGCACCTGATCCATGAGCGGCAATCATTTTCATCGACTGCTTCAATTGGAATCCACAATCGCACCGTTTGCTGCCAAAGATATCCCCTGTATGGCAAATGCTATGCATACGAATCAAAGCGTCAGGAGATTCTTTGAAATCACCATACACCAATACACTGGACTGTTGCGCTTCTGCTAAATTAGAGGAAGATAACATTTCAATAATTGCTGCTTGATCATATTCACCTTCGCCACAGAGATTACCTGGCATACTGTCACAGCGCAACCAGCAATACCACTGGAATACAACTGTTTCATTATCCAAATTGACAGGTAAACGAATCGGGCCGACCAAATATATAGATTTATCAGCGCTTGGTACAATCTTAATATGATCTTGCAAAGCAGCTGTAATTTTAGGATTAATCATGGTTATTACCTCCAAAGTCCGTATGTTGGATCATAGATATTATTGTAAGATACGTTGTATTGAATGATATGGATTATATGCCTTCATGCTGGAAAGATGCAAATTGCGCACGAAAAGCAGCTTCTTTGACAAATTGACTATCCAGTTCAGCTCTAGTCTCCGCACGACGAGCTTGTTCGAATTCTTTTAACCGGTTAGCACTCCAATTGCGTGTAGCCAGTGCATCTATAATAATCGGTGTTAAAATATGAGCATCTTGCATCGCACTGTTCACACCAATCGCTCCGGTCGGGCTAAAGGTATGAGCAGCATCGCCCATAATCACCAGTCCATCTTGTACCCATGTATCGCAGACACAGCTTTGTACTTTGAGTAATACAAAATCTTCCCACGATACGATATGCTGTTCTACGATAGATTGTAATTCAGGAAAAGCTTCTGTCAATGAACGCACAAATGGTTGAAACGGTGTTTTGCGTAGTTGAGGATACGTATCCTGCGGAATATTCCAACCGATTTGGATATAACCGCCTTCTTGGCTGAACAGCGACAATTGCGCATCTTGTGCCAGTGCCATACGTACTGTAGGCGGCCATTGTTCAGGTGCAGGAATACGTGCCCATAATAGATCGAATCCGTGTTTTACGATATCTGCATGAATCCCGGCAAGCTTACGTACAGAAGAATAGCGTCCATCGGTACCTATAACGATATCACTATGGATCACTAATTCTTGTCCATCATGTCGTACTTTAACACCGTTAACATTACCATACTGCTCGTCTTTGATCAGATCAATAACAGTGGTATTCATCATTAATTCGTAGTTAGGGTATACAGAAGATTGGTCTAACAGAACCTGTAACAGATGTTTTTGAGGAACATGAATCCCTGTATGTTGTTCTCCAGGTGCAGGTTGAATCGTTTTGATGATTTGACCATGTTGAAAATATTCTACACGTTCCATAAGCAACAGCCCTGCTTCACGCACTTTTTCATAAAGCCCGTATTGCTTCAGAATCTGCTCACCCTGTGTATTTAAATGTTCACCACGGAACTCTTTATCAATATGGTTATGCCGTTCTAACAGTATGACGGATATCCCTTGTGTAGCCAGCAAATAACCTAACAATGCACCACCAGGACCTGCGCCAACAATACATACATCTGCCACTTTTTCCATTGTGTACTTCTCCTTACCTTGCTTTTCAGTAGCTTTATTTATCACAGCTTCAATAATAATATTTATTAGTTACTTTTAATAAGTTAATTATATTTAAGAGAATAATCATTGTCAACTTTTGCTTATCATACTCGATCACCTATACATTTTACGATATGAAAAAAGCTAGAGCGACGCATGCCCTAGCTTCTTTATCGGTTGAACATTACAAATTAATTTGAGGTTTCTGGGAATTTAATCCACTTTTTAAACCTTCGATATCTAATCCATCTGTAGCAAATGCTTGCCGTACCAGCAACGGTTGAATAAATTCATCGTATTTGCCCATATAAGGAGCTTCTTCTTCTGCCAGTAATTGCTCAGGATTCTCGATCCGTTCACATTCTGCGATAATCTCAGCTTCGATCTCAGCAGCATCTGCTTGACCGGATACGACAAAATAGTAAGGCTCTAGCGGTGTTACTGCTCGTAGCCCTAGACGCTCGGATAGATTATGCTTGAGCAATCGTTCCAATGTACGGAATGACTTGCTACCGACCCATGGTAAAACAAAACAGGAATCTCCGCCAGCAGGTAACACGATCTTTTTGAGCAAATCGGTTTCTCTTGCTAATCGGCGTGCTCGTTCTAATCGAGTTTTGGCTTGAGGGGCTAGATAAGGATAATGATCATTGGATGCTAAAATTTCGCGAATCTTCTGCATAATCATGGTATCGATATCACCACCTGCACCAAGCCAGAGCGTATCCACTTTCCCTTTCGAAGATTTGACATAGACTGCCCGATGGCGACTGTCGATCTCTTCGACTTTCCAGAGCTTGCCTGCCAGTGAAAAGCAATAGCCCGGTGGTGGAACAGTCGTAATCGAACCGATTTCTTCAGATCCATTATAGACAGCATGTTCTTCATCGTCTTTGAATACGGCATAGAAGCGGAAATTGTTGACGATTTTTTCTCCGGCTAACCCGATAATTAATGTGCCTTCTTCGGTATATTGAAGATGATCCAATTGCAATAAGTATTGAAGAAACGATTGGTATTGCTCTGCACTAAAATGGCGAAAAGGCGGTAATGTTAAAATAGCACGCGCCAATTCAGCAGGCTCTGCTTCGCCCATACTTTTGAGTATACTCATCGTCTGGTGATACAGAATGCCGACAGGCAATTTGCGTGCACTGAAAGGCTCTACCCATTTCTGCTTCACATACAATTCAATGACTGCAATCGCTCGTAACATAATCCAGGGCATACGTGCAGGTAATTGCGCTTCTTCATCTTCTTCTTCCGGACAGACAAAGATCATTTCTGATACAGACCCTTCACGTCGCCCTGAACGTCCTAATCGCTGAACAAAGCTAGAGCATGAATAAGGCGCACCTAATTGAATAACACGCTCTAATTCACCCAGATCGATGCCCAGTTCAAGTGTCAGTGTCGCCGCCGCTACAGCAGGGCCGTACCCTTCACGTAGAGCTGCTTCGGCTTCTTCTCGTAACAATGCCGAGATACTGCCATGATGTACATGAAAAATATCCGGTTCTTGACGCTTAGCAGCAACAGCTCTCATTTCGAGCGTCATATACTCCGCATCTGAGCGACTATTGGTGAAGATCAGTGCTTTTTTATGATGGGTCTGGTCATAGATAAAGTTATGATACGCTTGTTGCGCATATTCTAATTGTTGAGCTTGTTCTTCATTTCGAGCATTGGGAAATGAAAAGTGTTCAATACTCAAACGCAATTTACGATTGCCTTCCGGTGATACAATCTCAACCGGTTGACCTGTACCTGCGGCTAACCACTGGGTCGCACTTTCGTAATCGCTTAGGGTCGCAGATAATCCGATTCGTTGTGGACGACAGCCACCCATACGCTCAATACGGGACAATTGTGAGAGTACTTGAATTCCCCGATCGGCTCCCATAAAAGCATGCACTTCATCGACTACAATATAACGAAGATCACCGAATAGCGCTGGAATCGAATTGGGACGGTTCATCAACAATCCTTCCAGTGACTCCGGTGTAATTTGTAAAATGCCAGAAGGGTTTTTCATTAATTTGGTTTTCTGTGATTGAGGAACATCGCCATGCCAGTGCCAGACCGGAATATCCGAATCACGCAAAACCCCTTTAAGCCGTTCAAATTGATCATTGATCAATGCTTTGAGAGGCCCTATATATAAAATGCCGACCGATTTGGACGGATGCTCATGTAATGCGGTTAATGCTGGAAAAAAAGCAGCTTCTGTTTTACCAGAAGCTGTACCGGACGCAATCAGTAAATGATGGGATGTATCCAAAAGCACCCGACAAGCTTCTACCTGTGCTTCACGCATTTCTTTCCAACCACTACGATACATATATTCCTGAATAAATGGAGCCAACCGATAAAATGGATGATTTCTACTCATAGATCAAACTCCGCCAAAAAATCATCGACTTCATCTTTAGGCGCAGGTGTAGGTGAAGCTGATCCTCCAGCTGGTGTACGCTGACTGGATGCTGAGTTAGGCAATGCATCAGGATCAGCAGCATATCCACCGCCATGCGGATTGGTCGGCGCTGTCGCTAACTGCCCTAACAATTCATCAAACGATAATTCTTCATTAAAATGAAGCGTATTAAGCAAATCAACAAAATCACGTACCACTTCACGCGGAGTCAGCAATTCTTCTGCCCCCATGCGTGAGACAGCAATTTGCATAAAAGCGACCAGTTGATGTTGCTCTAATGTCGATCCATATTTGTGATGCTGACTATGAATATCACGTAACTTTTGTAGCATTAATAATATTTCTTCATGCGATAACATTTCTAGTCGAATCACAGGTCCTGCAAAGTTTTTGGTTCCACTGCTACCGAACCGACTTTCAGATAAACGGGAACGTAAAGCTTCATAGCTATATAATCCACGACGCGGGTCTTCGACAAACTGCGGTGTGCCACCGATAAATACACCCAGATGCCCTGCTTTACCTTGCATCGTATCGTTAAAGATCGTTAACAGCTTTTCATAATTACTTTGACGGGATACACTATTAGAAATTTTGTATAAATTAACACCTTCATCGACAAATAATAGCAATCCTTGATAACCGATACGAGCAGCAAATTCTGCCCATAATTTCATATAATCATACCAACCGTCATCATCAATAATCACACCTACATTTAATTCACGTCTAGCTTCGGTACGGGTCGGATATTCGCCACGCAACCAGCGTAGTGCCGATTGTTTGAGCGTGTCTTCACCCAAGCGAATCCCTTGCCAGTACGCCGATAACACTTTGGCAAAATCAAATCCATGCACCCAGCCTTCCATTTCAGACGTTACTGAATGAATACGGCGTTGCACTTCAATCCCTATAGATGGATCGTCTGCAGATACATTATTCTCTTCCATCACTTGTTGTTGAAGGGTCGATATCCATTTCTGTAACATCGATTCAAGCGCTCCACCGTCTGGACGGGTACGAGTCGATAGATTGGTCATTAATTCACGATATGTGCCAAGTCCCTGACCTTTGGAACCAGTAAGACGGCGTTCAGGAGATAGATCGGCATCTGCGACCACAAATCCGCGATCCATTGCATAATTACGGATCATTTGTAGTAAAAAGCTTTTACCACTACCGTATCGACCTGTGATTAATTTGAAAGCCGCTCCGCCATCAGCTACATTATCCAGTTCACGCAAAATAGATTCTACTTCATATTTACGACCAACCGCTACATGTTCCAGACCGATACGGGGAACAACTCCTGCCGCAAAAGAGTTCACTAATGCAGTGGTGATCCGTTTGGGAATTTTAACTTCATTCATTTTCTTTTCACCTCATGATGATTGCATCAAGCACTGTTCTATATTCTTCCATAATCGTACCTTCTTCAAGCAAAAGGTCACCGATTGTATCCATCGCCAGATCATTAATTTCATCGACTAGCAGTGCTGGCATTGTGCCACCTTTACTAGCGATATCACGCAATACTGAATCATCCGCTGCATCTAACAATGCGCCCAAAAATTGAATATGATGCGTCTGTAAGCCATCAATCCACTCTTGCCATTCGTTATCCAGTTCAGCAGGCAACGGAGCAATGCTCACCCTCATCTCTTCTGTAGGTTGATCCTGAGGAAGAGATGATTGAGCTGGTAAGGTCTGCTCTCCATCGTCTACTGATTGGAGGGTATCTTGTTGTGTGTCTATCCCTGACTCTTCTTCTACCAATGGTGGGTCAGCATCTACAGCTAATGCATGTTCAGCGATCCATGTTGTCCATTCTTCTTCATTGCTAATCTTCTGTTCTTCACGCAAAGTCAACATATCACGTACCACATTAGAATCCGCTTGTAATTGTTCAAGTACCGATGTATCAATCTGCACTTGTCTTGGTGCAGGTAATTCTTCTGGCACTGTAAATATACGCTTGATATACCGTTCGATCAAGCGAGCGATCTCTGGTTCAACCGGTGGATTGATACGAAGTCGACCGCTAAATTCCAGATGACGACGAAATTCATTTTCTGTTAATTTAATAATACCTGTCAAAAATTCTCGTAGTGGCTTATGTTCACATAACGGCAATCGTCTAACAGTAACAGTGCGCCCGTAGATTGTAGCATCATAGACAGCACTGCGGAACAAATAACGTTCAGTCTCACGGTATACAGGTGGACGGAAAATCTGGATCAACCTTGCTCCTTGTTGTTTATCTAGAAAAGCATCGACCGCCGCCAACACTTTAGGCACATATTCTTGTATCCATTCGCTACCTTTTTCCACATAAAATCGGCTACGTTGCATATCATAATCAAGTAATTGATGAACCAGTGCAAAAGGAATCTGTGCTGGTTGGGCTGACCAGATACGTTCCCATTCCAGATCAGCTAATTCAGTAGGCAAATGATCAGATGCTTCAATCATAAATTCACTCAGCGGTTCATGCAGATCATGAACTTGTCCAAAATCAAGTACCCACTGCGGAATATATCGATCTAATTTGATAAACTTTTTGCGATATTGACGCCATAGATTCATTAGATATTGATGCCCTTCTAACGGTTCTGTCCATCCTGCGCCATTGATAATTTCGTAACACATTAAGAAAATATAAGATAAATCTGTTGCTGGATAGCGACCTTCACGTACTTCTTGACGCCAGTAGAAATACCACTTTTTCTGTCGCCATGTCATACTCTCATAAGTTGGCCAATAACTCATAAATGGAACAAATTCAGCTTCTTCTTCCCGGTGTTCTATCATTTCATGTGCACGCTTCGCAAAAACATGCTCTGCGGTCTGAATTGACGATTGAGAGCGCAATTCTTCATCGGTCTCTGATGAACCATACTTCGATGAATCCTCATACGATACATAGCGTGGTGCAAGTTCGCTATCTAGCACGATCTCTTGTGCATGATTATCATGAGCAACACGATGATCTACCAACGAATCGACTTCTGCGATATCACCTTTCGTTTGATCCTGCGAATAAATGCTTTCATGTTCTGTAACATCTATAGGCGGAATCTTCCATGCAGACATCGAAGCAGTATTGACCGGAATAGAAGTACTTTTTCCAGTAGAATGAACTACTTTGTAAGTAGGTGGTTGATTAAGATCCATTTCATAGCCACTGATGTCGTCCTGTTCTCTCTCGCTTGCAGATTGTGGATCTGCTGTAGATTCAGGTGGCAAAGTAACAGAAGGACTATCTTCTTTTTTATATTGAAAAGACTGTAACCAGCCTTGATGGTCATAGATAATATGATCTTTTTTCCAATCTTCGTCTACAGTGGTGTCCATTGTAGGAATAGAAAGGTCAGCAGGACGTTCAGGAATCCGCAATCCCCGTTCTTCTGTTCCCCATTCAAATTCAGCAAATCCACCTTTGCGCTCACTTACTTGTGGTAATCCCGATTGAAGTGCACGCTTGACCACCATCGGAAAAGCAGGTGGTAATTCGGTTAATGGATGGTCGGGATCAACAATCGCATATTCACGTACAACCGAATGAAATAATTTGAGCAGACTGGTCTGAGCTGTTCGCATATGAGGTTCATCCAAATGTTGACCTTCTGCATAGATCGCCAACCGTAAGCGAGTAGTTAACTTATTCATAGCTTTGTATACTTTGCTCGTTACACTATCTGTTAATTCATCAGGTTCTAAATAAATCGCAATATCGACTCCACCTGGCAACAGCGCTGTTCTTCCAGTCAATAGACTAGCAGGTACAGCCATCAATGGTAATGTCGATTTGTTTTTGGTTGAGCTTGTTTTGCTCGATAATTCAGATGCTTCTTGCCAGTATGATTCGAGTGTCGGTTGCCATAGCTTTTGCAATGCTGTCAGTAAAGGCTTTTTACCAATAATCGCAATCTTACATGCTGGAAATTTGCGAATATAAGCTTCCAGAAAATGCTGTAGCGATTCACTATGCTTCATCACTCCGCCTAAAATCCCGCCAGAAATTCCCCAATGTGTTAGAAAATCAAAATGTTGCGCCAGATCACGTTCTGTACCCGGCAAAGCCAAATCTGGAATCAGCAATTGTTCCCACGGGCCGCTGAGTCGTTCAGAACCACGCTGAATAATTTCTTGCGATGTTAATTTACTATTTTTATCAAGTGATGTACCGTCAGCCATTCTACCCATAGGCCCTAACCCTAATTCGCGTAATACATCTGCTTCGATCTGGCCATGCTCATGTAATCCAACATACGTTCCAGATGCACCCAGACGACGTGATAATTCTACAGCAGGATAGCGAATCCCACTGATCTCGATCATCGGTACAGCTGTAACTTGTCCGACACCATTTTTCTCGTCTCGTCTGCCTTCAAGCACCCATTTGGCATCCATATGAATACTATCTGTAAATTCTTCTGGAGCAGCATAAGGAATATATTCTTCAGCAACTTGAAAAGACTGATCTTGTGCATAGGCAGGATCGATACCATAGACGATTTCTTCATCAGGAACATCTTCAAGATAATGATCCAGATCATCTACAGTATAGCTTGATTCTGAAGATGTAGAGATAGCGATAGTCGTAGCAGGTTCACTCCCGCCAGAAAGAACAGCTTCAGCGCTACCATCGTAACTTGCTTCAATCGGTGTACCATCAAATAACTCTAATGTGCCCGGTACTAATCTGGTCAATCGTGTATATAATTTGTGTGCTTCTTCCGGTTTGAGCAGACATTCGCTATGACCGTAAGAGGAGTGTTGCCATCTATGTTCAGCATTACGAAGCGTTTTACCCATAACCATCTGCTGTACTTCCTCAGCTTGTTCCTCTTCAACGACTCCATCGGCGCGCGAAATATGCAGGAAAAAGCCTCGATCTTCTTCGAAGCTTAATAATGCCGTATAGGTTCTGTCTGTATAGGATAGTGGCGATGGTGAATGCATAATAGACTCCTTGCCTTTCCTTTAATAATATTGATCATCCGTTTGGTAAACATAATATCCCATTATACATGAAGCAGACCGAAGAATGGTATAGGTTACGAACATATTTTCGTTTATTTCTTTTTATTTTCTACAGATTTTCTACAATTGAATAGGTGAGGAAGGTCTAGCCGGTATCTGAAAAGAACGATGTACCCAGCCTATCAAGTCCATTTCATCAGTTAAACTGCCAATATAACTGATATATCCATCTGGACGAATCAGCACATAGCCACCTTTGCCCATTCCATATTGTTGATGCAGATTATTGTCTGGATCGATATGAATATGTGTTGGTAGTGGTAAAGGAGTCATTAATGGTTGATCCGGTAATAAAATATGGATATTGATAATATCTTTCCATTTTACAGCTACTTGAGTCAGCAATGAACGGTGATCTGGCTCTTCGATCTCATCTTCAAGTGTGGGTGGCTTCGGGCTTGCGACTACAGGATGTTCTCCTGTAAATAAAAGTAGTGTATGGCGAGAGGATTGTCCGTATCCTCCATCAGGTGCTCGCTCTCCTGCATGCAACATTGGTCGTTGCCAGCCTTTGCCTTGTTGCACAATAGGGCTGTGGGGATAAGATAATCCTGTTTCGGAGATTAGACTGAACAATCGCTTTTGGATTACTTTACGAGAAGATAGTAATGGAGCGACTGTATTGCGAATCGCAATCGGTACAGAATATCGGGTTGTCGCTAACCGGGTAAAAAGAGAGGTTCCACGTAGCAATTGTCGTCCAATCGGTTCACGTTCAGCATGATAGCTATCCAGTATAGTATCGGAAGCATACCCCTGACAGACTAGTGCTAATTTCCAACCTAGATTAAATGCATCTTGAATCCCTGTATTCATTCCTTGTCCGCCGATAGGTGAATGAATATGAGCAGCATCTCCTGCTAGAAAAATGCGACCTGTACGGTAAAATTTCACTTTCCGTTGATGTACAGCAAATTTCGCTAACCAGATCGGATCTGAAATAGTGACTTTGATCGGCAGACAAATATCCAATACCGCTTGAATATCTGCTAATTCAATAGATTGATCGGAAGCAGAAGAGGTTACAGCATGATCCGGTGGCATACCAATAATAACCCGGTGTCGATGATTCAGCATCGGGAAAAGAGCTGTCAGATAGCCTTTATTTAGATAGACATACAGCTTATTATGATCTTGCTTCCAATCGATCTGTACATCAGCTAGAGCAAACGATTGAGCTAGTACTTCGCCTTCAAAAGCAATATCACTGAGATGACGCACAGTACTATGAGCTCCATCGCAACCGACTACCCAGCGTGCCAATATCTTTTCTTCAGACTGAGCAGATTTGTCTGTATGCTGAATAATTGCCTGTACATATTGCTGAGGCTGATCTAGCTGTTGCAGAGCAGTTAATTGAACCTGTCGCTCTACAGTACCTCCGAGTGATGTTAAGCGATCAATCAATACTTGTTCGGTGATATTTTGCGGAACCATCAGTACGTAGGGATAAGGGCTCTGAATTAATGAAGTAAAGTTTACCTGTGCTAATACTTTGTTATAGCTAGATGCTTGCATCCCTGTGACTTGATGCCCTTGAGCTATTAATGTATCTGCTACCTCTGCTTGATGTAATAATTCTAATGTACGTGCCATCACACCTAATGCTTTGGAATATTTGGAAGGATGCGGCGCCTTGTCAATAATTCGATACGATATACCGCGTCTTGCTAGTTCAATTGCTAGCGTAAGTCCTGTGGGGCCTGCGCCTACAATCAACACATCAAAATCAGAAGTATTCCGATGAATATCAGCGTTGATAACCATATCTACCTTTCCTTTCATCTCCAAAATGATGATATATGCTATTTCAATGATTGACGTGCTAGATATAGACTGTACTCGATAGCCGGGCGCGCCAATTCTACGTAGTTAAACAGTGTCGATGGTAGTCCGATTCCAGCTTCAAATAAGCAAATATTGCGATGTTCATCTACACCAATATCCAACCCGATTTCATGAAATCCTGATCCAATTTGTGATTCCAAATAATGTGCTAATTGTAAGGCAGTTTTTTGTATTTTTTGATCCATCGGCCCGTTCACTTCTTCACCAAATTGATGCTCCAAAAATCGATTCCATGTGGTAGATACAGTCAGTGTTTTTTTGCTGTTGGCTATTTTAATATTGGATTTTAAAGAAATCCCTGCTGAACAAAAAGCGACAATCCATTCGTTTTTGCCATTTTTGGCAATATGCACTCGAATATAAAAAGGAAATCCTTGTATAACGGTAGTACTCTGCACTAATTTTTGTACACAATAGCGCCGTTCGGTCAATAATTCTACCAAAGCCATCGTTTGCTCAGCGTTCATCTGATGAATATACGTCTGATCGAATACTTCCAGCATGTCTCCTTTTACTTCTGCTGTAAATGTATTCTCGCCTTTAGCGCCTCGATCGGCTTTGAGTACCACTTGCTGATGTTGCTGAATAAATTCAATCACTTTCTGAGGTTCTCGCATAGTCATAAAAGGGATTACGATTTTTTTAAGCTCAGGATGACCTAACAGTAGATTGTACACTTTTGTTTTGTACATCGACTTGCCTATAAGGGTATGTGTTATTGGAATACCCACTAACTTTTCATAAATATTTCCAAATTGATCTGATCCTCTACGGCGCATCCGATCGTAGATCACATCAGGATAATCAAAAGTGTTGTAGACCCATTTTGTACCATTCCATTCTTTGCCACGAATCTTACGTGTTGCTTCCTTCACATCGCCAGGGTAGAAATAGAAAAAGTCCGCTTCATGACTGCTTGCTGCCATCGCACTAGCTAGACACAATTCAGGCTCTATTTTCCAACCGATAAGCATCCCAATTGACAATCGCTTCTCCATCGTATTCTCCTTTGCTTTTATCCAATGTATTTATAGATAGACAAGCTACAATCGCTTTTTAAGAAGATTGCGACTGACGTACTAAGTATTGACAGTAAGCGATCGCAGGCTGAGCCAGCTCTATATTATGGAAAGAAGTATCCGGTATCCCCAGACCTGCTTCAAACAAACGAATTTTATTTTGCTTATCAATTCCGAGGTCTAATCCTATTTCGTGAAATCCTGTACCCCATTGCTGTTCAAGATATTGCGAGATTTCAATCGCATATGCTTGAATTTTGCGATCCATTGAACCACCCGGTTGTTCTCCGAATTGATGATTGAGAAAGCGAGTCCATGTGGTGGTCACACGAAATGTACTTTCGCTATTCGTTACTTTGATCATCGGATTAAGCGACAAAGAGACTGAACAGAACGCAACCATCCATTGCCCTTGACCGTCTTTCGATACATGAACACGAATAAAAAATGGAAACTCTTGCACTGTTGTACTTTGAATTAATTTCTGTGCACAATATCTACGTTCAATCAATACCGTAACCACCTCAAGCATTTGTTCCTGATTCATCGTATGCAAATAAGTCTGATCGAACACTTCATATCCATCATCTTTCACTTCTACTGTAAACATATTTTGAGCAGATGCCCCACCATCTGCTTTGAAAATCACACGTTGATGTTTATGAACAAATTCGATGACTTTTTCAGGATCTCTCATCGTCATAAAAGGGATCAGTGACTTTTTCAAATTCGCATCCCCACGAAGCACATTATAGACTTTCGTTTTGACAATAGAACGTCCTCTCAGCGTATGAGTGATAGGAATACCTGCTAATTTTTCATAGATATTACCGAATTGATCTGACCCTTTGCGACGCATCCGATCATAGATCACATCAGGATATGCAAATGTTCCGGTGATCCATTGTGTGCCGTCCCATGCTTGCCCTTCAATCGTACGCGTCTGTTCATCTACACCCGCAGGATAAAAGTAGAAAAAATCAACTTCTTGACTATGTGCTATTAATGCACAAGCCAGAGGTAAATCTAATCGTATTTTCCAGCCAATCATCATGCCAATCGACAGTCGTTTTTCCATAATGATCTCCTTTGCTTTCTACTCTTGTTGTGATTTCATAGTACAACATATAGCAAAAGCTCGCTTTCTTAAAAACAGAAAAGCGAGCTTTTGCACATTCAAACGTTTAGCTAGAGGAATCAGTTGTTGCTGAATCTGCACTAATAGATGTTATAGCATATTCAGTGCTATCAATTTTGATTTTGTTGATATTATGACTATCTGTTTTGGCTGGCAAATCAATCGTGACTGTATATGGATTACTTTCAGTCAATTGAGCTTCAGATACAGGTTCTGTTTCTTCTGTTGGTAATGTACTTGATGTAGAAGAATCGGTTGTTCCTGTGTCGGTTGTAGCATTGGTTGAGCCTTTACTATCTATCGTATCGGTTGTATCTGAATCTGTAGTCGATTCAGAAGTTGCTGATACAGTAGCTATCGTAGGATTATCGCTCATACCTGTAGTACTGGATGTATCATCGGTACGGTTGGTTGTAGAATCTTCTGCTGAAGAATCAGACGAAGTATTCCCACTACTCGTGGACGTCTTGCAAAGCGACTTGGCATTCAATTGAGTATAATCTACTTTTTGCCCGTTCCCCATCAGCAATGTTGCTTTGGTAGGTTTGAATGCTTCACAAGTAGCTAGATCTGCAAAGTGAAAAGCAAGACCTGTCGCATTACTATTACTGGTATTGGTACTGATACTACTGCTATCTGTCCCTGTTGTTGGCGTTGCACTGGTATCTGCATCTGGAGTCAATAATGTGACTACTACTTTGGGCAATTGAACGGTTTCTGTCGGCGGTTCGGTCACTTCTGGTATCGGATCAACCGCAGGTGCCGCTTGCTCGACAGTAATCACGCCAAATACTTTTAATGCATATACAGATAATCCACCGATCGCTACCAGTAAGACAACCGCTAGTAGCGCTAATAAGGGCATACGTTTACGATTACGTTTAAACCATTTTGATAATGGTGTAGCTAATTCATCTCTTGCTTTAAGGTATACTGCTCGCAATGCTGGTCCTTCTTTGGGAAAATCAGCTTTCGCTTGCGAAGCAAGTTCTCCTCTACGAAATGCTTCTGGATCATGTCTGCGAAAATACGCCAGAATAGCAGTCTCATAAGCAGGTACAAATCGTGGACTTTGCGACTTACGACCCGATGTTTTTTTGGGATTATCGACTGTACGGGTTCGATCTTTATCTAACAAATGATCGCTAGTTGATGAAGTAGGGTCAGGTAGCATAAATTCTGCACGTCCTTCTGACCAATGGAAAAAAGTATAAATTTGTTCAGGAGTACTCGCATGTTGGCGAACCGCTTCTACCATTGCTGAATAATCCAGATCATTCGGTTCAGCACTATAGCTAAAAGCTGCTGCCAACCGTCCGAATTTTCCTTTTCGAATATCATCGGCTAGCCATAAGCGTCCTAGTTGCTGTACTTGATCTTTCTCATTCGGTTGCAATTGATGCAATAAATTCATTAAATCTGCGGATAATTCTTTTTCAGTAAACCAAATATATAATAATTGTAGTGCTAATTTTTTGGCATTGAGACGGCGATCAGCACGTTCAGGATATTCATCACTTGGTAACGGAAGAGATAGGAAATCTGCTTGCAACAACTTTTCACGAGTCAGTGTTGACCATTCCAGATCATTCAATAACAATCGTTCTGCAGAAGCTCGCATATCGTCTCCTAGACCGGATTGTCTCCAAGCTTCGGGTGGAATCACTTTTCCATGTAATGAACCTGTATCTACTTCATCTAATAAAGTAAATACTTTGCCTGTAGCGATCATCAAGTCAGAGCTATGCCGTAATGCTTCCATAAAAGATTGACCTGCACGATTACAATAATCGTCCATCTCTAGTAAATCTGGATAGGTCGTGCCCCATTCTACAGCCAATTGAATCACTTCTTCAACAGTCTGTGCTTGATGGAATTTACGTTCTATTAACGGATTTAATAACATAACTGCAAGACTAGGCTGACTACCTGCCATTTTGATAAATGCATCATTTAAAGCAGGATGTTTCTCCATCATTACATAGAATGCCTGACTTGCTGCTGTCTGTCCTGCCGCAACAGCATTACGAATCGCCCAGATAAAATACTCTACAATTTTGCGTCCGGTATGTACTTCATCGATACCGTAATACTCTGCAAAACATTCTGCAATCGCAATATCCGGCACAACACCTGTCCGTACTTCATCAAATTCACGATCAAAACGTGATAAAAATAAATCATTTACACGCATTGCAGAATCCAGCGCGCCTGCTGGTCGTAAATGTGTAAGCAAAGACTGCAAAATAGCCGCAGGATGCTCGCTATACAATTGTTCGTCTCCCGCTTCTACACGAAACAACGTTGTCCACTCATCATAATGTGCAGGGTCAGGTAACTCTTCTGTCGAAGCATCGATTCCTGCTTGCCCGCTATCAGCAAATTCTTGTAATGCACGCAATTGATCCGGTTGTGTAATATGCTCCCAGACCCATTCGGTGTATACTTGACCTGCTTTTTCCGGTTGAGTTGGATGGATACGACCTGTACTCCAATCAAAATGATAATCACGCTCAATATTGCGATCACCCGCACGAATCGAACCACTTTCAACGAACATCAATTGAATCCCTTTACGACTTTCGGGTTCTTTCGCGTAAGTGGTAAATCCTAGACGACGACGGAAAGCATAAGGAAGAGCTTCTGTAATAACCGCTGTTAATCGCTTCGCATATACAGACAATTCAGTAATCGGTACATTCAGCGAAATATATACTTTACGACGCTTATGAATCGCAGACATCACTGCACCGATCAATTGCCGAAAAGTAGCTCCATCTATTCCTAATTCCTCTAATACAGCCATACTATTTGAAGCAGATGGTGTAGACGGAATATCTTGCAATTGTGGTAAGTCTTGCCCTTGCTCTACATCATACTTTTCCTCAAAATCCGCTTGTAACCAGCGATCATAGTGATGTACCCATTCTTCAGCACGCACCGCAGGAATCACATAATTGTGAGAAAAGAATGTACTTCTTAGCCCTGTAAAATCAGCATTTACGTAATGGCTATTTCCCAGTACAATATCACCATTTTCCAGTCGTACCAATTGTAAGGCAGACGGAAATAAAGCATCTTCTTTTTCACCTTTGGCTAACAACTCTGCTGGCGCATCATATACGCATAATGGATGAATATACTTTTTGATAAACGAGTTATCAAGTCCAGACGATTTGGCAATCGTATCGTACCCCTCGGTAGAGCGAAAAATACCACTTTTCTCCCGGGTATACATCTGTTGATCGATCAGGGCATTCGAGAATAAACTCAAGCGTTTCCTCTCCCCTCGATATAATTCAGTTTGTACAATAACCAGATAAATGGCTCATCGACACGAATCGGACTAACGACACTTTGTAGCTTCTGGTCGATAGGATTACTTCCTAATGCCGAGACAGCAAAATAAGCAGTGTCTTTGAAATATACATCCATCGTTCCTTTAAATGGACGATCGACACGCTCAATAAAGCGGCGAATTTCACCATCTATATTTTCAAATTCATTCAAATCAAAATAATCACGATGAATTACATTATGGAACACATTACTGTTGGATTTGATATATTCGCCTTCATCTCCACGCAATGATTCCAGCATATCGCTTTTGGTAAGCACAACAGCTGTTGGAATATTGGTTTTGCTATCTTCTTGATGAGCTATAAAATCGCTAAACAAAGTCAGCACCACATCACGCGGCTCATCATAACGAGACACCCATTCTCCTTTATCATCACCAAGCTTAATCCGAATACGATCTCGAATCGAGCGAATCTGAAGCGGATCGACCATAAACAAAATCCCCGCAGAGTTTTTAATATGCTGACCATGCAGTCCCAAATAATCCTGATCAACCATACCTTCACCAGCTACATCAAAAAACACCAGTGTTAACGGTGGCTTCTCTTCATCTTTAAAAACAAATTGGAAAATAAACGGTTCTTGCATCCGTTCTTTTTGCGTAGAACCCAGTAGATCACCACGTTCAAATAAAGGCTCTTCGTAATTGATACGGAACTTGCGACTAATCTCTGTGGTCAGTGGCATACAGGCGGCATCAAAATTTTCTGCTGTAGTATTTTGCAACGTATGGATTAGTGCTGTCATATAGACAGACTTACCTACCTGCGAAGCACCCACAATCGAAATAATATTGCTAGGTACTTTGCCTGAAGTAACCGGTAATTCATTATGACAATGCGGACACAGACGACGACGTGTGACTTCACCATAGCGGTCATTGAGTCCCACCAATACATGATCCGAATAAATACGCTGTTCTTCAGGAACATCTGTTGGTAGCAATACCGCTTCCATATCATGAACCGTATCCAGCCCAAAGCGAGAACGGTATTTGTTTAACTTTGCATCTTCACCGAGTCCATAATCTTCATCATCTTCACGGTGATGTGAAGCACGAAATTCTACTTCTTCCGGTGAAAATTTATTAAAACAATACGGGCAAACGATATCGTAAAATAACGGTCTAGGCGCGGCTTCCGGTTTCTTTTTAAACCAATCGAAGATATTCATCTCAACGATCTTCCCCCTACTCCAAAATCAATTCGTACATCTGTCCGTATGTACGTCCATCGGTAAAAAAGAGTCTTACATATTCATTTTTGCCTACCTCAATCGCGGGCAATTCATTACGTCCTGCTTGAAAAGGAGCTGCAAATGGATATAAAATCCCATCATCTTTATTGACAGCATACCCGCCTTCTTTTTTCACATAACATAATACTTCTTTAGGAATAGGCACTTCTGCATGAACTTCGATTCGCACCGTTTTACGTTTGCCAAACCATACTCCTTGTTGCTTAATCGAGTAATAAATTTTGGCTTTGCCTGCACTAAGTTCAATCGTATTTTGACCATCCGGTTGACGCACAAGTACAGTTTCTCCTTGTTCTTCATACGTCATATATACGGTATATGTCATCCTACCAAAATGATCGACTCTTTCAATATATCCATTGTTCGCTTTATATTCTTCTTTGGTATATAGACGCAGACTCGCAGGAGAAGAATCTGGCTGATCTGATGAACTACCTTCTTCGCCAACTGCGGACATCTGCGTTACTTTTTCAATATAGACCGCTTCTGTATCGCGTGGCCATAACCAACGCAATGTACACAATCCATCTTGCGCTTGTCCGGTTAAACCATGGATTCCTTGATTGGTTTTCAGTTCGGTGTACAGCATATAAAGATCCCCCTTCTGAGTCTACTTCTATCTATGTTTGACTGTAATTAAATGTATCTGTAATGAAACAAAACGTAATTAACGTTGAAATGTACCACTACTTGTTCCACGACGTCGACGTGGGCCTTCTGAAGGTGTAGGTGGCGGTGGTGTAGAACTGCGTTTGATCATACGTTTACTATTTTCACCAATCGGAACCACCAATGTGAACAGTGCAATAATAAATGCCAGAATCATAACTGCTAAAAAGCGTATCACTCCGTCTGTCCAATCGGTTTTACCGATCCCCCACTCCAATAACCAACCAGCCAGTAATCCAGCTACACCGCCCCCGATTCCGAAGCTACGTGCCAAAAAGCGATTGTCGAACATTAATCCCATACCCACACCCATCAATGCGCCTAATAACATCACCAGTATCACATGCAGAATCACATAATACAGATTGCTATAAAAAGGTTCACTGCGTTCTGTAACCAGTGTACGTTTGTCTAATGTATCGTAAATCTGTTGGAACGTCTGTGGCAATTGCGAAGCATCAGCTACATTGTAATAGTTACCGCCTGTTTGACTCGCGATATCTGTAAGTAGATTTGTGCCGCCTGCATCTGTCAAATTCAAACCAACCGTATTGATCGAGATCGATTTGGCTTGATAAGGAGCAAGTGCAGACATATCCAGTTCACTATATCCATCAGACAACATAATGACGACTGTACCACGAGTATCATCATTTTGAGCAGTGATCTGTTGCATTGCAGTATCCAAAGCACCTGTAAAGTTAGTACCACCTGTAGTAGTCGTCATCGCATCCATCGTAGCTGTAATCTGCTGTTTGGAAGCATCATTGATTTCGGTCAAAGGCAATACTACATTTGCTTGGTCGCTGAATCCGATAATCCCAACGCGCTTGTCATCATCCATCGAATTGACCATATTTTTCACTGCTTGAAAACGCTGGTTCTGTGCATCGGTTTCTAGCATACTACCGGAGTTATCGATCACCACGACAACGTCGCGAATCGATTTGACTCCATTGAATCCGATCTGGTAAATCGCTTCTCCACCAAGTCCTCCTAAAAACATAAGCACCAAAGTAGCCGGTACAAATAATTTCCACGAAAGCCCTGCATAACGTTGACGCCAAGATGCTCCATTTAATTTCGGTGAAATCGTTTCAGCTAACAAACAAAATCCACCAATAAATAGACTGATAATTCCAAAATACAATCCAATAAGAAGCACTCGTGGCATCCGATCAAAATAAGAATGAATCAACCATTCTCCTACGATAAATCCGATCGCGCCTCCAATAAGGCTGAACAATACCATAAGCCAATTCACTTTGCGTTGCATACGTGGCATCTCCCCTTTCATATGAATATGTGACATTTCGTTTATACATTTGAGCGATTGAAGTGTATCCTTACATCTAAATTTTAATGAAGTAGATGAAAAAGATATGTAGGGAATGAGTGTAAGTTTGACCACTTCGAGGAAAAGATTATCCTTTCGCTCGCTGTTAAGATCGGATATCTTGAATGACCGCTAGACGGTCGATATCCGAATCTAGCATATGCTTACGAAGTAGTTTTCTAAAGAAAACTTGTAATGCGAACGCTACGCTGCTTTCGGATCAATCTTTGCACCTTCGTTACGCGGTAAGTGGCTACATAGTTTTTAAAGAATTTTGAAAAGCTTTGAAGAGATTTTTCTTTTAATCTATTGAATGACTTTTTACAACGAATAATTTTTCAAATAAGTGTATACAAGAAATGGAGGAGCCACTTAAAGTTTTTAAAAGTAACTTGCTCTTATCCTTTACCCCTTGCCTCACCCTGCCAGGCAAACGCTCCTATTTTGAACTTTTAGCATTTACTCCCCGCTCTGAGCGGAGGGAAAGGAATCACTCTGAAAGAGCGAAGCGATCGCATTTTCAAATCGATACCGACCGCAAAGCGGTTATTCAAGGTATAGATTTGGAACAGCGACGACAAGAGTGATTCTTTTCCCGAAGCGGTCAAACTCAAGAGTAAAAGCTAGACGTGAAAATCATACCCGTTTGCAATATACGTATCATAGTACGTTTTACCATTACGATAATAAATTAAATCTTCAATCGTAAATCCACCCATCAGATTCAGCTTTTCTACACCACTGGTGCGATCTTCATGGACGAATCCTGTTTTGTAAATGCGAGTCGTATTATCTACACCTGCGGCATAACGGACAAATTCACCATTAGCATTACCAAACATATATTTTTCTTCATAACGATGTTTATGCGTATAATCTAGCAGACGAATATGGATAACCGCTCGATCTTCCAGTGTACGATACAGTTCTTTGAACAAATCTTCTTGCGATAAAGCTTGCTTGTTCTCATACTCAATCGTAACATTAGCGCGATTCAGCAGTTCCTGTTCGAATGTCTGTGTAAATGAACGCGATGCTAATAGTTCTTTACGACACACCTCCATTAGACGTTCCACCAGCGTCGAAGCTCCTTGTTGCAGCAGCAATGTCACATCGCCTACACTGCGCTCTTCAAAAAAAGCACCATCACCACGTTTTTCCTCAATCTCCTCCATCACTTCAGCCGTAAGACGACTATAGTAATCATGGATATTTTGCCCGATATAATCATCTGCTGTACGGATACTGTCTGTGGCCGCCGCTTGTAGATTAGAACCGATCGTATCCATACTTTTTACCTGTTGCATACTATCACGATGAATAGCAGTAAGATGCTCTTCAAACCGACGATATAGACGCAATCTAGTTTGCAATCTTAAAATATGCAATTTGCGTGGATAAATCGTATCAATCAACGCGCGCGTCAAACCGCGAATATTATGCTTTTCCATAAAAGGTAATCGTTGAAAAGATAAATCGTCTGCACGGCTTTCATACCATTCATCTAATTCAGCCTGTGCACTTTCAAGCGTATTCATTAGATCACGAGTACGTGCATGATAATCATTCCACATACTCTGTTCGCCAGATTCATCTGTCCACTCTGCAAGCTGGTAAAAATGAAGATGAGGATGTTGACGAAGCATCTCTGCAATATTAGCTTGAAGTTCACGCCCTGCATCCCATTGCTCGATCCGCTTGATCATTTCTTGTTCATAATTATCATGGAAAAAGCGTTCTCCACCATATTCGAACAATGCATGTTCTGCTTCACGTAGACTTAGTGATTTCAGATGACTAAAGCTTGTTGTACGGGTCATAAGACCATTCATATCTTCCAAACGACTACTATTAGGCACTAAAATATCAACTCGTTCGTCGATACGTTGTTCATCCAGACCTAACAACTCGAACTTTTCACGACTGCCTAGAATCGTTGTATGTTTCATTCGTTTCATTATTCCATAGAAAAATTGCTCCAAAACAGTTAATGCAATCGCTCGATCTGGTCGTCTGACTCTAGCAAATCCAGCAGAGACTAAGCCTTGATTGCCTTCCCCATTACGAACATTATTTTTGAAAGCATTATTGTTATAATCAGATCCGTAAAAAGAAGATTCTCCACCTATTTCCAGACGTTGACGATTTTTGAGCAAGCTAATCCTGCAAATAATATCGTAACTGCTTTCCATCCCACCATTAACCGAAATTCCGCGTTCATTACGATCAGATAACACATAGGCTAATTCAAATAACGGCGATGGTGAATGTTGTACCATCACAGCTAATCCATCTTCAGTACGTTGTAATGGTGCAGTCAATGTATAATCTGCACGTTGAATATGTTCCAATTCTTTTAGAAATGCTACTCCTGCTGAACTGGCATATCCAAATTGTTCTTCTTGATCGCCTTCATAGATGAGCGCATACATATCCATCTGCACTGATTTGAAAGACTGACCTAGAATTGAACGTGCTAATAGCGATATTTCTGGAACCAAAATATTCATCGGATCATCAACACGCGTTATCACCGATACATGCAATCGATCAAACGAAGAATACATCCGTCCGAACTCAGCTAAACGGCGAGCCGCCTGCCGGAACGTACGATTCAGTTCCAGCAGATGCTTGCCATCTTTTTGAAAATGGTGATGCCAATCAGGACGTTGCGTTTTTTTACTATGATCGTTAACTGTAGGGCGAGATAAAAAGGTAGTGATTTTTTGCGCTTCTAATGAACCTATACTTTGACCTGTACGCATAGAATTCACGTTCTGTTCTTGTTCATACCGAGCTTCATTAGCCCGTCTTGCTTGCTGTTCTTCTCCTGTAGGTTCAGGAGCAATCTCCACATACATCACGCCAGCACTATTATCCCACTTCTGAGCATTAATCTGCATAACAGGACGGACAGCATCTTGAATCAGATCTCCGATAAACAGGAAAACGGCGGGGTAGTGAATACTGCTCCGCCCATCTCCCTGCCCGGCTGTTTTCTCCTCGTCAGCAGCATATGCATCTGCGAATTGTTTCAGCCGAACGTCCATCTTATTTCAACTTCCGGCGAATATCGCTTAATTTAGTAACCATTTGTTTGTAGAACTGGTAAGCTTCATCTCCATTAGCCAATTCGACACGTTCGTATTCTAGACGATCTCTTGCTTCCAGATACGCTTCGTACAATTCATCTAATTTATTCAGAAGTGGTGCAATATCTTCAGACGAAGTAATTTCATTGTCACGACGATCTGCTTTGCGCATCAATGTTGCACGATTTTTCTGATCTAGATTGCGGAAATGTTCAAATACTTCAAATTCCACAAAATTACGGCTCTTCATCAGATTTGCAAAAGCATCCCAAGCTTCTTCTTCAGGATCACGATCATAGACGTACAATGCACCTTTTTTAGTAATCGTATCAGTATATAATGCTTGTAAGAACTGATCGGTTAGTTTTTCTTCGCCTTCATAACGACTTAACATACCTTCTAGTTCTACAATTTTGGCTTGAATACTTTCATATTTCGCTAGTTCTGCACGTACACGTTCGATCATTTTTGGTGAACGAATCAAGTTCTCACGTGCTAGATCTTCGTTAAAGCTACCGAAGATATCTTTCGTCGATTCATGTGGCAAGCCTTCTGCCATAAGACGTCTAAGTTCTGCTAGTGCACGTTTCACTTCACCTAGATTCGGACGAGGTGCATCCAGACGCATATCATAGCTAGCAAGCGTAGGAACCAGATCGAATGGCTGTGTGAAATGAACAGCAAAACGACTGCTTGTATTTTGGTCTGCATCTTTTTCAACAATAATGCCTAGTTGTTTTGCACGCGCATAGTCTGCACGCACACGAGCATTGTAGCTTTGCACACGAGCATTGGTGTACGTTTCACCCCATGATTGCTCAGGAATAGGTGAAGGCAAGTATGTCCAGTTTTCTTTCTCGGTCTGTACCAAATGGCGACCAATACCTTCACGATCCAGGATCGTACGCTCATAGTTCTCTTCATATACTTTCAGCGGTGTATAGACGAATAATGGCACACCATTACGAGTATTCAACCAGAAAATACGGTTTTTAACTTTACTTTCTTTAATCGTAAAGTGTGATTTACCCAGTGCATTGTTCTGGAAGTTACGAATACCACGCAAAATGCTAGGCGCTTGAACAGGAACAGATACAAATCCCCATGAAGGGAAATGCAGATTACCTGCACTATTGCTCAAATGGAACACCGGTACAGCTTCATCATCCAATTTACTAGCAATCGTGCGCTCTACGAATTTCTCAATCGGCTCGTCTTGACCGTATTTCATCACCAAGAAATCTTCCATTGAACGTGTGATCAGATCACCGAATTTGTCGCTCAAGAAATCAGAGATCGAGCGTACAATATCGACTTCTTGCTCTTTCACCCATTGATCGGAATGTTCTAGCAATTGTGCAGAGAAATCACGAATCAGATCATCGCCATCTTTGCTATCCATAATATCGCTCACCGCTTTGGAAATATCCGGTACGCTCACTAGATTCCAATAATACGTTTTGTTCCCACGATGATCTTCTTGCTCATTCGCATTGGTCAACAATTCACCATTTTTCTCGAAGATAGAGCTTAGTGCATTTAGCACTTCAGTAAATACACCATAGATGCGGTTGTTTTCACGATTCAACATTTCATATAAATCTTCATAAAATTCGATCATTTGTTGTGTACGTTCTACATCTGCACGCAACCAGTATTCGTCGATTTTAGCTTCGATATATACATTTTTCTTTTTGTCTTTAGAAACGAATGCACTTTTCGCATCGCCCAGACGTTCATTCGCATAATCAGCTGCTGATTCGATATCGCGTGGAATACGTGTCTGACTTTCACGCAATGTCTCGATATACGAAAGAAGCATTTTCAGTAGTGAGAATCCTTTTTCCGAGTACAACAGACGTGATACATAGAATGGGCCTTGTTCTGGATGTAAGAACATACGGCGAATCTGATCTGAAAATTGTCCGACAATCTCGCCCGGCAATTGTTGCTTCGCTTTGATGTATTCTTCACGAGCACGAATCAGGAAGGTCTGCTCAAGTTCGGTATCCATATTAACAGCTTGCATTTTAACTACATTATTGAAGCTTAGACGTTCACTATTTTCAAATCCAGGCAATGGTTCAGGTACACGAGATTCGAATGTTTTGGTCATGGTCTCGACATCTACCCCTAATTTGCGGGCAAAGTTCTCAACAGCTTCTTGGTCTGGCGCTTGATCGAACATTTTGTCCATCTTTTGGAATAGACGATATGCTAGATATGTGGTCATTTCTTCGATCGGCAATACCGCAGAAGAAGCACCGATAATATTGTATTCATAGTTCGCAGGATACGCACGATTCATCTGTGCAATATTGGTACGAATATTACTGATATAGTCATGGATCGCAAATTCTTCACCAGACGCTTTTTCTTCACTTGCCATAAAGTTGGTAATATTCTCAGCCGTTACATTCATACAGTAATCATATGCATTTTCAAGCAATTTACCTTCGGTATTGGTTGCTGAGATCAAATGACATAGATTAAATGGTGCAAGTGGTGAATTTACATTGAGTATACTGCCGTATTGCTGTTTGAAGCGTTCACCACGACTATCGACATTCATCCAGTAATCCAGTTCTTTCAGAGCCGCATAACCATTTTTGCGAATATATTCGCGTGTATGCTCACTTAGGCTTTTATTGGATAAGTTGACGTCTGGTGTAAACAGGTAACCGAGCATATTAAGACGGTCTACCCCTGCCGCGCCATAATCGCGTTCTACAATACCACGTACAATATACGAAATATCTAAGAAACAACCACTACCTGTACCACCCGATAGCCCTGTTAGTAGAAAGACCATTAATTTTTTATTGGTACCAACAGACAGCGTTTTGATCTTTTTATCTATACTTTGTACGACCTGATTAATTTTAGTAAATAACAGCAATCGTCCTGCTTGGCGTACACCAGCCGCACCATTCATACCATCAGTGATCCCTAGTTCTGGAGATAACCATTCGGTGATATAAGGTTCTAGCAGGCTACGGTTTTGTAGCAATCCACCGATCTCTGCATTGGACAGCAATACAAATTCGTTTATTGGATCAAGTCCGATGCCTTTATATTTTTTGTTGCGATCTTGTTCGTTCGTTTCAAAAGCAAGAAATTCAACATTATCTGGTTTGTCTTGTTTTTTCTTAGTCATTGGATCTTCTGGAAGTTTGAAGCGACGGTTGATCTGGTATTTCAGACGCAATAGTGCATCAATACCTGTACCCCCAAGTCCGATAATCAAAATAGGGTTGTCGATCGTATCGACGCGTATTTTATCACTGACAATACCACCGCCAAGTGATACGTCCAGTTGTTGAATGTGTTCTCTAACGATTGGTTTCATAAATGATCCCCCTTGGGCGAATTAAATTTCTTTATTTGGTGATGGGTGGATGTGAGGACAAGCGCTACGGGGTGGAATCGTTCTTGGCGTCGCTGGTAAGATCGGATATCTTGATTTGACCACGGAGTGGTCGATATCCGAGTCTTAAAGGCGACTTTCAGAACGATTCCATCCCCTTCGCTTGTGCATCCTTCCACTTTGGAGCGCTTGGGTAGGAAGACGAGAGATTGAATGCGCTTGGATTTGCAATCCGGTGCTGGGTTGTAGTTAAACATTTATACAATTTAAAGAATAGAATGTGAATTTCATTATCTTAAGATATATGTCATGAGATACATACTTTAAAAGATACGTTTTGGTTTCAATAATATATTGTAATCAATGATTATGAGATTTTGAAAAGAAATAGACTATTTTTTTAAAAGAATATCTTTGTGTTTTAGCATACACAACCTAATTCAGCATGATACACACTCTGTTTCAGTATACAGATGTAATATGAATAGTTTGTGTATAGGAATTATGTTAGGTATTCAAGCATAATTGTTTTGTCGACCTGTCGTAAGCTGATTGTGATGCGGTCGCCGCTTTTAAGTTCAAAGCCTTTAGAAGCATCGATCGCGCGGGCGGATTTTTCGATTACGTTATCTGCGTTGTTACGAATCATAATACGGTCGTTACTGCTTGGTGTGAAAATAATATTTTCAGTTTCTTTCAGTTCTGGTGCAAGTTGAACCAGTTGATGCAGGTTAAATTTGCCACGGAATGTAGTTAGTTTTTTGTATTGTGGATAAGAGCGTTCGCCGGTATTTTCATCGCGAATCTCGATAACCATTTGTCCAACAAAGCCGCGGTTTCTTTTTTTCAAAAAGCCGAGTAAGAACCACAATCCTGCAAGTATCAGTAGCGCAACGACTGCAATAATGATCCATGTAACCAGACCTAATCCCGCTTTTTCGCCACTACCGGATACACCGCCTTTGGCATCAATCGTTACTGGAGCAGTCTCACGATAAAAGCTTTGTTCTTCTGCACGAGCAACCAGTTGATAGACATGATTATCAGGCACTTCAAATGTACCTTTAAATTCACTACCATCTGTAGTCAACGGAACTTGACTGGTTGTTCCTGTATCCATATCTTTCACATTCAGTACAGCTTTCATACTGCTTGCTTGCGAATTATCTGTTAATTTCTGACCGCCGCTTGTTAAATAAGAAACGATATCGATTTTATCGCCTTTACTGTACGCTTTGGTCGAAATAGGATCTAGTGCTAATTCCAGGTTATAGTTAAACACCAGATTAATATCAATCTTGTCTTGATCGACACCTTTAACCTGTAATGTCCAATCTCCTTGCTCTGGAGATAACAATTTAACTAGCGAATAGCTTTTGGAAGTAGACATGCTGACTTTGTCTGATGGTACAGCTACAGCATTGCCTGATGGATCGACTAATTTCACTTCAACCGCTTCTGACGACATAATAGAAATATTTGCTTCTTTTACATTGGCATTCGGAATATGAATCTTCACATCTTGAAATTGTCCGTTACCTGTTATCGAATCGACAGGTACCACATTCACTTCTTGATGATCTGCAAAAATCTCACTTAGAATCTCTGGCAAGTCTTGCGCCGAAGTTGTTACAAAAGATTTACCACCTGTATCATCAGCAATCTTTTTCAATGCTTCTTGATTCAGCTTACCGTCTGCATTCAGCCCGATTGTATAGACAGGATACCCGTCTTTTTTCGCTTGTGCTACAGCTGTATTCAGATCATTATCTGCATCACTGTTACTGCGTCCGGAATTACTGTTCAACTGATTGTTACCATCAGCGAACAATACAATCATCGGTTCATGTCCTTGCTGTGCATTGTCTTGCAAAATGTTAACGGCTTCTTTCATTCCTACCGAGATATCCGTATATGCTCCTCGTGTTAGACCATCGATAAAAGACTTCAGCTGTGTTTTATCATCAGCAGACTGAATAGCAGTCAATGCCTTTTCACGTTCAATACGGTCTGTATACGATACAACTCCTACTCGATCGCCTTGCGATGGTAGCATATCTATAAATAATTTCATCGCTTCACTACCTAGTTGTTGCGGGTCACTGGATTTCATAGAATTACTAGCATCCAGTACCAAGACCGCATCAATCGGTGTAGTCGAATTATTAGTACTATTTGTCGCTGAAGCAGCGAACATCGTGCTAGGCAACTGTGTCAGGCACAGAACCAAAGCTAGCAGGATATACATAAAGTTTGTATTTCTTCGGGACATAAGTCTACTCCTTCACTGGATAGATAGATGGCGCTATCGTACACCATCTTACGACATTTTCATTAAGCGCCGGTTAAATTCACCTTAACATGCCTTAAAAATCATAAAGTGAAAAATTTGATACTATTCTTATCGGTATATCCATTTTACTCCATTTTAGATCATAAATCACAAACACATATGCGCTATTTATCATAACAAGCCGGATACCATTATAACGCATATTCACAAATATCTTCCCCACCTTAAGACGGGGGAATCCACTAGACTATAGGCTAAAAGTTGAATATCACTCCTAATTTTCGCTATTCTGTAATAGATTATGCGCTAAAATATAGGTATAGTGAGGTTGTTGAACACTTTATAATTCAACAAGTAATCCCGATCCTCCCTTAGATTAAAGTTAGACTCGATAAATCTGATTAAGAAAGGAATGTCATATGTTTGCATACGTATGTCTCGCTGTTTTGTTTCTTTTTGTTATCCTAAGATTGTCTATGTACGCATTTAAACGCAAACGTGTCCCAACAGAAGATGAATTAGAAAAGCAGTTACTATCTACTATTAACCAAAGAAGCTAACAGATTCGCAGATTTACCCAATTCCTTGTTAGCAGACTCCTGAAGTTATTTATAAATACGATGTATAGTGAGTGATCTTAATCTATGACAACAACCAAAAAATCGATTCAATTACCGGTGCTTCATCGCACCCGGCGTGTATACGATAACTTACGAATATGCCGGAAATGTCAGAATTACACCGTTTTACCTGGTGATGCTTGTCCGGATTGTGGCAAGCAAGCACTTGTTCCTGTGACACAACATGCCCGTCTACGTGCTAAGCGCAAAATGATGAATGAGATTCTATTTGCTCTTCTTCTTACTATTATAGCGGTTGTCGTATCGAAAGAGGTCACTGAAATCGTTATTTCTGTGATCACAGGTGCAGTATGTATAGCGGTTCTTGTTTTGGTTCAACGCCGTATGATATCTAAAGAAACATTACGGCAGTTAGCACGCTTATTCAAAACAGATAGTAAAACGATCTATGAAGGCACTGTACGTGATCAATCAACAGCTGTAACGGCTGTACGTAGTGGTGAAGATGTCGAAGGATATCATATGTTACGTCAAGCAGCCGTTTTCGTGCATAATGATCGTCTACGACTGGCTCAATTGTCTTTATTGCAAAATTTCCGGTTGCGTAGTGATATGGATCTGGATCTAGATTCATTGATTGTGCAAGATTTTGATCCTTTATTAGCCGAATATATCGGTGAAATTGCCAAGATCAAACGCGAAATGGTGAAAGATCGAGCTATTCGTTATGTAATAGCGAACGAACCTCAGATTTTGAAATTAGAAAATGGAATGAATATTCTGGTCAGTGTAACTTCGGCAGCGGTACGAATGAAGCGTTATGTCACGATGTATCCGGGATTTGTTCGTCGTTACGCACGCTTTTTACCGAAAGACCGTTTTTTACGATTGTACCGGATGATCACCAGCGATCCTGCGCAAAAAGACAGTGCAATGGCAATAGACTTGGAAACTATTCGTCAAGAATTGTACAAAGGCGATTCTGATTTTGAGCCTGCTATTCCTGGAATTGGGATCTCATGAGTATTATTCGTTTATTTGCATTACGTAATCTGTTAATCGTAGCTTGCGCTATTGCAGCCGTACTAGCAGTCTATAAAGGGGTTCAAATTTCGCAAAAAATTCATGCTGTGCAAGAAGCAGATCGCTATTATGATCAGAAGCAATGGGTAGAAGCCGAAACCTTTTATCAAAAAGCGAATACCAACACATCGATTCAGTACCAGAATGAACATATTGCTAATCGTTTATTGCAATTATTGCCGATTACAGATTGGAAGCAGACAGTAAGTTCCAGTCAGCAACAGCTTCAATCTGCCGCCAGTACCCAACAATTTGAAGCTTATCTCACCGCTTATAAATTATGGCAACAACGTCTCAGTCAGCAACAACAAGCCGACAAAAGGTATACAGTTCAATACAAGCAAATTACGAATGAATCGAAGATCAATGATCAATTAAAGACCGATTTTCAAGCTTTTCGTGAATTGTTCGAAGCAGGGCTACAAAATAATCTACAAAAGCGCAATTACACCGATGAATCGGATAAATGGAATCTATTGCAGATTCCGGAAAAGTATCTAGCTGTTAAAAGCACACGCCAAGCTTATCTCAATACATTGTTCAAAACGTATGATCAGACCAAACTAACACGTCTGGCAGCCGCCGGTGATTTTACTGCTTTTCTAGAACAAGCACGCAGTACATGGGATGGTTATCAACAACATGATTGGAGTGCAACCTGGGTACTGACAGCGGCGCAAAATAATGCAGCCAAGATTCTTGCCACCGATATTGCAAATCAGCAGATTAATAACTTTGTCACTCATGCTCAAAGCTTTAATCAGTGGGTCACTACAGTCAATCTAAGTTCTTCTCCTGTGACAACCACGATCAATAATGAGATTAATTCATTACTTCGTGAAGCCAATAATATGGTGACAGCAGGTCAGTATCAACAAGCTCTCGATATTTACCAAGCGTTACAACCTGTCCAAGATACTACCAATCTGATAGCACAGACAAAAGTCGCATGGGCTTCCAGTGATCCGCTGTATGTGTTGCAAAGCTCTAATCCTTCAGTTGCGTATCAACATGTAGTTGGAGGCACTAACGGACTTAATGCAGATGTCTATGCATTAGCAACCGATGCTGAAAATCATCTCTATATTGGCAGAATGACAGCTAATGGTGATACCAGTATTCTGTCTGGAGAAATTGCACAACAAGCTTCTCAGATCCGTAGTCTAGCGATCGTGAATCAATTAGGGACACCTGATCAACCTGTGATCGAAATTCAATCCGAACCTACTACAGATCGTACAGCTACTTTTTCTTTTTATGCGGTTGAACCTAGTGGATTCCGTGCGTTGCTTTCTGTCGAAGCTGATGGATATACAATCGGTGACAATCAAACGATACAAGTACAAAATCCATCTGATTTAGAAAAAGGACAGACTGCTATCTATGCACGTAATGAAGATGGAGAGTACACACGTACCGAGACACAGAATGAATATACTTCAATTGATGGAAGTACATTAACAAGCTATCTTAATGAGCCTGTGTCATTTGAAGTCAATATCATATCTACTGATGCGGATGATCGAGGAGCGATTGCATTAGTCGGAGAGCAATATATTCGTCTTCGAGGAGAATTGAACTGGAGTACAGGTTCCTTCGTTGTCTCCGGTGTATTCCGAGGTGAATTTGAACCATTTACTAACACATTAGGATCTGGCGATTCCAATTCTACAGGTGAAAATAATACACCTACCGAAGAAAATGGAACAACAGAATCAACCGACGAAACAGGGCTATTACAAGAACCAGACTATGGAGTAGACGCTCCTGATGCTCCTGCCAATCTAGAATCCAATATCACGATCCCTGTATTTGAAGTCGAATCTCTGCAATAAGGTTTTAACTAGAGGCACAGTATTCAATAGTTGAAAACAAATCAAAAAGCTATCTATCACGAGTATATGTATACTCTAAATAAATAGCTTTTTGCTTTTGATCTTGCTGATTTTATTTGGTCGCAGAAGGAACAACATCTGCTGGAATCGGACATATATACGTCTCGCCTTGCAATCGCTCTTTCAGTTCTGCTTGTGCAGTTTGACGTAACTGAGGATTTTGCATAATTTCAATAGCAGTAGCCGCCATAATTTTACTGGCATATAACATACCTTTATGAGCAATAGAAGTTGCTCCTAACGTAACCCATTGCCAACTATGAGGCATCGTACCAATCGCAAAGCAAGCGGTTGTACACTGCACTGTAGGCGTAATCCAGCTTACATCTGATACATCGGTTGATCCGTATAACATGAGTCCATGCAGATATGGATTCACATGATCTGCTAACACTTTACCTTGAAGAGTGGCAGGCAGATGTGGACTGCCCTTTTTTTCTTGCGCTGTTAATGTATTTTGCACCGCAGTAGCCAATGCTAATTCTTCTGACGTATGTTCCGGAATCGGAAATTGAGCAAATTGGTCATACACAACCTGTTCTAGCGTGGTATTCGGAATAATATTTGAACATGCTTTATCAAATACAATCTCTACTTCTGTACCTGTCATCAACGCCGCGCCTTTAGCGATATCATGAACCCTTTCCATAATATCAGCGGCTTCTCGTACATGAGGCGCACGAATCAGATACAGCACTTCTGCATTCGCTTGTACCACATTAGGTGATAAACCACCGGTATGAGTCACTGCATAATGAATACGAGCTTCTTGAATAATATGTTCTCGCAAGTAATTCACACCAATATTCATCAGTTCTACCGCATCAAGCGCACTTCTTCCTAGATGCGGACTTGCAGCGGCATGAGCGCTTTTGCCTTTAAATTTATAATAAATCTGAAAGTTCGCCAGCGTATGAACCGACATCACACTATGATAATCCATAGGATGCCATGTGACTGCACTGTCCACATCGTCAAATAACCCTTCGCGCGCCATAAATGTTTTGCCAGAGCCGCCTTCTTCCGCAGGACAACCGTAATAACGAACCGTCCCGGCTAATCCATGTTGCTCCATATAATCTTTAACAGCAACCGCCGCCGCTAATGCACCTGTTCCAAGCAGATTATGACCACATCCATGACCATTGCCACCTGCCACGATCGCTTGTTCAGTTGCACTAGCTGATTGCTGACTAAGTCCGGATAATGCATCGTATTCCCCTAACAAAGCGATCACAGGTTGACCACTTCCATAACTGGCTATAAATGCAGTCTCAATACCGCCACTTCCACGCTCCACATGGAATCCTTCGTTCTCTAGAGCAAGGCATAACAATTCAGCAGATTGCTTTTCTTCAAAACGAGTCTCTGCATATTCCCAGATCTGATCACTAATCGCTGTCCATTTGTGTTGACGATCATCAATAGAGCGATGAATCGTATCGGTATTGATCATAATATTATCCTCCTAAGCCTACAAAAATCATAATAAGAATCAATTCCACCATATAACCGATCACGAGTAACATCGGAATACTGATAATTAAAAGAAACCGACGCATAGGCACAGTCACATCAGGTGCTTTGCTTATCCAGCGATACAATCCTCTCCATGCCAGAATCAGAGCAGGCACGATAGCCAAAATCCCCACTGTTATTACTGCTACATACAACGATTGTTGCTGAGCAGTACTCGCACCCTGTGTCATCAGATTTGATTTGCGAATCATCAGAAAAACCCAGACAGCCGCTACGATAATGTAATATAATTTGATCCCGTTACTAAATGAAATAAGCTTCTTATCCAACATGACTCCCCCTTTAATCTAGACTGTGGTTTGTTTGTTCAAGTGATGTTTCAGCAGAACCGTGCACTTGAGTTAAACGGTAAATTTTGCGTGGTCTCCCTCGTAGCGCTTGTAGCTCCTCGCCTTCTACCTCGGCAAGATGAATGTGACAAAGGCTACTCATAATCCGTTGGGCATTACGCACAGTCATAGACAAATGTTGAGCAAGTTGAGCGGTTGTGAAGCCATCCCAGTTCATCCGCTGTGTCAGTGCTTCGATTTTTTTGTACGTTTTGACACTGATATTAGCTTCGTTCAATTGAGACAATAATGCTCGATCTAGAGAACGAGAACTATAACTCCATTCTTCGATCTGCCCTACCGCTTCACGAATCACACCGTTATCTTGCACAATAATAATGTGTGAAGACGATTCTTGTTGTTTACTTTGCTGAAGAGCACGTAGCGCATGATTCTCCGCGGCTAACGCTGTGTCTCCATATCCTATTCCTACAGACACTTCCACTTCAATCTCCAAAGCAATCTGCTGGATACTATGATGCAGTCTCGATAATTCACGTTCAATCGCTCCGCGTGTGCTAAATATCTGGTAGCGTCCATTTCCTTTGTCCACCAGCACACCATCCATATGTTCACATAATTGCAAAAGTACGGTTTTAATCCGTAATTCAGCATACTGCAATCCATACGAAGTGGATTCGGTTAGCGAGCGATGATTAAGTAGATCGGCTTCGATCATATGAATCCCAATCTGAGTATCTTTAAAATAAGAACTTCTCGCTTGCTGAATCAGTAGCTTGGCGGCTTGCCGAATATCTTGCGAACTTGTCGTCAAACGATACACCGGAACTTCTTGTTCTTGCAGAGCAGCATAGACAAAATGCATACAGGTTAATGCCGCTACACTTTGCCCGCTTTTCCATTTATCCATATGAAATTGAATTAATGTCTCCGGTTCATCCGAGCCTTCAAATATATTGAGATACACTTGGTCGATCGGCAATCCTGCTTCAGCAAAAGACTCGTGCATATCCAAGTCTTCTGAACGAATAATATCGACCGAATAGCGGTGATCCCGAATATGATAATCCATATTCATTTGTAATAAAGCTTTGTATAATCCTGAACCAGCAGGCTTACAATAGGCTGTTAATTCATGTTCTTTCAAAAAAGGGCTTGCAACTGATAACGGAATAGGCCCAGAAAATAACCAGCCTTTGACTGTGGAACGATACTGTTCTAAGATTTGTGGAATTTCTCGTGGATGATTATAGACCATCGCCACAAATTCTACATCGTCCGCTAGATCCCGGGTCAGATTTAAAATACGTTCTACAGATGGGAGTGGCCCCACGATACCGAATCGATACGTCATCATCTTCTCCTTTGTCCTCACACTTGAATATACGTTACTTCTTATTATATCAAGTTCTATGGGCAAAAGAAGCTTGGACGATTTTAACGCAGAATACGCATCGCGATTCGGCGGAACCATTCGATTCCGATCGGTAATGCCGCTTCTTCAACATCAAACTTCGGATGATGATGCGGAGCAGGATTACTGCCGCCTATAATCATATAAGTCGCTTTACCGCCATTCTCTTGCACACGTCGTAACATATAACTGGCATCTTCACTACCAGTAGAATAAGCACTTTCTTCAGGAATTGTATGCACACCTTCGATACCGACCGCTTCTTCTCGGGCAATTTGTATCATATCTTCATCGCAAGTAATCGGTATAGCTCCACCTACTACTTCAACGTCATACTCCAATCCATGCATGCCTGCGCTATGTTCAATAATCGTACGCACACGTTGTTCAAGCTCACTATTCACCTCTTCGGATTCAGAGCGAGTCTCGATAATCATACGCGCATGTTCAGGAATAATATTGGCTGCTGTACCGCCTTCCAGTACCCCTACATTGATTCGTGTATCTCCTGTGCTGTATCGTGGAATACTATGAATATTAAGCAAAGCAGTTGCCGCTCCAAGCAGTGCATTCCGTCCTTTTTCCGGTGTTGCTCCTGCATGCGAAGCTACTCCTTGAAAATGGGCTGCTAATTTGGTCGTTGCTAGATACCCTGTTGTTCCTCCATGCAATTGACCGGTAGGCACTTCACAACCCAGATGAGCGCAAAATAGATAATCCACATCGTCCAATATCCCTTTTTCGACCATAGCATAAGCACCGCGTACTCCTTCTTCGGCTGGCTGAAAAATCAACTTGATCGTTCCCGCGAACTCTTGCTGGCTTAACGCTTCTGCAACACCCAGTCCGATCGTTGTATGACCATCATGCGCGCAAGCGTGCATATTCCCTGGAAAATGCGAGACAAATGTATGTTGTTGTGGAAAATGATCATCGTCTTTACTTTCTACAATAGGCAGTGCATCCATATCAAAACGAAAAGCCAGTGTCGGCCCTGAACGCTTTCCTGTTAAAGTACCGACGACCGCCGTATATCCACCACGCATATTATCTACAATATCGGGATCAACGCCATGTTCTAGTGCACGTTGATACGATTCTTCCAGTACTTTGTCGCTAGGTAATCCGCGCCGACTGTCTCCATCAATCGCATCTTGCCCGTAGATCACGTCATAACCTAACGATTTTAAAGTCTGTACAACAATCGAAGCTGTACGATATTCGGTAAATCCTAATTCAGGATGTTGATGCAAATCTCGGCGTAATTCAATGATGTTTAACATGCAAGTTCATCTCCTTGTTAAATGTACATCTTATATTTGAAGCATATACTAATCGATCTAATCGTTTGTTTATGAATCAGCTAATCGCGGATAAACACCCGGGCCAATCGGAAGCCCTAACATATACCAGACAATCAACATCAACGACCAGACGATCAGGAAAACAATCGGATACGGTAAAATAAGTGAATAATATGTGCCTAAACGTGCATTTTTCTGATATCGCTGTAAAAAGCCTAAAAACAATGGAAGGAATGGTGACATTGGAGCGAAAGGAATTACTGACGAATCAGCGATACGGAAGATCATTTGCGCAAATGCTGGATGATAACCGAGCAACATAAACATCGGTACAAATACAGGTGCCAGAATCGACCAGATCGCTGATCCACTGGCGATAAACATACATAGTAGAGCAGACAAGAACATCAATCCTAGAAAAGCAGGCATGCCTGTCATATTTGTTTTTTCTAATATATCAGTTAATCCTAAGGCAATAAATTTCCCCATATTACTCCAGTTGAAGAGAGCCACGAATTGAGATAGTGGAAAGACCATCACAATAAAGCCAGCCATGCCTTTCATCGGATCAATCAACAACAGTGGAATATCGCCTTGATTACGAATCTGCTTGGTTACAACACCATAAGTAACAGCAACCACAAAAAAGAAAATAATAATAATTGGCACAATACCAGACATAAATGGCGAAGGCACAATCGAACCTGTTTCTGGATTTCGAAGAATACCGTTGCTAGGCAAAATCAATAATAACATCACACCAATAAATACAATTGCCGCTATACCACTTGCAAGTAGACCTTTATTTTGAATAGGTGTCAAAGCTTCCATCTTGTCTTGATCGGTTCCTTGATATTTAGGCAATCGAGGTTCTACAAATTTATCGGTAACGATTGCTCCTGTAATCGTCAGCACAATAACCGATGTCGCCATAAAAAACCAGTTGTCCAATACACTGACACTAATCGTGCTGTTCACTGCTTTGGCCGCTTCTGTACTGATTCCAGATAGCAATACATCTGTCGTCACCACCAGTAAATTCGCTGTAAATCCAGAACCTACGCCTGCTATAGCCGCCATCAAGCCTGCAATCGGATGACGACCTACTGCTAGGAACATCAGCGCTCCCAGTGGAGGCATAATCACTAACGCTGCATCTGAAGAAATGTGACTGAAAAAGGCGATAAACAACACCATATAACTGGCATACTTGGCACTGACGCGAGACGCCATTTTCAACATTAACGCTTGTAACAGCCCTACTTTTTCTGCTAATCCTGCTCCTAATACCAGCGCCAGAATCGAACCTAAAGGCGTAAATCCGCTAAAATTTTTGATGATATTAGGTAGAATCCACTGAATGCCTTCTGCACTAAGCAAGTTTTTGACAACAACCGATTCTCCATTCGTCGGATCTTTTACCGACACATGCAACCACGACAAAATAGCTGTCGCTAACATCAAAATAATGATCAAATACACAAACAGTAAAAATGGATTAGGAATTTTATTACCGATCTTCTCGACCCATGTAAATATTTTTCCTGGACTTGACGGCGATTGTACTGGTGTTTGACTCACTAGCATTCCCTCCATTTTAAGATCATAATACGACATTTTCGTTTAATGCAGTATAAAAAAAATATGCACAGGATACAATAGATATGTAAGGTTTTTTAACAAAAATATTAATTTTTTTTATAAAAATGAGTTTTTCTGCATAAAAAAAGCCAAAAAGATCAAGAACAATGACAGCTAAGTTCTCAATCTTTTTGGCTTTAGATGATAAAATGTCTTTTTATGGTACGTTTTTATTTACGTTTGCGTGAATTCATTACAGCAACTCCGCCTAATATTAAGGCAATAATCGAAATAATCAATGTCGTTACTTGTAGACCATTACTGCTAGCCGGTTGTTCCATCGGCATCGTGTTCATATCATTTGAAGCCGCAGTATCTGTTGTTGTGCCTGTCGCTGGTGTGCTTTCCGTTGTAGTATCTGTTCCAGCCGCTTCATCTGTAGCTGTCGCAGTATCTTCGGTTGTTGCTGTATCGTGTCCGTCAGTTGTTGGAGCGGCAGGTGTTGTTGTAGCTGCATTTTCTGTAATCGTAGTAATCGAATGCGGAAGTTCGCTACCTTCTTTGCCTGTCCATTCAACTACGCTACCATCGCTATAGTATTGGTACGCATCCCATGCTAATTCGCCATCTTTAGCTGGATTTTCACCTACAAATACGAACTGTTGAAATTGACCTGCTTCAATCCCGCCACTTTCTGCTTCCCAAGTGATCGATGTAATTTCACCAGCATCATTTTTTTCAGTTGTTGTTTTCCAACCTGGTACAGGCTGATATTGTTTGAAAGATAAGTTTTCCGGTACTTTTAATGTTACTTTAGTCGTTGGCAAATCTTTTTCAGAAGGTACTTTGATCGTATACGTTTCCCAGGCGGAAGGCATCGATTGAGCAGGTTTGACAGTAACATGCGCACTTGCAATACTGCTAAATGTTAGTAATCCTGCGACCATAACTGCTGAACCGATTGTGATCATTTTGGTAAATACCGAGTTTTTTTTCATTCGTCATACTCCCTTTTTTATATATCATACAGGCATAATATAATCTGCCTGTTGTACCACAGCTTATTGGCCAATCCGTAGTGTAAATTCAGTATCAATCGTATCTAACGACTTGGTCAAAATATGAACTTTGACATGCCAGTTACCATTCATACTCACCATACCTGTTTTCTGATAGACTCCATCTTTGCCGTCACTGGCTGTAAGTAGAATTTCAGTAGGAGCCATCGCCATGTCCATATGATTCATCGTTAATGTAATTTGTTCGACATCTACAGGTTTGGCTTCATTTTTGTTTTTAACAGATACGATAAAATTATTGCTACCCATCTGCGCTTGAGGAACCTCTAATTTAATCTCATATCCATCGACTTCTTGTGTCTGTACGGTCTGCTTCGGTGTCGCTCCATTACTGATCGGAGCGGCTTGAGGAGAAAGATGCACCAGCGCCGCCGCTAGCATCAAGATCACAAAGCCAGTTAACACTTCCCACATCAAGTCTTTGCCAAGTTCTTCTTTTTGCTGTCTTCCTTTGACATAATTCATGGCACCGAATGCCGCCATTACAAGGAATAACAACATTTTTGCAAGTAGTGTCAACCCATAAGCGGTATTGAACAGCGCCATCAGATTAGGCAGATAAATAATACTTCCATAAATACCAGTAACCAATAAAGCCGCTACCGATATAATCGCCCACCATGAGAAGCGGCGCACAATACTCCAATATACTGTTTTGCGTTCTTCTCCTGTAAAAGGAGCTACAATACGCGGTACAAATACCGCCATCGCTACCAGTGCACCATTCCATACTAGAGCCGAGACCAAATGGATAAAATCAGCCGCAATCGCAATGCCTGCATACGGTTCTGCATAAGCATGTCCATCCAGTGATTTGGCGAGTAATTGTACAATCATCAAAGCAATTGCAATCATTCCGATAGTACGCTTCGCAGCAGTTGCAAGCTTGCTATGCACATACAAAGCTATCAGAATGACGATCAGTACAGCGGTGATCATTTGGATCAACCATACCTGACCGAAAGTCGTTTCACGGAATGTATTTCCTAATTCTGTTGTAGTCTGCATAACCGGAATATCTGCATTCCAGGCGATGCGTAGTGGCAATTGAACCAATAACGCAATCACTGTTAGTGCCATCCCTATCCATAAAAATAACGCATATCGACGCTGACGCATCCATGTTGTTGCTTCAGATGTACGTAAGCGAGCCGGTAATAAAAATAGTGATAAGGCAATCAATCCTAATACTAATGATTGACCGGTATATTGTAACCACCGCATTACAATCAATAATGGATTGACCGATTTACTATCTGGTAGTGTAGTTGGTGCATCTGACATTTTTTTGCCAGCACCGTCTCCGACTTGAAAAACAATTCCGCCTTCTACAGGATGTCCATCTCCTGAGACCGCTTTCCATGAAATATTGTAAATATCATCAGCAAGCTTTACCGGAATGTTTGCTTCTAATAGAGCTGCATTTTTACTATCAATAACAGCTTTGACTCCGTCTATTTTTTGACCGGACGAATCCATCAATACAATCTGATAATACGCAGGCTGTATCGATTCATTGAATAATAATGTGATTTTGTCAGGTGCTTTGTCTAGCACTTCATTTTGAGCAGGGAAAGATTGTTGCACATACGAATGAGCCGAAGTACTTTGTGGAAAGGATAATCCACTACAAATACTCAAAAGGACTAGCAATACAGGTAACAACAATCTCCGCTTGGTTATCGAAAAATAAAATGATGTATGATAAATATGATTCACCTACTTTATGTGAGATGCCTTCTATGAAGTCCGTTTTGTGCAATCACAATCTCTATAGTATCGAAGTGAGTACATTCTGAACATGACTATATAGGGCTATATCTGTTACAAATATGGCTTAAATTTGAAAAGATTATGGACGATAGAGCTGATCTGACGCTAATCCATGCTCAATCGCATATCTTGTCAATTGTACTCGATTTTCTAATTGCAATTTGTGTAGTAAATTTTTGAGATGATTTTTGACCGTTTGCTCTGAAATATTAAGCTCTGCCGCAATATCTCGATTGGTCAGCCCTGACGATACCCAGTGCAAAATTTCTCTTTCACGTGGTGTTAAAGTGTTCGCTACCGGATCATTTTGCGCTTTGGTCGATGGGAACTGTTGCAGAATACGCAGTGCAATCTCTTGACTAAGCCCTGCTTCATCCAGCACAACACTACGCAAATATTCCAACCACATTGAAGGTGGTAAGCTTTTGAGAATATATCCTTGTGCGCCTTGCTTAATCGCTTCGAATAGATGGGCGGCATCATCGGATACAGTCATCATAATAATTTTGATATAAGGAAATCTAAGTTTAATCAGACGAGTCGTTTCTAACCCATCCATCCCTTTCATTGAAATATCCATCAAAATCAGATCAGGCATCCATTGCTCGGTGAACTCCAATGCTTCCTGACCGCTTGTCGCTGTACCTACAATATTGAACATTGGATCTTCAGACAAAATTACACGCGTTGCTTCGCGTGCATGAGCATGATCATCGACGATTAAGACACGTACACTATTCATCACGATTACCTCCTTTGATGATAAATAAAGTTCGCTCTTGTTGACGTTGCAAAGCAAATGCCCATCCTCTCCACTGTGCACGTTCAGCCGTAATTTTCAAGCCAAATCGACCGGGCAATTGCAAAGACTGTTCATGAAATCCTTCTCCATCATCTTCAATCACAATCTGCCAGCCATTCTCGTTGCCTTCACTATGTATCCAGACCTGCTGAGCATGCGCATGTTTGTGAATATTCAATAACCCTTCTCTTATACAAGCTAATAGTTCTGCTTGTTCTTCAGGTTGGATATATTGATCGTCTAACTTCCAATCTAATTCTGTTTTTACACCAGCTAACGGAATCATTTCCCAGACACGATAAGCAAGTGACACTTCTTCTGTTGCTCCACTACGAGGAACATGCTTCAGATCAGCAATCGCTTGTCGTACATCGTGATTGGCTTCACTTACTGTGCGACTGATATCGTTAAGCGTTTCTTGTACATGTGGATCATCATACATCCGTTTCGCTCGATCTAACTTTACGCCGAGTAAAAACAAAGATTGAGCTACTCCATCATGCAGTTCTCCAGCAAGCAACTGACGTTCTTCCAATTTTCCTTTGACGATCCGCTCTTGATCGAGCGCTGCACGCGTATTTTCTAACATATCAAATAATTGCCGTAGCAAAGTAACACTGACCACATAAATAATAACCGGTGATAACCAATTACCCACTTCCATCGAGAGATACGGCATTAGAAATTGATGACGAATATATTCCCATAAGCCAATCGTTACTGTAGGTAAAAATAAAATGATCCATTTAATTTTGGTATACGACATATAACTCTCCTTTACTTACGTAAAAATTGATCTTTGCGATCACTATTGTACGTGTTTGCAAAGGATTATGACATATCTCACGTATGGACATCATGTGAACATATCGAAATATATACTTATTTTTAATAAAAATTGAATAATTCATTTGCAATTGACTGTATTAATGTTTACAATAAATTTATGATAATGATTATCATTCCTAGTCAACTGATAATGAAATGATAATATAGATGTTGATGGAGCACAGTAACCTATTTTAACTTCAAAGGAGCCGGAATCTCGATGAACGTAATGACACAGAAGACTTCACTACAAGTAGATGATTATCTGGATCTTCTCAACCTTGCCGTACGTATTGGCGATCTTAAATGGCAAAAAGAAATTATTCGTAAATTAGAATATATGAAACATAGCCAGACTCCTTCTAGAACACGCGCATAGTTTGTTAAGAATCAAAAAGTATCCTTTTTACTGAGAATAAAGATCATATGAATGATCTTGTTATACTATATATAAGGAAGATTGGAATGGTTGAATCTATCACCACAATCTGTTCCTCAAACCGATACTTCATATGTGAAGATGTCGGTTTTTTTATGCACAAAAAAAGCCTGCTAGGACAAAATCCTGCCAGGCTTTTACTATATATTCAATTCATTGATCATGTCGTTTATATTTATAGCTTACATTATAGTGGATTACAATTTTATAACAGTGCTTCGATATCTTCTTCCATATCCAAAGGATCAGTTGTCGATTCAAAACGTTTAACCACTTCACCGTTACGATCGATTAGGAATTTAGTAAAGTTCCATTTGATTGAATCGCCTGGCAAATATTCTGGATGCTTCTCGTTCAGCAATTGTACCATCAATTTAGATACCGAATGATTCATATTAAATCCTTCAAATGACTTCTGTTCTACCAAATACTTGAACAATGGATGAGCATTTTGATCACGCACATCTACTTTTTGGAACATTGGGAACGATACACCGTAATTCAACATACAAAATGCTTCTACTTTATCATTACCATCAGGCTCTTGATCTGCAAATTGGTTACAAGGAAAGCCTAAAATCACTAAACCTTTTTCTTTATAACGATCATACAACTTTTGTAAATCTTCATATTGGAATGTAAAACCACATTGACTTGCTGTATTTACGACTAAGATAACTTGATCTTTATATTCTTCTAATGATACTTCTTTACCATTCATAGCTCTTGCAGAAAATTGATAAACACTCATGTTGGCTCTCCCTTTGTGTTGGACACGTGTAATAAGTCTCACTACTATATAATTATAACCAATATTTTGTCGAATAAACACACATTCATTAAAATTTAAAAATATTTTTAGTTCTTTAAGACTATACTGATAAAAGACCAGCCACATGATGATCATGGCTGGTCTTTTATCAGTATTTGATTGATTTATGCCTCGTGTTCTTCATCCATAAATGGCTTATTAACATAATAGTACATCGTCGACATAAAGATCGCTCCGCCGATCAAATTCCCGAGTGTTACCGGAATAAGATTATGAATAACCCCTGCAAAATTAATAGTAGATGGATGATCGACTACTAGAGCAATCGCAAATGTACACATATTCGCGATACTGTGCTCATATCCCGAAATAAAGAAACAAAATACGAATAACATCATAGCAAATAGTTTGGCGCCATCGCCTTTCAAGCCCATCGGAATAAAGAAAGCCAGACAGACAAGCCAGTTACACAAAATAGCGCGGAAAAACAATTGCATCGTAGGCGCTTCCATTTTGTGCTGAACAACATTTAACAGAAAAGCATTGACCGAATGATCTGCATATAATCCTGTTAAAAAAATCAGCAACGCAAATGCACATGCCCCGAGTATATTCCCAAAATAACTTGTGATCCACATCCTGATCACATCTAACCACTTCAGCTTACGCCGTATCGCCGCGTAGGAGTAGTAGAAGGTATCTCCTGTAAATAAGTCTCCACCGCCATAAGAGATCAATATGATCGCCGCTCCGAACGTTAACGCAGCCATCGGGTACGCCATAGGAGATTCAACTGCATAAAAGAAGTTCCCTGTTTTGAATGCGACAATAACGCCAAATCCGATAAACATACTGGCAAGCATCGAACGCGATAAATAACGAAGCTTGCTTTGTTTGTAGATCCGATTTTTTTCAAGTGCTAACTTTTCGACCTGTCGTAGTGATTGTACTTCCATAATTCACCGTCCTCGTTATTAGAATTTGTTCGATGTGCTGTTGATCATAGACATTATAATCTTCTTTACACCATTGTTCTGATGTTGAATAGGTCTTTTTGCTACAAGACGTCCCCTTTTGCGATGTGTTTTTAGTTATAGACAATCTGACCGTTACTGTATCACAGGTTAATTATTTGGAAAAGAGGTTATAATGTATATCATAGATTTATATGTAAATTTATACTGTGTATAAAGATTTATACTAGAATAGTACTAGAAAAAATAGTAAATTTACAGCTATAGGAAATTAAGTAGGACATAGTTCCTATTTATCGACAAATTGTGACTAAAGTAGTATTTGCTATAACATTTGAAAATAATTCTACCGAAATGATAGTATAGACATTAACAGACACATATTGGACACATCATTTTTCAGTAAACAATGACCTTTAACCTAATTCAAAGGTCTTGATCATATATATATTTTTTCCCTTATGTATCAACACTTTATTGGACTGTCGTTATAGTTCGTTCATAAATTTGTCAAAATTTAATCCGAATTTAAGGTAATTAATGTGAAAAAGTGTTAATGTAAATTTACAATTAATAATAAGAGGTGACCGAAAATGACAAACACAAGTAAAGTACAACAACTTCGTGATATGCTTCCAAAAGACCAACAATCTATCACTCGGTATGTAGAGCACGCATTAGAATCTATTGATGAATTGGTTGAAAAACACCGCCAATATACAGCTTCTCTAGCAATCTACGGTGACAAAATCAACGGTAACGAAGAACGCGTATATCGTGATACAATCGCTGAGATCAAAGCACAATTGGTAGAAACATTGGAAAGAACAGTAGAAGACTTCACACACAAAGGCGACAAACACTGGCAGAACAATTACAAAGACGGTATTGTATAAGATACAGCTTTTACAATAAATTTATCATTATTTTTCTATACAAAAAGAACCGCAGCCCGGATCGCTGCGGTTCTTTTTGTTGTGTTCAGTTATCCAAAGTGATCAATAATACGGTGCCATCATGAGATATACGATAACACCTGTAGAACTTACATATAACCAGATTGGCATTGTCCAACGTACAATTTTTTTGTGTTTTGCAATCTGCATCGTCCATCCCCATACCAGAGCAAACAAAGCAAGCGGTACAATAATCGCAGCTAAGAAACTATGTGTAATCAGGATAAAGAAATAAATAGGACGCACAATACCTACGCCACCAAATTTAGCGGTTTCTGGTGATAGATAATGAAACGTTAGATAAGTGACTAGAAATAACAATGTCGATGAAAAAGCCGCTAAAATAAAGCCGCGATGGACTTTAATATTTTTTCTCAAAATCGCTATTAAAGCTGCTACTAGAAAAATAAAGGTAAAGCTGTTAAAGATCGCATTCATTCGTGGCAATAACGTAATATCAAAATCAACTGTACCTTTGTAACCTATTGCTGGTGAGAAAAATAACAACAAAATAATAACGTTAGCAATAACGGATACAGTAATAATAATTCCGGCAAAGTTTTTATTCGTTTTTGGTGTTGCCACATTAGGCTGTGTATTTTTATCCATGCAGACGCTCCCCATCTTTCAAGTTCATACTCTCATTATAGTTTTATATTGGAGTTGAGGGTAAGCCCTTTGGTGACAACAGTTTGAACATTTTGAGGTTGTTTGGATTTTATACGTCTTTACGCCAGATATCGTGATAATCTTTATTGCGTTTGAATAATGCTAATGCATAAGAACAAGCAGGGACAACTGTTTTTCCTTGCTTGCGAGCGATATCGACTGCTCTTTTCACCAGGTCTTGACCTACTTTTTGCCCGCGTAATTCTTCAGACACAAAAGTATGATCGATACTTATCGATTGCTCATCATAATCACTAAATCCTATTTCAGCTTTCGTCTCACCATCTATTTGCAATGCTAACCCTTGTTCTGTCTCGATTACTTTTTCCATTCGTATAATCTCCTTTTTTGCATGAACCTGCAAATATATTTTAAATGAATACTTCTTATAGTTTTATCCCCTTTATTCCTGATCCAGAAACAAGTCTGCTATCAACGACATAATGTGGAAATATGAAGAAAATGTATTAAAAATATTTATTTTTTTTAATTTTTGGTACAAAAGTTTTAATTTCCTATTAAGAATTATCATATAGTGTCGAAATATATATCATGTTTACATTATGCATTTGGGAGGTTTGGGTATGCAGTGGTTTCGGAATTTGAGGACGGCAACAAAAATTATCTCTGCTTTTTTAATTATTACCTTAATCTTTGTTAGTTTCGGATTATACAGTTTGCAAAATTTAAAAGATCTGAACAACAAAGCTAAGAATATGTATAGCCATAATCTCGTAGCAGTAAAAGATTTATCGCAAATCGAAGTCTATTATCAGCGATTGCGTGTAGCTGTGCGGGATGTGAGTACAGCACAGACAACCGAGAAAAAATTAGCCTTACTGACCAAAATGAAAGATTTCCAGACGAATATGGAAAGTTTGGCTCAAACATATGGCAATTCAATCACTACTGAAAAAGAAAAAGCGAATCTGGATAAATTTAATCAAACATACAAAGATTACTTAGTCTTATACGAAGAAGCTACACGATTAGCACAGGCTAATAATCTAACTGTTTTTAACAACTACAAAGACAACACACTAAAACCTGTAGGCGATCAGGTGGCTGATGCCATCGCCGTAATGATCGATAACAATTCGAATCTTGCTCAACAAGCCAGTCAAGAGATTGAAGACAGCTATGTTGCTTGTGTCAAAATCACTATTATTTCTCTGATTCTGGTTACGTTATTTAGTATTTTGCTAGGTTCTATAATCTCGCGCAGTATTTCTTCTCCACTACGTAAGCTTACGGATTTAATCTCCAAGTATGCTAAAGGCGATCTTAGTGAAAGTTTGGAAAATAAAAATAAAGATGAAGTTGGACAGTTATCTACATCGGTTCACACGATGGCTACCAATCTACGCCAATTGATCGAACGGATTACTTTATCTTCAGAAAATGTAGCGGCTTCTTCACAAGAAATATCAGCAAGTACAGAGCAGATTGCGAACACCAGCAATACGCAAGCTGAATCTGCTTCAATGATTACCGAATTGTTTAAAGAGCTCTCTGCGGCTATTGATTCTGTGGCTGTAAGTGCAAGCGGTGCGGCTGAATTATCTAACCTTACAGTAGATATGGCTGAACAAGGCAAACAAATTGTCAGCGAGTCTAAAGTGTCGATGAATGAAGTCAGTAATTCTATGAATAAATTAGAAGATGATTCTCAGCGTATCGGTGAAATCATTAGTGTTATCGACGATATTGCGAATCAGACGAATCTACTTGCACTAAATGCCGCTATTGAAGCTGCTCGTGCAGGTGATCAAGGGAAAGGATTCGCTGTTGTTGCCGACGAAGTGCGTAAATTAGCTGAACGTAGTATTGATGCTACCAAGCAAATTGCTACGATTATCAAAGTGATGCAAAAAAATACGCAGTCCAGTGTCAAAGCAGTGACTCACAGTGTAACTCAATCTGCTCATACTGAAGAAGCATTCCAAAAAATTGTGAATGTAGTAAACGACTCTGCTATTAAAGTCAATGAAATTGCGGCGGCTTGCGAAGAAGAAGCTGCTCAAGCTAATGAAGTTATGTTTGCTGTAGAATCAATTGCCGCAGCCAGTCAAGAATCTGCTGCCGCTTCTGAAGAAACAGCCGCTACTTCTCACTCGTTAGCCCAATTAGCCGAAGAGCTTAATACTGCTGCTTCTGTGTTCAAAGTATAATCAATCATTAATATCCGCAATACTATACAAAAGCCAGTCATCTTCAAGTCTGAATACATATCAGATACGAAGACAACTGGCTTTTGTTGTTGTTCTTTATGATGATTATCCTTCTTGACCACCTTGAAATAATGTCTCATCTTGCGGAAGTTGTTCTTTCTTTTGATTCTCAGCAGCCAATACTTCGGTAGCATCATCTTGAGGACGATAACCAATCTCTTCTGCTAAATAATCAATATTATAATAATTATCTGTATTCGCTGATGTACCGTACAGATTCATATATTTGCGCTCTGCTGGTGCTTCTATACAACATTTCACCAACTGAAGTAGATCACGTTCAGAGATCCAGATATGGGTAGCACGTTCTGAATGAGGTCGATCATCACCAGGAAAATTCCCAATACGAATATTGAAAGAAGAAAGATGATTTTGATCGCTATACAAACGCCCTAACAATTCAATATAACATTTACTCAACCCATAAATACTATCAGGGCGATACGGATCATTTACATCTATCGTTTCTCCTACTTGATAGAAGCCTGTAGAATGATTCGAACTTGCGAAAATAATCCGTTTAACGCCATTTTGTTTGGCGGCTTCAAACAAATGATAAGCACCGGTTACATTGACAGGTAAAGCCACGCCCAAAAAGTCATCTTCATCTTTTTGCCAGGCTATATGCAATATCGTATCAATCCCTACCGTTTTTTGTTTGATTTGCTCTGCATCAGTAATATCTAATGGTTGTATCCCTTGTGCTGTATCGCCTTCAATATCTGTTGCCAGTACATCATATTCTTGTTGTAACCCTTGATAAAGACTCTTCCCAATCACACCACTTGCGCCTGTTATTAATAGTTTGCGCTTCATGTGACTCCTCCTTTATTCGGATTGCTGAATATATTTAGCATATTGTTGTAATGCACGATCAATATCGGGAAAGCGTAATGGTTTACTAATAAAGTCTTGCATACCTGCGTCCAAACACATTTGACGATCTTCCATTCGTGCAAAAGCAGTCACCGCAATAATCACCGGTTGCTCTTGTTCGGTTAGACGCTCCCGGATATTACGTGTAGCTTCAATACCATCCATCTCAGGCATTTGTATATCCATAAATATAATATCGTAAGGATGAGCGATAGCCGCCGATAATGCTTCACGTCCATTATTCGCTACATCTGCTTGATAACCAATCTTTTTCAGAATCTCTACCATTAATTTCTGATTAACGGGATGATCTTCTGCCAGTAGAATCCGTAAAGGGCCATACTTAAATTCAGGCATCATATAACGGTTCTGCTGTTCGCTATTTGTCCCTATAGCTTCAATAGCTTTCGGTTCTTCAAATGGTTTGAAAGGAACTACAAAACGGAATGTTGCTCCTTGCCCTTCTTCACTATCTACATCGATCGAACCACCCATCAGCTCGATCAGCTTTTTACAAATAGCTAGACCTAGACCTGTTCCTCCATACTTACGGTTGATGGCAGGATGAAGCTGAGAAAACGATTGGAACAGTTTATCCTGTTTGTCAGAAGATATACCGATTCCGGTATCTTTGATCTCAAACTCCAAAATACATTCTCCTGTCGAGCGCATATCTAATAGCGAAATCGACAATCGTACACTTCCTTGATCGGTAAATTTAATCGCATTACTAACCAAGTTAACCAACACTTGTCGCAAGCGAGACGCATCGCCGACGACTGAAGCAGGTACGCGGTTATCGACATGATAAGTTAACTGAATATCTTTTTCAGCAGCGCGAGAAGTGAATAGATCCAGTACACTATCGACTAACATCACTAGATCAATCGGTTCATGATCCAGCACCATTTTACCGGCTTCTATTTTACTGAAATCTAAAATCTCATTCAGAATATGCAGTAATGCATCACTGCTGTCTTTAATAATTTCGGTATAGCTCAATTGTTCTTCATCCAGTGGTGTATCTGCTAGCAAGCCTGTCATCCCTATAATCCCATTCATCGGTGTCCGAATCTCATGACTCATAATAGCCAAAAATTCAGACTTCGCACGATCGGCACGTTCCGCTAATTCTTTGGCACGAATAATCTGCTTTTCATTCGTAATATCATTAAATACAATAACAGCACCTTTGCGCTTACCTCGATCCCAGATCGGTGTAATACGGTACGATACGAGAAAGCTGGAACCATCTTTACGCCAGAAAATCGCTTCCTGTTCTTCATGAAAACAACCTTCTAATAGAGCAACATAGATCGGATTTTCTTTTGCTACATACGGCCCTCCATCTGGATGAGCTAGCTGGAACATATCCAGCAGATGTTTACCAATCAACTCACGTGCATGGAAGCCTAACATCCGCGTTGCCGCCGGATTAATAAAGGTAGCAACGCCTTCATTGTCCAGACCGAAGATACCTTCAGAGACTGAATTTAGAATCAGTGTATACTCATTGCTCAATTTCTCGATCTGTTCAATATACCTTCTCATTTCAGTAATATCTGTCGCTATACCGTAGACACCTACAATTTGCTTATCTACCACAATCGGCACATTCACCAGACTGATAGCGCGCCGATCTCCATTTTTCAAAATAATCTGAGATTCATATGTCTGCGGTTTTCCTTTTAAAGCCAGTTCAAAATGTTCCGCTGTATCATAAATATTTTCAGGAGCGACCAGCGGTTCAAAAGGCATACCGATCAGTTCGGCTTCTGTACGTTCTAGTAATTTTTCCATATTAGAATTAACAGTGGTATAACGTCCATTCACATCAAATGAAAATACCCCTGCTGGATTATATTCAAATAACGATTTGTACCGTTGTTCGCTTTCTTCAATTAACAAAGCCGCCTGTCTGCGCTCATTAATATCACGCGCGATCGACACCATCTCTTGAATATTGCCATGTTCATCGTATACATAGCGACCGGACAACTCCATCCATACGTAGCTACCTGATTTGTGGCGCTGACGATACGTAATCGGTTGAGGCTGTTCTCCTTGCAGATTCAGGGTCATATACTGTTTGATATCACTTACATCATCAGGATGAATATACTCTATCGCCGGTGTTCCTTCTAACTCATCCGGCTGATAACCCAGAATAGAATAACAAGCTGGAGAACAATACAGATACGTAGTATCTTCTACAGAATTACGTGATATAAAATCTAGCGATTGCTCTGAGATCAAGCGATAATTACGTTCACTATCTTTGAGACGTTCTTCCATACGTGTGCGCTCTGTAATATCCTGAGTCATCCCAATAATATGAATCGGTTGACCTCGATCATCAAGTGCTGCACTCCAGTGAGACTGCAAATATTTCATCGTACCATCGGCTAAAATAATCCGGTAAATATGTTCGCCACCTTCACCAGTAAGCATCGTGTAACGAATCGCTTTACGGAAATCCGGTAGATCTTCAGGATGGATCATTTTCAAAATATCTTCGCTATAAGGCTCTTCCGCTCTAAACGCATATCCAAACAAACGTCTTGTTTCTTCTGCAAAACTAAAGGAGCCATTCGAAATATCCCAGTCCCATGCTCCAATATGCGCGATGCGCTGAGCTTCAACCAATCGATCTTCATTCTTTTTGCGTTCATTCACATCACGTCCAACACCTAGAACTTTCTCGATCTCTCCTTGATCATTGCGTACTACTTGAAATAAAATCTCAAACCACAAATAATGACCTTTTTTATGTTTAAGACGACGGGTCATCGTACCCCATTCTAGATACGTATTCCCACTATTTTTCATTTGTAATGCATCATCAGGATGATAATATTGCATTCGATCTTGCCCGATCATTTCTTCAGGATGATAGCCTAGCACAGCATAAAATGAATCTGATACATAACGCAATATCCCATCCGGCGTACTATATGAAATCAAATCGCGCGCATTCTCAGTAATTAAAGTATATAAATCTTCATTCTCCGCAATAATCATCTCATGTTCTTTTTGCGAAGTAATATCCTGAAATTGAGCAATATAATATAAAGGTTGATGCTGCATATCATAAATAATCGAAATATCGATAGAAGTCCAGATTAAATGACCTTTTTTGTGCAAATACCGATGTTCTGTATGATATTGTTCGGATTGGTTTTCTTTCATTTGTGCATATATACTTTGATATCCGATTTGGAATTGATCTTCCAAACAAGTAATATTTTCTTCACGCATCCGGCACATTTCTTTTTCAGAGTAACCAAGCATTTTACAAAAAGCAGGGTTCACCTGTAACCAAGCTCCATCTTTAGGTGAAATAACAGCAATCCCAAAAGGAGACATACGATATATATGTTCATAAATCAATTGATTTTGTTCTGAATGGTTAATCACTGTATTCCCCTCCATGTTGCCGTACGCACTTTCGCAATTGAGACTCGGAAAGCTTTCATATGTATAAACTACCCTTTAATGCGTTTAACGAATAGTCGTTGACTATCTTTATTATGTATAATTTTTCACTTATTCCGATTCAAGATCACGCTTATGATATAAAAAAAGAGATATCTTGTATAAGCAACAAGATATCTCTTTACTATTAAGCAGGTTGTACTACTTCTTCACCATTCAAAATCAGACGATAATGAATATCTGCACTTAGTGAATCAGAGACAGCACAATACTTTTCTTTGCCCATTTGAATCGCTTTCCACACACGATAATCTGGAATATCTCCATCTACTTTGAAAATAAGATCGATCGCAGTAAATCCTTTAGGCATAGCTTCTTTGCGCGTACCTTCCGTTTCGATCTCAATTTTATTAATATTATGCAAAAACGCATCTAAAATCATTGTAATATCAATACCGATACATCCTGCTAGACCCGCAAGCAATAATTCCATCGGTGTTGCGCCTTTACCATCGCCACCATACGCTGCTGTAGCATCCATACCGATTGGATAACCGGAAGGACCTACTGCTTCAAATGCTCTTTTACCATTCCATACTGTAGTTACGTTCATGATCTCTACCTGCTTTCGTATATTATATTAATAATCCATCACTTTACTAAGGAAACGTTGCGCTCTTTCTGTTACAGGTCGTTCAAAAAAAGATTCAGGATCAGACTGCTCGATAATGCGTCCCTCATCCATAAAAATCACTTTATTCGCCACCTGACGGGCAAATTTCATCTCATGGGTAACAACAATCATCGTCATTCCTTCTTGCGCTAGAGATTTCATAACATCCAACACTTCTCCTACCAATTCTGGATCAAGTGCCGATGTTGGTTCATCAAATAAAATAATGTCTGGCTCCATCGCTAATGCACGAGCAATACCGACACGTTGTTGTTGCCCTCCTGAAAGCCTTGAAGGATATTGATCTTTCTTTTCCAATAAACCTACTCGATCCAATACTCGTTCGCCGACATGCCGAGCATGAGTCGCTTCTAGCTTTTTGACCATTCGGAGAGATTCAGTTACATTTCCAAGTGCTGTTTTGTGAGGATACAAATTAAATTGTTGAAATACCATACCTGTCTGTCTACGAATTTGGAGCATTTTGTGCTGACGTTCTTTCAGCTTCATCGTGCTAGTTACTTGAATACTGTTCACTTCTATCGAACCTGCGCTTAGATCTTCTAATCCGTTTAGACAACGCAGTAATGTACTTTTTCCTGAACCGCTGGGGCCTAGCAGTACAACAATTTCGCCTGCTTGTACATCCAGATCTATCTCATGTAATACTTGATGTGTACCAAATGTTTTGGACAATCCACGAGTTTGGATCATAATACTTCCCTCACATTCGTTTTAGTATGCTTTAGCCAATCGTCGTTCAATACGTTCCAAAATCGTCGAGAATATCGTACTCATAATCCAGTACATGATCGCAATTCCAATATAAAAAGGCATATATACATAATATTGAGCAATCAACAAATCAGCAGATCGTAATAGATCGGTGACCGTAATAACCGATACCAATGATGTTTCTTTAAGCATACCGATAAATGTATTTCCCATCGGTGGAATCGCTGTACGTGCCGCTTGTGGTAAAATAATACGCCACATCGTCTGTGCTGATGTCATCCCTGTTGCATAAGCCGCTTCGGTCTGCCCTTTTGGAATTGAAAGAATCGCTCCGCGAAAAGTCTCTGATAAATACGCACCAATATTGATACTCAAAGCAATACAAGCGGCAGGAATCGCATCCAGTGTAATTCCATAATCAGTCAGCCCGTAATACACGATCACTAGCTGTACAAGCACCGGCGTCCCTCGAATAATAGATACATAAAACCGGGCAATCCAGCGAATCGGACGGTTGCCTTGCATACGTGCAATCGCTACGATTACCCCGATAATCAATCCGAAAAACATGGATATGATCGTAATCAACAATGTATAACCTGCACCTTTTAAAAGAAAAGGGAGGTTATCCCATACTAATTGCATATCTATAGTCTCCTCTCTTGATCATGGTAAAACAGAAGACTGCGCACCGTAGTGAACGCAGTCCTGATCAAGCTTTGATAATTGTTATTATTCAGCAGCAGGCTTTTCACCGAACCATTTTACAAAAATAGTCTCGTACGTACCGTCTGCTTTCATATCTGTTAACGCTTTGTTCAGTGCTTTTAAAAGGTCAGGATTATCTTTACGAATCGCAATACCAGCTTGGTCGGATTTGATTGCATCACCGACAGCTTTGATTTTGAATCCATTTTCTTCAACGATAGGTTTGAGAGCATAGATATTGTTGATCGTGGCATCAATACGACCTACATTCAAATCTTGTAAAGAAGTAATTACATCGTTATACGTTTTGATATTAAAGTTACCGACTTGTGGCAATACTTCTGTACGTAGGTAGGTCTCATCATTTGTTCCCAGACCTACGCCAATATTTTTATCTTTAAAATCAGCTAGCTTTGTAATATCTGTATTGTTGGCATTCACGATAATTTTGACCTGATTAGTAATATACGGATCAGAGAAATCCAATTGTTGTTTACGTTCGTCTGTAATTGTGACCTGACTGATAATCGCATCGAACTTGCCTGCTTGTAGACTTGGAATCAATCCTGAAAAAGCTTGTGTTGTAAATTCAGCTTTGACGCCTAGACGCTTGGCTACTTCTTTGGCGATATCTGCATCGAATCCGTCTACTTCTTTATTTGCATTCAAAAAATTATAAGGTGCATATGTGCCCATTAATCCGACTTTCAGTACACCAGCAGATTTGATCGCTTCCAGTGTATTACCTGAAGTAGCGGTAGCTGTAGTCTCTGCACTGGTATTGCTCGCTGGATCAGTAGCTGTAGAACGTGGAGCAGCATTACCGCAAGCACTCAATACCACTACCACCATAAGTAACATTGCCAAAACGATCGGTGTAGACGTACGACGTAATGATTTCATTATTACATTCTCCTTTAATCGGTTCTGCCCAGCAGACCATAAAATTCAAAACGTGCTGTTTCTTTTGCCAATTGTTCAGCAGTATGATTCACCAGCCCTGAAGAAGATGCACTTGTACCTGAACTGAACAACCAGCGTACAATTACCCCTTCGATCAGACTCATTAGAAAAGCTGCCCGTACAGATGCTTCCGTATGTACAGGTAACATCTCTAACTCTATCGCCCGCTGAATATTTTGCACAAATCCTTGCTCCATCTGTGAACGGGTAAGCATAATCTGTTCCCGTACTGCTTCGCTAAATCCTGTGCCATCAAGCAACATGCGCATCAAATGAGTGTGTTGCTCGGCAAATTGAAATAATCGATATAACAATTTCTCCGAAGCTTGCACCATATCATCCGCAGTACCTGAATGGGTACGGTAACCTACACCAATCACTTCCAATAACTGCTGTCTACCTTGCTCTATAATTTGAAGTGCTATACTTTCTTTGCTTTTGAAATACCAGTAAAACGTTCCTTGCGCTACCCCTGCTTCTGCAACAATATCAGACACTTTAGTTGCATGATAACCAGCATCAACAAATTGCTTGAGGGCAATCTGCATTAACTTTTCACGCTTCTCTATCGCATCCTGTTCACGAGAACTTAACGTTGTATGATCGATACGATCAACCCCTTGATTGACTCGTCAGTCGGTTTATTTTTAAATCCTATCTGATAACTTGGTATTTGTCAATAAAAAAACGCCCACCTCGTATAAAGCATACGTTGTAGACGTTTGAGCTGTCTTTTTATGATCTAATCTATTAATAGTTATTGTTCGTTGTGTTGGATGAATTACCATTTTTCTTATCACGCATCGACGTTGCTACACGACGAACTTGAGAAATCACTTTATCACGTGCACTTTTGTTACGCATAAGGTACGCTGCACCCATTCCAATAGCACTCCATAACGCTTTTCTTCCAGTCATTTTCATTTCCTCCTTCATCCTATTCAATATATACGTTCATTTCATTTGATTCCTGTGTGTATTGCTTATCTACAACTTACCCGCTTATTTCTAAGTTAAACCTTATATGATAAGCAATTCATGAATAAATGGTTAAAATAAAAATTATCTTAAAAACGTTATTCAACAAGTGACATAATTATTCTTTTTTACTTATATGTATTGTCTGCAAATCCAAAATCATGATTCACAGATTCTCATTTATACCAGACGCGCGCCCAATTGATTAGATATACCTCGCACCGCTTCCCCCATCACACGATTATGATTCCAGATAAAAAGAGGACGCAACAACGGTTCCCAGCGCTGCATCCATGGTTTGTTGGTGTGTACTTGCCAATCGTAATCCAAGCGAGTATACGCTCCACTTTCTTGTAACCGAAATATCCCTTGACCACTAAGATCACCATAAGCTTCCAGACATATCAGCGTCTGTTCTTGCTTTTCAGTGACTACAAAATCAAGCGAAATTGTATACCAGAGCTTGGTTCTCATATTCATTCTATATTTATCGCCTATTCCATTTTTACTGGCACCTTCTTGCAACCGCTGAAATGACACGCCTTGCCAGCAATGCAATTTTTCAAAATCTTTAATCAAATCCCACACTTCATGCGTGCTTGCTTCCAGTAACCAGCTTTCGGTGAACTCATATTTCCCCATAATGATGCCCCCTGTGTAAAAATTGTTGCCTGATCATCAGCGATGTATTAACGATATATTTTGGTAATATGAGAAGCTTCAGATACGCGGGCTTGCAAATGTCGACCTACTCCTGCTACCCCTTCATCCATCACTTTATTATGACTCCATACATAGACAGGGCGCATAACTGGATTGCTCATTCGCAACATAGAGTGATCTAAACGGACTTCCCAGACACAACGAATCAGTGTCGCCTGTCCATGATCTAATTCTTCCAAATAACAAGTTCCTTCGCCAGCTAGCGGGCCTTCTACCATTAATTTAAACTGATTGGGTTTGCTTTTATCAGCTACTTTTAGCAGAATTTTGAGTTTGAATAACATTTTCGTTCGAAAAGTACATTCGTACTCATCGCCAACTCCATTGGTATCTCCAGTTTGCTTCACTTTCGCAAAGCTTACCCCTTGCCAGAAATCGATATCTTCAAAATGATCCACAAGTTCCCACAATTGCTCTCTAGTCGTCTCCATCTTCCAGCTACTGGTGAACCGATAGTGGTACATATCAAATAATATCCAATGGTACTTTGTGATCTGGAGCAGGGAAAGCTTGATCCAATTGAGCGATTTCTGCTTCACTTAATACCAGTTCGGCGGCTTGAGCGTTACTTTCTACATGACTACGGCTGGATGCTTTGGGAATCGCTAGTACATTGCCATCACGAATACACCATGCCAGCAACACTTGGAAAGGATGCACGCCATGTTGCTCGGCAATCTGTTGTACGGTCGCATCTGTGGTGAGTTCGCTTCGTAACGATCCTGCTTGTGCTAGTGGAGAGTACGCCATAATCGGCATCCCTTGTTCTTTTTGCCATGGTAACAAATCCACTTCTATACCGCGTGATCCCAGATGATATAATACTTGATTGGTTGCACAATGGTCGCTATTAGGTAATTTCATCATTTCCTGCATATCTTTTGTATCCAAATTCGATACACCCCAGCGACGAATCTTACCTTCTTGTACCAATTTTTCCATCCCTTTGATCGTTTCTTCCAAAGGAATACGTCCACGCCAATGAAGTAAATACAAGTCTAACACGTCGGTTCCCAATCGATTCAGACTATTTTCACAGCTACGGATCAAGGAATCTCCACCTGCATTATGAGGATAGACTTTGGAGACCAGAAACACTTGATCTCTCATCCCTTGAATCGCTTCACCTACAAGCAATTCTGAACGTCCTTCTCCATACATTTCTGCGGTATCGATCACCGTCATGCCTAATTCTACTCCATATTTCAACGCATCGATCTCCTCTTGTCTACGAGAAGAATCGTCGCCCATATTCCATGTTCCTTGTCCGATTGCAGGTAAAACTGTTCCGTCTTTGAGTGTAATGTGGCGTTTAGTAGTCATCTGTCATCCTCCTTAGCAGTCTGTTAATACTTTAATGTAGTATTAACCGTTATTGAACCATTAAGAACAATTCATACATATCACATGACTTAGCACATAGACTGAACAGAATAACGATAATGTATGCTATCTCTCCAAAAACGTATGTAACCTCAGCAAAGATAGAACCTAAAAAAACACCTTATTATCTCGAAAGATAACAAAGTGTTTTTTGAGTTAAAAGCTTGAGTTGCTTTTCGATTATGCTGTATATCACTAGATCTATAGGTGAATCAAACTTTTTTCTCACCATCATACGTACCGATGATACCGTACAATTCAGGACGACGATCACGGAAAATGCCCCATTCTAGACGTTGCGTTTCCAATTGATCCAGATCAAATTCAGCGACTAATACCCCTTCACTGTTCCGATCAGCTTCTTGAATTTTGTTACCTTGAGCGCCTGCAATAAATGAAGAACCATAGAAGTTGATCGAAGAATCTTCGTCTTCTTCTTTGCCAATTCGGTTTGAAGCGATCACAGGAATCAAGTTCGCTCCAGCATGACCGAGCATACATGCTTGCCAGTGATCTTTGGAATCGATCGATGTATCTTGTGGCTCAGAACCGATAGCTGTCGGGTAAAATAACAATTCTGCACCCATCAATGCCATACAGCGTGCCGCTTCAGGGTACCATTGATCCCAGCAGATCCCGACGCCGATTTTGGCATATTTGGTATCCCATACTTTGAACCCTGTATCTCCTGGATTAAAGTAAAATTTCTCTTCATACCCCGGGCCGTCTGGTATATGACTTTTGCGGTATTTACCAAGAATCTCACCGTCTGCATCGATCACAGCTAGTGAATTATAACGCGCATAATTTTTCTTTTCATAAAAGCTAATTGGCAACACCACATCTAATTCTTTCGCCACTAGACGGAAATGATTGATCGCTTTGTTTTGCTCCAATTCAGTTGCATATTGATAATATTCTGCTTTTTCTTTCTGACAGAAATATGGAGTCTCGAATAATTCTTGTAGCAAAATAATTTGCGCTCCTTGCGCCGCCGCTTCACGAACCAATTTGTCTGCTTTGCGGATGTTGTCGTCGATATCCCACGTACAGCTCATTTGAGTAGCCGCTACTTTTACATTTCTCATGATGTTGTTATCATCCTTTCTATAGTAAGGTCATGTAGGTCTATATTAAGCTTGAGCAGGAATTTGTTGCGTTGTGCAGTGGACGTTACCACCTTCGCGAATCACAGCCATACCATTGATGGCATGAATTTTGCGATCAGGGAAAGTGTCTTGCAATACATTCATCGCATGTTGATCTGCTTCTTCTGCTGTACCGCCGAATACCGGTAAAATAATACCACCATTGACGAAATAGAAATTCAAATAGCTTAGTGTCAAACGTTGCTCACCATGCATCACCATAGGTGGTTGCTGAATCTCGATAATTTCTAATTTGCGTCCTTTGGCATCGACAGCATCATTTAAGATACGTAGATTTTCTTGCGTAATCTCATAATTATCATCGGCAGGATCGTGACACACTTGAATAATCACTTTACCAGGAGCTGCAAAACAAGCGACATTATCAACATGACCATCTGTTTCATCGCCAGCTAGTCCACGATTGAGCCAGATTATTTGTTCTACATTAGTAAAATCTTTGACATGCTGTTCAATCTCTGCGCGAGATAGATCAGGGTTACGGTTCGTGTTAAGCAGACATTCTTCAGTTGTCAGCATAGTGCCTTCACCATCTACATGAATCGAACCGCCTTCAAGCACAAGTGGTGCATCGAATTGACGAATATTCAAGTGTTTGAGAATCGCCGGAGCTACTGCATCGTCCAGATCCCAAGGCTCGTATTTACCACCCCAAGCATTGAAGTGCCAGTTGATCCCTGCACGTTCACCTTTGTCATTAACAACGATCGTCGGGCCATTGTCACGTAACCAAGCATCATTATGTGCAAGTGGCAAAAAGTCTACCGCTTGACCTACAAAACGTTTGCTGACATTGTCTACATCATCTGGATTCACAACCAGTGTAACTGGCTCAAATTCAGCAATCGCACTCACTAATTCTTCATATCCATCACATACAGTAGCATAATCATCAGGATAGACCATCGAATCCATAATCGGCCAAGATAATAATGTACGTTCATGTTGTTCCCATTCCGCAGGCATCTTATATTGCAAATCTATTGGTTTCATTATATTTATTCACCTTGTCCATTCATAAGTATTAGGATGATTTCACAACCTATATCATACAATACTCCTTCTATTGTACCAAGTGATTTCAGTAAATTTTATGTAAACTGACAACAATTTTCGATATAGAGCAACAAATCAAAAAAAAGAGCAATGATCTACAAACTATCATCACTCTTTTTAACACATGAATTGAATACATTAGAGCATATGGAGATCAACCTTTATTCGCACCGCCAAAGCTAAATCCTTGCGACATATAACGCTGTCCGATAATATATAATGCCACTGCTGGAATCGTATAAATAATTGAAAACGAAGCAAGTGTACCGTATTGCACCAGACCATTTTGCCCAAAATATTGATAAATCGTTACTGCGGCAGGTAATTTATCCGGACTTTGTAACAAAATAAACGGTACCAAAAAGTTGCCCCAACTGCCTGCAAAAGCAAAGATGCCTACAGTAAAAATACCTGGTAACATTAACGGTACAATAACCAATCGCAATGTCGTCCAGATCGAAGCACCATCTACCCATGCCGCTTCTTCCAATTCAAGCGGAACCGAATCCATAAAGTTCTTCATCATCCAGATCGAATAAGGAAGTGCCGAAGCGGTCAAAAACAGTACGGTAAAAAAGAGCGAATCCTGCATACGGAAATAGATAAAAAATTGGTAAACAGGCACCATAACGGCTGTAATTGGCAAGCCTGTAGCAAATAAAATGATATACATAAATGAACGTTTATACTTGAGTTGATAGCGAGACAATGGATAAGAAGCAAGCCCTGCTACGACTACTACAAGCAGTGCCTGACCGACAGCCAATATCAATCCATTCCCAAACGATTTCTGGTTATCGGTATTGGTAACAGTAGAGACGTAATTATCCAATGTAAATGCACTTGGAAGCTTGAGAGCTAGTGTCGCATTTTGATCGAGTGATGCAAATAACAACCATAATAAAGGTAATAAAAATAACATACCGATTAGAGAGAGAATAATATAAGGCAACGTACGTGCAACGACAAAGCGATTCATCCGACGCCGTTTACCGAGATTTAGACTGCTCATGGTCTCTCCTCCTTTATAACTTCACTTTCAACATGCGCATATACAACAGACTGGCGACAATACCGATCACTAACAACATTAGTGAGATCGCTGTACCATAACCTAATTGATAATTTACAAAAGCTTGATGATACATATAGATAGGCAATGTCTCAGTCGCCATCCCAGGTCCACCACCGGTTAACGCATAGATTAATGTAAATGAACCGAGCGTCTGTAGTGTCACCAATACCATATTCGTAGTGACTGAGCCCATAATCATCGGTAACGTAATTCGAATCATCCGTTGCCATGCTGAAGCACCATCAATCATGGCCGATTCTTCAACTTCTTTTGGTACATCTCCTAGTGCCGCCTGAAACACCATCATCGAAAAGGCTGTACCATGCCAGATATTAGCGATAATGACAGACACCATTGGAAAAGTATACAACCAGGCTATCGGCTTCATGCCAAGCGATTCAATAACAGTATTGACGGTTCCTGTATCGTTTAAAAAGGCAAACCATACAAACGCACATACCACTTCTGGAGCTACCCAACCTGCAATCACGATCGAACCAATGACACTGCGGAACCATTGTTTGCGACCGTTCATCATTACAGCGATAATAAAGCCCATCACTTGTTGCCCGATCACTGCTGAAAAGATTAAGAAAATTAATGTATTCCATACGGACGTACGAAAGTTAGCATCCTGAAACATATATTTAAAGTTCTCAAACCCAATAAATTCTGTTTTGGCTGCTGTTGCACCGGTAAGTGCCATATTGGTAAAAGCAAAATAAAATGTCAAAATCGTTGGAACAAAAAAGAACAGTAACAATAGCAACCAGCTAGGGGATAAAAATAAAGCTGCCCGCCATTGCTCACCACTTCCATGGCGTTTGGGTTTGGACACACGCGGATGTGACACTTCCATCTGGAACCCTCCTTTACCGGACAATCCTGACGAGCAGATAAGGCTGATCGACGCTAGATCCCGCCTCTACTCAACCTTATCTACCAATCATAGATTGAACGATGCTCTTCCTTTACTTGGTCTCTGTTTTATCTGCACCCACACTACGCTGTACACTTTGCGCATATTGGGTCATTGCGTCTTGAGGGCTCGCCCCTTTAGTGACTACTTTTTCCACCATTTCTTGAATAGCCGTAGAGACGACAGGATAATCGGCTGTACTTGGACGAACATGAGTATAAGTTATAAAATCAGCCGCTTTGGCATACAATGTACCCGGTTGTTCGCTATATTCTTTGTCTTTCGCTACGTCAAGGCGAGGTGTTAATGCCCCATCTAACATCGCAAATTCTTTATTGTGTTTTTCATTGACAGCCAGTTGAATAAATTCCCAACCTAATTCTTTTTCTACAGATTTAGCACCTACAGCAAGTGTCCAGCCACCAGACATAGAAGTGAATCCAGGTGCTTGTCCATTTTCTGTTGGCATTTTGACAAAATCATAGACGTCTAACGCTTCTGGCCATGGTTTGCTACCTGAAGATGCCCATGTCCCTGTCAACCAGTTACCATTAAGCGCAATCGCAACTTTTTGATTCGGCATCAAGTCTGTTTCTAATACTTGACCTGCTTGTGCAGTCAACACTTGAGATAATGGTGGCCCGAAGCCATTAGAATAAATATTGTTGATAAAGTTAAGCGAGCTCAGGATTCCCGGACTTTGTGTAATCCATTTGCCATTTTCATATAGCGGATTTTCTGTGCCGTATAATAACATTTCAAACGTCTGCATCGTTGTCGCTTCTTGACCTGCTTTACCGGAATTCATCCAGAATGGAATAATATCTGGTAATTTCTCATGAATCGTCTGGGAAGCAGTTAAAATATCTTGCCAGTTTTTAGGTTGCCATGGAACTGGTAAGCCTGCTTTTTTAAATAGTTCTTTGTTGTAATACAATCCACGTACATCTGTAGAGAAAGGGATGCCATACGTTTTGTCATCTTTTCCTTTTGCCGCGGCTTTGATAGCTTCGTTAAAATTACTCCAATCTGACCAGCTATCTACTTTAAGCGGTTCCAAATATCCTGCTTCACTATCTGCATTGATCATAAAAGAATCTTCAGCCAGTACTTCAGGAGCTGTACTTGGATCAGACATCAATAATGGAATTTTGGTCGCATATTGTGCTCCTTGGATCGGTTGTAATTCAACAGTGACACCTGGATGCGCTTTCTCAAATTCTGTTTTGACACTGGTTAACCATTTTCCCCAGTTATCTGTTTCATTCCATTTTCCATAAGCTACTTTGACGATTTTGTTCGATGAATCTCCTCCAGAAGCACTCGTTCCTGCGCTGTTATTCGAACATGCTGCTGTTAATACAGTCAAACTAACCAATAACCCTGCTATCCATTTACGTTTGCCTTTTGCCATCGTTATCGCTCCCTTATCGTTAATTCTGGGTACAACATCATGTGACATCTAAGGTGTTATTTACTCGGTATGACGTAATAGCTATTACTGCACAAGCTTATGACGATTGAATTTTACCGCTGGGAACTGTATAACCACAGTATGTCAAAATCAGTTCACTGAATAACGAATTAGCCCATGAAAACCATTCACGCGTATATTCTTCCGGTCGATCCATATGAAAGCCTTCATGAAGAAAATCAGTATCTGCATCGGTATTTTCCAAAGTGTGTAACAAAGATAGAATTTCTGACTGATGTTGGGATGTCAAAGCTTGCATAGCTAACGAAATATGCCATATATATTGAGGAGGGGTGTGAGGACTACCAATCCCTTGAGCTGCTGTACCGCTATAATAATAAGGATTGTGCTGACTGAGTATAAACTTTCTAGTATTTTGATACAATGGATCATCTAGCGTGCAATAACCTAGATAAGGAAGCGAAAGTAGACTGGGTACATTAGCATCATCCATCAGATTATAATTGCCTAATCCATCGGTCTCGTAAGCATATATCCGTCCAAATTCAGGATGATCTACAATACCATATTCCTCAATACCTGCTTGAATTTGTGCTTTTAATAGAGAAGCTTGAGAAATCCATTCTTCATCTTGATACACTTCTCTTGCGATCTGCTCCATATAACCTAATACCACTACAGCAAACATATTCGAAGGAATCAAATATCCGTACTCACAAGCATCATCACTCGGTCGAAATCCTGACCATGTCATCCCTGTAAAGCCAACCGGAGTTCCTTTGCCTTCATAAGGGAGCGTATCGGATACCGGACAATCGGTTCGTTCAAACGTATACGGTGAATGTTCATTATGCTTCTGCTCAGTACGCCATAATGTCATAATAATATGACAGGCTTTGCGGAAATGTTCATCCAAATGATCAGTTCTTCCTGTAGTCCGCCATAATAGATAAGCTAACTGAATCGGATAACATAGCGAATCGATCTCATATTTGCGTTCCCAGATCCATTTGCTCATATCAGTCTTATCGTCTTGATGTCCATTGCCATTCTCTGCTTCATTAAAAGCATTTGCGTAAGGGTCAAGCTGAATATAATGTACTTGTCGTCTGACTACATTGGCTACTAGATCACTTAATTCTCCATCTTCATTAGCAAGGATAAGATAAGGTCTAACTTGCGCGGCTGAATCCCGTAACCACATTGCAGGAATATCTCCAGTGATTACAAATACAGTTCCATCTTCTAAAGGCTTGAGCGTAGTCGTTAGTGTATTACTGATACAGTTATTGAACATACGTGCGAGCTTGGGACGTTCTGTAAGATGAGCTTGTACATCTGCTATCAATTGTTGAACAGAGAATGGTAACACACCATTTCCGATATCATTCATTGCAATCCCCCTCTTATTAAGCGCTTACATTTATAGCTATATAATAAATCACACCTTATTAACATGTCAATACATTATATTATGTTATTAAAGAAAAATATTAAGTATACCCAATGTATATCTATGCAAAAAAGATGTATCTTCTTAATAAGCAAGATACATCTTTGGCTAAGATTACTTATGAATGAACAGACGCTTCCGCAACAGAATGTCCATGAATCAAGTTTGCTTGTAACGAAATTTTGCTAGGCAATGATGCACCTTCGATCAGCGCAAGTACATTTTCTATCGCTAATCTGCCCAATGATTGTTGATCTTGTTGCATATGTGTAAATGGATATAACGCTGCACTTGCCTGCGGACTATCAAAACAAATAATTGAAATGTCCTGTGGGATATGCAGTCCCATATGTTCGATCGCTTCTTTGGCGAATAATGCTAGTTCATACTGCATCGCAAATAATGCTGTGATCTGCGGATGTGCTTCGATCATCTGCTGGATCATATCTACATTATGTTGAACAAGCACTTGCTCATCTTCTTCTTGATTACTATTCCAATACATATCGGTTAACCACGATGAGCGATCCAGTACCACACCACGTTCCGCATGGGCTTGTACAAATCCTTCGATTCGTTCTTCAATCGCTACATTATCGGTTACTTTGGACGTTAATAACGCGATATGACGATGTCCTTGATCCAACAAGTAATGTGTACCCAGGCTTGCTGCGGCTACATTATCCGTGCTAATCGACGTCGAATCAATCCCTTTGACATAGCGATCGACCAGTACATGCGGAAAGCGATCTATTACCAATTTTAAGATCTCTGAATTAAATATTTGCCCGCGTGTCGGATAAATAATCAATCCATCAACTCCATAATCTCTCAACATTCGTATCGCATTTTCTTCGATATCGGTCTGTGAAAAAGAAAGCCGTAACATCAAATATACACCCATTTTTTGCGCAGTTCTTTCCATTTCGACCAGCATTTCTTTACCATAACTATCGCTAAAATCTTCCATAATCAGCCCAAGTACAATCTGATTACGATCGGTACGTGGTCTGCTTGGAGCATCATATTTGTCTCCATCTTCTGTTTCTATGACTTCGAGTTGATCCCCATTATAGATAACAAAAGAACCTCTACCGGGTTGCCGTACAATATATCCATCTTGCACTAACATATCTAACGCTTTCTTCGAAGTGATCCGGCTTACTTCGAATTGTTCCATCAATTCTTTCTCAGATGGAATCTTATCCCCTATTGTATATTCGCCTGAATGAAAACGATTACGTAACGTTAAATACATTTGCTCGTATCTCGGTTTAAGCGATATTGAACTATCTGCCATACAATCACCTTCAATTTAGATTTACTATTATCATTTAGTATACTATGTTATATCATTTATGCAAAGAGGTATACACCAAATATTTGGATTATAGTTATCATTTTCTATTGTTTATGTAAATGACTGTTATATTCAGTTAATCTCAAATGATATTAAATTAAAAAAAGCATCAGTCTATCTGTGGATCACAATCATCCATCAGTAAACTAATGCTTTTTAATATTGTTGATAAACTCTTCATCCGAATTAACGCTTTTTGTTGGGTCTACTATAGCTCGTATTATCCAACACCGGTAATTCTTTTTGAGCGCGGGTCATGGGCGACTTGCATTGTGAACAAACCGGTACATCTGCAAGTGCAAAGTTATCTCGCATCCATCCTTTGCAATCTGGATTTGTACATTCCCATATATCAGTCATTGCCATTGGAATCTCTTGCGATGGATTTTTCCGTGAATAGTACATGTGTAGTCCCCTCCCAGTAGTAATATCTATTTGTTTCTTGCACAAGTTACAAATATTTGAATAAAAAAACACCCTTAACTAACGTTAAGGGCGTCTTATAAACTGAATTACAGTTTTACAACGTTCTCAGCTTGTGGACCACGGTTTCCTTCAACAACGTTGAATTCTACGCGTTGACCTTCGTCCAAAGTTTTGAAACCGTCGCCAGTGATAGCAGAAAAGTGAACGAATACGTCGCTTCCGCCTTCAACTTCGATAAAACCAAATCCTTTTTCTGCGTTAAACCATTTTACTGTACCTGTTTGCATTGTAGTACCTCCAAAGAAATTAAATTTACATGACCTTCTTTATTCAGAAGATTAACATCCGATAAAATAGAATAATCACATATTGTACAAGGCTCTTCGCCTTCTAACATAACAACCCTCTACAATATGTGAGTACCAGTCACGTTTTCGTTACTCTTATTATAACCGATTACACGAATAAATACAATGTCTTTATCAGGTAATTTTTGTAATTTCGCTAAACCGCATCTTTCATCTTAGGTGGTGACATTTTTCGTCAGCAATCGCTAAGGTCATAAGGCTCACTTTATACTTATACCAGAGCATACAGAACTGAATCGCTTTCAAACAATAAATGTAAGCGTATACTTTATTAGTTAATTACCGTTTAATCGATATCGTATGCTGTATAAAAAGTACTCACATGAACAGGTTGGTGATCAACTACTTTGACTCCTAATCCATGTTCTGTATCCCATGTACAGTGAAAATTAAGATAGTACGTCGCTTCCGCCGAAGTTTCTTTGATCAGAAATCCTTGTAACGTTATATACGCTTTTAATTGCTCCGGCTGTGTAATATACGGAATTGATTGATCTCGTTCTTGAATCGTAGCAGGATCTTGCGGATCAATTTGCCATGCTTGACGATAACGCTCTTCAATCTTTTGATAATGTTCAAAAACGATCTGTAGCACATGCTGCTGAATATATTCGCTATGCTCGATATAATGCTCCCAGATCTGTTGTTGTTCTATAGAAGGAGCCGTCAGATGTTCAATCTCTTCTTCATTGTCAATCGCCTGAATAAATTCTACTTGCATCACAACCTGTTGCCCCATCAGTTGAAATATATAGTCTCCTTCGAATGTTACTTCTTCAGTCACATCATAAGCATCATCTTCTAATGTTAATTGTGTGTACCAGCTTGGATCGATCATCGTATTCTACCTCCTGCTATACGTATATTTTTTGTTTTGGTAAAGCTTGTCTTTTCTTATGATCCTATAATGATTTATACTTGTCTTTACATGAATGTGTAAGATTACGCATTTTAAATCTTGAGGCTGTATGGTGATGTTATGAATAAGCAGTCCAAATGGATACATCAATTTTTCAGAGTATACTGGATTGTCATTAGTGTCCACTTTTTTGCTCAGTGGGGTTCTTTTGTATTTTTGGATTATGACGATAGTGCTTCTCATTTCTATATTTATATTCTAATTCTACCTACTCTTTGGATGAGCATCGTTACTTTGATCACAAAATGGATGTATGTCCGTTGGAATCATTTATCTTTTTACGTGTTATTTAGTGCAAGTACACTGATCACATGGACGATTATTTATCTAAATTATGATATTCGTATTATTACCGCACTATGTTTGTTGCCGATTCTTTCAGCTGTCGTATTTTTCAAACGTCGTTTATTATGGCTTCCTTCAGTCTTACAACTTATCGCATTTACTTCATTGTATCTGACAGATTCACACTTCCGCAATTATCTATCTTCCTTTGATGTGATTGCCGTGATTGCTTTTATTATTGTAAGTACCTGTATTGCTCATATTATTGTTGCTTGCGGTATAGAAATTTTAACCGATTTACAGGTCACGATGTTAGCGAAGCAAGATCTAATTGTCAAAAATGCTATCATGAGTAAACTGTCCAAAACAGATGGTCTGACGAATCTATATAATCAAATTTCTTTTCACGATTATTATGATACTGCTTTTGATTATGCCAGTAAGGGTGCTGAGCTTCATCTGGCTTTATTGGATATTGATGATTTCAAAGCTATTAATGATACGTATGGTCATCAAGCAGGAGATACTATTCTCGGGAAAGTGTCTCAAGTGATTCAACAACATATGTCTTCTAGCGATATTGCCGCCCGTTATGGTGGAGAAGAGTTCGCGTTGCTTTTATTTGATCAGACATTTGAAGAAGCTTATGCTCTGGTAGAAAGTATACGTAATGGCGTTGCTGAATTACAACATCCTGAAATGAATGGCAAGTCTGTTACAGTCAGTATCGGTCTGCAAAGCTATGGCTCTGAACAGACCAAAGAGCAGTTATTTGAACAGGTCGATCATTATCTTTATCAAGCCAAACGCACAGGTAAAAACAAAACGGTGACTGCTTGTAATGTAGGATAATTCTATTACGATAACGTATAGTACAATAACAAAAACTCCAATCCTATACATATTAAGGATTGGAGTTTTGCTTATATCGTATTTAGAATCCTGTTACAGGATGCGGAATATATGGCTCTTCTAGACGCTTGATTTCATTTTCAGTTAGAACAAGATCTACAGCCGCAACTGCATCTTGCAAATGATGTAGCTTGGTTGCTCCTACGATTGGTGCTGTGACCGGTTCTTTTTGCAATACCCATGCCAGTGCCACCTGTGCACGTGGAATATTACGCTCAGAGGCAATCTCTGCTACCCGTTCTACCACTTTACGATCTGCTTCAGCGCTAGCTGCATATAGACTTTGACCAAAGCTATCACTTTCAGAACGTGACGTTTCTTCTTCCCAGTCACGAGTTAATCGACCGCGTGCTAATGGGCTCCATGGAATTACGCCAATTCCTTCTTCTTTACAAAGAGGAAGCATCTCACGTTCTTCTTCCCGATAAAGTAAATTGACATAGTTCTGCATAGATACAAAGCGTGTCCATCCATTTTGCTTACTGATATCTAAAGCTTTCATAAATTGCCAAGATGCCATCGAAGAAGCACCGATATATCTAGCTTTACCTGCTTTCACTACATCATGAAGAGCTTCTAATGTTTCTTCTATCGGTGTATGCGGGTCCCAGCGATGAATCTGGTACAAATCTACATAATCAGTTCCTAGACGCTGTAGGCTATGATCGATCTCTGCCATAATCGCTTTGCGTGAAAGCCCACCACCATTTGCACCTTGATGCATTTTGCCATGTACTTTGGTAGCGATAACGATCTCATCACGATTCGCATACTCTTTGAGCGCTTTTCCTACAATCTCTTCACTGGTTCCATCTGAATAGACATTGGCTGTATCAAAAAAGTTAATACCTGCTTCCAAAGCTTGCTTAATAAAAGGACGACTGCTCTGCTCATCTAATGTCCATGGATGTGCTCCACGATCAGGTATTCCATAACTCATACATCCCAAACAAATTCGCGATACATCGAGACCGGTACGACCTAATTTTACATATTGCATTAATGTCCCTCTTTTCCGCCCGGAGGCAAGTAGATATGATTCATAAAAAAAATCAATACTTCCTTCCTTATCATAACCAAAAATAGACATAATGAGTCAATAATCTAAATGTTCTTGCCCGAATCACCAGTACATATGGAGCAATCAAAAAGCAAGCTCTACCGGTAAAGACCGATAAGAGCTTGCTTGAGAAAAGAACTTATAGATAACGCTTAGTATTACTGAGCGATGATTTGAGCTTCTCTCGAAGCTACAGAGAGAGCATTAACAGTCGCTACACGTCCATCAGCAATAGATAATACAAATGCTTTATAGGCAACACCTGAGCGGATAGCAGCGCCATTAATATCAACATCTGTTGTTGTAAATGTCCACTCGCTATATACGCCTTTGGTGACTGTCTCATAATTGCGTTCACTCACACGATTCGCATCTGCCAATGAGAAATTGTTTGAGCTTGCAGACGGTACCAGCATCACAGCATAGCTTGCAATACCTGTTTCACCGGATGGTTTGGAGAAAGTTACTTTGATTCCCCCATTGGTTGCCGTCGCATTCAGGTTAGTAACCGGCGCTACCGTTGATGTCTTGATCGTAAAGTCATTTGATGCTCCAGATAATGTATTTACCGAGCGAACCGAACCATCCGCTACACTTAACACATACACACGATAAGCTACATCTTTGACAATCGCATTACCGTTATAATCTTTGGTGCTCGTTGTTAAAGCTTGCGTTACTTTGGTTGCTGTTTTGGCAATGCGTGTATAATTTGCCGCAGCTACATTATTTGCTGTATTGACGTTAAATGAACCTGCTTGATCAGCACGTACCACATAGACACGATATTCAGAAATACCGGTATCGTTAGCTGGTACAAAACTAAACGTAATATCCGATGCTGTACTTGTTGAATTGCTATTCGTTGTTGCTACGGTATTAACAGCTGATGTCGCACCATTGGCAGCTAATGTAATAACAGACGAAGCGCCTGATAATGAATTGTTGCCCGAAGCATTTCCTGTACCTGTCGTCAAAACAAATACTTGATAATTAGTACCATTTTTGATCAGATCACCATTTACATCTTTGGAACCTGCACTGAACGTTACTGTACGATTGGAACCATTTTTGCTAATTTGTAAATAATTCGAACTGGATACACTGTTAGCTGTAGAAAGGTTGAATTTGCTCGCATTGATTGATTTGACAACCATAACACGATAGTTATTCACTAATCCTTCATCACTCGCTTTGTTAAATGTCACTTGGAGATCGCGTCCATCGCCGTAGTCGCTAATATCACTAACAGCTATTCCACTCACATTTCCTGTCGATTGTGTACCTGTCTGAAGTGTAAGTGTAGAAGAAGCAGAAGACAAGCTATTTGCATACGAACCTGAACCAAGTGCCATCACATAGATACGATAAGGCACATCATTGGCAATCGCTTCTCCGCCACTGTCTTTCAGTGATGTCGATAGCGTAACTGTGCGATCGCTACCTGTTTTGGATACATCGATATAACGGCTTGATGCTAATCCGTTAGCTGTTGCAATATCAAAGTCACCTGATGCTTTGCTACGCACTACGAATACACGATACCCGCTAATTTTGGATTCTTCAGAAGACTTGGTAAACGTCACTTGAATATCCCGTCCATCTGCGTAGTTACTCACATCTTCTACTTTAGTGATCGAAGGAGCTTCAACTGTACGTCCTAATGTTAATGAATTAGAACCAGCAGATATACCAATATTGTCGCCACTGCTTGTGATTGACACTACAAATACGGTATATGCTGTTCCTGTTGTAATCAATTCACCCGATGTATCACGCGTGGTATTCGTTAAGCGTGTTGTTGGATTGGAACCTGTTTTGTTAATCGTTGTATAGTTAGAACTGCTAACTTTTGCTGCTTCTGTTGAACTAAAGCTACCTGCACTTGTCGTTTTTACAACGAACACACGGTAATTGCTTAATTTACTTTCATCGCTTGCTTTGGTAAATGTCACTGAGAAGTCTCGTCCATCGCCATTGTCAGAGACATCACTTGCTTTGACATCGGTTGCTATAGCAGAAGCTGTAGCGACTACACCTAGAGAAACAATCGGTGAACTTACAGATAAAGCATTGTTATATCCAGTCGCCCCTACTGCCAGTACATAGACACGGTAATTCACATTTTTCTGGATCAATTGTCCGTCTGTATCACGAGCTTGAGGCATTAATGTGATTGTATAATTGCTACTGCCTTGCGGAATAGCTGTATAATTCGCTGCCGGTACATTTTGTGCGGTATTGATATTAAATGTATTACTATTGGCTTTGACTACTAGAATACGGTACTGACTGATTCCTTTTGTGCTTGCAGAAGCTGGAAAGCTTATTTCTAGATCATTACCATTTCCTTGTTGCCCGACTACTTTGGTATTCACATAAGGTACCGGTGAGATCGAAGTCGATGGAGTCGTTGGTGTGGTAGGCGTTGTTGGTTTGGAGCTAGTGGTTGTAATGCTAACTGTCTTGGTCGATGAGTTCCAACCTACTTTTTCACCTAAAGCTTCGCTGACAAAGCGTAAAGGGACAACTGTTCGTCCTTTAATCGACTTTGCAGGTACGTCTAATACAACAGATTTGCCATTGATTGTTGCTGTTCTAGAACCAAGTGGTAACACAATCGTTGTACCATCTTTGGTAGCTGTTACTGTTTTGGTGCTTTGTTTCCAGAGTACTTTTGCGTCTAGCGCTTCAAAAACACCTCTTAATGGAACCATCGTACGGTTAGCTGACATTACAGGTGCCTGGTCTGTTGTTAGCTGAACTCCATCGATCGTAATTTTAATCGGTGTTGCTGCGCTGACGGATGGTGTATGTAGACCTCCGCTTACCGTCAATGCTGTTACTAATACTGCTGAACAAATCTTCTTTTTCATTTGTATTCATCCTCGTTCCCCCGAAATAGTGCCAAACGCTATCTGCCAAGCTTGTCCTTTATTCCCTGTCTATTAGACGAACACCATAGCTGAAAAGTTTCCATACTTGTTTATTTATTTGGAATCTTTTGCTGATGATCGATTGATTCTCAGGCGCCCATCTATCGACTATATGTAAGTTAACATCGTTACCTCAAAGTAACAACCAAAGATTCGTCATAAATTAGCAACAGTTTTTTAATGATTGCTTCAGTAGCTGTGATTATTTACAAGTTGGATACAATTGGTATTTAAGTTAGATACATTTGATGTGTAATATAAAAGGCAAGACAATTACACTATCGAGGAGATGTACAATAATGAATATTCACAAATGGATCGCAACTTCGGTTATCGCAGGAGTACTTCTGACAGGAGCAACTACCACGCACGCTGCTACAACTCATTCAGATAACGTTGAAGCCAAAGCAACTACTGCTAACTCTACGACGACTAACAAGCAATATCCTGTCACAAATGTGGATTACTCTACCGCTCAATTGAAAAAAATCACTCAAGCTTTTGCCGGTTTTGATGGATTTGAGACTCCTTATGTACCTACTCGTATGATCAAAGGCGATGCTTTTCGCAAAGTCAGTGGTGTGGGTGATGGAGTAACTTTTTTGTTCAAATATATGACCGTTTCAGTATCCCCACGTGATTATTCTTATGATTACAAAGGTACTACAGTAATTCTTCCTAATTCTAATCAAGTCAAAGCCAAATGGTACAAACCGGATAAAGTAGATATGTTAACATTCAAACTAGATGATCGTTATGTAACGATTTCTTCACCTTATCATTTATTGGGTAAAGCGAAGCTGGAACAGGTTGCTGTAGATGTTGCTAAATATGTTCCTGTGTCTGTTCCTAAGTAATAATAGGTAGTGTCATACGATAGAAATGACAATTCAGAGATATATGTAGGATGATAAGATGCAAAGCACTTCATATAACTTGAGAAACAACACAAAAACACGTATACAAAATGGGAGTATTTTGTATACGTGTTTTTGTATTTTATTTCACGATCAGTACAGGACATTTGACACCACGGGCTACTTTGTGGCTGACGCTCCCGAGTACCATTTCTTTCAAAGAGCCCAGCCCTCTGCTTCCCATTACGACTAGATCAAAAGAATGATCGTTAGCGTGCCTGATTAGGCTTTGTCCGGGTTCTCCATGCAATATTTTTATCGCATATGCGGCTTGTTGCTGTTGCAGAAGTTCTTCGATTGGAAATAATTTTTGTCGTCTGGACAGTTCTAATTCATCAATATCTCCATAGCGTAGTACTTCATCACGACTTTTGCCGAAATCCGCTACAAATACCACTTCAATCTCACCTGACTGTTGTAATGATACCAACTTGATCGCTTCTGTTGTTGCTCGTAATGAGTGTTCTGAGCCATCTACCGCCAACAATATTTTTGGATACATAAGCAACCTTCCCTTCTATATAAGAGATGTTATCTTGTGATCTATTTGCTGTGAGGAATATTCTTTTTACGCTTACTTTTGGATTGATGTTCTAAATTCATATCCAAAATATCTCCGGTCAGCCCTTTACGTTTGAGCCACCAGTACGTTAAGCCAGTAAGTCCGAAGATCAAAATCAATGAAGCTAAATAACCCCATTTCCATTCTAATTCCGGCATGTTTTTAAAGTTCATTCCCCAGATCGCACCTAATGCGGTCATCGGTGTTAGTAATACCGTAAAGACTGTTAATGTTTTCATAATATTATTAGAACGGTAATTTGCTACGTTATCATCGATTTTGAGTAATGTATCTATTTCATGTTCGTAGGCTGTTTGAAGCATTTGAATACGGGATAATCTTACTTTTAACGTATGGAATGTCTGTGCGTCTTTGACAAGATCAGGGAATACTTCTTCGATCGCAAAACGGATTTCTTTCAGCGCTACTGTCTGCACGTTCCAGCGTGTCATCTGATTACGCAAATCTACAATTTCCCGCAATAATTTCCCGCCGTTATTTTCTTTCATTTTAAATTCGATCTCTTTCAATTGCATCTCAATCTCATCCATTCGCCCGAAAAATGCACGAATAATCGCATTCACGACAAACATAAATCCATCGACTGGATAATCACAGCCCAAAATATATTGATCCCACTCTTCATTACTCATATCATGTAACAACCATGTATTATCGCCGATAGTGATCATTCGATTCGCATCAATATAGTAATGCAATATATTGATATCTTCCCAGTGATCTGGATTCATATTAATCGCTAATGTTCCACTGATATAATTTTGGTCTTTTTCTTTATAATAAATAGAAGCTATTCGATTGTGCGTACACATCAGGCTTTCCTGCGCCCATTTCTGCAAATGTTCATCAAAATCTGGATGCTCCATAAGACGCTTCACATCTTTCATTCGATACCATGTCCATTCACTCTGTGCAGATTGTATGACTTCTACCTTATTCATAACTATTAGCCTCTCCTTACTCTTACTTCTTTACATTATTATATTACCCGACTTCAATAGTTCATGAATTATAATTTTTTTGAATATTTATAGATAAATATGCGTAAACGTATCGTTGGACATTATAGAATTGATACGCTATCTGACACAATAGTATGCTATAACTAGAAGGAACGTACTTATTGTTAAGGAGGATATATTTATTTATGAGAAGTACCTACATAACCCGTTTTTTGATTTTATTTACCTGTGTATTGTTATTTGGTACAAGTACATCCAGCATCACTCAAGCGGCTACTACTACAGCCAAAACGTTTCGTTTTAATCTGTATTTGGAACCGGTTACTCTTGATCCTGCATTGTCCAGCGATAGCACAACCAGTACAATTGTAGAAGCTATTTTCGAAGGGCTTGTACGTACCCAACCAAATGGAGCAATAGAACCAGGGGTTGCGGAATCGTGGACCATTTCACCGGATGGTAAAACATACATATTTACATTACGTGCCGATGCTCGCTGGAGTAACGGTGAGCCACTTGTTGCTTCTGAATTTATCGACGCATGGCAACGAGTACTGTCACCTGCTACCCGTTCTCCATTAGCTTCTATGTTATTTCCGATTGCTCATGCTCAAGACTATTATAAAGGTACACTTACCGATGCTAGCCAATTAGGATTTCAAGCGTTAGACGATCATACATTGCAAATCGTTCTGCAACAACCGTTGCCTTACTTTCTCGAAACATTATCGTCTCCTGCCTTTTTCCCTGTACATGCTACAAGTATGACAGCCTCTACCCATTGGGGGAGCCAAGCATCATCTATTGTAAGTAACGGCCCTTTTGTCGTTAACAATTGGACCAAAGGACGCTCCATCACATTAGCTCGTAATCCTCAATATGCTCAAGCGGAAAAAGTTCATTTTGATCAAGTATTTATCCGTTTTATCAATGATCCTGATAAAGAAAATAATATGTACCGATCAGGAGCCATTGATTGGTCAGGCATCACAGAAAGCAATATTCCAACCTATAAAATGACTAACACCATGAGAAAAGAAACGGTTTATCCAAACACAGCATCGCTCTACTATTATACTTTTAATGTGAATAAAAAGCCGTTTAACAATATCAATATCCGTAAAGCGTTTGCGATGTCGATCAAACGTTCTTCATTAATTAGTCCCAAATCTGCTTATGGATTTGTACCACCTGTAATCAAAGGAGCTACTTCTACATTCCGTAAAGAATATCCAGTAACGAACTTTGAGACTAGCGCTAAAATCGCCCGTCAATTATTGAAAAAAGGGATGAAAGAAGAACATATTACTTCTCTGCCATCGATCACGTTAATTACTAATGGTGAAGGCAATCAATATGTCGCTAATCAGATTACAGATATGTGGAAAAGAAATCTGGGTGTGACGATCAAAGTAAAAGTTGAAAATTTCTATACATTATTACAAGATAAGCAAAAGAAAAACTATCAGATTGCACGCAGTGGATGGTCAGCCGATTATAACGATCCTGCTGCGTTTCTAGAATTATTTACTTCCTGGAACAGTGAAAATACATCTGGTTGGAAAAATTCTACGTATGATGCTCATATTACAAAAGCATACAGCTTAACCGATGCCAAAGCTCGTATGAAAGAATATCGTGCCGCTGAAAAAATGCTTACCGATCAGATGGTTGCTATCCCTCTTTATTATTTTAATACGTATTTTCTGCAAAAGTCGAATGTACACGATGTATATGTAGATTACTCCGGTGCTATTCATTTTGTGTACGGATATAAAAAGTAATGTCTTATTCAAAAAGCACAACTGCCATATGTAGCGCAGTTGTGCTTTTTAATCTATAACTATCAACCTTTCGGCTCAAAAGCAGACTTTTCACTTGTAGCTCGCCATGCAGCAGCGATCAATTTTACCGAATGTTCATCAGGTGTATGGTATTGTTCTTCCTCTATATTATCTTCCCACTCCACCATTCGTCCTGTATCTCGAAAATCCAAATCTAACTGTATTTCTTCAGGAGTTAATCTACCTTCTTCCCAGAGAGGATCTTCTTTTGTACTTATGTATGCGTATGCACGAATTAAATGCCCGTTGATTGCTTTGGCCCATGCGTAATAATGAACGGTCTGATAATGAGCAAAATAATGAACTTCGCCAAATCTACTGCTTAATAATTGTAATAGTTGTTCCAATTGTTGCGCCCCCTGGTAATCTTCAGGAGAAGGCAGATCATAACTGCTTACCAGTATCCACTCTTCGACTGTCGTAAACACCCATTTCTCACTGACAGATTGCCGGGATGGAGCAAAGCGATCCATCTGTGCTAGAATACGGTCGATTTCCACTTGAACCGCGATCGAATCGTTACTTTTCACACGTAACCATGTAGCTTTATGATAAAAGTCGATCCCTTCCTGTTGCTTGGCTTCTTTGACAAAAAAGGTAGCAGGTGGCGGTGTATCTAATCCGATAATCACTTTTATCGGTGTATTCCATCGCTTGCTCTTCATACGCTGAACGAACCAGTAGCCTAGATAAACTATTCCTGTTACTAACAATGCAATCCACATGTATGTATCTCCATTTCCAGTCAATATACACTATCTATTATATCTATTTTGTTTATGAGCAATCACTTTTCTTTACTTTTGCTTTTCTGCTACTATGTTTTACAGTAGAACTTATTCATGGTGTGCTTTGGATAGTGTAAAGGAGAGAGCGATTTTGCGAATAGCCGAAGATTATGTACAGCTCAGATTCGCTTTTCAACAGTATGCAGATCAACAATCTTTTCATATTACGATGGATCAATTAGCACAAGCTTTATTTTGCACACCTCGTAATGCCAAATTAATTATTACCAAAATGGAACAAGCGTGTTGGATCGAATTTCGCTCGGGTCGAGGTCGTGGAAATACGTCTGAACTAACTTTTTTGCATCCGGTGACGACTGCATTATTAGATGAAGCCAAAGAACGAGTTCTCCAAGGAGATGTACAAAGTGCTTTTGCTTGGCTTCAAGCCCATGAGACACTCGCTATTGTACGCCCGTTATTTCTAGAATGGCTTATGACTTATTTCGGATATAGTACACAACAGGTTGGACAAGATCGGGTGATCGAGACATTGCGGTTGCCGATTTATCGACCGATTGTATCGCTAGAGCCAGCTAACGCTTTGTATGCTTTCGATACGCATCTAGTGCATCAAATCTACAGCCGATTAGTGCAATATAATCACTTGCAACAGACATTTACCAAAGACATCGCTCATCACTGGGAAGTTAACGAAGATGCTACTTGTTGGACATTTTATCTTCATAAAGGAATTACTTTTCACCATGGACAAGAGTTAACTGCGCAAGATGTATATGCTAGCTTTACCCGATTACAAGATCCGTCTGTTGTTCATCACTGGTTGGTTCAAGATATCGACTATATTCAAGTGATACATCCTTACCAAATACAGATAATACTACGCCGACCGAATGCGCTATTTCTTTTCTATCTTAGTCATAGCGCTGCTTCGATCTCTCCTGCATCCGAGCTTTCAACCCATCCACAACATACATTGCCGATCGGTTCAGGGCCTTATCAGGTAGTATCTCATCATACTGGAAAATGTACGCTGACATTATTTCCATCTTATTTTGGATATAGAGGTCATATCGATCAGATTGAGATTATTATTGTACCTGAGAACGAAGCAGAAGCTTGCTTTGGGACTAGCCCTGGTGTATTGACTGTAGTGACAGGAGAATTTCCTATTCCTGCCGATCTGGAAATGCCTTTAACACAAACAGTTACAGGGGTATCGACACTAACCTTTAATCTGCGAAAAGATACTATTTTGCAAGATCACAGATTTCGTGAAGTGTTAGTACAGGGCATCGACCGTCTACACATGGTACGCGAACTAGGATCAACATATCTGTGCCCTGCATCTGGATTACATATTCAAGCAGAATCGTTAGCAGAGCAAGCACCATATCATATCATGACAAAAGATATAGTAGCGCAGTTACAACAAACTTCTTATGCTGGAGAAGCACTGCATTTGTATACGTTTGCCCGTCATGCTACAGATGCGTACTGGCTTCAACAACAATATCAGACATTTGGGATCGTTATACAGGTGCATATTGTAACATGGGCGGAGACGATACAACCGGACACGATGGAACAAGCAGACCTTATATTGTTCGAAGCGATGGTTAGCGACAATCCAATTAGCCTACTAGAACATGTCCAATCCGATCGTAACTTTATCAGACATTCCCTTCCTGCTCGGACGGTTGATCAATTAGATCAATTCACTCAACATATGCTTGCTTCTTCTGCACAAGATGCTATTGTGCAATGGTCTGTTGCTGTTAATCAGTTACTACAGGAATCCTGTACCAGTGCATTTCTAGTGGTACGCACAGCCAGTACAATCTATCATCCATCATTGCGCGGAGTACACGTAAATCCTAAAGGCTGGGTAGACTTTGCTACGCTGTGGTTTCAAGACACCTAATCTTCTAAAAAACATAAAACCGATTCGATACGAAAAGTAGAAATATTTCGCTTCCACTTTACTATTTTTACAATAAAGGTGAGACGATACAATAAAACCTATAGTATTACTGACTTATATATGGAGGTGCTCCCTTGCTACAGACAGTTGTTATCGAACAAGTACAACATATCGAACCGTATCTGGATGAAATGTCGGATATGCTGGTACAGATTGTAGATGCAGGCGCATCTATCGGTTTTCTTCCCCCTATGGATCACGCAGAAGCTAAGGCTTACTGGGGACAGGTGCTACAACCGGGAACATTATTGTATATTGCCAAAATCAACAATGTTATTGCCGGTACGATTCAATTACATCTATGTACCAAGCCCAATGGAGATCACCGGGCTGAAGTAGCTAAGCTTATGGTGAACCTGAATTACCGCCGTCATGGTATTGCTCGCCAACTGATGGAGCATATCGAACACAAAGCAACAGAAGAAAACCGTATTCTCCTTGTACTGGATACCCGGGATGGAGATCCTTCCAATCTTCTTTATCAGTCACTAGGCTATATCCAAGCCGGACAAATTCCAAACTACGCCAAGTCTGGCAATGGTGGATTAGATGCTACCAATTTGTATTATAAGCACTTGGTGTAAAGTAAAATCAAAAAGAGATAGGTTCATATAAATGAATCTATCTCTTTTTTGTTTTTTTTAAATTATAATGTGAAACAAATATTTTAGGAAAACTGCTATCTTTTCTCCCAGATTAATGCTCATGAATCAACTTCTACTGTATTTTCATGTCAACATTTCGCTATTTTTTTATTGTAAACGCTTACAAAAATATCTAAAATAAACTTGAAGTCTCACTTCTTTTGTTATTGAGGCTATCTTAGAATGACCGAAGGAGGTTTTTATTATTTTACAAATCTCTTGGCAATTCTCACGCAAAACCGTTATGTTGTGGCTGAGTCTGGCACTGGTTATCACTGGAATCGGTATTGGCGGAACGTCTACTCAGGCTGCAAGTGCTACGATTACCAATGGTGGCAACTGGACAGACACCTCAGGGAACCCGATTCAAGCGAACAGTGGTAATATTCTCAAAGTCGGTTCTACATATTACTGGTACGGTGAACATGCAACCAATGGTACTTTTGATAAAGTAAATGTATATACCTCTACCGATCTCAAAAATTGGAAGTTTGGTAATAGTATCCTCACCAAAAATTCCGCAACCGAACTCAATACTAGCAAAATTGAACGCCCCAAAGTCATCTACAACGCAACAACCAAAAAATATATCCTATGGGCACACTATGAAAATGGTAGTGATTACTCACTAGCTCGTGTAGCTGTCGCCACTAGCGATACACCAGATGGCAATTTTACGTATAAAGGAAGCTTTCGTCCACTTGATTATGAATCCCGTGATATGACGGTATTTGTAGATACAGATAACAAAGCTTATCTAATTACAGCATCCCGTCAAAATAATGGTGGTGCCAACAACTCAATGGCCATCTTCCGCCTGACTGATGATTATACAGGAGTGGCTTCTTTTGTAGGCTGGGTGTTCGAAGGTGCTTACCGGGAAGCGCCTGCGGTTGTGAAAAAAGGAAGCAAATATTATCTATTTACTTCTCAGGCTTCGGGCTGGTATCCGAATCAAGGCAGTTATGCAACGTCTTCTTCGATAACAGGAACATGGTCGGCGCTGTCTCCTTTTGGCGATCCTTCTGCGTATGCCACACAGATTCATTCGATTGCAACGATTACAGGTAGCGCAGGTACAAGCTATATTTATATGGGTGATCGCTGGAATCCACTAAACTTAAGTGACCATAAGTTTATCTGGTTGCCTTTGACATTAAATGATAGCAACAGTACAGCGACACTCAACTGGTATAGTAGTTGGAATATGGATGCCGCTACAGGTACAGTGACTCTGCCTGCTCTGACGAATCATGCTCTAGGCAAGCCTGCTACAGCGATCTCAACCGTTTCTTCTTCTGCAACTACCAATGCCAATGATGGTAATGCTCAGACGTCTTGGGCAGCATCTTCGGCCACATGGCCTGCTTGGTGGCAAGTCGATCTAGGGTCTGCCAAAAAGATCAGCGAAGTCGATATCTCCTGGTTTATGTACAAAGGTTCTGAAGCTTATTACAAATACAAAATAGAGTACAGTACCGATGGTGTAAATTACACTACAATCGACCGCACCACCAATACAACCTATGGATTTACAACAGATGCAGTTTCATTCACTGCTCGTTATGTACGAATCAATATGGTCAATGCTGTACTCCATAACAATCCGAATAATTGGTATACGCCTACTTTACATGAAGTACGATTGATGGGTAATTAACAATAACAGATTTATAACAAAGAACCTCTCTTACGCCAATCGTGTGAAGAGAGGTTCTTTGTTATACATGGAATAAATCATAATTTTGAAACTAGTGTACCTACTTCTTTTTCTGCATCTTGTTGAATATGTTCTGCGATCCATTGATTAAGACTTTTTCCAGCTTTGTGTGCAGCAATCGTAACCAGTTGATGGTTTTCTGGTGAGATACGGAGTGTTAACTGACCTGAGTATGGTTTACTCGGTTCTTCTCCTCTTTCCTTACAAAATTCTAAATAATCATCTACAGATTCTTGAAAAGCCATTCGAAGCTCTTCTACAGAGGTTGCTTGAAAAGTAATGACATCTTTGATATTCATTACTTCGCCATGTAAAATCTCAGCTTCACTATCATAGTGTGCAACACCTACATACCCTTTATATTTCATCATGATCATATACACCTGCCTCTATTAAAAATTTGCGCATGGATTTCACTGCACCTTTGTCTGTTTCTTTTTTAGGATGTGGACGATGAAAAACAGCTCTAACTCCATTCAAATAAAAACGAACACGTGAACCATTACCTTCTGTAATTTCGGTACCGCAAGCTTTTAACAATGATTCAATATCTGCCCATTCAATATTAGAACGAAGAGGATCCTCAAAAATATTTGTCAGTGTATTGCGTTGTTTATTGTTCATATAATGATACCATCCTTTGATACCATTATAATCAAACTAATTTTAGTTTTCTAGTAATCTATAGTTATTAGTGATTATTTCTTTTAGACCTCCTGCGATTGTTGTCATGTTTGAAAGGGTAATACTCAGTAAGTAACTGCCTATGTTACAACAGAACAGGAGACCGACAAATGAAGACGATTATGAAGCCAGAATTCTGGAAAGAAAGTGTTGTTTACGAAATTTATCCTCGTAGCTTTATGGATAGCAATAATGATGGAATTGGCGATATTCCCGGAATTCGGTCGAAGCTGGATTACTTACAACAACTTGGAGTAGATATATTATGGCTCACTCCTGTTTATGTTTCTCCTAATGCTGATTATGGATACGATATTCAAGAACACCGAGAGATACAGCCGGAATACGGCACGATGGACGATTGGAAAGCATTACTGCAAGAGGTACACGATCGTGGCATGAAGTTAATTATGGATCTGGTTGTCAATCATACTTCAGATCAACATCCATGGTTTCAAGAAGCTCTTTCTTCCAAAGATAACCCTTATCGCGATTATTACATTTGGCGTGCTCCCAAAGAAGATGGGTCTGAACCGAATAACTGGCTTTCTTATGTCGGCGATTCGATGTGGAAATTAGACGAAAACTCCAATGAATATTATTTACATTCGTATAGTGAAAAACAACCTGATCTGAACTGGGAAAATCCTAAAGTACGTCAAGAAATGCAAGATATGATGCGCTTTTGGCTGGACTTGGGGATCGATGGTTACCGGATTGATGCTGTAAATATGATCTCCAAAGATACAAGCTTTCCAGACGCCCCACCATCTAACAAATTACAAGGAAATGCCGAAGAATTTTATAAAAATGGACCACGTATACATGAGTACTTGCATGAGCTATATACTGAAGTCTTTTCAAATTATAAAATGTTTACCGCAGGCGAAGCTTCTAGTGTATCGATCGAAGACGTCAAATTATATACCAACCCTGAACGTGAAGAAATGAATATGGTATTAATGATAGAAGCTTCCAAAGTCTGTGATGCAGATGACGATATGTGGCAAAGCAAAGAATGGTCACTTCATGATCTCAAAGAAATTATCGCCAAATGGGAAGAAGATATTTACGGACAAGGTTGGATGGGAATCTATCTTAGTAACCATGATCACCCTCGCTTAGTCTCCTATCTAGGGCATGAAGGAGAATACCGCGCAGACTCTGCTAAAATGCTAGCGATGTTCTTGCTGACTTTACGCGGGACACCTTATATTTATCAAGGTGATGAGATCGGTATGACCAATGCCGAACATATGAAAACGATCGAAGATGTAAAAGAACAACAAGCTCAAGGATATTACAAACAAATGGTAGACGATAAAGGCGAAGATCCTGAAGTTATTATGGAGCGTATTCGTACCAAAGCTCGGGATAATGCACGTACCCCGATGCAATGGGACGATAGTGAACATGCTGGCTTCTCGACTGCTGAACCGTGGATACCTGCTCATTCGAACAAAAGTGAAATCAATGTTGCTCAGCAACTTGAAGATCCAGACTCGGTCTTTCATTTTTACCGTCAATTGATTGACATTCGTAAACAAAGTTCTGCATTAATTTATGGTAAATACGCTTGTGAACTTTCAGATGATCCATATATTTTCGCGTATACTCGTGAGTGGAACGATGAGCACTGGTTGATTATTCTTAACTTCTCCAAATCATCGACAGAGCTTCAACTACCCGATCAACTGGTAGAACGTATTGAGCAATCCGAACTGATCATCGCTACACATGGAGAACATTCTGAAGAAGTCGCACAGCTACTAAAATCTGCACAAAAAGCAACACTACATCCTTACGAATCATTAGCTTTCCGCGGTCTGTCGATTTTAGATCAATAAAATTGGGGATCAGTCAAAAAAATAATTAAGAAAAAAGGTATCTTCTACTGTATATAACAGCGAAGATACCTTTTTTGGGGTATAGATCAAATCAATTGAATCAGTGATAATACTATACCGACTAAGAAACCGCAGACAGCACCATTGACACGAATCCATTGTAAATCTTGCCCTACTTTTTCTTCTAACATATAGACAAGTGCCGCATCGTCCATCCGGTCTAAGTTTTCTTTGACCAAAATTCCGATACGATAATGGTTTTTCTCTACTGTACGAATAATCCCTTGTAGCAAGCGATCTTCCCACACAGCAACTTTTTGCGGGTCTTTGCCAAGATCACGAATAATCGAACGATAGATCGCAAATACATGACGACCACCGCCATCTCGTTCTTGCTCTAACATAGATACCAATAGACGACGCAATTCTTCCAGACGTTCAATCATAAATGTATTTGCAAATTCGCCCTGTATTAGCTCTGCTGTCCAGTCTTTGATCTTCATCCAGTTATCTTCTTCATCAACAACCTGGAACATCTGGATACGTAGTTCGCGGATAATTGCTTCGCGGTATTCGCTATCTTTTTCCTGCAATTTACCTACACCGGAAATAATCATATTTTGCAAAATACTACCCAGACTCTCTTCATTCATCATGCCTGCAAAAGCTTGAAAAGCAAATCCTTTTAGTCCGCCCATATTCACGTTTGATAACTGTTCGTGAGCAATTTTACCCATCGTATCACGACTTTGTGGACGTGCTGCCCATGTTCTTACTTCTTTTAAAATATGGTCTAATGCTTTCTCATCATAACGCTCGTTAAGTGCATTCGTTAACACCGTTGTCGCAGCCGATTGCAAATCTGCTTTTTGCGTATAATTTGCTAACCCTTTACCGATAAAAGCAGCAACCGGTTCAAGAGGCAACCGTTCGATCGGTGGAATCATCATATTTAATAACTCACGCCGTATTTTCTTTTTGCCCAATTGACGGGTCAACATAGAAAGTGCAAACGGAAAAATACGGAATTGACGCAATTTATTTTCGATACTTTCTTTGTTTAACAGTTCATTCTCCATCGCCGAGATCAGAGAACGGATAATCTTATCCCGATTACGGGTTAAAAGTGATGTATGCGGAATCGGAATACCGAGTGGATGACGAAATAGAGCAGTCACCGCAAACCAGTCTGCGATCCCTCCGACAAGACCGGCTTCAAAACCGCCTTGAATAATTAACAATAGCGTTGTTTTTGGAAAAAACAGAGTGGCTATAAATCCAAGCGCCATAATCGCTAAAGATCCACCCGCCAAATATTTTGATTTCATAACTTTCCTCCTCTTGATGGTGACAGCGCATGAATCTGCCGGGATTTCCATTCCATAGTATAGCATATGAGCAGATACTATATTAAATTATCAGGCAGATTAATACATAGATGGCATAGCTACTTTATCAATAGAGAACATAGAGAAAGTTAGAAAAGGCTTATCAATATTCTAATAATTACACAAATCAAAAATCGCACTCTTCTACTTGTAGAAGAAAATGCGACTTTTGATCACTTTTAATTACGATTCATTAATACGTTGATTCTTTGGGTACAAATAATAAAGCAAGTACATACACCAGTAAACTAGCACCACTCGTAGCGAACACACTAATCACAAATAGAATCCGTAACAGACTTGCATCGATATTCCAACTTTCTGACATTCCACCAATTAAACCAGTAACATATTTATCACGATTCGAACGATACAATTTTCTCATCATTGATCTCCTCTTTCTTATTCTCTTTCTTATATCATAGAAAATAAGCGTCCTCTTTCCAACCGCCTAAGGACGGTTTTGTGATTTGGACTTTAGTCGGGGATCATACTAGTCAGATTGCAATTAGGATACAAATATCTGTTACAGTAGCTTATACCTATTGGAAGAACCATCTATTTCGGTTAGAGTACAGAACTTACATTTAAATCAATTTTCACTTGTCCACTACCTGTGATGGCATCATTTTGGAGAAGTAGTGTACCGTTGTGCAATTTGATAACGTATTCTGCAAAAGTTAACCCCATTCCATAATGTCCATCAGAGTTTCGACTTTTATCACCTCTATAAAATAATTGCACACCTTTTTCTAACGCTTCTGGCGAAAAGCCTTCACCTTGATCCGTAATTGTAAAAAAGACTCTTTGATTTTGATATACGATATGAAGCATAATTTGGCTATGTTCTGGCGTATAATCAACCGCATTGGTCAAAATATTCATTAATGCTCGATGCAATAACGGTTGGTCTACATAAATATCGACATCACTTTGTTGATTGGTTTCGTGTACAATTTCGACAGATTTGCACTTACTATATGCTCTAGTGTCTTCAACTAAATTATTTACGAATGCTGATAAAGGAACGGTATCTTTTTGAACAACAAGCGCTTCTTCCGTTTTGGACATCATAATCAACAAACGAATATGTTGTTCAATTTTATTGCCTGCACTTAAAATATAACGTGTATATAAAGATTGCTCTTCACTTTGTTCTGATAATGATAACAGTTCTGCATTTCCTTTGATGATCGTAACTGGAATCTTAATATCATGAGCCAAAGCAGCAATCTGCTCTTTTTTGGTATGCTCCAACTTCCATTGGGCTTCTAACGATTTTTTAAGTGCATCTCTCATTTCGATCAGAGATACCATAACATCATCGAATTCCTGAATATTGGAATGTTCTTGTTCAAAATCTAAATCTTGATTTTTGATACTTTTGGTCATTTTACTCAGTACATTTAGATTTTGGCTGAATTGTTTTGCAAATATCGTTGTAATAATAAAAGCAGCAATAATAATCATACCTATTAAAATAACGATACTGGACCACTCAAAGTCAGGTAAATATTTTTTGAGAACAGGCGAGCTAAATTGTGGACGTAGATATGATTGGATCACACAATAATCCTCAGTTCGCTCAATGACCGTATATACTTTTTGTCCATAATACGTAGGAACAAGCCCCTCTATTACTTTTTTAGCTACTTCTATATCTTTCTCTTCCATATTGCCGTAGAATTTGTTCATATTTTGTTTGTCTACTACGATATAAAGAGAACCTGGCGGAATAATATTTTCAGTAACTGTTTTTGCAGATTTCACTTTGGGGGCGATCTGATTAATGTATTGTTCATTATAATTGGCAGGCAAAATAAATCCTATTGCCATCGCTGCCCATGTAAAAATTAAATATAATATAATCATCGCTACACAACTAATACCTAGTACAGAGATATATTTGAATAATTCTCTACGCATTGTTGTTCTGCGATAATGACGCTTTGATTTTATTCCCACTTATATCCTACACCCCAGACTGTTTTTATAGGGATCTCATTACAAGCTTTACACTTTTTGCGTATAGCCCGAATAAATTCTGTTATCGTAGAATGTAGTGCATTGCCATCTAGACCATACACTTCATCATAAATTTCTTCACGCGTAAAAACTCTACCTTTATGCCGGGCAAGAAATTCGCATATTTTATACTCATTTTTTGTTAACAATAACTTTTCCTCTGCAAACCACACTTCTTTACTATCAAAATCGAAAGTAAATCCAGAAATCGTTTGTTTGGAACCTGTTCGATCTCGATGTTCTCGTCTTAAATGAGCATTCACTCTAGCACTAAGTACCTGTACTCCAAAAGGTTTGGTAATATAATCATCGCCGCCGTTCATAAGACCTTGAACAATGTCTTCTTCTTCCGACTTGGCAGTTAGAAATAAAATAGGGCAATCAACAAATGAACGGATTTTTTTACAAAATGTAAAGCCATCCATATTCGGCATCATGACATCCAGTAAAATCAAATCATATCCTTGTACCTTATCAATCGTTAAAGATTCAGCCTGATCTTCAATAGAAACAAGATGATGATCACGTTGCAAAATATTACGAATTAAAGTGAGAATATCTTTATCATCATCAATTGCCAATATTTTCGCCATGGTTATACACCTCAACTATTCATAAAACTTTTTACCTTCCCATTTTCGAAACCATACGATACTCACAACAAATAAGATGATCGTTAGTAGTATAAATATAATTTGCCCTTGCTCAAACTCGACTCGCACCGCAGATTTAATATTTGAATTAAAATCGCCTAGTTGCAATACTCCTATAGTATCTGCAAATCGAACGCCCCATGCCCAGGGTATGTATTTCCATATGCCATCACCTAACCCTGTAATCATCAGTGCAGAGACCAATAATCCCAAACCACCTAACAAACTAGAAGCACCTAATCCAAATGTAAAACTTACCCATAAATAGATTATATATAGTATAACACTACTACCAATCAACCATCCTGCTCCTTGAAAAAAAACAAGGTAAGGAATATTAGGGATATGCAAAATATATTTCATACCTAACACAAACGTAAGCACTGCTAGCAAAATAGCAAAAATATTGCCTAACATCAAAAACAATAATTTGCTAATATAGTTGGTTTCTCTCCGTATCGAACTTCCTAACAACACTTGAAATTTGCCTGCTTTCTCTTCTTGAGAAGCTACTATACCGCACAAAATACTAATCACCAAAGGCAATATCACACCAATGGCTTCAAGGAAGTTAGAATATGTATTCAGTGGCTTTGAAGCACGACCACTGATATATGCGAGAAAAAGCCCTGATCCTACTAAGGGAGCGATAAGGTGTGCCCATAAAAAAGCAGTATGTTTTACTTTTTGAATATCTGCCACCAAATGTCTCCATAATATCATATTAGACTCCTCCTTGCTGTTTCACAGAAGCTGTTGCTACGCGATTAAAACTGCTCGCAGTCCAGACCATTAAAATAATAAACAAGCAGATCGATAGCACCAACCCAACTGGAACTACTTGTAGATTCCATAAAGGGCTTCCTACCGCTAAAGGGACTCCATTAGGATGAACACCTACTATAGGACTCATCATACGAATAGACCAACTCCAGGGGCTTATCCACCATTGAGAGTGTGTTGCCAAAGCTATACCTAGTAAGAACCCACCTGCTATATTCACGACTAAAGTGAATACGAATCCCCACCGTTTCGCTAGAAACAAACAAAAAGGAATCTGCCATAATGTAGATATCCATAATACAGCACTGGCTTCAACAATTTTGATATAAGGTGTAGAATACCCCGGAAGTAATATACTGATTATAGACATAACAATAATAAAAAATAAAAGCATGACTAGCATATATAGAGCAATAACGATATTTTTGCTATACCAGATAGCTGGTAAGGATACAGGTAACGTAAAAATACCATTATAATTTGCAGCTTTTTGTTCTTTTTGGTGAGACAACGAACATAGAATCGCAATCGTTAACGGCACAAAAAGAATAGACCACCAGTTAAATGTATTGGTAATTAAAAAAGAAGGATTCATAAAAAAAGAAAAACCAATATTAAATAAAGGAACAGCTATTAATAATTTACGTGAAAAGGTTCTTTTAAATTTAAGATGCTCTGACTTTACATATGAGATCATACAACGACACCTGCTTTCTCTCTACTCTCTTTCACAACATTCATAAATAGCTGTTCCATATCTTCATCAGGATTCACTACACCTTGATATCCCAAAATACCATCGCTAATAATCCCAATATGATCTGCTATTTGCTCTACTTCTGATAAAATATGACTGGATAAAATTACAGTGATCCCTGACTGTGGAAAAGAACGAATCAATGCTCGAAGTTCCTGAATTCCGATAGGATCAAGTCCATTTGTCGGTTCGTCCAATACAAGTAGTGTAGGATGATTAATTAGAGCAATTGCAATACCTAATCGTTGCTTCATCCCCATCGAAAATTGTCCGGAACGCTTTTTACCTGTACGTGTCATATCTACTTGTTCTAATACTTCAACAATACGTTGATCTGGAAGGCCTAGCAAAGTAGCATGTACTTTCAAATTTTCGTAAGCTGTTAAATTCTCATACAAAGGTGGAGCTTCAATAAGTGCTCCAATCTGTTTTAAATCTTTTCTACTCCATGGATGCCCATCAAATATAATATTTCCCGCACTAGGGTGTAACAAACCGGTTAGCATTTTTAAAGTTGTCGATTTACCTGCACCATTAGGGCCTAACAATCCGAAAATGCTATTTTTTTGAACTTGAAAAGATACGTCTTTTACCGCTTTTTCTTTACCAAATGTTTTTTGAAGGTGCTCAATTTCGAGTAGATTAATTGTCATATTGTTTCCCTCTCTCTTTTATATCTATCGATTGACAGATGATGCTTTACGATTGTGAAATTAAAGTAGCCTTATACAATTGATGATTGAAATCTACGATAATTTCTTGTCTATCTTTTTTGTTTTGCGATGTAATACTGTAGACAGATCCATAAATCATCGGTTTTTTTTCTCTGATCTTTTTAGGATCTTTATATACATACGGTTTTTTAAGTTCATCATCAGTCCATCGTTTTCCATTTTGATCAACATAATAACTCTGACTTATCGTTCCGATCAGTGATCCTTTACTGCTGTTATTCACTTTGTCTTGTAATTGATACGTTTTATCTTCAAATACAAACTGATCTACTTTTCCTTCATCTATCAGTTGTTGAATAGTAGTGGTATGAGCAGAGTCGGAATCCACCGTATAATGGGCTGTTTTTTGCGTTTCTGTAACGACCTTGTGTGTAAATTCATCTATACTTTGACATGCTGATAAAGTAAACACAGCAGTCAGTCCCAAAAAACAAAACCATTTTTTGTTCATCATTATTTCTCTCCTTTATAGAAAACTAAGATAAAAAAAGCGAGTGAAGATAAAAGACCACTCCCCTAGAAATCTGGTTCGTATTCTTCCTCTCACTCGCTATCTGATAGAGTATAGTTCGGGAATGATATATTCTATCCTTTATGTGTATACATATGTATGTATACCTGTAGCATATTATTTACTGATATGACAATTACATGTTGCAGTTTGAATGAAACATGTTTGTAGAACACCAGTTACACATCCAGGCGTACAGAAACTTTGACTTTTCCATTGTGGTTCAATTTGAGTAGATGGTTTAGGTGTTTGAACCAAATCAAGATCGAAATCGTTGAATTTAGCCATTAGGGTTAGCTCCTTTCTTTTGGGATACCCTTATTATAAGAACCATTTATCAAGATTCTATCAAGATTTCATATTTTTCCTAATTTGTAATTATAATGAAAACGATTGATCCCAGGGTGTCATTTGTGTAAGTTCTACTGCCAATAATGGTAAGCACACACCTGTAACCCCATCTAGCAAGCCGATATAATCAACAGGCACCAATCCACTATTTTCAAAATGCTCATAATTATGAAATCCAAATAAATACTGCTTATCATAAAAATTAATAATCGTTTTGCTTACGATGTTAATTTCCTTTTCAAACTGCGGTACAGTGGATTGTTTATCAATCGTTTGTAAAATTTGCAAAATACCAGCAGAACCATGACAAAAGGTAGGTGAAAAAATACTATGAATATCGTTAACTGTCTCTTTTAGATTGGTAATAGCTAGATCACGATATAATGATTCTTCCAAAGCTGTACCTGCATACCACAAAGCGAGTCCTATTCCTGGATTACCATAACACCATGCATCTCTTCTAAAACTTTCCTCTGTTGAAGCATGACCAGCTTTATATTCATCCCAACTAATAAATCCTTTCCAAAATAAATGGCCATCCTCTTCACTAGCAAACTGTAATAAAAAATCTGCCATTTTACGGATAGCTTGCTCTTGTCCATGAAGTCGTATTCCTTGTTTCCAAGCTTTGGATAAAATTAATAAAGGACCCGCGATTCCATGAGACAATCCCAAGTTAAAATTACCATCTGGATAGAGTTCACTTTCTTGTGTTGTAAATTGATGAGCAGAAGGAATATACCAGCCGGGTACTTGTAAGTCTTTCACTTCTTTGTCCTGACTAAGTTGAATCAAATACTCTAAAACATTCGTCTGTAATTGCTGAATCCGTTCATCTGTTGGATGTACCAATAAGTAGTTAGCAATTCCGCTTAATCCTTCAATTACATCGTAATCACTAATAAACACATCTCGTTGCTGAAAATTGGCAATCATTTCAGGAATATGACTATATAAATAATCATCTATACGCTCGATAAATTTATGATAGTACTGAAAGTTTTGTGATAAACAAATAGCTGCTAATCCAATACCAGCTGCACCTGAAAACATAGAACTACTATGGATTCCTTGCTGCGTGATTTCGTTGACCAAAATAGACAGATACTGATGTCCGACTTCATCCCAACCTTCTTCTGGAAAATGAGCATGTAACTCCGCATATAACATACAGACGCCAGGTATCCCATGACTTAATGTAAGAGGATTCCACGGATTAATCGATTGTCCATTAACAGATAATTGCTGACGAGGGTGGTTCACGACTTGTAGTAAAGAATCATAATGCTTCATACGTGTAGCTATATCTTTAACTGTAGCAACTATATCGAATTGAATATCGGTTACAGCGCTTCTTTCCATTCGGCTTCCCCCCTTGTATCGATCTCATAATTTTCTGATTCATACATATGTTTATAGATAGGGCAATTTTGCATTAACTCATTGTGCTTACCTTGCCCGACTACTTTTCCTTGATCCATAACGATAATCCGATCGGCTTGCTGAGCTGCAATAAGACGATGTGAAATAAAGATTCCTATTTTTTCTCGTGACAGTTTGAAAAACGTATCAAATGTTTCTTTCTCCGCTATTGGGTCAAGTGCAGCACTGGGTTCATCTAAAATATATAGCGATGCTTCTCTAAAATATGTCCGAGCTAAAGCTACTTTTTGCCATTGTCCTCCAGATAATTGTCGACCCTCATCAAACCACAATCCTAATTGCATATCTAAATCATAATCCGATTGATTTTTCAAAAAGTCAGCACGTACATTATGAAGTGATTTTTTAATTTGATCTGTTTGATCCATTTTTGTAATTTGACCAAATCCTATATTTTCTTGTAACGTCATTTCATACTTCATATAATCTTGAAATAAGACAGCCATTTGTTGCATATAACTTTCTTGATTCAGCTTTTTGATAGAAATATCGTTTAATTTAATATCTCCCTCTTGAATTTGATACAAACCAGCCAATAATTTGATCAATGTACTTTTTCCTGAACCATTCGGCCCTACGATCGCAACTCGTTCTCCCGCACGAAAAGATAATTGAACATGTTGTAAAGACCATTGTTCGCTACTCGGATACTGAAAGCTAACATCCTGGATATCGACTGCATAAATAGCTTGTTCTAATCTTTCGGTCGTCTGATCATCGTTGGTATGTTCTTCTCTATACTCCAAAAACTCAAACAATTGATTCATATACAAATTGCTATTATAAATAGAATAAATATTGTTGATAATACTTTGGGAATTGCTCTGCACTAAACCTACAGAACGGATATAACTTAACACATTACCTACCATGATTTTTCCAGTGTAGGCTGCCAAGATAGCAACCACAATGACAACAGCACCTACAAGCTGGACTAGTACTTCATAGATCAGATTAAACGTTGTTTTTTTACGCAAAATATACGTGTCTTGCGCCATAAATTTCTTTTTGATCGTCCAATATCCTTCTAATATATAATCTTTCAAACGATACAATTTTACTTCTTTGAATGAGAAATCATGTGTCAAAATATAATTTAAATACCAGGAACGTCTTTCTTCTCCTGTACGTTTCCATTGCATAAAAAATTCTTGTTGACCTATTTTCAAAAAGTAAAATAAAGAAATAACAGGGACAAGCAACATCAACATCGACATGGTAGGATTCCACACCATCAAAAATGTAAGTGCCGATATTAATGTAACGGTTGCCGTAATCATCGTAATTGCCGCCTGAAAAATCTGATAAGGCTTGTAGGCAACTTCTCGAGTGATACGCTCTAATTTGTCATACACTTCAGGGTTTTCAAAATCTTCTAACGATAATTTGCTACTCTTTTCCATAATGATGTAGTTTAATTTGTAATTCATACTGAACTGAAATTTCGTATTATAATATTCCGAAATCTGCGAAATAATATCAGAAAAAAAAGAGACCGCAATATAGATGCAAAAAATGATAAGAACTGTTTGTAATTCTGTCTGTATACGAACCAAAGAGTTAATCAATTCCTGAGATACATATAAAGAAACAATAGGAATAAGCCCTGTAATCAAGCTCAATATAACAATTTTGATAAACAGCTTTTTTTCCATTGTAAATACTAATTTTAGCGTTTTGGGCATTTGACAGAGTGTAGAAATGATATCTTTAAAATGAAGTTGTTCTTTTACTTCCATAATAGATTCCCTTCTGTCTTTTGATATCTTTGGGCATAAAGTGTATGAGCTACCAAGTTCATAATCTTGTACTCTAGCTCTCGATCTGTCCCTAATAAACGATTGCAATGTAAATGAATAATGCTAGAAATGATTTCTTCCAAACCTGATGTGACTACAGGTTGCTGTTGCATCAGTTGAATATACTGGGTAACCGCAGCCTTCCGTTGTTCTAAAATCTCAAGCAATCTTTGACCCGAATCGGTCTGTCTTAATGCTTCCCAATTACGATCTGTATTGCACATCTGAAGGTACTCGTCTTTGTTCTCTTTAAACTCTTGGCGATACCGAGTATGATCTGTATTTCGCTGAATTAAGCTCAATTGATTTTCAAAATTCAAACCTACTTGCTCTAAATAGGTGATAATAGAAATCATCGCAATCAATTCAATATCTATATCCAGTTGTTTGGTACGAACTGCTCCAATTAATTGCTCTACTACTATGCTGTCCAGACAAAATATATATTCAGCAGCAGGCATTAAGTCGACCCCACCATAACGCTCAATCTCACGATCATATGATCCAATAACAAAATCAGATACAATATCGCGTTGTTGCAGTTGCTGTAACCATGAAAGGATAATTGGGAACATCTCTAACAATTGCTGAGTCTGACTATTTATTCTTAGTCGAATATGAGGTTTGGGGTCCATGTATCTCATAAAAAAGTGTTTAACATCATAATTCTGATTTAACTCCGTAAAAAAACGCTCCATTTCAAAAGCAATCAATTCTTCTTCACGAGATTGTTTTCCATACAATTTAATAAATAACCAGTCATCAAACGGTATTTTGATTCGTTGATGTAGATCGATCGTTTGTAGATCACGATTAGGTATAGTCCGAGTGAGCTCTGGTTCTATTTTGACAAGTGGCACTACGATTTCTGCAACATAACTTTGCTCATGCTGATCTTTGAATAGATTTTCATCTTTTTCAACAGCGACTAGATGAAGCGCATGACCTTGAATTTTTTTGATTTCTGAAAATAAAATATCCATCGTCTGTTGATTATGAGTATCAATAAATAAACGATGATCCGAATTCGCAATATAAAATTGCTGTGGAATATCGTATTTTTGCTGGAATCGAGAAAATTGTTCTACAAACGTTTTGCCATCTGTTTTATCTGTCATTTCCAGATCGCGTTGGGTAATATACCACTGCTCACTGGATAAAATAATGTCGTTATATTTAATTTCTGGTACATATTTAAAATCTTGATACAGATCTACCCATACAAATTTGTTCCATTGACGCTTGCCATGTTCATTCATTTCTTGTAAAAAACGAATAGCATTACTGCTCATTAATGGATTCAACATATTATTGGATTCAAATACGATAATATCTCCTGATCTATGATCACGAGCGTAAAACGTATTCTGATCGATTCCAATTCGAATATCTTCTAATCTCACTGACTCCGAATCTGATTTGGAGCTATTCGTAAACAAAGACATCTCTTTATTACGATAACTGGCATTACGAGTCACATTGCCTGAACGAATCTGATTAGGAACAAAGCTCAATTCACATAATGTGCTATTGTCATCACGAATTCTTAATTCATGTTGATGTAACGTTTCTAATGTATCTGTAATTTGTGATGATAAATGTGAAAATCGTCCAAACGTTTTACCTGCCAAAATCGATCCTACATTAGGACCTAAATGCAAAACAGGAGTATCATCATGCTGTCTCACTATAAAGTTAAGTTCTAACGAAACAGGCACTTCCTGATGATCTACATCCTGATCCAGATAATCTTGCAATTGCTGATCATTCAACTGAATCTCATGTTTGTTTTTGACAGCTTCCCAATATTTTAATAAAAAGAAATTTTTAAGTGGTGCTGTATACTGATCATTCAGTTTTACATTTTCATAGAAATCATTTTGAGGTTGCTGGTAAGATACAGGTGCGCCGATACCAGAACTTGTATCTAACATTTCCATCAAAGGGATCTCACGATCAACTCCATATTTCTCTATAAATTTATTTTTGTATTCTTCCAAGTACGTGGATTGTTTAGAAAATGGAGCTGCTAATCGTGTAAGCATACTCGCAAGTTCAGGAATCGTTTGTGCTAGCTGTTCATCTAGCGTGATCTGTTCATCTGCTAATCCCAGATCGACTTGTAACGGTGAAGTAGACTTCATCACCTGATTCATGTGTTGTAAAAGTTGTATGTATAGATGTTCTCCTTCTCCCAAAGGAAGATTGTTATACACTTCAATCTGCGATTGAATGTCTTGCAATTGTGCTAACCAGAGAGGGTCGACACTGCTCATCCGAAGTTGATCAATCACATATTGATATTGATCATGAACAGTTAGCGGTGGACGGAGATTAGAAATCAAAAATTCTTTATTAATAAGTTCTGTTATATACATCTGGATTCGATCCGCTGGAGTATCTGGATATTGAGCTTGTAATATAGCAAGCATTTGATCGAAACGGGTCAATTGCTGACATTGTTGATGTAATAATGCAAATACTGGTGTTGCACGAATATGAATATCATTGGATTCATGATCTGTACTGTACAATAAAAAAGCACGATCTCCTTTTACATAACAAGCTGGATTTAATTTGAAAGAAAGATGAGTAGCATATTCCTTTTCTATTTTTTGAATACAGCGAAATAACCATTCCAAATCCACTCGAGCTTTTTTATAGAATGTGGACTGATCAAATTGGCTGTTATGTTGAGAAGCAAATGAACCCACACCTACCGCAGAAAATAATCCAAAAGGAGTCGTACGTGTTGATCTGCGATTAGCATATTTCGCAATCGACAATATAAAATTTCGTTTTTTCTTAGTCGATAATTTATCTGGCGAAAGTAAATAACTGTTCATTGTGTCATACAGTGTTTTACTAGATATCAAAATTTGTTCTCTAAATAATGTATTTTGGCATAAGTTTTTCAACCATTGCTCTTGCTCATCTGATTGTAATTCTGCAATCGAATTAGGGGAAAGTGGAATACGGATCATATATTTGTTAATGTGATGATAGAGACTATCCATGTATTCTACCTCTCTTTCTATAATGTAAGGTTATAATTTGTATATACTGGTAATCTATAGGATAGAGCTTATAAACATGCTAAATTATAAATATCAAGTAATTATCAAGATAGTTTAAAAATATTGAACTATTTTCCCAATATGAAAGGTGGATCACGATGTATATTTATATTAGCTCGCACCAATTTGAAGAACATTTTCCTGAAGCGGCTGAATTACCACAGACGATTACGTTGCAACATGAAGATGAGACTCGGTATGTATTAGAGATCGATGAACCATTGGATTTTCACACTGAAAATGCATCACGATATGAGGTGCTGGATCATAGTGGGGATATTGGTGGTAGTTATGCTGTACTGAACAATATTCCAGTAACCGCAGATGGTCGATCTGCATTTGAAGAGCGCTTTAGCAATCGTGCGCGTAAAGTGGAAGACGAACCTGGCTTTGTGGGGATTCGAGTGATGCGTCCGCTTGATGATGATACGTATGTCATTATGACACTCTGGGCATCGGAAGAGCATTTCAAAGCATGGCAAGAATCTCAAGCTTACAGCCATGCCCACCGTAAACGGGATACGTCTGAAGGCATTACTGCACAGCAACCTTCTATTTTCCCTCGCCCTTCATTTGTTAAAAATTATGCAGTCGTTGTCTAATACATGCTACAAAAAAAGAACCTCTTCATTTATATTAGGAGAGGTTCTTTGTGGATAATTATATTTCTTTCGTGCTAACCAGTTGATACGTTTTGAGTTCGTTATCGATTAATTTCAGCGTATAGACCGAGTTGAACGATTTCTTCTGTGTTGTACCATCTTTAGCTATAATATTGTATGTTTCTGTAGTGTGTACAGTATACGTATTATCCGTATTGGCTTTGAATGATTGGACAGTTGAACTAACCAATTCTTCGGTGATTCCTTTACTTTGAAGATGATCGATATAACTAGATGATTCTTTGTACACCGGGCCGTCTGCATCCAATAATGAAGAAACAATACTAAAATCGCCTGCATTGATCGCATCTACCGAAGTGCTTAGATAGTCGGTCATAAAATCATGAATCGATGTATCTGTTACTTCTGCACTTTCTAACGATGCTTTATCTGTGGATGCTGTACTTGTAGAGGCTATATTGGCAGATACTTGATCTGTAGAGTCTGTGTCTGCTGATGTCGTGGTTGCACTACTTGCTTTTTCAATCGTATTTTTAGCATTTATTGCATTGCTCCAACTTGTAGATGCAGAATCGATCCACCATTGTTTTTGATTCGGCTGTTGGGTAATCTGGTAAGTCCAACTTACATTTTTATCATTAGACGTGCCATCTTCATTTTTGGCTGTATATACCTGTGTAGCTGTGATTTCAATCGATTCTTTGTTGATTTGAATAGAATCGAGATCGATTACTACTTTTTGCAATGTATATTTCGGTTGCGTAAAGTAACTATTCATTTCCCATGTGGCACGATTGTAATAATCTGAATTGGGATTAACACCTTTGACTGCTTTGGCGTTGCTTGTATTGATCGCTTCTGCCAGGCTAGTCGAAGCATTATAGATAAGATCTAGTGACTTATCTGCGATGGGCTTCTGCAAAATCGTATTCAAATCATAACGATCTTGTTCACCCGATTGAAGAGTGGTCTCTCCTGTAATCTCTGATCCTTGTGCTTGTGTAGTGACTACAAATTTGGATTGCGCGGGTACAGGTAAAATATCTAGATAATCTCCAGGTGTACCTGTAATCGGTTTATCATTTAATGTGATGGTCGATTCTACCGGCGGAAGCTGAACTTCCAATGAAGCAAGCTGGGTGTAATCCAAGATCGCTTTATTATTTTCAGTCGTATTAAAAGCTTCTACTGTATCAGTAACAGGCGCTTCAGCGAACTCTCCACGAATTACACCTTTGTACGTATATACAGAAGGCCACAAGTCCTGAATACGATTGTCTTGCGCGGCTACATTACCAATCGTCATCGAAGTAGTTAGATTTTCATTGAGATAAGGTAAAGACGCTTCAATCTGTATGGGCTCTATATGTGCTGTCCATTTGGTTCCACGCCATGATTCTACAGGTACAAATGTCAACCACTGACCTCCGCCTAGACTTTCCCGAATCTGTTTTTTCACTGCATCTGCTAACGAAGCATTTTCTTTCTGAATATATTCTGCACGATCTAACGCTTGGGCAATACCATCGTTATATGCTTTTTTAGCATCATCGGTTTGGAGCGTTTCAGCAAATAAAGATATTTTGTCTGACTGGTGTAACGGTGAATCTTTATCATCTAAATAACTGGCTAATGTATTCGCATCTCCGGCTTGAACAGCTTCTTTCATTTGCTGAGCAAGTTCTTCCGCAGATGAAGGACCATAAGTAGCACGTAATACTAGAAAAGCAATCAGCAACAACACAATGACTCCTGCTCCAACACCGCCCCATAATTTGGTTCGACGCGATAATTGAATCGGTTGACGTGCTGGCTTGGCAACTACAGGTACATGTTCTGTTGCTCTAATTTCATTTGCAGATGCTTCTGGTTGCAAACGATGTCCACATTCTTTGCAAAATACCCAATCTGGCTGTGTCTTTGTTCCACAATTTCCACAATACATAACAGGTAGTATCCTTTCTTGGATCACTATTTATTAAGTTAGCGTAGCTCTATATGATTTTAAAATAAATTACGGCTAATCCGTTGTGCTTCTTCTACTAATTCGCTACCAAAGGAATTAAAGACAACAAGAATAGCACACACTTGAATTAATACAGTAAGTCCAATAAATAAGGCCAGACGATCACGCTGGATACGGAACATTTCGATACCTGCAACCAATGTTAAAACCAATGCAGCTAGCGAAGTAGTAAATAATAATACAAATGACAATTTGATAGATATAAACATCATAAGAGCTGCTACGATAAATCCAATACCTGAAATAAGTTGTAATCCGCCTAGCTGTACCATGCTATCTTTCCAATGTAATTTATGTAATCCCATTTTGTTGCCTAATAAAAATGTTATACCTACCAGTACGATTAACGAGATCAGACCTAGCAATAACATATGATTTACGATAGGCAAATACTCACTAGCTTCGCGATATGATTCTTTGTCATCACTTATCAAACTTCCAAATCCTAAAATCATTAGCTTGATCAATTGATGCTTAAATGACCATGCCCACAAAACAAAACCTAACAATGATACAACCAATCCTAAAACTCCGTACAATAGATCGCTTTCTGCTCTTAGTTGCAAAGCAGACATCGGATTTTTGAGTAAATTCAAAATCTTGTGCTTGTCTACATGTGCTAGATGATCTCTTGCTGATGTTAATATCGGTGATGGTGTAGACGTTGGTGAAGCAGCATTTACTACGGGTTGTTCTGTAGAAACACAAGTATGTATTTCATTGGGTTGAAGCTGTGTACCGCATTTTGTGCAAAAAGACATTGTTATTCCCCCTAAGAATAGTTAAAATGAACTAGGTAATATTATCTATTTTTAAATTCGTTGTCTATATTACCATGTATAATGAAGAGTTACCAACTATTTTTACAATTGGCAGAAAAAGAGATTTGAAATAATTAATCTCATCTTTTTTTCAAAACCAATATCATATAATGAATATTTCCCTCATCTAACAACGTAGAATACAGTAGATTAAATGGGATAATCTTGTTAAAATGGCATTATTGATGGAGAGGTACGACTATTTTGATAGTAAAGGAGTGATAGAAATGGGATTAAGTTATAACAATTGGCAACGTAAAAGTCAGTTAGATACGCGTGAACTCATGTTGCTTGAGTCTGAAGTTAGAGCCTATGGTAAAGATATGACAGTAGCTTATATTCTATGGTTCTTCTTAGGCATATTTGGAGCACATCGCTTTTATATGGGCAAAACAGGTTCTGCTATTGCGCAATTGATTTTGACGCTTACGTTTTTCGGCTCATTTATAACCGCCATATGGTGGTTTGTAGATGCTTTTCTTTTGCATACGATGGTAAAAGAGCGTAACGATTACGTTGAAAGTAGTATTATCGACCAAATTTTAATTCAAAAACCGATCTCACCGCCGAATTATTCTAATTATTAATAGCGTACTCGCAGATAGATCGTTCATACTTAGCTTCATATGTAATGCAAAAAAGATGCCTTAACTAAACGGCATCTTTTTTTCGTGGAATGATGTATCATTGCAATTCATTCTGCTACACTAACAGTATCTTTGGACAAGAAAGGAGAACAATCATGTATCTACTATCTATCATCTTTGTTGTATTAGTTGCAGTTGAACATCTTTATATTATGGTGATGGAAATGTTTCTTTGGACAAAGCCACGCACACTAAAAACGTTCAATCTTACCCCTGAATTTGCCGAATCTTCCAAATCACTTGCTGCCAATCAAGGGCTATATAATGGCTTTCTTGCTGCAGGATTGATCTGGGGATTGGTTCATCCGACAGCTATTTTTGGCTATCAGATTCAATTATTCTTTATTATCTGTGTACTGATCGCTGCTCTCTACGGCGGTGCTACAGCCAGTCGCCGAATCTGGTTGATGCAAGGTGCTCCTGCTCTTCTCGCATTGCTTTTTTTACTGCTTCGGTAAGTGCTAGAATAATGAGTTTAAGATCAAGCTTGCAAGGCATCGGATGAATGCAATTGACTGTAAAATAAGTCGCTATAAAATCCGCCGGTGTCTAGCAATTGATCGTGAGAACCTTTTTCCAAAATCTGACCATCTCGCAATACTAGAATCTGATCGGCTGCTCGAATCGTATTCAATCGATGCGCAATCACAAAGCTTGTTCTGCCTTCCATTAAGCGCTGTAGTCCTTCTTGAATCTTGATCTCGGTGACCGTATCAATACTGCTGGTCGCTTCATCCAATACCAGAATTGAAGGATCGGCTAACAACGCACGTGCGATATTGATGAGTTGTCGTTGGCCTTGGCTGATTCCACCGCCATCTCGATTGAGACGATGATTATATCCTTCAGGCAATCGTTCGATAAACGAATGTGCATTGGCTAAGATGGCGGCATCTTGCACTTCTTTATCTGTCGCATTCAGTCGACCATAACGGATATTATCCATCACTGTACCTTCAAATAAAAATGAATCTTGCAATACAAATGCTGTATGTGACCGCAAGCTTTCTCGCTTAATACTTTGGATATCCCGTCCATCAATCGTAATCTTGCCTTGATCGGCATCATAAAAGCGAGAAATCAATTGAATTAATGTCGTTTTGCCTGCTCCGGTAGGTCCTACCAGAGCTATCATTTCACCCGGTTGTGCTGTAAATGAAATATGCTGTAATGTATCGCCACCCTCACTGGTATCATAAGCAAACGATACATCATCAAAAACGACAGCACCTTCGATATGATCCACCTGAACAGCTTGTTGTTCATCTTCTGCTTCTACCGATTCATCCAAAATTTCAAATACACGCTCTGCTCCGGCTATCGCAGACAACAATGTATTCCACTGATTGGCAAGATCATTTAACGGGCGGGTAAACTGACGTGCATACTCGACGAAAATAACGATCACACCTACTGTAATCATGCCTTTGATCGCCAAGATACCCCCTACTCCTGCAATCAGACCAAAGCTCAAATTATTCAATCCATTCATAAGCTTAGGAATAAACCCGGAGATCGTCTGCGCCCAAAATCCAGATAAACGGATGCGATCATTACGCTCTCCAAATTCACCGATCACTCGTTGTTCTTGAGCAAACGCTTTGATAATCTTTTCACCAGACAACGTCTCTTCGATATATCCGTTCAGATCACCCAAATTTTTCTGACGTTCACGATATAAAGGCCCTGTACGCCTTGTAATCCAGCGCATGCCGAATGCCATCAATGGCACTACGAGAAATGTAATCAATGTCAACAGTGGGCTCAGCCACAACATTACGACCAATGTACCAATCAACGTCAATACACTGGAAAATATCTGAATCGCCGAACTGTTCAGCGTAGAACTGACATTTTCAATATCATTGGTCACCCGACTCATCAACTCCCCTTGCTGTCTTTTGCCGAAAAAAGGAATAGGCAATTGGTGCAAATGGGAAAATAAATCGACTCGCATCCGGTAGACTGTTTCTTGCGCAATCTCAATCATCCATATATTTTGTAGCCATGATGTAACCGAATTGAGAATATATACGACAGCTAAGCCAATAAGGAACCAGACCCACATCTGTCCTGCATCCCTAGCAAGAAAATCATCTATCGCTATTCCGATCAGATAAGGCCCGAGCAACGTGAGCGCTGACGTGAGTAACACCATAAAGAGTACTAGCATTAACTTCAGTTTGCGTTCAGCAAGGTAGTACCAGATTCTTCCTAGCGTCCCTTTCCAGTCTTTTGCACGACGCTTTTTACCAGCTACAGGTTCGACTTTTGTCGATTTGTTTGCTACTGCTTCCGTCATGACAGCAGGTTTGGGATAACGTAAAGGATCAGTTAGTGCTTTCCACATGCTCTCGTTCCTCCTTTCCAAATTGGGATGCATAAATCTGTTGATATAGCTCGGAGGTCTCTAACAAATGATCGTGATCGCCCTGTGCAATCAACTTGCCATCACTTAATAACAGCACTTGATCTGCTCGAATCGTTGAACTGATCTTTTGTGTAATCAATAATGTCGTACATGATAATTCACGTAGAGCATCAAGCAATAACGATTCTGTGCGTACATCCAAGGCACTGGTGCTATCATCTAAAAGTAAAATCGATGGACGACGTACCAATGCTCTTGCAATAGAGATCCGTTGCTTCTGTCCACCTGACAAATTGACTCCCCGCTGACCAAGCAATGTATCATATCCATGTGGCAACTTGATAATGGTGTCATGAATCTGTGCAATACGAGCCGCTTCTTGAATCTCTTCAAGTGTGGCATGCTCATAACCCCATGATATATTTTCACGAATACTGCCGGTAAATAACACAATTTCTTGAGGTACATATCCAATCAATCCACGCAATTGATTATCATCTAACTCCTGAATACGTCTACCTAATACATCAATTTCTCCATGATCACTATCGTATAATCGCAAAATCAATTGAACGAGCGACGACTTACCTGAACCGGTAGAACCCATAATCGCTGTAGTTACACCAGCACGAGCTATAAAATCAATATTTTTGAGCACTTCGGCTTCTGTACCAGGATAATGAAAACTCACCTGACGGAAAGCGACACCAATATTAGAAGGAGCAGACTTTTGTAATGCGCTTACAGATGAAGCAGAACCTGCAACATATTGATCTTGATTTCCTTGTGGGCGTTCATCTTCAACGGTAAACATCACTTCTTGAATCCGTTCTGCTGATGCTTTGGCACGAGAGAAAGAAGCTACAATCATTGAAAAGGCAGATAAAGCACCCATCGTACGCATCGCATAGTTGATAATCGCTACCACTTCACCGACCGAAGCTTGACCCACGATAATATCCAAGTGCCCGTACCAGAGAACCGCAATAATACTGGCATTAGTAATCAATAAAATAAAAGGCATCGTTGTTTCCGTTAACCGTAATGCCGACACGGTGCCTTTCATCAAATTGTTACTGCGCTCTTCAAACCGCTGACGTTCATGGTTTTTGCGAACAAATACTCGAATCAAGCGCATACCTGTAAGATTCTCTTGCATCACACTGTTAACGGTATCCAGACGACGCTGTACTTGTTGGAACAATCCTGATGCCCTGCGCATAATCACAATAACAAAAAATAAAAGAATCGGAATCCCGACTACTAATAACAATCCTAATTTCACATTAACAAGCAAAGCCATTACACTGCTACCGACAACCAACAACGGCATTCGTAGCATAAATCGCAATCCCATAAACACCATATCTTGCAACTGGGTAATATCATTGGTCAAACGCGTGATCAAAGAGGAAGAAGAAAAGCGATTAAATAACGCATACGAGAACGATTGTACTTTGTTATAGACCGCTTCCCGTAGATCATAACCTAACCCTTGACTGGCATGAGCGGCATAAAATGAACCGAATACACCTGCAAAAAAAGCAATAATCGTACCTCCTGTAAGAATACCGCCCCATAACAATACCGTCGAAATATCTTTTTGCGTTACACCATCATCAATAATTTTGGAGATCAAAAAAGGCTGTAACAATTCAAGCGCCAATTCGACTAACATCATACCCAGCGCCAAAAATGCTGCAACCCGATATTTTTTCAAAAACGAAAAAAGTACTGTCATATGTAGTCCCCTTTGTGATTGACTTCATGATGTAAACCGATGCTGTTCTAAGAAAGGATCGTTGGAGTAACACTTCTCTTCATATATACCCCTTTTTTGTAGACTGACTTGATCGTAAAATGTTTATTTAATTTTTTGTTGGTACGATAGATCAAAGAATTGACTTCGTCGATCCCTACCAAATCGGCATTTTCACTATAACGCTCTGACCATACTTCTTCGATAATCTGCTCACGTGTAACAAAGTGATCCAGACATCCGTACAATAACCGGAATAACTGGTATTCTTTTTTGGATAATGTAATGCTTTCCCCGTCTACTTCAATTCGCTGGAAAAAGTCGTGTAACTGAATACGATGATCGATCAGATCGCTAAGTACATATTCACGTGTTTCTTCTAATTGATTGCCTTGTTCTATTTGTAAACCTACCAAACCATTCACTAACGTTAATTGATCTTGCGCAGACATTGCGTAGCGCTGATACGGAACCAAGCGTTGCCCGTTCAATTCTGTTCCATTTTTACTACCCAAATCTTCGATATATAGCTGATCTCCTACAAGATGAATTGTGCAGTGTTGCTTGGACACCAATTGATTATAAATAGGTAGATCAATCTGTCCTGTTCCTACATGTCTACCGATCTGAATACTTTGTCCTCTTTGGATATAGACAAATGAACCATCGCCTTCTTGACCGGCAGTATTGATTACAATTTTGATAACGTCCGGCATTGGATCTCTCTCCTTCTATACGTAAACAATGATAATTTCATCAGATTTGTTCTATTGTTTGCTAACGTACATCCTTTTATAGTGTAAACAAGCGCTAGTTATCGCCTTATCTTATTATACTAAAGTGATTTCAACAAATCCTACCGATAATCAGATTTATTCTGATTGATATGGACTAAAGTGAGGTTTTTCGATTGAAAACGAAACATATTATTATTTATGGTCTGCTTTCGTTTCTTATTGCTAGTGGGCTTGGTCTGTATGTATATATGCAAAGTCGCTTTCAGGAACAGCCGGACACTACAGTACAGAAGTATATTAACACATTGCAAACCAAAAATTATGACGAAATGTACAACTTAATGACACCAGAATCGCTTCAACAATCCGGTATGACCAAAGAACAATTTGTGCAGAAATATCAAGCGATCTTTGACGGGATGAATGTTTCTTCGATCGAAGTGGATGCCGGATTACCTGCCCCTGTAGCAGATAACAAACAGCAATACACACTGAATTATTCAGCTCAAATGAATACCTTTCTCGGTAATATCGATAAAAAATATCAGATGAAGCTTGTACAGCAAGATAGCGATCATGGCAAAACATGGCGTATTGATTGGCAACCTGCACTGATTTTACCTGAAATGACGCAAGGCGATAAAGTAAAAGTACAGATTCTACATCCAGAGCGCGGAGAAATAGTCGATAAAGACGGATATCCTTTAGCAACCAAAGGCACAATCTATGAATGGGGAATCGTACCCGGCAAATTAGGTACTGATGATACTTCCAAAGCAGCTTCTCTGACAGCAATCAGTGAGTATTACAATGTGCCTGAAGAACAGATTCAAAAAGCACTTAAGCAATCATGGGTCAAAGACGATTATTTTGTTCCGATTGCTACAACTACTGATCCTACGATCCCTACCGAACTGAACGGTGTCTCGATGCAGACCAAAGAAGTTCGTAATTATCCTCTGGGTACAGCAGCAGCTCATCTTATCGGGTATGTTCGTCAAGCGACAGCAGAAGATTTGGAAAAAGATACCGAAGGATATTACAGTGCTCAAGATTGGATTGGTAAAGCAGGGCTTGAACAATCGATGGAAAAGCAATTGCGAGGAACCAAAGGTGGACGTATCGAAATAGTTGATAAAACAGGAAAAAGCAAAGCCATTATTGCTGAACATAAAGCGGTCGATGGTGAAAAGATCACGTTAACGATCAGCTCATCGGTACAACGTGATCTGTATACTACTATGTCGGGCAATCAAGATGCAGGTTCAGCGGTAATGATGAATCCGACCAATGGCAAATTGCTCGCTCTGGTAAGCACTCCTGCTTATGATCCGAACAAAATGGTGACTGGATTATCGCAAGCAGAATGGGATGCTTATTCCAACGATCCTAATCTTCCCTTTACGAATCGATTTACTAATCGGTATGCTCCTGGCTCTGTATTCAAAGCGATTACAGCTGCCGCAGGCTTAACTGAAAAAGTAACAACACCGGACAAAGTCCATACGATTCAAGGTCTACAATGGCGTAAAGATAACAGTTGGGGCGGATATTATGTAGCTCGTGTCAAAGATGTGCTTCATGTGAATATGAATGATGCTTTGATATATTCAGATAATATTTACTTTGCTCAAGAAGCTCTTGAAATGGGTAAAGCCAAATTTATCGAAGGTATTCAGAAGTTTGGCTTTGGAAGTAATTTTGGATTAGATTCTCTTTATCTCAAGCCCAGTCAGTATGCGAATAAAAACCATAGCACATTAGATTCAGAAGTGCTTCTAGCAGATACTGCTTATGGACAAGGAGAAATGTTGATGTCACCGATTCATTTGGCAGCTTCTTTTACTCCTTTGATTACAGAAGGCAAATTGATCAGCCCTATTTTATTTGAAGATCAAGCACAGAATAAAAAAACACCTGCTAACACGAATATCATTACCGCAGATGTCGCTAATACTGTTAAAAGTGCATTATTACAAGTCGTTGAAAATTCAGGTGGTACTGCACATGCGCTCGCTGATCTTCCTTATCAGGTAGCAGCCAAAACAGGTACCGCAGAATTGAAGTTAGCCAAAGGTGAAAGTGGACAGGAGAATGGATTCGTGATCACTTTTGATTCCAATGCTTCCTTTGTACTTGCTGCGGTTGTCGAAAAAGTAAACGGTCGTGGTGGCAGTCACTATGTCGTTAACAAGCTTCATCCTTTTTTACAACAATATAAATAAGGATCAATTTCCTAAGTGTTACACGCATTTTCTCTGTCTGGAGTTCTCTTCTTCAGGCAGATTTTTTTTATAGACTTTTCTTCGTTCTGGTATAAAGAAACATATCTTCCAATTATATTGTAACTGCTTGAGCGATATAGTATAGTCAAGGGGCAAGATACTACAATTCGAGGAGATGAGCAAATGGATAAAATGTGTATGCAAATGATGATGGGTATGTCGATGGAAGATATGATGAGCAAAATGACTAACATGAACATGATGATGACACAATGTAAAAACATGGACATGAACATGAAAGATATGGGCATGGATATGGATATGATGATGAGTAAATTGCAAGAATGCGACGAAATGATGACTTCTATGATGACAATGATGCGTGACATGAAACAAGCTAGCATGTAATTCACAGAATCCATGTGAAAAACAGCTAGCTTGTTGTGTTTGATCAGATAAGTTACATCTTATTACTTATTTCATCTATTATTACTTGTGTCAGATCATGTGCGAAATGATCTGGCACTTTTTTTGTATTCATTTGCATCAATAATTAACACTCTATATTAGAAGTTTCGGATTTAATTTGACGAGATACATCAATGCGTTGCATTTTAAGTTCCCACATTTGTTCCAAAAGGCGCTGCTTATCTGCATCGTCTTTACTGGCACGAATCGAATAATAGATTTCGGTAAGTCTGGAATTGATCTTATCAAATTGTCTCCACAGGTCTTCGGTTGTAGCCCATTCCTGCTTCGTTTCTTCTGAAGCGTTCAACTTACGCATCGATTCCAAAATCTCCTCTTGCCACTGTACATCATCCAATTGGATCGCGTAATTCAATAGATCCAAATAATCATCATTGCGTTCGGATATCATTGCTTGAATACGATTCACAGTTACCATCACCTTCATTCTTTTTATATACCAAGTATTATACTCGGAATATACGGGTTTGCAATAGTGAAAATGATTTTTTTTAATTTTTCTATATTTTATAGGTATTGGAGCTTACTTATTTAAAATGATATAAAAAAAGCATCTACCAGAGGCAGACACTTCTTATAGATACTCTATGCTATTGTTGTAACGTGACTACTCACGCTTATGATTGATCTCATGTTGATTTTGATGCCATTCTTTAACCATCGTATGATAAAAACTGCTTTCTTGACGGCTTAGTCCATCTTTGTTGTTTTTCATCGTCATCGTTTCAATATTGCGTCGTAAAATTTCATTTTGGCGTTCTAACACTGCTGTTGAATTCAATGTATTTCCCTCCAATGGATAGTGATGGTCTATATGCCATCTGTTATCTAATGATAATCTCAATCAAACTAGAGTAAAGTATATCGAATATCTGTACAGAAGCAAAATTGCCTTAGCACGCCACAACAGGTCTGATCCTCGCTCAGCTGGAATGAACTCTTACTCATCTCACCTGTCCATACAATTACGGCACTATCCTGCTTTTAAGAGCTAGATACGTGTTTGCGGATTATTATGTCCATGCCCAGAAAAAACCGTCTCGATCCCATGCAACTCGGCCTGCATGGTGTTTACGGAACGCTTTTTTGATCTCTTTGGATAACGAGACATTTCCACTTTCACTTGTAAATAAATACTCTTCTCCATACTCTGCACGTACATAAGCAATCGCATCTTCTTGTTTGAGTGTACCTTGATTTTTGATCTGCTCTACCATCCATTCAGCGATACGCTGCTCGGTCGTTATTGAATCTGTCATTGGTTTTATCCCCTTTATATGGTTGAACTCATTATAACTTTGATATTTATGAAACCATTGTGTTCCTCTCAGAGTAGTATACGTTAATAACGATACTTTGCAAAAAGATTTTGATATCTGTCAAAGGAGTGACCTATGATGAAAAAAGGATTATTATTGCTTATTTTAAGTATAAGTATGCTGTCTGGATGTTCTGCACTGGATCAAGTAAATCAATCGGTAAATTATGTGAGTGAAGCTACTTCGTATATTGATCAAGCTTCTCAATTTTCCAGTCAATTGCCTGAGTTAACGCAACAAGCGGTTGTCGATAAAGAAGCACGCACCCAACTTGTACAAGAACTACAACAAATGCAGACACAAATCAATCAATTTAGCAATGTAGAAGCACCCGGATTCGCCCAAGATTTGCATCAAAAGTTGATCGGTTATAACGAAACATTAGGTACAGAGATTAATGGACTGATCGATCAGGCTCAAGCCGGACAGATTACACTGGAAAAAGTAAATAATTCGCAAATTTTTCAGACGATCGATCAGATCAATGGACTGATGAATCAGTTCCAACAGTTAGGACAATAATCTAAATATCATTTCTGTTTATCTATTTACAAATACGATGTACATCTGTCTATATTGAACATTCATTAAGATGTAAACTACTTTGCGATCGCAAACATCACTTTTCTATCCAACTACAAGCAGCCACGCCTATACTACTCAGCGCTATTTTACGCAAAAAAACCTTCACTGCATACTAGAGCAGTAAAGGTTTTTTGTGATTTAACTGTACCTTATAAGGCTGGATAGCAATCTCTTATTTGATCAATTGAATATTGCCCATCAATGGCAAAGGTTTGCGTTCGCCTTTGGAAGCATTGATAATACCGATGATCATAAATGCAAAAATAGCTAGACTCACTAATGGAAGTAACAATCCCAAAAATGGAATAATGGAGAATACTAAATTTGCCGCAACAGCTACTAAAAATAGCGTCAATCCTTGATTCGCATGATACATCGCAAATGGTGAATTACGAGCAGCAAGCAATGGAATAAAGAAAATAATATACGCAAGAATAGCCATCACTTTGTTGTCTTGCACGTCTTTAGAATCGTTTGGCGGATACGGCGGTTGGAAGTCAGACATTGGTTAACCCCTTTTCTTATCATGTAAGTGACAATTCTCGATTAGCGGCAGTCTGGAAGTTTAGTAGTGCATATTGTATGTAATCTTTGCCTCATTTGAAAATCATCCAAATTATAACATTACTGTGTTCACTTGAGTAGGTAAAAAATGACTTATCTCTTCTTTTTTATTTTGATTATCTTATTGTAACTATCAAAAACAACTTTGGATAATCTCAATGACTTCTTCTAAAATAGAAGATGGTAGTACATCTACTTTGTAAGGAGAACGTGCTTTATAATCTAATGACTTCATTTGTTCACATATAATCTTGCCTTTAATTTATTATCTTCATTTAAATGAAGATGCAGAGGATGTCTTCGAATAGTGTTAGTTACAGGTACAACCATCATCATACCTGTACGATGAAATTCATTATTACTTACCATTACTGCTGGTCGATCACCTGCTTGTTCATGACCTTTGGTAGGATTAAAGTCTAAATAAATCATATCACCTTGTGAAGCTATATAGCTCATGATTATGCTCGCTTCCTATATATTATTTCGATTTCAATAAACCAATCGTTTTAAAATGAGCTACCACACTTCTTTGCCTTGAGGACTTCCTGTATCCCATTCACTACTTTTTAATTCTTCTGTAGTATATGAAGCAAATCGTTCTTTTAAGGTGATCGGTTGTTTTAAAGCTTTGATCTGAATAATACCATCAACAACATAGAACTCGACTTCATCATTTTCTTTGATATGTGCTTCCTCTAAAATAGACTTAGGCAATCGTACACCTTGACTGTTTCCCCACTTTTTGACTGTACCCCTCATTATTATTTCATCTCCTTTCACAAAGATTATATTCCTGCTTTAAGTATATACTTTGTGTATACATCTTTTTATCTTTTTGCAAATAATGATACAACAAAAGACGCTCCTCAGAGCGCCTTATGATCTAATCTATGCTATTTTTACACTTTAGTTTCTTTTGCTAACTTGCGTTGCTTTCTTTTCTCTTGTGAGCGCACAAGTACCATATAGAGCGAAGGTACGACTAACAGAGTTAATACGGTGGAGAATAACAGTCCGAAAATAATCGCGATCGCAAGCGGTCGGAACAATAGCTCACCGACAGTCGCCATCGGGATCAAAGCTACAATCGCTGCCAGAGATGTTAACAAAATCGGGCGAAATCTTGCCGAAGCAGCTAAAATAATGGCTTCTTTCAATTCTTTGCCTTCTTTACGCGCATCTTCGATAAATTCGATAAGCACAATCCCGTTCCGTACGACAATCCCTGCTAATGAAATTACACCCATCATCGACATAAATCCGATCGGTGTTCGGGTGATAAATAACCCTAGTACTCCACCTGCCGCAGCTAGATACACAGTCGTCATAATGATTACCGGAATCCAAAGCGAATAAAATTGCATCGTAATTAGAATAATAATCAACATAATAACGACGATAAATAATTTACCGAGATCGACGAAAATATCACTTTGTTTGGATGTTTCTCCACCTGTTTCCCATTTGTATCCATCCGGGAACGATACACTTGCCATTTTAGTTTGCACATCGCCCATCACTTCTGTAGCGGTACGACCGGATACATCCGCTTCGATCGTATTCACTCGTTCCAGATTATAATGATTGATTTGCTTGATCGAGAAGGATGGCTTCATCTCTCCGATCTGTGAAAGGGGAACCTGTACACCGGCCTCATTGGTTACATTGGCTTGCCGGAATAATGTCTCTGCATTGAGTTGGTTGGAATCTTTCATATAGATTTTCATATCTATTAATTCTTTACCGGTATCAAAGTCACCTATTTTGACTCCTGTACCCATCATCAATAACGTTTGGGTAAGGTTTTTGTACGTGACTTGATATTGATCCATCGCCGCTTGATTAACTACAAAATCGAGCGAATAACTTTCGATCCCCATCGTATCGGTGACATTGGTAGCTCCATTGGTAGAAGCAACTACACTTTTCACTTGATCGGTAAGTTTGCGAATTTCAGCCAAGTCATTACCTGATATACGAATAGAAACAGGCTTACCTACTGGAATCCCAAGCTCTGTCATACTGACTGAAGTCGTCACCGCAGGGAAATCTTTTTTCAATTCTACTGCCCATTGGGTAGAGGCGGTAGCGACATTTAACTTGTCTTTATCCCCAGTTAATACAACAGCTCCTTGATTCGTTCCATAACTATCTACACTTGTAATATTTGAAAATAAAGGCGCTGCGGTTCCGCCAGCAGAAGAAGATACTTTGGTAACACCGGGTTGTTTTTTCACCCATGCTGCCATTTGCTCTATAGTATCGTTCGTTTCTTCGATCGATGTTCCTGAAGGCATCTTCACACTGATCGTCAGCTCTGCATTGTCTGATTTGGGGAACAATTCTACAGGCGTGAATAACACCAACACATATGCCAATGTGCTAAATAAAAGCCCTAAGATTGCGACAAATACAGGACGTTTTAAAATATTTGGCATCACACGATGCGCATAGACATTGGTTGCTCCTTGAATCTGTTTGCCCAGTAACCCCGAAGGCTTGTCACTACGTGTTGCTTTGCCCTTTTTCAATTGACGGGTCTCGTACCATTCACGAAAAATAGGAATAATCGTTAACGACATGACCATGGATGCTAACATCGCTAAAGAAATAATAACAGGAATAGGACGGATAAACTCTCCTATATCGCCTGTTAACAATAGTAATGGAGCAAATGCTGCAATCGTTGCTAATGTAGCTGTCAGAATCGAGATAGCGACTTCTTTCGTTCCTTTGATTGCGGCTTCACTTGGACTTTCTCCATGACTTAATCGCCGTTCAATATTATCATTGACGACTACCGCATCATCCACCAGTATACCGAGTACAATAATCAATCCGACAACCGTCATCTGATTAAGCGTAATCCCCATCGAAGGCAATAGAATCATAGCGATTGCTATCGAGACTGGAATCGCCAGTGCGACAAATAACGAAGTCAGCATATTTAAGCCCAGCATACAGATCACGACAACTACAGCAATCGCGATCAAAGTCTCTTCGGTTAATGCATGGAAAATGCGATCTGTTTCATCTTTTTGTGCAAATAACGAAGTGATTTTGACATTAGCAGGTAATGTTTTTTGCAGTTCAGTCATTTTGGCATTTACACGTTCATACATCGTAGGTACGTCGGAACCGACTTCACTACTAATCTTAATCGCTATCGAAGGCACGCCATTATAATAAGAAAGATATTCAGCTTTGGCATGACTCATTTGTACATTCGCTACATCTTCTAGATATACAGGAACTTTGGTATCTGAACGATATACTACGATTTTTTTGAGTTTATTCACATCATAACTAAGCGGCACATTCAATTCATAACTTCGTTTGCCATTATCAATCGTTCCTGTAGGCACTCGATCATTAGACGATTGGATCGCTTGTAAAATACTTTCCCAGGCAATGCCATACTGTTGTAATTTATTCATATCGGCATCAATTCGTACTTGTTGCTCAGGAATCCCATCAATCACTACATCGGTAACGCCTTCTACCGAACGCAATTGATCTTCCCATGTATGCATTAAGTCGTTTAATGCCCAGATATCTTGCGTAGATTTGCCATATAGAGCAAACGATTGAACAAATGATTTGGTTAAATTGTCGTTGACGATTGGCTTATCTGCATCGTCAGGTAGATCAGCTTCTACATCTTGAATTTTTTTGCGCAAATCATTCCAGACTGTCTGAGCGTCAGCATCCGGTTGCGTCTCAATAATAATCGAAGAGATACCTGCACTCGATGTAGACGTAACGGTTTTGAGATTAGGTACTTCTTTGATTTTTTGTTCTAAGACTTTGGTAACTGTCTGCTCCACCAGATCAGGATTAGCCCCTGCATAGACTGTTGTCACCATCGCTTGCTTGACCACCACATCAGGCATTAACTGCTTCGGTAATTGAAGTCCACTGGCTACCCCTACAATAATAAGTACAATAAAGAACAACAACGTAATTTTGCGCTTTTTGACGATATAATTAATCATGTTATTGCCCCTTCTGTACTTGCAACGCATCGCCATCCATCAGACGATCTGCACCACTACTGACAATCTGATCACCTACTTGTAGACCAGACTTGATCTCATACTGATTATTGTATAATTCACCGATCTGAACAGTCTTTTTGACTGCTTTTCCTTTTTGATTTACAAAGACATAAGGTTTATTCGATGTGCTTACTACAGCAGAAGCAGGTACAGCGATGCCGGTTCGTCCTGTAGCTTGCTCTGAAGCTTTGACCACTTGACCGGGTTTCCAATCTTGTTGCGGATTATTGATTACCACTTCTGCATTGATAGAACCTGTATTTTTATTGGTTGCTGGATATAATTTTTTGACAATACCGCTACGTACTTGATCGTATAGATTGATACTGACTTTTTGACCCACTTTCCAGTTTTTCAATTCTTGATCTGCAATCGGTAGTAACACTTTAAGCTGGTTCACTTTGCCGATCGTAAATACAGAAGTACCTGCGGAGATCGTCTGTCCACTTGAAATCTCTTTTTCCAAAATCACACCACTAACCGATGATATCAGTGTAGTTCTCGATAGATTAAGAGAAGCTTCTTTTTGCGCTACGATCGCTTGTTGATAGCTCGCTTGGGCTTGTTCTACTCCAGCTTGGGCTTGTCCAATACCTGCTTGCGCTTGCTCTACTTCTGCATTTGCTTGCTCTATACCTGTTTGAGCAGACTGTACACCTGCTTGCGCTTCTTTCACTGCTGAGGCTGCACTTGCACGATCAGACTGGCTTGCTCCTTCTACCAATAATGATAATTGTTGCTTTGCATCATTTAGACTTTCTTGAGCAACTTGCATTGCTGTCTGTGCTTGTTCATATTCTTGCTTGGTTAATAGTCCATTTTGATATAAAGTAGACGCTCGATCTGCTTCCGCTTTATTTTGATTATATGTTGTCTGTGCCTTGTTAACAGCATTAATCGCTTGATTCTTCTGTTGAGAACGCGCTCCATCTGTTACGCCACGCTCTGCTGCGCGAGCACTGTCGACTTTGGCATTTGCCGCTGCTACACTTGCCGCTGCTGATTGCTTAGAAGCTTGCGCTTTGCTTAGTCCACCTTGAGCACTTTTTAGTTGTGCTTGTGCACTGGATACACTTGCTTGTGCTTGATCGACTGCTTGCTCAGCATTGCTTACTTTTAACTGAAGATCAGCAGGATCGAGAGTAGCCAGTACATCTCCTTGCTTCACAGCATCGCCTACACTGCCATTAACTGCTTCTACTGTACCAGCAATTTTGAAAGAAACCGGATATTCATCAGATGCCGCTAATGTTCCAGATAGATCATACGTTGTATCTAAAGGTACTTTTTTAACAGTTGTTAATTCAACGGTTGCTTGCGCTTCACTTTGCGCTTGGCTATCTACTGTAGAACAAGCGCTCAAAATAGTCATCATTAAGACTATGCACAAAGCAGATAAACTGCGTATCTTCATTCTCATCTGCTCCTTATCATCTCAAAATCATTATAAAATAAATCGCTTAATCTGTTCCAAAATCTCTTCTGCTGATAAAGGGTCTCCAAACTTTTCCCACTCAAATACAAGTGCTTCATACATACGGCATAGTAAGAATGCTGTTAATAATTTGTCGGGTACTTTGATCAAATTCGCTTGTTCTGCTTTTTCCAAACGGCTGGCTATAATATGAATCGTTTCACAATTGATTTCTTCCAGCGCATTTTTGGAAGCTTCTGTCGCGTATTCAATCGCTTCTTGTTCTAACTTACCTAACAACTCATGATCTTTACGGAACTGCATACACCCCTGTATTGTATGATGAAGCTTTTCATGAATCGTTCCTTCGATAGCCATATTGTCGTCTATCGTCTGAGCCAGATCATCATTCACATTTTGAATAATCGCTTTTAAAATATCTTCTTTGGTCTCAAAAAAGAGATAGATAGCGCCTTTGCTAATACCTGCTGTTTTGGCAATATGCTCTACGGTTGTTCCTTTATATCCAAACAAAGAAAAAACCTGTTTGGCTGCTTTTAAAATTTTTAAACGTCTCTCATCTACATATATTTCTTCCATCATGATATCCTCCAGTGATCCAAAAATGAATAGCGGCACCATTTGTTGCAAACAAGAATCTTCTTCCAAATGGTGGTTCTGGTTTAGTATATCATTCATTGGCTTTACCTCCATGACCAAAAAACCAATTTAGTTTTCTGGTCAAATCATATTATGAATTGATAGCAATGTCAAATAGAAAGATCTGTTTTTTCGACAATTTTTGTTGTTCGAGATTCTTTTTTCGTATATGATATGGAAAACTTTATTATATAATTATTGTATTTCCTAAATTTGAAAATACTAAGGGATGTTGCAGATGAATCATAACCTTCTGGTCTGGAGTACACCTGATCTATGGAATCCGATATGGATCGTTATTGGGATAGGTATTGTTTTTGCGGTGATCACTCTTGTGATCTATGCTATGCGAGGGATACGGAAGCTTGTTCGTTTTGTACGAATACAATTGCAAGCGGTTCACAATCTTCATCTGTATCAGGATGTCGGGCAACAGTTAGATCGTATTCGTAAATTAGAGCATAGCGATGATCAACTATCACGTCTGAATACGCTTATTGCTCAGATAAAAGATCGTCATCTGCTGGCAAGAATACATATTGTACGTGCAGAAGTATATGAACAGATCCACCAGCCTGCAATGGCGATCAAAGATTATCAACAAGCGATTCGGAATCATCCTGAAAATGATATTGCTTATTTCGCACGCGCTTTACTGTATGAAAAAGATCAAAAATGGGATCTAGCTTTGCGTAGTTACCATCAGGCGATTGATCGTTATCCTGCACATCTTGATGCGTATTACCATTGTTGTCAGATTTATTTTGTACAGAAAGATATCTATCGTTCACTGGAATATGCTAATACGATAGTGGAACTTCAGCCTGATGCACATGCTTATTACAATCGTGGTGTCGCTTATGCAAGGGTTGATGACTATACTCAAGCCGTTGCTGATTACGAGAAAACGATTGAACTAGATGCTAATTATGCTAATGCTTATGTGAATCTAGGCATTTATTATGGAAAAATAGACAATAAAGATCTAGCACTACAGTATTATCAATTAGCAGTGGAATGTGGCGATTATAATATTGATATGCATTACAACCGGGCACTCTTATATATCGATCTACAAGAATATGCATTAGCGCTTGAAGATTTGAATATCTATATCGCTTTGGAGCAACATTATGGTGATGCGTATTATAATCGGGGTTGGATTTACAATGAAGTGTATGAACGTTCTGATCTAGCATTGGAAGATTATACACGCTCGATCGAATTACAACCGAACCAAGCACGAGCTTATAACAATAGAGGATTGATTTATCTGGGCCGACAACAATATGATCTGGCGATTCAAGATTACAATATAGCGATTTCGTTCTATCCTGATACATCCAAATACTATGTCAGTCGTGGATGGGCTTATCAATGCCAGCAAGAAGATGAACTTGCGCTACATGACTATGCCAGAGCATTAGAACTGGATGAACGCAATTCACAAGCCTATATTAATCGGATTGCGCTGTACAAAGCTAAAGGGTATCGTTCATGGGTGATTCACGATTATCATCGCTTAATGGAAATAGAACCGGAAGCCGTCTGGATTTATTTTGATTGTAGTTGGTATTGCCTAGAAAACAATGATTATGAATTAACTATCCAGTATCTCGATCAAGCTGTTGCTATTGATCCTACCCATGCTTTATCGTACAACAATCGCGGGTATGCTTATCAACGGCTCAAAGATTATGATGCAGCTCTAGCTGATTACAGTAAAGCTATAGAATGTGATCCCGATACAAACGCATTATACTATCGCAATCGTAGTTATATTTACGATTTTCAAGGAGAAACAGACAAAGCCAAACAAGATTGGCATAAAGCTGATCAGATTGAACAACATCTACATCTTGTCTAATCATGTCATGGTTATACTCGATGATACTATTTTGTTATAGCGTGTACTCAAACAAACAGCGCCGAGCCTACAAAGCACTCGACGCTGTTTGTTTTGGGATAAAGATTGTATATCGATTTAACTTACTGCTGATTGTACTCCATCTCTTTGTATCCTTAGATGTTGTAAGTTGTACTTTTTATTTGGCTAATACTTGAATTTCTGCTTCGCTTAATGCTTTATTATAAACTCGCACTTCATCCATCATCCCTTTAAAGTACGCATCTGCTGCAAATCGGCTTTTGCCTAAATAAGCTTCGCGTGTCATCAAATCACTTGGATTAAATGTCATGTTGTCATTGGTCGCAGATAACTTTCCATTTACATATAACTTTCCTGTATTTCCTTCAATCGTAACAGCTACATGCACCCATTGATGAAGCGGAAGCGGTGTTGAAGTGATTAGATTCTGGTCGGTATTTTGCTGATGAATAGTGAACTGCATCCCTGTGCCTTGAGAAGGTGTCAAAAACATAAAGCTATTCATGCCATCGCCAAAATCCAAAATACGTTGCCATGCAGCTCCGCCTTGCCAGTTCACCCAACCTGCAAACGTAAAGTCTTGTCCATCCGTCACTGTACCCGGCAATTGTACATATCCGTCCGCTCCATTCAGTGCTACGGCTCCACCTTGTACACCTGCGGTGCTCCAACTGGCTCCATGATGAAGTGTTCCGTCATAATGATTATAAGTGTTGTCTTGTACAGTTGTACCTGATGTCTGGTTAAAATCATACTGACCTAACAAAGGCCCACGCCCTTGTTCTAGCACAGTCACTTTAAAATTTTTGTTCTTTTTTGCATCGCCTTTGGTGATTGTTGCAATCATCGTCACTTTGGCATTGCCTTTGCCTGCTTCAGGACGTTTGATCACACCTTTGTCTGAAATGATATCTGGCTTGGACGATTTCCATGTGATCTGCGTGTTATGCGTACCTTTATCAGGTAGATCAAGATTATAGAACACAGCGCTAATATCCCCGAGATCCAGATCTTTGTCCACAGCGGATACGAATTGCTTGTCTTTTCTGGGTGCCATCTGGCTACCCCACACACCTATACCACTTTCCGATAATGCTGTGAGTGTCAGCGTTGTATCACCTGATTGCGGGTTTGTCTCGTGGAGGAAGACACCATTATACTCTACACCATCTATATTGATTTGTACGTTATGATCATCTTGTAATGTCCATGTACCTTGTACTGCCCCTGTAATCTTACCGTTATCTTGTAACTCAACAGATACCGATGAATGTACATTGGCGCTGATTTCTTTATCCTGTGTAATCCATTGATATTCACCTGCAATATCGCTAGCTTTGACTGGTGAAGCAACATTTTGTTCGCCTGCATAACGGTAAGGAGCGACAACAGGCCACCCTTTATCATTCATAAACATCTCGTGCACACGCACTTCATGCTCTTCCCCACGATCTACAAATCGAGAATGAAAAATAAGAAAATACTTGCCTGTTTGCTCATCATAATAAGCAGAGTTATGCCCTGGAGAGACTGCATTAGCTCCAACCCCTTGACCTGGATCACCAATTTCACGTTCAAACTGATAATTCCCCATAATCTTCACACCATAAGGTGCTATCGAAGCATCATCAAATAATGGCTTGGAAGAATCAGCTTGTACATTGGTCATATCATTACCTTGCGCATCGTAAAAAGGCCCATCTGGATTGTGAGAACGAGCAATCCGCACATTGTAGCCACCGAATGAATCCAGTCCACCAAACGATAAAAATAAATAGTAATAATCTGTCTCAGGGCTATATAACATATATGGTCCTTCGATACGACTGTGATTGCCACCGATTAACTTTTTGCCATATCCTTGATCTGGAAGTGGCTTACCGCTTACCGGATCTAATTGCAGAATAAAGATACCGCCAGAGTATGAACCATAGACCATCCATAACTTGCCTTCTTTATCGAAAAAGGTATCGGGATCGACAGCATTCGGATCTTTAGTTGCATCATAGATCGTACCGCCTGCTCCAGCTTCGCCCCACATCCCTGATTTGAGGAAAATACCTTGATCTTTGTAAGGGCCTTCGATATTATCCGAGACTGCTACACCGAGTGCAGAACGAGGAGAATCGCCTTTGCATGCGTTGTAATACATATAGAATTTACCGTCTGCTAACTGGATCACATCCGCAGCCCATAGCGTATCTGACTGCGCCCAATCAAACGTTTCTTTTAGTTCTTCTTTTACATTAGGAATCAACGGATTGCCGTTGGCTACACCGGAAGAAATCATTTGCCAGTTCATAAGATCACTAGACTTGGCAGATGCTAAATGGGAACCAAAAATATAAAATTCATCGCCTACACGAATCACAGACGGATCATGCACAGAAGCTTCCTGATACGTAGGCGCTATTTGTTTATTTGCGCTGTCACTTGTTGTACGTACCGACTCAGATGCTGATAGATGACTACCACTATCACTTGCCCATGTCGGCCCTACAGGTAAAAGCAGTGCAGCAGTTAATGCCAGTAGACTTGTTTTGGTCCACATATTTTTTGTCATTACTTGATCTCCTTTGTATAAAAAGATGTTTAATAGTTAATATATTTATTATCTTTTCTGATGCGATCTATAATCATTTTTTGCATCTTTCCGATAATTAAAACGCTTACAAAGATAATATATAGTGTATTTTTGATTATTTCAAGCTAAATATTTATTTATATGTAATTAATTAATATTTATATGAATTATATTATTTTAAAAATAGGTCAATAAAAAAACCTACAAAGCTAATAGTAACTTTGCAGGTTTTTTGACACTAGTTTATAGAACTGTTTGAAATTTCATTCATGCTTCATAATAATAAAGCTGATTCAATATTACGTTTCATTTCTTGGAACTTTGTATCTTGTAATACTTTATCCATGCCTTCTTGCGGAATAGTAATATATTGTTTTTCAACAAAATCGTATAAGCACTTAGCGCCCGCCGGGCATAGAAAAAGATAGATAACGAAGTCTTTGATATTGCGAGTTACTAATATTCCATCATTCATGTAAGCAGAAGCCAAAATACGAGCATCAGAAGCTTGTAAATAAGTAACTTTATAAGGCTCGCTCCCATTCATTTCAGCAGGTTGAATAACATCACGATAATTACCAACTACATAACTACTTAAAACCCTTAATTGTAATTCTATATCTGGTGGTAATACATAATCATCAATATCAAAGTGATTTAATAACAAGTCGATTTTTTGATTGACTACATCTGAAAAGTTATTTTTTTGCACAAGTAATTCATTTTTGACTTCTAAAGGAATAAGAACATCGGCTTCTTGATTGGTTGATTCCTCTATTATTTTATTCCAAAAATCAATAGCTGCTTTTCGATTTTTTTTAACATTAATATCATTACTTTTATGAGTATAATATCTGAAAAGATTTGTATCTAATATATAAGTTGTTGAAAGTAAAGGCTGATTACTCATTATTTTTAGGCTCGATCTGTATGCCATTTTGAGCTTCTGTCCATAGTTCTACAGCAACTTGGGAAGCTTGAGATACCTTTTTAAACTTCTCAGCTCTTTGTTGTACAAAATCAATAAAATCATTTTCTTCTTTAAATTGATCTGTTAGGATTCTCCAAGATGAGTTCTCCCCTGCTACTTGCTCTGCTTGGTACTTTCCATTTATACAATTTCGGCGTACTTGCTGTGGAGTAATGCCTTTATATAATGAAACTTCGCGTACATTAAAATATTTAGGATAATTCAAAGGTACTTCTTCTTGATAGTCTTCATCACTGTCTTTTATAATCTGCTCAATGTTTTCTTGAATTGCTTTCTGTGCTATTTTTTTATTAAATTCTTGCATTGTTTGACTAGAAAGTTTTCGTGCTTTCAATCGCTCTTGATTGCGTTTTATCTGTTGTTGCAAAATATAATCTTTTAGTAATTCATGTGCCAATTCTGTATCTACTTGAATTTCGCTTGCTATCCTTTTTTCCAAAAGTGTTCGATCATGTTGACGCTCTTTTAAAGTACTCATAGCATCAGCTCCTTTGGTTTAATAAGTTCAATATACTATAAAATATAAAGAACATAAAGAACATTTGGAACCTTTAGAACATTTTTTTATTTTCAATTATCCAGCTATAAACAAATCCTACATACAAAAGAACTCTATACCTCATACAAGGCATAGAGTTCTAACTAATCTTTTATTTGAAGCAATATGTTAATCAAGGTATCTACGAGCACCTGCAAATTCTTTAGCATATGCACTGGTATGGATAGAGATAATTTCTACTGTTTTCCCTGCTTTGGGTGAGTGCATCATTTGTCCATTGCCGATATACATAGAGACATGATGAACACTGCCTTTACCATTATTTGTAGCGAAAAACATAAGGTCACCTGGTTGTAACTGGTTCCAGCTTACTGCTGTACCTTCTTTGATCTGTGCAGATGCATCACGCGGTAAAGCAATACCATAATAACCATACACGGTGGAGGTAAAGCCAGAGCAATCGAATCCATACGCAGATATGCCTGCCCACAGATAAGGCAATCCTAGAAATTGTTTGCCTGTCGCTACCAGATCAGCACCGGTAGGCTTCGGTATATCCTGTAATGAATCGTATACTACTACATCTGATTTTTTCATCCATGCTTTATTCTCATTAGGTGTCCAGACTTGAATCCAATTGCCAGCTTGCGCAATCACTGGAAAACGTGTGTTAAAGCTAACTTCTACACTTTTGGTAGTTTGATCTGCTTTGTAGACATAAGCTGTTTTTGCACTCACAATCGCTATCGGACATTTGCTGTAATCCATAGTACTTAATGTGCTTACCTGTGCTTTAGGCAACCAGCCGGGATAGCCGTATTTGCTTTTCGGTGTGGATTGTCCGACTACAGCAACTTGCGCCCATTCGCCTTTCACTTGCAACATACGTACTTCTTGACCATATAAAGCTTGAGTTTCTGTTTTGCCTGTTAACCATCTGCGTTGCGTGACAGAAGACATCGCGGATGTCCACTTTTTCATATCGACCGGATTAGATAATGAAGGTGCGTCTATCGCACGCTCCAGACCTGGTTGTTTCCACAGCGTAGCTACAGAGACGTTAATATAATGTTTGCGGACTTTGGTAGTAGCCGAGCATAGGTCTGTAGATGATGTAGATGTTGCACTGGCTCCGTACACTGTCGGAATCAGACCTATATATAGTAGTAACACGCTGAGCAACGACAACGACCAAGATTTTTTACTCATCATTTGTAATATCTCCTGTGTTCTTAAAAGTGATGTTAGCATCCATCATACCATGCCTGTTCACACTAGGAGTACCACTTTACCTATATTTCTGTTTACCTTTTTTTAGCTATACTGAGGTAACCAATCTCCATGCGCTTCAATCAATTCATCACACAGCGCTACAATATCGTCTATCGACAACTCGGCAGATGTATGGGGATCAAGCATAGCTGCATGATAAATATGTTCCCTTTTACCTGTAATCGCTGCTTCAATTGTCAACAACTGCGTGTTAATACTCGTACGATTTAGTGCAGCTAATTGTGGTGGAAGATGACCTGCATACGTAGGCGTAACTCCTGAAGCATCCACCAGACAAGGCACTTCAACACATGCTTCAGTCGGCAAATTCGGAATCAAACCGGTATTCATTACATTGGCTCCAATTTTATAAGGTGTATTGGTCTCGATCGCTTCTAAAATATAAGAAGCATATTCCAGACTACGTGTATGCTGAATATGTTCACTTGCAAATAGCTGTTCTTTCATGTCATTCCACCCTTTGATCTGCTCTACACAACGACGCGGATATTCATCTAATGGAATATTGAACTTTTCGATCAGTTCAGGATACTGACGTTTGATAAAATACGGATGATATTCTGCATTGTGTTCAGAAGACTCGGTCACATAATACCCAAATCTCAACATCAACTCAAAACGCACCATATCATCATGTTTGGTTTTTTGCTTTTCAGCGGCAAGTCGTTTGATCTCAGGATACAAGTCTACTCCATCTCGCGTGACTTCTAATAGCCATGCCATATGATTAATACCTGCAATTTTCGCTTGAATACCTGTTTGATCTATACCCAGCGCATCAAATAAGTTCGGAATACATTGCTGTACACTATGGCATAATCCCACAGTCTGAATGCCCCCATAAGTGTTCATCACATTTGTTAATACCGCCATTGGATTCGTATAATTCAAAAATAGAGCATCTGGACAGACTTCACGCATATCTTGTGCAAATTCAAGCATCACCGGGATTGTACGCAGATTACGGAAAATCCCTCCAATACCTAATGTATCTGCTATCGTTTGGCGCAAACCGTACTTTGTAGGGATGTCAAAATCCGTTATTGTACATGGATCGTATCCACCCACTTGAATCGCATTAATCACATATTTTGCTCCACGTAATGCTTCTTTGCGATCGGTATACGTTACTATATTGCATGTACTTCCTACTGTGTTTTTGATACTGGTTAATAGATTTTCGGACTCTTGTAGTCGGTTCACATCAATATCGTATAAAGCCAGTTCGAATCCTTGTAGTGCAGGTGTAAGCATTACATCACCTAATACGTTTTTGACAAATACTGTACTTCCTGCACCGATAAACGTAATTTTAGACATCGTGATAACTCCTCCATAGGTATCCCTTATTAGACTGCTTTAATACAGTTAACTATAGAGGTAAGCGCTTTATAAAAACATAGAGTAAACGATCATAAACATGGCATAATCCCATTTTATATTTGTATCTCTAAAGGATGTATGTACGATATACTAATGATATATAGATAGAGATTGTGTTGTGGAAAGGAATCGATATTATGTTGCTTCACCATTTACCGTATACGCATTACACGCATTCCGTATCTTATCCGCCGATGGATTTGAATTTATTATTTTTCGGAACAGAACAATGTACAGCAAGCCATGCGTGGGGACCAGGAGTTAGGGATTCATATATTCTTCATTATATCCATAGCGGATCAGGTGTTTTGCGTATTCAGGACAAAGCATATTCTCTTACAGCAGGACAGGGATTTTTGATTTTTCCCGATACTATTATGAATTATGAAGCCGATGCTGATGATCCGTGGGTCTATACGTGGATAGGATTCAAAGGAATCAACGCCAAATCATTAATGCAGCGCGCACATCTTACACTTAATCATCCTGTATATGATAGTCAGGGTAGAGTATGGTTCCAGCATTTCTATGATCAACTGTTAGCGGCTTACAATGAACCAGGCGAAGATGTCTATGCGCAAGGTATGTTGTATCAGTTAATCTATGAATTGATCGCTTGTGCTCCAGTATCGACCACTCCTGTACGGGTCACGCCTTCGAGAGAACGTTATCTGCAACAAGCGATAGAATATATCGAAAACAGTTATAGTCAAAAGATCAGTGTACTGGATATCGCTGCGGCTGTCGGTCTGGATCGTACGTATTTATCAGGGCTGTTCAAAGCAGAACTTGGCATATCTCTGCAACAGTTTATGATCGAATATCGTATGAAACGAGCATTAGAATTACTTCATCATAGTCAGTTATCGATCAGCGATATTTCTCGTTCGGTCGGGTATACTGATCCTTTTCTTTTTTCTAAAATGTTCAAAAAAGTGATCGGTCAATCGCCCAAGCAGACTCGTGAACGATTGTAGTTGGTCGTATTTGATTTACAAGATCGGTGGACGATCATGCATCAATTCAGAAGGAACAGTACCCATCATCCGCTTGAATACACGATAAAAGTAAGACAGATCACGATAACCCAAAAATTCTGCAATTTCAGCAATCGTTAATTGAGATTCGGTTAGCATATATACAGCACGCTTCATCCGCTGATGATGTACATAGTCACTGATCGTCTGGTTGGTGACACTTTTGAATAGATTAGCAGCATAGTTCGGCGTTCGCTCAATCACTTCGCCTAATTGTTCTTTGGTAATCCGGTGGTTATAATTACGTTGAATATAATGCTTCATCATATCGACCAATTGATGCTTATCGCCACTGATTAGCTTTTGATCATATTCCCGGCTAATCTCAATTAACAACTGCATTAACAACGTTTCAGTCATCAACTCATAATATGGAGTATGTTCTGTCCATTGCAAAATAATCATTTTCAACTTCTCATGAATGAGATCATAACAGCCCAGTTTGAGCCTTAATGGCTCGGGCTGACGCAAAATCGATAAATCTAGATCCGGTTGCTCTACTCGAAAATAAATCACTAATTTGGTATGCATCATCGTTGGAATACTTTTGCCATAATAAGCAAGATGAGCTGGAATCAGTAGCATTTCGCCTTTTTCCATAATCTGCTTCTGCTCATTCACCCAATATACACATTTGCCATAAGTCACCAGACTGAGACAATAGATCTGTCCTGCTAAATGATCTTTTTCGTACCAATTCACTGTGTGATGCTCCTGTACATCAACAATCTTTAACATTTCTGACTTTCCTCCTTTATTGCACGTCTACTCCGCTCATATGACTATTTCCGACATCCTTTTTTATACTTTTAGTGTACTATAGTCTAATCATTGTACTATAGTTCATAGCATACTGTGTGTATTACAGTTACAATAATTTATGAAAAGTGTTTTTTCGCATATAGAAATACGCCAATATGCATTATGATTTTCGTACAGTTAAGTATATTAAACGCAATCGTTAATCTATTTTATTGTGCGAAAATCATTCCAATGTAAACTAAATAAAATCGCTTCTAGGAGGATAACCAATGCTTAGAACTAAAATTATCTGTACGATGGGACCTGCTTGTGATTCTGTAGAAATGTTAAAAGAAATGATCAAAGCGGGCATGACAGTAGCTCGTCTAAATATGGCTCATGGTGAGTTAGAAGATCATGTGATGCGTATCCAGAATGTACGTCAAGCTGCGGCTGAATTAAATACATTTGTACCGATTATGATGGATATCAAAGGACCTGAAGTCCGTATTGGTAAATTAAGAGAAGCTTCCTGTGAATTACGTGCAGGTGGACAATTAATTTTAACCACAGAAGAAATTCTAGGTGATGCTGAACGTATCGGCGTAAACTATGCTGAATTAAATGAAGTCGTTAAAGCAGGCGACCGCATTCTGATCGACGATGGTCTGGTAGACCTGAATGTACGTGAAATCAGAGGCAACGATATCTTCTGCGATATTATTAGCGGTGGTACACTCAAACCTCGTAAAGGTGTAAACTTACCAGGGATTCACACGACTTTGCCAGGAGTAACAGAACGCGATGTTATGCATATCCATTTCGGATTAGAGCAAAAAATCGAAATGATCGCTGCTTCATTCGTTCGTAAAGGCGACGATATTCGCGAAATTCGTGGCATTCTAGCTGAAAACAATGCAGAACATGTACAAATCTATTCCAAAATCGAAAACCAAGAAGGTATGACTAACTTGAACGATATTATCGTCGCTTCTGACGGTATTATGGTTGCTCGTGGTGATCTTGGAGTAGAAGTTCCGATTCAAGACGTACCAATGATGCAAAAAGAAATGATCGATAAATGTAACCTTGCAGGTAAACCTGTTATCGTTGCTACACATATGCTTGAATCCATGCAAGTGAATCCTCGTCCAACTCGTTCAGAAGTAAGTGACGTAGCGAATGCGGTATTGCAAGGCGCAGACGTAGTGATGTTATCTGGTGAATCCGCAGCAGGTAAATATCCTGTACAATCGGTTCAAACGATGGCGGCTGTTGCACAACGTGCTGAGACGATGATCGATTACTACGAGCAATTTTCTAAAAAAAGAGCAGAACACTCTACCAATATTACAGAAGTCATCAGCCAAAGTGCTGTAAGTGCTTCGCTTGAACTAGCGGCTAAAGCGATCATTATCTCGACCGAGAGTGGATTTACCGCTCGTATGATCTCCAAATATCGTCCACAAGCGCCGATCTTTGCAGTTACTCAACACGAATCAGTGATGGCGAAAGTATGTCTATTGTCTGGTGTTATCCCGGTTAAAGGCGATGCAGTAAGTACAACTGATGAAATGTTTGAATCGGCTACACGTAATGCCATCAACACAGGATATATCAACAAAGGCGATGTTATTGTATTGTCTGCTGGCGTACCGATTGGACAGTCTGGTAATACGAACTTGCTGAAAGTGCAACAAGTATAATTTAATCGTTAAAATGATTTGAATGAATAGCAAAAGACCTGTATCCCGATACTTTTTGAAAAGTGGGCGGTGTACAGGTCTTTTTTTGTTTGAGCATCTATAGATACAGGTATGGGTACCGCTCATGACTATCTGCTCGACAATACAATGACATTCACACATATTGATACGGCATTGAAAGAAGGAAAACGTGTCCTTGTCCCTGTACACGGTCAACTAACCGTTGCAGAAGATACAGCAGAAAAGAAAGCTGTATATACATTTTATTTTGAAAAAGATCCACAAGATCAATGGAACATTGTTATGATCGACTAATATAAGCATATATAGAAATAAAAAAAGAGCACTCTATAGAGCGCTCTTTTTCGTAGTTCATTTGATATATAGACTGTATTCCAAAACTTTGAGTCTACTCTTAAATTTGTTTCGCAAAATCAACAAGCGACTCTGCCATATGATTAATCTCGTCCATCGAAGCATTCACCTGTTGTGTTAATGCTGCTTGGGTCTGGGTCATCGTTGTCATATTGCCGATATGCTCTAGAATCTGTTCGATCAATTCTTTCATATCGCTTAGACTGGTTTCGATATTCTCCGTTGCAGAAGCACTGTTTACAGCTAACTTACGGACTTCATCGGCGACTACTGCAAATCCCATACCCAATTCGCCTGCGCGTGCGGCTTCGATTGCTGCGTTCAATCCTAGTAGATTCGTTTGGTTAGCAATTTCACGAATAAAGGTAGAAATGTTTTTGGTTTCATCTGCACTGTTTTTCGCTTCATTTGCCGCTTCTGTTGATTTCTCTTGAGCCGAAGCGACTTCTTGTGCTTGTTCAGATACCGATGCCATAGCGGTTGTCATTTCACTGATCGACTGAGACAATTGTTGCATACGGCTATTCATGCCTTCTACAACAACATCTTTATTTTTTTCAAATGTAATATCACGAATCGTTCCAGCTACACGTACCGGTAATCCTTTGCTATCTCGAACTGTAGCTCCACCTGCATGATACCAGCGGTATTCTCCATTTTTCAATTGTAGACGGTAATCGATAGCGAACGGAGTCTGTCCGGTATGATCGTTCAAGTGAGCAGCAAAAGCATTCAACGAATATTCTTTATCTTCTGGATGTAGACGATCGCTCCAACTGCTTAATACGTTAGGGAAGTCTTTCTCATCTTGGAAGCCCAGTGTTGAACGAAATTGTGGTGACCACCAGAACTCATTATTAGGGTTAACCGGATCGCCTGCAATAACTTCCATATCCCATGGTGCTTCGATCAATGCTTTGTTGATTAGATCATAACGCGTAACAAGTGCTTGCAACTCTTGCTCTTTTAACTTTTTGTCATGAATATCAAATAGTGCTCCAGCTACACGTAAAGGCACACCTTGACGATCACGAATCGTTGTACCTGTAGCTTTGAACCAACGGTATGGTCCATTTTTCAATTTCATACGGTATTCGATATCATAAGGAGTACGACCGGAGTGATCTAGTAAATGCGTGGCAAAAGCGTCTAACACAAATTCTTGCTCATCGGGATGAAGTAGAGAAGACCAGCTATCTAACACATTCGGGAAATCGTTCTTGTCTTTATATCCCACCATACGGCGCAATTCATCGCTCCATGTAAATTCGTTATTCGGATTCACCGGATCACCAGCAATCACGTTCATATCCCACAATCCAACTTGAATCGCTTCAGTGACTAGATCCAAACGTAGTGAAATATCTTGCTTTTGATCGTACAATAATGCAAAAGCATTATTCATATGTTTGACTAATTCTTGTACTTCTGGGGAAGCATCTTTAACATTTAATTGAGGTAACTCTTTTTGTTGTTGAATTTGGGTGATAACGTTTTGACTGGCTTCAATAACTGATTGTAACGAAAGACTTGCTTTTCTAGGGGAAAATATAGACATTTTGTTGTCTCCTTCAATAATGCAAATTGTGTATTCAAAAATAACGTCCGTGATAAACGATGTTCTCTCATATGCTGTTACCTTTATTTCGTACATTTGACCTTCTTTTTGTATAAGACTTTATACCCAATATATCTTAAAATCAATCTTTTTATTATAAAAAAAGCTTATTTATTACATTTTTCGACATTAAATTAACAAAAAATCGACTTTTTATACTATGTAGTCCTATAAAACTGATTTTTGCTTTTTATGTCTATGGTGCTAACAGAAAAAGATAGGAGAGGTATAATGCAACCATTTACTAAACATGTTATTCGAATTATTCAAGCTATTCCGTACGGAAAAGTAATGACTTATGGACAGATCGCCGCAGAAGCAGGAAGTCCGCGTGCTGCGAGACAGGTTGTGCGTGTGTTACATTCGATGAGTAAGAAGTATGATCTTCCGTGGCATAGAGTGGTGAATAGTAAAGGAGAGATCGCTATAGCAGACGATGAATCCCGTTTTCTTCAACAAATGCTACTTGAAGAAGAAGGTATAGAATTCGGTATCCAGGCTATTGTCGATCTCTCTATCTATCGGTATGAATACGTGGAATCTGAACATGTGGATGAAATGTAATCTTATAATGCCCGGATCGTTCCTCCATCGACGATCAGAGACTGTCCGGTTACATACGTATTGGCAAACGAACCGTAAAATACAACCATACGTGCAAATTCTTCCGGCGTTCCCATCCGTCCAAGTGGAATCTGTGCAGTAGCTTGTGCTTGCAATTGTTCTACAGATATCTGCTGATTTGCTGCACGCTTACTGTCTAATTCTAAAATTCGATCAGTCGCAATCCGTCCGGGTGCTACGGTATTGATCAATATTCCTTTGTGCCCGTATTCCGAAGATAATGTCTTGGTTAGTGCCTGAATACCCGCACGAAAAACATTGGATAAAATCAATCCATCGATAGGCTGTTTGACAGAAGAGGAAGCAATATTGACTATCCGTCCACCTCCATCGGCTTGTAGAGCTGGTAAAGCCGCACGAATCAGACGAATCGTACTGAGTAGATTTTGTTCAAATGCTTGTTGCCAGTGCTTGTCTTCCATATCTGCAAATGTTCCTCCTGGAGGTCCGCCTGCGTTGGTGACCAATACATCTAACCGACTTGTGCGTTCTATTACTTGTGCTATAGCCGTTTGGATCTGTGTAGCATCATTCACATCCATTTGTACAATGTCTACTGTTACCCCAGTTGCCGAAGCAATCTCTTGTTGAGCTTCTTGTAGCTGTTCGATATTCCGACTAGCAATCGTTACGCGGGCACCTTCTCTTGCAAATTCAAGCGCACTCGCTCTTCCCAATCCTTTACTAGCAGCAGCTACAAATACAGATTTATCCTGCAATCCTAATTCCATATCAAACCCTCCTAAAATTGTGTTATTGATTTCCATAATCTCTCTGGTTCATTTTGAAAAATCCCTATATAATTCATCTAGCTTAGTGAAAGGTCTTTATTTCAAATGTAAGACGTTTTTTTTAAGATTTCCCACAAATTTGCTCTCAGAATTTATTAAATAAGTATGAAGTGTCGATATAATGAATATACCCATTTTGCACGGAATCCGATGTGATTTTCTTTTACCAGTAATTGAATATTACGTATCACTTATTGAAATCTTACCTATACAATATAGACACGAACCGAAATAACAGAAGCGAACTTTATCTATCCGGCTGGTTCGAAGGTTTTTTTACCATGTTTATAATGATTGTCGAACTATTCAATAAGGTGTTCTTATACGCCAATACTTAACAGTCTAAGTGGAATTGTTACCTTAAACTATAATAGATGGAAGTGACTACTATTGAGGTTGATACCTGTTACCTCCCTACAGCCGGGAATGCGATTAGCCAAAAAAATACACAATGATGAAGGAGTTGTACTCCTCGCTATAGACTCCGAATTAACAAGCGGTATTATTCGTAAATTACATAATCATGGTCTCGATTATGTGTACATTCAAGATGCAGATACTGAAGATATCGTAGTCAAAGATATTATTACTTCTGAGACTCGTCACAAAGCGTTACAAGAAATAAAGACCGGGTTCCGCAGTCTAATCGATCCTCAAGCCCAAAAAAAGAATTACCCTTTAATTGGACGTTCCTTCTCAGGAGTAGTGGATTCGATTCTAAATGATATCAGCTCAGATCCTGAAGTGATGATTATGTTATTGAATATCAATGCCAAAGATCAATATCTATATCATCATTCTTTAAATGTATGCATTTATACCCTTTTACTTGGCAAAGTACATGGATATTCTACAGAAGAACTGCATGTGCTTGGGATTGGTTCTTTGTTACACGATATTGGCAAAATCAAAATCCCTAATTCGATATTGTCCAAGCCAGAGCGATTAACCGATATGGAATACGAAGAAATTAAGCTACACACCGAATACGGGTACAAAATGTTAAAAGACGAGCCAGGCATTCCACTACTCGCTGCCCACTGCGCTTATCAGCATCATGAACGATTGAACGGAAGTGGCTACCCGCGTGGTATTACCGAACCGGATATCCATGAATATGCGAAATGGATCGCGATTGCTGATTCATACGATGCATTGACCACAAGTCGTGTGTACCGCTCTGCCCTTTTGCCTCATCAAGCGCTCGAAGTCTTATATGCAGGATATGGCACGATGTATGATAAATATATGATGGAAGTTTTCAAAAGTCGGGTCGCTATCTATCCGATCGGTCTAACTGTCATTTTGAGCAATGGTCTCAAAGGTGTTGTTGTGCATATTCACAAATCGATTACTCAACGTCCTATTATTCGGATTCTATATAATGAAGCTGGTGAACGATTAGATTCACCTTATGATCTAGATCTACTTGCTCACCATTCTATCGTTATTGCAGGTGTAGAAGGTCTAAACACACATATGCACACGTAATCTACGCTTATAACTAAAGTTATACAGGCTTAACTATACAAAGAGATTCGTCAGATCATTAAGATCTGGCGAATCTCTTCTTCGGTTAACGCTGTTAACGCAGGTTGTTCGGTGCCTGCTTGAATCACTTCATCGATCAAATGCTTTTTGGTCTGTTGCAATTCAAACATTTTATCTTCTACAGTACCTTGCGCAATCAAGCGAATCACTTGCACCGTATTTTGCTGTCCAATGCGGTGAGCACGATCAGCCGCTTGTTCTTCTACCGCTGGATTCCACCATAGATCATATAATATAACCGTATCCGCTCCGGTCAGATTAAGCCCTGTTCCGCCTGCTTTGAGCGAAATTAAAAAGATATCACGCTCTCCTTGATTGTATCGATTACATAACTCTACCCGTTCCGCTACAGGCGTACTTCCATCTAGATTAAAGTAAGGAACTTGCGCTTGTTGAAGCTCCTGCCCGATAATCCCCAACATCTCGGTAAATTGAGAAAAGATCAACAATCGCTTGCCTGCATCCAGACTTTCTTCCACAATTTCTAACAGCTGTTCTAGCTTGGCTGATCCACCTTCATACTGCTGTACAAATAAAGCAGGATGACAGCATAACTGGCGTAGACGGGTAAGTCCTGCTAGAATTTTGATTTTATTTTGCGGTACAGCCTTATCATTCAAATGCTTCAAAGCATCTTGTTGTAGTCTGGCTAGATAAGCCGCATACAGTTTTTTCTGCTCTGGCAATAATTCAGAGATCAGGATATGTTCCTGTTTGTCAGGCAGTTCTTTGAGTACATCTTTTTTCAATCGTCTCAGTACAAATGGACGAATACGCTTAGCAACCGTTTCGTTAGACAGATCAGCAAATGACTTTTTATCGCCTAATAGTTGCGGAAATACCACATGCATAATTGCCCATAATTCATAGATCGAATTTTCTATCGGTGTACCTGTTAATGCAAAACGATACTGCGCTTTGATCTGTTTGACCGCTTTTGCAACTTGAGTAAGATCATTTTTGAATGTCTGTGCTTCATCTAAGATCAACGTGTGAAAAGAAGATCGATGCACTTGCTCTAGATCGCGACGCAATAATGGATAGGAAGTGATAATGACATCCACCGCAGTCCGATCATTCCCCTCGGGATCTGATGCTTGCTGTGGCAACGATTGATACCAGCGCCGATTACGCTCCGTTTTGCTTCCATCAATCAGACAAATATGAATCTCAGGAGCAAAGCGCCGAATCTCATGTTGCCAGTTATACATCAGTGAAGCTGGCGTTACGATCAATGCAGGCTGACCACTACGCCGGATATCAGACAACATAGAAGCTAGAAAAGTAATACTTTGTAGCGTTTTGCCAAGCCCCATATCATCCGCTAAGATACCACCGAATCCATAATGAGCCAGTGTTCTCATCCATTGATAACCATACTGCTGATAATCCCGCAAAATAGGTGCTAAATGTGCAGGTACAGGCTCTTCACGCAGATCAGGGTTACGCAGATTGTCTAACAACAAACGAAGCGACTTACCGAACTGGACACTTTCGTTCGTTGACTCTTGATCTAGCCCTGCAAGTCCTTGAATGAGCGGCATCCGCATCACCAACTGTCCGGTCTGCTCTTCATTGGTTGTATGATCCAGCAGATCATGATCCAATGGCATAAACTTCGCCATACCCGTTTGCTGAATAAAAGCGATAATTTTGCGGAATTCTTGTTGTTCTAAAGGTAATAACGCTCCATTAGGTAAACGATGGTAACGCCGTTGTTCACGTAGCGAATTGAGCACTTCTATAATCTGAGACTCTGCTATACCATCCAACTCCAAAGTCAATTCCAACCAATCATGACGCGGGTCTGTATTCACTTTTAATTTGGGTGCAGATAAAGGATTATATACTCTGGCCTTAACTGCTGAGGTCGCATACACTTCGACCCATTGTTCCAGACGAGGCAAAATATGATACAAAAATTCATATTCAGCATCTTCATCTGTCAAAAAATAACCGCCTTCGGTCTGTACAAAAGAACCTTCGTCCAACAACATCATAATCTCTTCTTCTTGCTTACCATCTCTTAATAAAATCTGCCCTTCTGGTAATGAAGGCACTTGTAGATCTAACGGATTGATAGTGACCTGCCCGTATTGAAATTCTAATCCTGCTAATAGCCGATCTCGCACACGATCCAGATACAATCGTGCTTGAAGTGGTGTACGTACAATATATTCAGAAACAGCGCGAGTCATATGAACCTGACCTAATGTCATCAACCCTGGAATCACTTGCTCGATAAAAGGCTCTAATTGCTCTTCAGGGATAGTCATCGTCTGATGAGTTCGATATTGCTCTGACGCTTGCAACATCGATTGAAGCTCACTCAGACGCTGACACTCGTTCTCAGGTACATGAATCAATTGACCATAAGAAATAACCGTTTCATACCATTCCAGTATAATAAGGTGCTCTAGCCCTTCTACATGCAATTCATATCGGGGTGGGGCGCTAAGAGATGTTGTATCTCTGCTACTCTTATTGGATTCTGGTTCATAACGATCCAGTTGAAATTGAATCGGCAACGATTCCTGACTTGGCATCACTGTACCCCATTGCTGACCGTTATATTCCAACGTGGTGGATGATGCGTGAGACAATTGCTCAAGCATTTCTTGCCAGTGTGAAGCTGGAATTAATACTAACCGCTGATGCTGTTGATGGTATCCAGCAATCGCACCTTGCGCTTCCCAGCTTCCGTATTGTTGTTCTTCTTGAACAATATCGAGCATATGCTGAATAAGACGATCATCTGTACGAGCAAAGCTATGTAGTTCAGGATCATATGTGAATGATTTGGAAAAATAATAACTTTCTCGCCGCTTCACATGCTCTAGAAATTCGATCAACTGCTGTACAATATAGACACGTTTGGGTCCAACTTTCATTTCGATGCCTATTCGGTATTGCCGATTACCGTAAGCAATAGGCTTGCAAATCCATTCTACTTGAAGAGTTGTTCGAGTCTCGAAATACGTTCGACTGCCACTAGGACGTTGCTTTTTATCGGCAAATAAAGAAAGCATATGCCAGGTTAATTGTAGTGCATCGTTGTGCTGTTGTTGTATCTGGCGATTATCTTCTTGCGAAGTATCTACCTTTTGCTCTTCTTCAGCCAAAGACCGCTCAGGCTTCGCAGAGGACTCTACCAGAATAGGTACAATCCCTTGCTGTTGTGCATAATAGATATGAATTAACACCGCCGCGATATGCTGACAATAATGATCATAAGAGGACAGCGAAGGGCAACTACACTGAGCATATACTTCGCCTTCTTCGTCCACATTTACAGAGACCTGTTCAGTCAGTTTAGCTCTAATATTCACAATCGCTTGATACATCGAAGATTGCTGATCATATTGAATGAAGGATACTTTACCATTACGGTAATACGATTTCCCTTTCGCAAAAGCAGTCTTTCCACACCATAATTCGATCGTTGGCAAATGAAGTTCGGTACTCACGTTAGAATCCTCCTTTCTACAAATGTATTACTTAGGATAAATGAGCTGTGATAATCTGTACGGTATCGCCTTGATAAATCGTACCTTCCCGTTCTACGGAACAAACGATACCTCTTGATTTGCGGGCAGCCGGTACAAATTTGGAACGTAATTTGGGAATATCATATACTTCTTCAATCACTTTCCCTGGAAAAATACAAGGTAGATTCTCCCCTTCACAGATTAGACCGGTTCCATCAGGAAAAATCAATCTCGCTCCTGCTGGCAAATGTGTAAGTTGATCGAATCCACGTATCATAAGATTAGCCCCTAGCCATTCAGGTCTTACTTCAGGCAATTTCATACGTAATGCAATCTGCTCACAATCTTCATAAGACACAATACTGATCTGTCTACGATTAGCAATCATAGTGCCTTTTTTATATATTTTTTGTCTGGAATCAGCAGGGCGTAATAATCCATAATGACGATCGTCAGGAATACCTGCTAGCTCTACCGCAATCGAAGGTAATTCTCGAGTAATAAAGCTTTTGGGTGTATCGGCTATTAATACTTGTTGTACGGTGATGATCTGATCGGTCATTGAATTTCTCCTTTAGTATAGATACTTTAATCTCATTCTTGTGGTATATACAATGTGAATATCATAGAGGAAATACACATAAAAAAGAAGCCCTATCTTACAGGCTTCTATCCAGGAATGATCTAGGAAATAGATTGTTGCTGCTTCATGTTAACTGCTGCTCTACGGCGATAAAGGATAGTCGCACCAATAGCTGCACCGATAAAGCTATAAGATATGATACTCGATAATGCAAGCACCTGAATAACACTAAGTTCGTAGACCATCACTATTTTAGTGCCAGCTTCTAACACAAGTAGCACGCCCCAGATCAGTGTCATATTGCGCATGACTTTACGAAAATAAGCATATTGCCATTTTTGCTCAAAATCTGAAATGGTACTAAAGCGACTAGCTATATAATAAATAAGGGGCTTGCCCACCCATAATGAACCCAAAAATAAGATACCAACCACACCTGTAATCATTGATTCTCGCAAAAGAAGAAGCTTTTCACTGCCTCCTAGCAATACCATCACCAATGAGAGCACAAAAGTCAGTAACATCAAACCTCCGAATACATCAATCTTGCGATGTCTGGCAAAATGAAATACATTATCAACCAAAGGAATTAACGTCGCAATCGATAATGCAGTTAGTCCTCCTACATACGGTGACAGCCATACATAGACTCCCCACGGAATAAGACCGTTAATAACCAGTGTAAATATGATATAACTACGCGTTGACATATTAAGCATGATGAACACTCCTTTGATTATATAATGTTGAAATATGCTACTACCCTCGTTCGTTCTCTACTTCATCTTGTAATTAAATCTTAACAGGATGACCAACAAATAAAATCTACCGCAAGGTTAGTGTTGAAGTATATCTCTAGATAGACAAACAAAGGAATATGGAGTAAGAAGCTGATTAAGAAGACATTCATTTCATTATCGCTACTATACGGGTTGTAACTTTGTGACTCAAATTATTTTTTCCAACGAATATTATTGAATACTTCATAAATGATAATGCTCTTTATCGTTAATTTTCATAAAAAAAGACTTCCCTAATCCAGAACATAATTGTTAGGAAAGGAAAGTCTTTGGGTGGTATCTAATTTAGACTAGCGGGTGAATCGTAAATTCGAATGCTAACGGTTGATCCGCAGGAATCTGATACTCGTCTAATACAGGAGCACCCCAGCTATCATCCCCACCTACACCCATTTGCTTACCAGCTACAGTAACTACCGTATAGTACACATTTGGCAATTCATATTGATGATAAGCACTTTCTAATTCAAAAGCAGTATACGGCGAAATATTACATTCTACCGGTGCTGTCGATGGTGCTGTAATCCGAATCCCTTGTTTACGTTGATCGGTAATATCCACACGACGTACACCTGTGCGGTTACCGGATTCTTGCGGTACAACATAACCGGATACATTATCAGATGCTTGATTCTGGAAATGTGTTAAACGAGCGCCAAATGCACGGTCGCTATAGTTCTCATCAGGCCCCATCGCATACCAGTCCAATTGATCATAATCTGCTGGTACTTTGAACGATAAAGCGAAGATCGGTAGATTCGCAAGTCCTGTCGCACCGTTGTAAGTAGACTGTACTTTCATACTTCCGTCTCCATACACAGTATAGGTTGTTGTTACTTTCAGATCAGCATGAATACTGAATCCATAATGGAATGTAACCATTACATGGTCTGCTTGCTCATTCACATCAATACCTACACATTGACGAGCTAGACTAGCTGCAAACCAGTTCCCTGCATGGAATCCTCTAGCTGTTCCTTTATCGTTATCTGTTGTTGCACGCCAGAACAATGGTGCGGGTGGCGTAGAGATCATTTCACGTTGTCCATAACGTAGAGAAGTTAAGCTACCTGCTCCTTTAGAGAACATCACGCTAAATCCTGTACCATGAACACCGATATTCACATCACCATGTGCTACACGTAATGTACCTGTTGGAAGTGCAGACTCTTCTTTTTGTTCCACGTGGAAAATATGTTGTCCAAATGCGACTTCATAACCAGCTTCTGCCCATAGTTCTGCTTCTTTCAGTACAAGCGACGCATGAATCACATACTCACCTGCTTGAGTATGCATATCTGGCAATACCCATTCAATACGTGCTTGTGATTGTGCATTGACTTGAACAGGCATCGTATTCGTATATACTTCTACACCTTCATGGTGAAGGCTATAGACGAGATTGTACGCATCAGTGCCGACAAATACATTTTCATTTACAATCGTAATCGCACTTACATCAGGAAGAAGTTTGATATTTTGGTATAAGAATTTCACTTCTTGCATTTTAGGAGAAACTTTACGATCGGCATATACGATACCATCTGTACAGAAATTATAATCGGTAGCGCGATCATCATAATCGCCACCAAATGCTAAATATTCTTTACCATAGCGATCTTCTTTCATGACTGCTTGATCGATATAATCCCAGATGAACCCACCTTGATACATCTCATACTTCTGTTCCAAATCCGTATATTTAGACATACCTCCAACCGAGTTACCCATTGCATGCATGTATTCACAACTGATATATGGTTTTTGCGGATCATTATTCAGATACTCTTCCACATCAGCCACTTTGGCATACATCCGGCTTTCCATATCACTTGTTGCATCATAATCACGATTGTGGAATACACCTTCATAATGAACCAAACGTGTAGGATCAGTCGTACGGAAGTAGTTGGATACATTCAGAATCACTTCACCTGCGTATGCTTCATTACCACAAGACCAGATCAGAATCGATGGATGGTTTTTGTCACGTTCTACCATAGAGATCGCACGATCCATAACGATATCTTGCCACTCTGGCAAATTACCTGGAACGTTCCAGGATGGCTCAACAGCGCCCATCTTCTGCCATGAACCATGACTTTCTAAGTTCATTTCATCAATCACATACAGACCATATTCATCACATAGCTCATACCAGAGCGTCTGGTTCGGATAATGCGATGTCCGTACAGCATTCATATTGTTTTGCTTAATTGTGCGAACATCCCATAGCATATCTTCTGCTGTAATCGCGCGTCCTGTACGAGCATTGAATTCATGACGGTTGACACCTTTAAACACAATTCGTTTACCATTTAAGCACATCACTTTGTTGATCATTTCAAAACGGCGGAATCCTGATTTCTGTGGAATCACTTCTACCAAACGACCTGCTTCGTCATAAATAGAAATCAACAACGTATACAGATACGGATGCTCTGCGCTCCATGTATGTACATGATCAATAGTGGTAGTAAGCTCTGCTTTTCCATCGACAAATGTAGCTTCAAGCGAACTTACATTAGCCCCTGTCGCATCTTGTACTTCGATCATTGCTTTTGCCGAGATTGCTTGCTCTAATGTTAATTGTACCGACAACTGACCTTGCGTATAAGCATCATCCAATCCAGCATTTACATGAAGATCGCGAACATGCACAGACGGTACAGTATACAAATACACATCACGGAAAATACCGGAGAAACGCCAGAAATCTTGATCTTCTAACCATGAACCTGTACTGCGTTGGTACACTTCAACTGCTAATTTATTTTCGCCTGCTTGAAGATAAGGTGTCAGATCAAAATCAGCCGGTGTGAAGCTATCTTCGCTATACCCTACAAATTGTCCATTAAGCCAAACGTAAAAAGCAGACTCTACCCCTTGAAACGAAATATAAATAGGTGATTGATCTCCAGATGGACGCTCTAGTAAATGCTGAGGCACTGTAAAGTACTTCACATAACTGCCGACCGGATTTGATTGAGTAGACAGACTATTTTCTACTGTAGCTGTCTCTGATGTGAACAATGGACGCAAATCTTCATGTCCATCCCACGGGTACATTGTATTCACGTATTGCATTTGACCATAACCTTGTAGTTGAATATGACCCGGAACAGTAATATCTCCCCAACCGTCACAAGCAAAGTCTGTTTCTTGAAATCCTTGTGGACGCGTGCTTGGATTGGTAGCATAGTTGAATTTCCAATTACCATTAAGTGAAGAACGAAGCTTCATATCGCCACGTGTCTGTGCTTCTTCTAACGTTTCATAATATTTATGATCTGAGTACGCTTTCAAGCGATTCACAGCAAATACACTGACATCGGTTAACCAGTCCAAACTAGGCTTTTGTTGATTCATGTCCATACCCCCGACTTTTCTTTGTTTTAGAGTGACTAGCGCTCCGGGGAATCGTTATTCTTGCCGTCGCTGGTAAAACTCGGATATCTTGATTAGACCACCAAGTGGTCGATATCCGAATTTTAAAGGCTCCTTTCAGAATAACGATTCCCCTCCGCTAGATGTAACTGCTACTCCATTTGAATGCGTCTCCATAGTAGAACCAAAACCTCAACCTTAGATCCTTACTTTGGAATACATGATCATTTTGGAGTTTTTAGCTCATATGCGCTTTGGCTATATGGTTTTTTCATTGCATAAAATAATGATGTTAGTCTCGCTCTAGCATTGCTATTCGCTTTAGCATCGATATAATGATGGCTCTGATCTTAAACTAATTCATTTCACGTTACTCTCAAAATCAAATAAGCTTAAAACATCAAACAAGTCAAAACCATAAAATCTTTTCAACCCTTACATCCTTAAATCTTTTACTATTTTATTCTTTTATTCTTTTATTCTTTTAATCCTAAATCCTAAATTCCAATTTAAAATTCCCCAATCCTTAATCCCTATATCCCTAACTCTCTAAATCTCCCCTGCTACCTACTCGAAGTAAAATGAAATCTTTTTCTTGTGGACGTGGCAAAGTGGCTGTGATGCGGCGGAGCGGAGTCTAAGGAAATTGTCCTGAACGTCGCCTTTAAAGATAAATGCGACTGCTTGGCAGTCATTCAAAGCATTTATCTTTACCAGCGGCGGCAAGGACAATTCCTTAGACGAAGCGGTCCCCATCAACAGCCACAGTCCATCTCCACAACTGGGAGATTTATTTTACCGATCCAACCATTCCTGCTACGAAGTGTTTTTGCATTACGAAGAAGACAATTGCAGTAGGTAATGTAGAGAATACGATAGCGATCATGATCACACCATAATCCGGAGCATAACTTGATCCCAAGTTAGAAATTAACAACGGAATCGTTTGATTTTCTGGCGATTGTAAAACAACCAAAGGCCATAGGTAGTTATTCCAGCTCGACATAAACGTAATAATCGCCGCAGCAGCATAACTCGTTTTCATCGTTGGCATGTACACACGGAAGAATAATCCCAACTCGGTAAGACCATCCATACGACCTGCTTCAAGCAAGTCTTTCGGGAACATTTTGGTACTTTGACGGAAAAAGAAGATCAAAAACGCTGTTGTTACGGTCGGAATAACTACTGATGCTAATGTGTCGATACCGATCGTTGGTACAACATTACTGATTTTACCGAACATCCGATATAACGGAACCATCATCGCTGCAAAAGGAATCATCATCGACAATAGTAAAATGTTAAATACGATATCTTTCGCTTTACTGCGGTATACTTCAAATCCATAACCTGCAAGAGAAGCGATTAACAATGCTAGAATCGTAGTACTGATCGAGATTTTAGCAGAGTTACCGAGAGCACCCATAATATCTACAGAACTCGTTAATTTTTGGAAGTTTTCGATTAAATGTGACCCCGGTAACAATTTACCTTTGGTGACGTCTACCGAAAGGTTCGTTGAGCTGACGATCATCCAGAAAAATGGAAAAATAGAGATGAATGCGGCGATACTCAAGAAAATATAAGTGAAAAACGTTTTCGATTTATTCATTGCGATCACCTGCCACTCTGAATTGAATAAATGCTAAGATGATGATCATAATTACGATAGAATACGATACAGTTGCTGCATAACCAAAGTCTGCTGAATATTTGAACGACAGATTGTAGATATACTGCGAAATCGATGTGGTCGCATTACCTGGTCCACCTTTGGTAATATTGACGACTTCATCAAATAATTGCAGCGTACCAATTGTCGATGTGATCGATGTGAACAAAATAATAGGTTTTAGCATAGGAATCGTAATGCTGAAAAATTGACGAATCGCGGAAGCACCATCAATACGTGCTGCTTCATAAATAGAGTTGTCGATATTTTGTAATCCAGATAGATAGAAAATCATGTTGTACCCTGTCCAGCGCCATGTGATCGCGATAATAATCGTTACTTTTGCCCAGAACGGATCAGCAATCCATTCAATCGGAGCACCAATCAAATGCAATTTCAGTAACAACGCATTAACCAAACCATCGGAAGAAAATAGATATTTAAATACAACGGAATAAGCAACAAGCGATGTAATACAAGGTAAGAAAATAGCTGTACGGAAAAATCCTTTAAATCTTAAACGAGGGTTGTTCAGTAATACAGAGATAAACAAAGCAAGCACAACCATTAAAGGCACTTGGAAAATCAAATAAATAAAGGTATTTTTTACTGCAGTCAAGAACATATCATCTGTAAATAAACGAGCATAGTTATCAATACCGTTAAATTTCAGATTAGAGCCTGTTCCCGTTTGGAACGAAAGAATAAGTGCTTGAATCATTGGATAAAAGTAAAACGCACATATCATTAGAACCGCGATTGCAATAAATAACCATCCGGTTAAGCCAGCTTTGAAACGAGGGCCTAATTTGGATTGAGGTTGAGCTGCTTTCATTTCTTTCATCTCCTTTATATCGCTTGTGGGTTATTTTTTTTATTTATAGCTTAGATACGGCAATAAAACCTTGAACGGCGAAGCCCAAGGTTTCATTGCTGTGTCTATCGCCTTACGCCCAGCAAGCTTTCTCTATCCACTGCCTGAGCAGATCGGGTACAGTATGCTATTTTATTTCAATTGAGCTTCTGCTTGAGCTTGAACATCGTTCAATACTGAGTCGATGTCTTTACCAGCAAGGTAATTTTGTACTTCTACTGTCATGATATCTTCGATAGCATACGTGTGTAGACCGTAGTTTACGTTAGGAACTTCTGTTGTCCATTTTGCAAAGTCAGCATAGATTTTTTGTCCGCCAAAGAATTCGTCTGCTTTGTCATAAGCTGAACCTGAAGAAGCAGATTTCAACGTACCGATAATACCAATTTTGTTTAACATATCTTGATACAATTCTTTATCAGAACCGAATGTTTCTTTCATAAAGTCTGCTGCTGTATCTTGACCATCAACGTTCATCACATACCATGAGCTACCACCGATGTTAGATGCGTGAACAGAGTTTGGTGTATTTTTCAATTTAGGGAATGGAACAACAGCCCATTTACCAGATTGTGAAGCTTCTGCTTTGATAGAAGGTGTAATCCAGTTACCTGTAGGAACAGATGCTACAGCACCACTGTTGAATGCAGCCAAGAATTGACTCCAGTCAGAGTTTGTTTTTACGATATTTGCATCAAACATTGCTTTGTAGTTTTCCATCGCTTCTTTCAAAGCTGCGTTTCCTGCAATGTTAGGAGTTTTACCATCTTCTTTCAGATACCAAGAACCAGCAGATTGGATCATTGCACGAATCAATCCCAAATCATTCGGATCTTGAGTTAACATATCTTTACCAGTTTTAGCTTTAACTGCTTTACCGATTTCGATAAATTTATCCCAATCGATATCTTGCATATCTTCAGGTGTGTAACCTGCTTCTTTAAGGTAATCTGTTCTTACGTACATACCTGTTACACCGGAATCAAATGGAACTCCATATTGTTTACCGTTGTAGCTTGTAGGACCTGCTTTGTAGTCTGCGAAGTCTGTGCCTTTGATGGAATCAGACATATCGCGGAAAGCATCTGGATACGCTTGCAAGAAGTTTTGTGAACGATAATCTTCGATCAACACAATGTTTGGAAGACCTTTTGTTGTACCGGAGTTCAAACCTGTGTTTAATTTTTGTACGATATCCGCTTGAGCGTTTTCAACAATGTTGATTTTTACGTCAGGGTGTTTTGCCATATATCTTTCTTTAGCTAAATTCAATGCTGCGATATTAAAGTTAGGGTCCCATGCCCATACTGTAATTTCTTTTTTAGCTGGATCAGAACTTGCACCGCTACCCGAATTACTTGAACATGCAGATAACATGAAAACGGTTGCTAGTAAAAGAAACATCATTTTTTTCATTTTGTGTTCAACCCCTGTTCTTTTTTTGAAAGCGTTTACCATTTGGTATATTTATCTTAACACCTCTTAATTTGAATACGGTATGACTATCTTTGTAAGGATTTGTGATTTTGTTATATTTCTAATTTTTGATAGCGTTATCATTAGTAATATATTTGGATAATGGTAGAAATTAAATATTGGATTTGTTGGGGTTGGAAGTGAAGCTGGACATAGGTAGACCGCTTTGGGGATCTATTCTTTCTTGGCGTCGCTGGTAAAACTCGGATATCTTGAATTGACCGCAGGCGGTCGATATCCAAGTCTTAAAGGCGACTTTCAGAAAGAATAGATTCCCCTTCGCTCTGTGCTGGGAGGATTTTGGGTGGGCACTTAACTATGAGAGTGCACAAATCTGGTGTTTGGGTGGGGTGGGCAGGAAAGATGGGAGTAGGAGTTAGGTGGGTACGTCATTATGTGTTGTACTATAAAGTTCAATTTGTTCGGGTTTGTTTAGATTTGAATGTGATGGATGAGATTGAATGATTTGAATAGGAATATTTTTGGATAGAAAGATTATGGGGTGGTTTCAACCACAAAAAAAGATAGGCACTTGATTAGAAGTGTCTACCTTTTTTGTGTGGAATTATTTTGGGTTGGTATTTTCTATTGTTATTTAGTAAGGGATATGAATAAGAATAGACTAGCAAACAAAATGGTAAGAGATTGCTCATAGATCTGTAAGCAGATACGATGTTGTGAGTGTTTTCGGCTCTTTTACTTTTTACTGCTGTTCCAGAATTAAAGGCATGGTGATTTTTACTTTGGTGCCTTCGCCTTTGGTACTGGAGATTGTGACTCCGTATTCTTCGCCATACAGTAGTGTGATGCGGTTGTGGACGTTTTGGATGCCGATGCCTGTAAATAGTTGGCGTTTGCTTTTCGGATTCGGGAGCGGGTTGTGTTCGCTCTCTGCGGAAAGACCTTCCATACCGTCTCCATTGTCGACCACTTCGCAGGTAAGTACGCCATCTGATTGAGAGACCATAATATAGATGATTCCATTTTGTTTCTCATTAAACGCATGGAAAAACGCATTTTCGATAAACGGTTGAATAATCAATTTGGGCACATGGTATTCGAGACAATCGGGCGATACGAAATAGTTCACCTGTACACGTTGTCCATACCGCACATGGTTGATAAATACATAATTTTTCATATTGCCAAGTTCTTGTTCGATAGTAATCGTTTCACTCACATTACTGATCGTATTTTGCAGTAACGAGATCAAAGCATTAATGGTCTCAGCGGCTGTTTCTTTGTTGCCTTTTTGCACCAGAATTTTGATCGAAGCCAGCGTATTGTATAGAAAATGTGGATTGATCTGTCGCTGTAGTGCAGCCAATTCGGCATTCCGCTGATCTTTCTGTGTCTGAAGTAAACGTTCGATATAATCGTTCAGCTCATCGAGCATATAGTTATACGCACGACCCAGTTCCTGAACTTCATAGCTTCCACTCACTTGAATATAATTGTCAAAATTCTTTTCGGTAATCGTAGACATCTGCTTCACCAGACGGGTTAACGATTGCGTCAATCGGCGCGAGATTAAAAATACGATCAATAGTGCTCCGCTGACAATCGCAATACAGATCAGCGCCACAGAGCGCACATTAATGATCTGTCCAACTGCAAATTCACGATCAACCAGATTTACCAGATAAAAATCATATTCAGGTACATAATTCGATAAAATAATATGATCTTTGCCCATCACATCTGCATCCATATAATCCAGATGTTTTTTGTTAATTTGAGTCGCATAATTAAGCAATTCCGGTGCAAATGTACCGATCAAATCATCCCGATTACTTGATACGATCCGACCGCTTGCATTGACAATAAGCACGTCATTACCTGTACTGGTAAAATTACTATAAAACCGCTTGAACTCTCGCTCTTGAATCGCTATATAAATCGTTCCGTACAAAAAATTACTGGTACGTTCCATCAATGCTTTGGACGCAATAATATAATGTTCTGGAGGTTGATGGATATCTGTCGATTCTTCATCATATTGATACATCAATCGTTTGGGTTCAGCAATCGTATTTTTGGTAATCGGGCTTTTGGTTAATGCATTCATCGGAATCGGCCAGTATCCATAATCAGAAGAATAGCCTCTTCCATTCACTCCGATAACGGTTACCCCTACTTCATAAGCATCTACATTGGATTTTATCTGCTTCATCTGTTGACCCATACTGAAATACGAGCTGGCTGTGGCGACTGAATCCCCTTCCCCACTGGTGAGAAAGCTTTTGACTGTCGCTGTCTGAGACGCATGGCTGACGGCATTTACAATCGAATCGTTAAACGACTCAAAGCTTGTTTTGATCTGGTTCAATACTTTGGAATTGGTAATACTGAATGTCTCGGCAAATAAACGCTCTGACATTCGAATCGTTACCAGTGAAGTCAACAAACAAACAGCAATAATACTCACGACCATCACGATAAATAATTTAAAAAACAGACCTTGCTGTTTGAAATTGTCGATACTTTTTTTCATACTCATTCCCTTTTCTGTAACCCATTCATACATATAAAATAGTAAGATATTTTGCTTTGCAAAAATCATTCTCTTATTGGACTTGGTCGCGCTTATGGTGCCAAGCGCTTAACGCAAGTGTTTACGGCGGTATTGGCTTGGGGATAGTCCGGTTAGTTTTTTGAATACTTTGGTAAAATAACTAGGATCGGAGTAGCCTACTTTACTGCTGATATCGGCAATCGTGAACTCGTCTTCTTTTAACATCGCGGCTGCTTTTTCAACACGAATTTTGTTCAGATATTCGCTAAATCCTTCTTTATTATGGGTAGTGAAATAGCTAGACAGATACGACGGATTAAAATGAAAATATTGCCCTAAGCCTGTCAGACTGAGCGACTCTGCAAAATGATCATCAATATACTCCAATAATTTTTTCATATTAGAGTTACTATTTGGCTGTGTACGTGCGGCAATCTGCTCATCCACCACCAGCAAAAAGCGATTTAGCAAATCAATTGCTTCATTAATGTGTACCGCTTCATTGATCTGTTTGAAATAATTATATTTCTCAGCATCCAGTTGTTCGATATCGTAATCCAGATTGCCGAGCAATGTAATAATATTGAATACGACATTACCTAGAAAAGACTTCAATTCAAATGGAGTCGAGACATAATTACCGGACATCGCTGTCACATACTGACGCAACTCTTGAAAAGCAAATTCAAAATGCTCTCGTTTCATTTCTTCGGCAAACTGCTTTAGATTAAATGCGCCTTGTACTGCAACCGGTGGCGGAAGTTCTGATTCTAACATCAGTCTGCGATCCGGGAAATAAAAGCGATAATCTAACAATTTCAAAATCTGTTGATGATACACCGGATCAATCTGTTCAAATACAGCAAACGGATCACTCATCACCCAGCCGATTTGCGGAGATTGGGTATAGATATCATCTGCTAACTTTTGAATAACAGCTACCAATCTAGCGTATTGCGATGCTTCCAAGTTAACTAGAAACACAATTAGACCGGAATCACTAACCGGTGCAGGTCGAAATACAATCGATGTCCCTAACGATTCAAGCACTTCTGCCAGTCGCATGCCTAAAGTAGATAAATGACTTTGTACCGCAGCAGATGTGTGATTGTTGGCGATATAACCGGAAGGCTGAACCCCGATCAGACAATAATGATCATACGGAAAAGCTTGCTTGATCAGTTCTTGTCCATAATTCACTTCATAGCCAGAGATCACTTTTTCAATAATATGGTCAATCGATAATAACTCTTGATCATTGTGTTCATTATATTGAAGAGATGGAATACGGCGTGCAGTCTTTTGTAGTACCTGCAACAATTCTTGCGTTTCCAACTTCGGTTTTAAAATATAATCAGCGACCCCACTTTGAAAAGTAGATCGTACATAGCTAAATTCTCCATAACTGCTCAGTACGATCACTTCAATATGAGGGTACCGTTGCTTCACAATCCGCGTAAATTCTTCCCCATCCATAATAGGCATCACAATATCTGTTATCACAATATGAGGTTGCAATTGATCCACCAATTCAAGTGCTTCTTTTCCATTAGAAGCTTCCCCTACGATCTGAAATCCGTGTTGTTCCCAGACCATATAGTGTTTAATGCCTTGTCTTACCAGAATTTCATCATCTACGATCAAAATTCTACATAGTTCTTTCATTATGACACTCCCTATATAACTCTACTGAAGACTACAAGAATCTTACAGAATACCATTTATGGTAGCGTTTACAAACGTATAGTTTATTATTTATCTATTTAGTATTTTTATGCTAACACAGAATAGAGAATCGTGGGACAAAATATTTGAATATTCGTAGAGGTCGCAATGAAAGAGCTATAAGTTACAGCAAAAAGAAGATACACTTTAAATAACTATTTTCAAAATAAATACAGAAAGAGGATAGTAATGAATAAAAAAATTCGGTTTGGAATATTAGGTGTTGTTGTTTTAGTTGTAATCAGTCTTTTCTTTATTTTTAAAGAAGAACGTCAGCAGTATATGTTTTTGATTCCAGAAGGATATAAAGGAGAAGTTACCGTTACTTTTGATCAGCCAAATGCTCCTTCGCTTACATCTGAACATAAATTTATTGTTTTCGAAGTCCCTTCTTCTGGAAAAATAGAAACTTCTGACTCAAATATAACGGGAACTATCGATTATTATTATGTAGATGCAAAAGGGAACCGTACCAAAATAGAAGATACGTCTAATGTTATTCAAGATCTGCATACTGAATCCGGTGGAAGCGAAAATGCTAACGGGCAGAAGAACAATATGCCAGAAACTCTTTCTTTTTTTGTAGGTACTCCGCAAGAATACAAAAATAGTGCTAATTAATGAGTACTATGAAGTTGAATCAAGTTGATAAGAAGCATGCTTATATGATGAAATAAACCTTAACCATTTATAGCGATGCTCCACAAAAATAAAAATGACCAAACAAAGATCATACACACAATATAAAAAACGGCATTAGATCGCTGATATTACTTGCGATCTAATGCCATTCTTGCTGCTAGAGCTGTCAGTACACTTGCCATTACCCAGCGCTGAACTCTTAGCCAGATTGGGCGTTTGCCAAACCACGATACTACCTGACTTGCGACCAGTACGATCAATAGATTGATAATAAAGCTAATACTGATCTGAATCAGACCAAGAGTTGCACTTTGCATCAATACTGATCCACGCGCAGGATCGATAAATTGTGGTAATAAGGAGACGTATAATACGGCTGCTTTGGGATTAAGTAAATTGGTCATAAAACCCATCATAAATAGCTTTTTAGGAGACTCAATCGTTAACGCTTGAGGTTCTAATATATTGCGATCACTCCCTGGGCGAATCGCTTTCCATGCTAACCAGAGCAAATATACAGCCCCTGCCCATTTAATCATCGTATACAGCATAGGAACCGTTAGAAATAGCGCAGATAATCCCATCATAGTAGCTACAATGTAGACAACAAAAGCAAGCACTACACCGAATAATGAAATGACTCCTGCTACTCTTCCTTGTGTTACCGAACGTGAGATAAGATAGATCATATTAGGGCCTGGTGCACAGACCATCCCCAAAGCTACCGCCGCAAAAGCAATCATCGTTCCAAAGCTTATCATATCCATTTCTCCTTTACCGTTTAATCAGTTGATCTCAAATAATGATAATAAACATAGAACGACTACTACTTATACATACATATGTAAGATTGCTATAAAGTATACGCTTTTGCTACCCATCTGTTAACCTTTATGTTAGTTATTTGACAATAATTGATTATTCCTGCACAATAAATATAATGATCGTTCTATATAAGGAGGGATATAAGTGAGCAAAAAAAGAGAAACATTATTAACGGTAGCGGAAAAGCTTTTTTATGAACATGGATTTCATGCGATTGGTCTGAAGCAGATTATTACAGAAGCAGATATTGCGATTATGACGTTATATAATCATTTCGCTTCCAAAGATGAATTGATTGTAGAAGTGTTAAAGCGACGTGAACAACAATATATGGAGTACCTGCACCGCTTTCTCACCGATGATCGTGAAGCGATTTTGCTGAATCTAGCTAAAGGACATGCCCAACGGTTGATGGATATTCAATCTCGTGGTTGTATGTTTTTACGAGCTAAAGAAGAATTTGCAGGTGATCCGGCTCATCCGGTCGTGCAGACTGTTAACCGTCACAAAGAAAATGTGATGAACTTTATCAAGCAACTGGATTCTTCTTTAACACATCAACAGATTCTGCAATTTTCCCTGTTATTAGAAGGCTCTACTGCACTTGCTGAGACGGAAGATACAGCAACTGTCTGTGCCCAATTTATTGATATGACTGAAAAGCTATTTGTACGTGTAGCTTAAATAATACCTATACATGATGATCAACAGACACTACCTCATCGTATGCTGTCTATTTCACTACTTATTTGATCATAAACACGAGTCATAAACACCAGTGAGTATAAAGATACTCACTTTTTATTTCACTATAAGTATAATGATCGTTCTATATATTTTTTTATACATAAAGGAGTGTTACGTGATGAATGCTAATAAGATCATTTTGCCAGGTATAGCGATGATTGCGGTTTGTTACACATTAGGTCGATATAGTTTTGGATTGTTTTTACCTGAAATTTCGCACTCCCTTTCTTTATCTGCAACTGATGCAGGCTCAATCAGTTCAGTAATGTATATTGCTTATTGTCTAGCGCTGTTGACTGCTCCATGGTTGATTCAGCAATGGGGACATTATCAAATTATTCGCTTGAGTGGTCTAAGTGTAGCGGTCGGTATAGCTGGCGTAGCCTTAGCCCCCAATGCATGGATATTAACAATAAGTCTATTTCTTGCTGGATGGAGTACAGGCTGGATCTCTCCTGCTCTAGGTCATGCGGCTTCTACTGAATTATCAGTGACAGATCGGGATCGTGGCAATGTATGGATCAATAGTGGAACAAGCTTTGGCATGGTGTTATCCGGTCCTATTGCGTTGTTATTTACCGAGTACTGGCGTTTGAGTTATGGATTATTTGCTGTTATTGCTATCTTGACTCTTTGGTGGAATAGTAAAAATATACCGAACCGCAGACATACTGACTCTACATCATCCTCTATGCAAAAAATACAAATATTTCAGCCGCATAGTCTAACGTTATTTGTAGGTTCTTTATTCATTGGAAGTAGTTCTGCTATGTATTGGACTTTTGCACGCAGCTTTTTGACTGTAGAACAAGGAGTATCTTACACAACAGCGATCTGGTTTTGGATTGTAATGGGGGCATCCGGTATGATCGCTGGCGGTTCTGGATCATGGATTAATCGCTTAGGGCTGGCAAAGTCTTATCGGTTAGGTATGCTTATGATGGCATTAGGAACCGCAGTGCTTATCGTACCCTCGATCGGATATAACTTTGCATCCGCTATTTTATTTGGTAGTTCATTTATCTTTTTGAGCTGTATCTGTATGGTATGGGCAACACGAATTTATCCTGAGCAACCTTCGATGGGCATCAGTCTTTCTTTTTTACTGCTTGGAGCCGGTCAATTTATAGGTTCTTTACTGGCTGGTAGCGTGATTGATCTATTTTCGTATCCGATCGGATTTGCTCTATTTGCAGGAATAGGACTGGTTGGTCTTACAATTAAAATCCGCACAAATACAAGCTATTAATTTACAACAATCAGTGATAGGTACGATTGCTTTTGATTTCTCTTTTGATCTCTCTTCTAATCATCTTAAAGCTCACCAACAACAGATGATCCAATAGCAAAAAGAACATTTACTTCCTTCGCCGGAAAATATGTTGATCGATTACCTTTTAGAAAAGCTAGATCATCCTTGATTGCACACAATAACCAATATCTGTAGATATATAATCGACTGTATCAAAGACATCGTAGGATGTCTTTTTTTGGTATGTAAATCATGCTTATTGCTGTCTAGGATTCGATAGGTCATGATATAATGAGAACATATGTTTATACTGGTAAACTCTTATGTGTTAAAAAGCTGATACTACTATAGTATGCTTTGCAAAAATCACTTTGGATTGCACTAGAAGAAGTCGAATCGATTTTGAACAAGTGCTTAGGAGAATAAAGGATATGACGTTGATATTAAATATAAAAAAAGATATCGATGATGCAGTGCAACAATGGCATCAACAGTTCGCTGAAGATATCGCACCACTCGGGCAAGGGATTCGTAATGTGCAGTATACAACAGAAGCGTTGACGCTTATTTTCCAAAAAGAATTACCCTCTGATCCTGTAGAACAAGCATTATTTAAGCTAAATGCTTATTTATATATGCTACAAATCGTCGTTCAACCTGTGCAAAATCATCTGAGTCGCACGATGGCATCGCTCGGTTATCATACTCATTTGGCTGTAGCTGAATTGCAGAAATCGTTACAGCATCTTTTTGCAGAATCGCTACACCTGACCGATTCTCTAACCGTAGAACAAAGTAAACTTTTAAGTGGAACCTTTTCTTATATTCGCTTAGAAATGCTGAGTGAATCACGAGATTCGTTTACTTTTTTAGATAGCTATATACGGCTCTGGATGAACTGGATGATGGCTATATTGGCTGACTCCACCTTGAAAGATAAGGAGCAACTACTACAAGCGGAAGTCGAGCTGTTAGAACAACTAGAACCGCGATCCGGTCATTCTGCACTCAAGCAAGCATGGTGGTTAGCACAAAGTCACATTCATTTTGAACGTGGTACCGAGCATGATGAAGTTGCACTTGCTCTAATCCATACCGCAGCTACCAAGCAAGATTTTTATCCTGATCGGTTACCAGATTATCTGGAACGCTTAACTCAGCAAGCACAGTGGCAACGGTTAGCCCACTGGCTGACTGAACTTGCGGATGTATTACGCCAACAACAGTCAAATTTACAACATTACGCTTCTTACTGGGAGCAAGTGATTGCAGAACTTCCAGCAGAAGAACCCCAGATGTGGATTGCACTGGAAAAGTTATTGCCTGTTGGGGGACGCATTTACGAAGAAAAATTATTAGCTTATGGCAAATGGCAATTATGGATGGATTATCAGTTAGCGGCTGGAAATGATCCTGCCAATTACAAAGTGACCGAACTACAACCCTTAGAAAATAATGCACCAGAGATGCTGTTGCCTTTTTACCATCAAGCGGTAGAGCGTCATATGGCACACAAAAATAGACAAGGCTACAAAGCGGCAGTCAAATTACTCAAACGTCTAGCCAAATTGTATAAAAAAATAAAGCAAGAACCGCGCTGGACTGCTTTTATCGAGCAATTTGCTCAGCGTCATAGTCGCTTGCGTGCACTTCAAGAAGAATTGCGGAAAGGAAAGCTGATACCATGAGTCATTATATTCAACACATCACTGTCCAGATGGGACTCAGCGAGTATGGCGATGCTCTAATCTACGGCTCCAAAGAAGCTTATGGATTTGTACCTGCTACTTATCTCAAGCATCTGCTATTTGCATGGCATGAAGATTCTTTTTACGGGACAGAACTCGAAGTAGAAGAAACACCGGAAGTAGAACTGATTGTATTGCCTGCTGAACAGGTTATTCCTTATTTTGCATCTGCTCCTTTACTTCATCATGTGCAGTGGAATTGGGAAGGTGAAACTGCTCAGATTCGCAAGCTAGCTCCTTATCTGGAGCGCTGTCTGGATGAACGTAAATATCTACCGAGTCTAACTTCATATCGCAAAGGCAAATTGCAGTGGAGCTGGGATCAAGATGTGCTGTTAGAATGGGCGCAGGAAGACGGAGTTGAACGTGAAATACGATCTTTGCTCAAAAATTCGTCTCAACTGCAATTCGTTCAAGGATTACAAGCGGCATTCTCCGCTACTGTATTCCGCCAATATTACAACAGTGAAGCAGAAGCCGCTGATCTACGGCGGGAATATCCGCAGTTATTTGATCGTAACCAGAGTACAGCCGGACTAGACGAAGAAACATGGTTAGTCTCTATCGGTTGGAAAAGCGACACAGCTCCTTTTCGCCCGGCACTTCAATTGCTAGAACCGGAAGATGCTAACAGTGGCTGGCGATTACAGTTTGTACTGCAAGACAAAGCCGATGAAACGGTGCTTGTGCCTGTACAATTGGGAATTGACGGACATGTTAATGGAAAATGGCCTGAACAATGGAATATTCATGTGCAAGATCGGGCTTCTGGCTGGCTAGAACATCTACGAGCTACTTTACCAAGAGCACAATTCGCCGAAACGTCGGATATTTTACAGCGTCCGATGAACAATGAAACAGCATGGCGCTTTCTGACGACAGAAAGTAATCGATTGCTTCAAGCTGGCTGGTTAGTGTTACTGCCTGCATGGTGGGAAGCGGCACGACGTAAAAAGCCTAAATTACGTGCTAAAGTCAGCGAAGAGAAAGAAAAACGAGATGGCAAATCGTTTTTTGGCTTAGATGCACTGATCGACTTCGATTGGCGTGTCTCAATTGGAGATACCGATCTTTCAGAAGAAGAGTTCCTCGAACTTGCGGCTCGTAATGAACGATTGGTACTTTTCCGTGGACAATGGATTGCACTTGATCCTGAATTGTTAGAGCAGATTCGGCGTGCGATGAACGGAATTGATAAGCGCCGCGGACTTTCTTTTCAAGATGTATTACAACTTCATCTGATGCGTCAACATCGAATAGCTCAAGCGGCGGAAGAAGAAGCTATTGAAGAAGAAAGTACGCGTGTAGAATTGGAAGTGGAACTTAATGAACATCTCACTTCGTTAATCGAAAAGATTAATCAGCAAGTAGATCTTCCACTCACTCCGATTCCAGCAGGATTACAAGCGCAATTGCGTCCTTATCAGCATGAAGGATATTCATGGTTATCTTTTTTAAGAAAATTCGGCTTGGGTGCTTGTCTGGCAGATGATATGGGACTCGGTAAAACGGTGCAGTTAATCACGTATTTACTGCACATTAAAGAACATGCTGAGATCGCTATTCATCAATTAGCCGAGCAATTTCATCAGACCGAAGAAATGCAGAATATGCATCAGGAGACGATTTTCAGCCCGACCTCTCTTGTCATCTGCCCTACTTCTGTACTTGGGAACTGGCAAAAAGAAATCAGTCGCTTTGCGCCTTCGCTTACTGTGGCGCTTCATTATGGAAGTAAACGTCGTTCGGGAGCGGAGTTTCAGCAATTGATTGATCATGCCGATGTGATTCTGACTTCATATGCGACAGCTTCACTGGATCAAGAATTGCTCCAAAGTTATACATGGGCAACTATCTGTCTGGATGAAGCGCAAAATATTAAAAATGCGCAGACCAGACAATCACAAACGGTTCGTAGTCTATCTGCTATGCACCGGGTAGCATTAACCGGTACACCGATTGAAAATAGATTGGCTGAGTTATGGTCGATTTATGACTTTATTACGCCAGGTTATCTAGGAACAGCTAAAGGGTTTCAAGAACGGTTTAGCAATGCGATCGAAAAAGATCATGATGAAGAACGAACATTACATTTGCAACGACTGGTCAAGCCATTTATGTTACGACGCACCAAAAAAGATCCTAATATTCAATTGAATTTGCCTGAAAAAAATGAGATGAAAACCTATATTCATCTGACTGCTGAACAAGGGGTATTGTATGATCAAGCGGTTAACAGCTTAATGCAACAGATGAACAATCTGGATGGTATCAAGCGCAAAGGCGCGATTCTGTCTGCGCTCACCCAGCTCAAGCAATTATGCGATCATCCGATCCTTGTGACCAAAGAAGCGCCTCCTGAACCGGAAAAAGGTAAACGATTTAATACCGAAGCCTGGATTAGTCGTTCTGCCAAATTGGAACGCTTGCTAGCAATGGTCAAAGAATTACGTGAAGAAGGCGAACAGTGTTTGATTTTCACCCAGTATATTGGGATGGGTCAGTTGATGCAGAAAATTTTGGAAGAAGAATTGCAAGAAAATGTATTGTATTTGAACGGAAGCACCTCCAAAACAGCACGCGATCGCATGATCGAGCAATTCCAAGCGCCTGCCGTCGAAGGAGATTCCACCAAGCCATCTGTCTTTATTTTATCACTCAAAGCGGGTGGGGTCGGTCTGAACTTAACGGCTGCTAACCATGTATTCCATGTGGATCGCTGGTGGAATCCTGCGGTCGAAAATCAAGCTACTGACCGAGCCTATCGGATGGGTCAGACTCGTGATGTACAAGTACACAAATTCATCTCCCTCGGTACGCTAGAAGAACGAATTGATGAGATGTTGGAGAGCAAGCAACAGTTAAGTGATAATGTTATTTCTAATTCAGAAGGCTGGATCACTGAATTGTCTAATGATGCATTGAAAGACTTATTTGCGTTACGTCGTGAATGGTCGGAATAAATAAAGCAATAAAATAGATACAGCAAAAAGAGACCTGTTAGTTAAGGTCTCTTTTCTTAATGTTTTAATGAACTATAATTTTTAAAATTTTCTATCGTGCTAATAGGATTACTCCAAGTCTAAATCCACAGCTACTCCCAAATGATCCGATACGATAGCTCCATTCACACCATTCAACGCCACAGCAGAAGAACGAACAGATAACGGACGATTGGTTAAAATATAATCGATACGCAGACTTGTTGCATTGTTTTCCCAACCTGCGATAGCTTTGACGACGGTATGTCCATCGTCTTTTACTTTGGCTAGTGTATAGGTGTCGAACCAGCCTTTGCTCATCACATAGTCATAACCTTCTTCTCGAATCTCTGCTACATTGTTCAGATCGCCTAGCATAAGGATCAATTGATCTTGGTATGGTGCTAATAACTGTTCTGTACGATCCCATTGTCCACGGAAATGTTCTTCGTCATGCCACCATCCATAATGTCCATCTGCTATCCATACAGGCTGTCCGCTCATTTCGGTCTGCACCATCAACAGACGACGTGTCCGATAATTGTTATAGTCTTGCAGTTGAGAGACAAAGTCGTAGCTCGCTTGAACGATTGGCGTACGGGTCAGTATCGCTAATCCTTCATCATAGGTCTGTCTGGTCTGGTGAGTCGGAACCCATGTCCAGTAATAATCAGAAGATAATTGCTGTAACAACACATAAGCAAAGTTATTTTGCCGAATATTCACATTTTGATCAGTAGCGTAATAACGTGATTCCTCCAATACCGATACCTCTACATGCGGCTCACTCATCGATTGATTCACTTCTTGCAGAGCGATAACATCAAATTGTTGTTGATTGATAAAATGAGCCAATTGACTGATTTTTTCTAACTGGTTCGTTTCGTGCCATGAATGCGTATTTAAAGTTAAACATTTCAACAGTGGTCACCTGCTCCATCTATTTTCATTATTTTTGTCTGAGTGATACTTTATCTCACTATACCACAATCCAAAAATAGACATCTAAAGCAAGCAAACGACACTAAGGGTTAGCGAGAAAAACAAGACAAACCTCTACTCATTGCAGACAGCAACGATTAGAGGTTTGGTGAACATGTCTACATTTGAAAAGCTATTATCTGATCTCTGTTGTTATAACACTATATGCAAAGTATCTATGCATGTACTCCCTATCATCAAGAGACAGTAGGCTTCCACCAGTTACCGGAGATAAATAACATACTGAGCAGATTATAAGAGTCGCTAAAATAGCTTTCTTTGCTATTTTTCATCCAATCCCAACCTGTATTGACCCATGCTTGATGGGCATGATCTGTGACACCTGCGGCTATAAATGGAGCGACAAATACAGCAGTTGCATAGGTACCACGAGCCGTCCCGTTTAACTGATATCCATCTTTGATGCTGGCAGGTTTACCACTGGTTTTGCCTTTGATCCAGACTGCTATTTTGTTAGCTATATTCTTGCCACGAGTATCTCCATACATCGCATAATCCATCACGATGCGAAGCGGTACACGAGAAGCATTATAATTGTATTCATTTGTTTCTTTAAATTCATCCAAAAACCACTCTGGTGCAGGCTGCGCTGGATTTCCCACTACAAAGTCTGAAATTAAGCCCGTATTAGGTGAGTAGCTACTACTAAATTGCGCATATTTGCTATACAGATTGTTGATCACATTCAGCCATGTCTGATCTCCAGTCACATCGTAAAAAGCATGAAAATGACTGAGCATCCAATCCGATGGACGGGTATCATAGCTGTTTTTGGCATCCCAATCTCCCAGATTAATACCATTATTAGACGTTACATAGCTAGATTTGATGGCGCTGATCATTTTTTTAGCTTCTGACAAATAATTTACGGTTCCACCAGAACCCCACTGCGTATGTGCCAAAAGCAAAGAGTAGGCAATATCCAGATCACCATCGGTTGCTGATCCAAAATGACCTTGTGCAGCAGTATCATCAGCGACGACCCAACCCATCAGAGCAGGATTGCCTGAACTTTTGTACGCTCTGGCTGTTTTGAACAATCCATTATAGATCGTCTGTGCTTGCGTATCTTGCCCTGCCATCAGAGCGGTAATCACCATGCCATACCCCTGACCTTCGGATGTACCCAGCGGGTCAAATCCTTCTGCATCACCGGTAATATCACCACGCACATAATAGCCACCTGGCAAAGAAGACAAGTTATTTTTGAGATAGGTTGATTTCCAATAGCTATAATAAGAAGCTACGGTTTGATTCATCGCCGCCTGAGTCACATGATTAGGCTTGATGATCCCTGCATAATTCACCTGATGTGGAAAAGGTTTCTTTTCATTAGCCGCATAAGCAGACGTCGATAATCCTAACATTCCTGATAACGAAATACTAAATAGTACGATTACAAGAGAGAAGCTAAGCCAACGTGCCTGTGTCGATGAAGTACGCATACTGGTTATTCCTCCTTAGCCTAATGTAATAGGTTATATTTTGAATTTGGTAGGATCGAATCATCTTGATCGGCTCAAGATCTTTTATCTACTTTCGGCTACTGCGATATGCTCTTGCGGGAAAAATAGAGGCAAATAGTCACGATTCGCTTCTAACATTTCGTCTAGCATGTCTTTGGCGATCGCTATCGAAGGCACTAATGGATGATGAACCATCGCTTGCAAAGCCAGTTGACGATCTCCGGTTATTGCCGCCTGAATCGTTAGTTGTTCATAGGTTTTTACCGCATGCATAAGCCCTTTAATATGATCCGGCACAGTAGATAATTGAATCGGTAATGGGCCTTGTTGAGTCACTACGCAATTGACTTCAATACAAGCATCGTCAGGCAGGAAATCAATAATTCCACGATTTGGAACGTTAAGTGTCTGTATATCTCCTGTGCCATTATGAAGCGAACGCATCAAGTTCACTGCGGCTTCCGAGTAATATGCACCACCGCGTTGTTCCAGTTGCTTGGGCTTTTCCTGCAGCTCAGGATCGCGATATAACTCAAACAGTTCTTGCTCTACTCTCTGTACCACCTGAGCACGCGTTTCTTCATTTTCAAAAGCTAACAATTGATCTTGGAGCATCTGAGGAGTCATATAAAAATACTTGAGGTAATAGGAAGGTAATGCTTGTAGCGATAGTAGAAATTCGGCATCCCAACCCTGCTGAGGAACATTGGCGGCTGAATATTCTTCACGCTGTGCTAGCAGTTCTGTTAATTTGGATTGTCCATCAATATCGATTCGAGTAACCCAGTGTAGATGATTAAGCCCTACAAATTCAGCATAGACTTGATGAGGTTCTACTTGATAATGAGCAGTTAACCATTTGATCAGACCGATAGGAGCATTGCATAAACCGATACTACGTACTTTACTATGCTTATGAATCGCTTCTGTGACCATACCTGCCGGATTCGTAAAATTCAGCAACCATGCATTCGGCGCTAACTCTTCGATATCCCGGCAAATATCTAGTAATACAGGAATAGTGCGTAGTGCTTTCATCATTCCCCCAGGGCCGGTCGTTTCCTGTCCGATCACTCCATATTGCAAAGGAATGCGTTCATCCACACTTCTTGCTTCTAACATACCTACTCGCATTTGCGTGCTCACGTAATCAGCATCTTTGATTGCTTCTCTTCTATTCGTTGTTAAATGTATCTTGATCGGCAACCCTGAAGCAGCGACCATACGCTTAGCCAATTCACCTACAATAGTAAGCTTGTGTAATCCTTGCTCAATATCGACCAACCACAATTCACGAATCGGCAGATCCTGATAATAGCGGATAAATCCTTCTACTAACTCCGGTGTATACGAAGAACCTCCACCGATCACAGCTACCTTTAACCCTTGAGTCCTATTCATATATGATCACATCCTGTATTTATAAAATAATAGACGTATACTGTACATTTGATCTGCGTAGTGGTGATTGTTATTAGATAGATTGCTCTTTTGCTTGTACTGTAGTGAGGCTTCCTATATCGTATAACTGCTTATACACTTGGGGTGTAATATGACGTCCTGCCTGTTCCATTGCACGTAATATCGCTCCGATCACAGGTTCGACTTTTAATTTGACCAGTGAGGCATGCGGTGCCGATTGTTGTAAGGCTTGCTCAATCTGCGGACGAATCCAATCACGATCTCCTCGTGTCAACAGACTTCCAGCCATCACCACATCAAATGATAACGTGTGCATTTGCAATCGATTAACGATCGCTGTAATCGATTTTCCTATTTCCTGACCTTGTTTTGCTAAAATATCTAATGCTACTCCATCTCCCCATGCGGCAGCTGTAAATAGCAATTCAGCCACTTGTACAGGTACTTGATAATGATGATCTAGATAGTCGTGAAATAATGTATGCACATCTGAATAATGCAACATATCCAGTAAAAGCTCTGTGAGTACAGTAGAATGACCTCTTCCATCCCATGCTCGAATCACCGATCGAAACACTTCGATACATAATGATCCGCCTCCACCAAAATCTCCATACATATAATCAAATCCACCACACTGATAACTTTCACCTGCTGGATTCATCCCGGCACTATTCGTTCCTGTTCCACAAATCACCGCTATCCCGTAAGCATTCGTAGTTCCAGCACGAAGCCCAATCATGGTATCTCCAACCAGATCATAATGATGAAATCCAAGACTCTGAATCATAGGATGCAAAATAGCATAATCGGCGGGTCGATCTGCTCCTGCTAATCCAAAACAACTGGATGTTAATTGGTCACGCTGAATACTGGCTTGCTGTAATGCTTGCTCGATAGCAAGTCCAATCTGTTCTCCTGCAAGTAATCCTGTCGTCTGATGATTACCTGCACCCGCACGTCCTTGCCCTATTAACTGACCTTGTTCATTGGTAATGTAAGCAATTGTTTTGCTACCACCTGCATCAATGCCCAGGTAATATTCCAATATGAGTCACCTCTAATCGTTGCTAACTTGCGCTGTCGATTGCCTAATAATCAATTCTGATTTTAATTTGAGTCCTGTAGTACGCTTACTCTGATTACTGATTTTACGCAAAATCATATCTGCCGCCGCTAGTCCAATCTGATCTGCTGGTTGTTTCATCGTAGTCAAAAATGGACGCAACTGTGAAGCGATATCCTGATCATCATAGCCGATAACAGAGACTTGTTCCGGTACACGTATACCTGCTTCTGTCAGCGCATTAATTAGACCGATGGCGATATAATCATCCCCTGCAAAAACAGCTGTCGGCAATTGGTTATCAGCCAACCACTTTTTCCCTGTCTGATACCCAAAATCCATACTGTAATCACCTTGTATAATAGCAAATGGCTCCAGTTCTGCTTCTTGCAAAGCATCGATAAATCCTTGTCTACGATCTCTTGTACTCGTAAATACATCTAATCCACACAAATGAGCGATCTTAGTGTGTCCCAATTCCAATAGATGACGAGTCGCTTCATAACCACCATTGTAATTATCAATTGTGATCGCAGACGCATTGTTTTCAGACAATTGGTTATCGATCAGCACGTAAGGAATATTACGCTTTTTCAATTCCGATACAAAACGTTCTTCTTCTACAGGAGATAACAAAATCAATCCATCGACCCGATCTTCTTGAATCAAATAATGACTTTCCTGATTACCAAAGCTACGAGATACCGATACTGCTAAAAAATAACCTTGAAGCGCTAATGTATCATTGATTTCTTTAGCGACAGCATCAAAAAATGAATCATGTAGTGTTGTTACAATCAATCCAATAATGCCGGTACGACCACGAGCAAGAGAACGAGCAGCAGCACTTGGGCGATAATCTAATTCTTTGATCGCATCCATCACTTTTTGGCGATTTTTTTCACGCACTGTTCCTGCACCATTAAGCACACGTGAAACGGTTACAACAGATAATCCTGATCTTTTAGCAACATCAAATATACTGGCTTTCATCTTATATTCTCCTAATTGATGCTATTTTTTGAAAGTATGCTATAGATATGCTACCTTACAAAAAACGAACATCCTGTTTTTGCTCATTATACAGGATGATATAGGATAGGGACTACACTGTAATGCGCTAAATTGTTATTTATTTAGTTTACTAAAGACAGATAATTTCTTTGGAGGACATTATAGATAAGATATTTTGTTTTAAAATAGCGATATATCATCGTGATTAGACTACTATTCATACGAAATATATTCTTCCTAAATCATAAGTTACAGCGCTTTAACTTTCGAAATAAAAAATAATCCAACATTTACTTGCAACTAGAACTGATAGAATCATTTCACCTCCTACGCATAATATTACTCTGTAATAGCTTTTTATTCTTAGATATTACAAATTCATATTTATGCATATTTTGTGATAACTTATTGTAAAGATACGCTCTACTTTTAATATTTTCTACCGATACAACTTATAGGTCATTTTATAAAGTTATAGCGCTTTAACTTTTTATATTGGTACTATCATAGATGATCTTATAGTCAATTACAAGCTTATTTTAAGCAGATTTTAAGTCTATTCTGATTTTTTAACACCTTTATTTTCCATTTTATGATACGATTATTGACTATTTTAAGTAATTTTTGATATATATGAGCTATAATCTCTGTTATAACGTGGTTTTTAGGCTCAATTAGTCGTTTGTAGAGCTTTGCTGTATCCATTCCAATATATTATGCCGTTGTCTTTTGGCAACAGGTTGTAATTCTTTGTTTTCCCACTCCTTTATTATATCTGCCCAAGTCATATGCCCTTTGGAAAGTGCATTTAATCGTGCTCCGATTGTAGAGTGAAAAAGATTTTCATAATTGTCTAAATGGCTTACCCAACACTTGAACAGTTCTGGTTTTCGTTGCAAATAATACTTCTGGTGACGCTCTTCTGCTTCTGTAAAATCGGTATAAGGAACAATTTCTGTACTGAGCGACTGTGGTGCATACTGCTGTTGAACACGTAACATCACTTCATATTGTTGCTGATTACGATAAAAAAGTAGCGACATATACTGTCTGCCTTTATATCCATTGATCGCATCAGGACGGTGATTGTCCCAAAAGCAACAAAGCAATTGTTCTAAAGATATCGCTTGCGGATAAAATGTCATCTCTATACTTTCCGAATGGTCTCCTAGCTTGCGGTATGTGGGATGACTTGTAGTTCCTCCTGCATATCCAGTTGCCGTCTGGATCACACCTGTGAATTGTCCGAACAATGCTTCAGGGCTCCAAAAGCATCCCATCGCTAACGTCAATTGCTCATCAGATTGTGATCTATCTTCTGTGTGTTGTGTACTCATCATCTGCTACTCCTTTACAATATAGATAGACATTTAAATTTTGTAACCCTGCTCACTCTATTTTACAGTACACTAGAAAGGATACGGCATATTTTCGATCCGTACCATGAAACTTATACATAAGGTGGTTATATCAACAGTGAACAGACAGAAATCTTTACTTTTGTGGAGTCTTTTACTTGTCATCATTATTATTGCTCTTATTCCTGTAGGCATGAAAATGTTCTCCGCATCCAATAATGCTCAACAAGCGCCTACATCTAGCCAGACGACAACAGGTTCTACATACGACCCAACAGATACTCCAGCGCCAGCACCTGTAGCACCTACCATTTCCAAAACGTACGACCTTGTCGTGATCGGTAGTGAAGTCGAAGGGATTCTTATGGCCAAAGCCGCACACGATCAAGGGCAAAGTGTTCTGATTATCGATCCACGTGAAAAGCCAGGCGGACAATTGATTCAAGGACAGATGCTTGTACTAGATGAACCGAATACCAACAAAAAGAAAAGTCTGGTTCAAGGTGAAATGAAAAAGCTATACAATGCTTATAATGCAGGCGATATTCGTACAGAAAAACAATTTATAGACTATTATAACAGCTTAATTCAAGGGATTCCGCTTCAAAGTGGGATTCAGATTGAAGGCATTCAGCAAAGTGATGCAGATGCTAACTATGCGATTACTTCACTAACGTATAAAACAACAGACCAACAATCCCATACGATTGCAGCAAAGTACTGGGTTGAAAATAGTGATTACAATGCGCTCACATCCAAGCTCCATGTGACTCGTATTCCTGGAGTAGAATCGATTTTCGGTGGCGACAAGCCTGAATACATGGCAGCAACGTATATGCTACGGTTCAAAGGCGTAGACTGGCTGAAGCTTCATAGTGCGACATTGTTAGATTATCCGTTAACCAATCTCGAAGCAAAATACGGTACTAACACGTATGTCGATTATGATTTTGGGACAGGCTTTAACAAGATTACCGAAAAATTCAAATCGCTAGACCCACAGCTCAAATTGCGTGGTATTAACTCGACCTATCAGAAAAATGGCGAAGTGATTATCAATGCACTGCTTATCTATGATGTCGATCCTGCGAATCCAGAATCGGTACAATCGGCTATTGCTAAAGGTAAAGCCGAAGCGCCGCGTGTATTAACTTTTCTCAAAGAAAATATTCCGGGGTATGAACATGCAGAGTTAAATGGATTCCCAGAGTACTTATATATTCGAGATTATAATCGCTTCGCAACCGATTATGTATTATCTTACGAAGATGTCGTAGCTAGTAAAATGTTCTGGGATAATGTCAGTATTGGCGGTTATCCAATGGATATTCAAGGAACACGTGCTGTGCCAACTGGTAAAGGATACGGCAAACCGGATTTCTATGGGATTCCACTGCGTTCCTTTGAATTAAAATCTTATGACAATGTTCTGGTGGCTGGTAAAAATGTGGGGGCTTCGATCAAAGCTTACGGTAGTGCACGTATTACCCCAACAACCGCACTTGCAGCCGAGACGATGGGAATTATTTTAGGACGGGAAACGAAAAAATTACGTGATCTAAACGAAGAAGATTTCAAGCGAATTCATCGGTATTTGAGTGAGGATTATAATATTAAATTAGACTGAGTTCGGTTGGTTTGCAAAATGAGGATATTCTGAGGGAAACCACTTCAGCAAAAATATGGTTTTTACCGTCACTGTTGAAGATGAATCCCTTAATAAGACTGGATAACGGTCGGCAGTCGCCTTCAAAGGCGAATAGACAGAAGTTTCCGAAGCCGTTTTCTTATAAAAACTTGTAGCTCTTTCAGAACATTGTTCTTCTTAAGCTCTGTGTGGAGATAATATTCTCAACATTGAAAACCGTTCTTGTAGAGAGGGTCGCATTGGCAACGTTGCTAATGTGGCTCTCTTTTTTTATTTTGGTAGTAGAGTTACGCTTTTGAGGAAAGAATTTATAAGTGTAAACATAATGAGGAAAAGCTTTAAATAATTAAAATAGCTAGATCGTTGAAAGATGTGTAGGATCAACGACTTAGCTATTTTTCATTTTCATTTTTAATTATGAATATCACTTCATACAGATCATGATATCTCTTCTATCCAACTAACTGAGCTTGATTAGGGAATCTATTAGACTGTTGTGACTTCTTTCAAACGTTGATCTAGCCATGCTAGCGCTTTTTGGATACGGTCTTGAGGAACATGTTCGTAGCGAGCACCGATTACTAATTCAGTCGAACAGTGAGCCCCTTCTTTTTTGTCTGTTAAGTATTGCACGATACCTACACCTGTCGCCCGACACATTTCGATTAAGATCGGTTCAATTTGTTCTTTGGGCAGTTCGAAATGAATATGGAACATGTTGGAGACAGGCACTTCAGGTAGCGTGTGAATAGCTGTGCATTTATTCATCCACTGGGCTAATTGCACCGCTTCTTGGTAGTATTGTTCCATGTTGCCGACACGTTGTTCGTAGTAATATTTGGAGCTCAGAATATACGGATACAAGCTAATCAGATCGCCACCATGTCTTCTTTTCCAAACTTTAGATTCTGCGGTAAAGTCGCTTGGCCCTGCTAAGATAGCTCCTGCAATACCACCGATGCCTTTGTAAAAGGATATGTAGACACTATCGAATAATGCACATACTTCAGCGGCTGTTTTTTGGTAATACGGTAAAATTTCAAACAAACGAGCGCCATCCAGATGAATCGAAATACCTTGTTTACGACAGTATTCAGAAATAGCTTGTAGTTCGCTGTAGGCGGGTAATTGTCCACCGATCTCACGTTGAGGCAATTCAAGCAATAAGCAAGCAATATCTTGATCCATTTGCTGTACATCTGCAAGGGTAATCAGGCGATCTTGATCCGCTAGCAAAATTGACTGAATATGATGCAATTCTTTCAACCCATCTTCTTCATGAATCTCTAAATGGCATAAAGGATGGTAAGCCACTTTTGCACTATTGTGGCGATCACACCAGATACGTAAAGCAATCTGTTGTGCCATCGTACCTGTTGGGAAGAACACCGCACTTTCTTTGCCTAACACGTCTGCCATCTGTTTCTGGAAATCTTCGATCACTTGTCCCCGACCATACTGATCACTGGAAAGATCATCATCGATGTCTGCAAATGCTTGTTGCAACACATTTATATTCCGATCGCTATGACCAGGTAAGATATATTCCGTTTGTGCAAATGCTTCTCGTAAGGTTAAAGTTGGTTGCTTGGATGAAGCAGATTCTGGTGTATTGTACATGGATATAAGCTCCTTTGGATGTCAGTTGAAATGAATATGTAACTATAGCAACGTTATCATATCTATCTAGCGATGCGTAATAGATAATACAAAATCAGCTATATATTTATATTATTGATCTATTAATGACTAACAGTACAACACTCTAATCTTCTAATTCATAATCACCTGAAGCGTACCAAGGTTCTATTTTTTTGATAGCAGTCATAGGAACGAGAAGTCTTGTATCATCATGAGCCTCTTCAGGACAAATCGCAATAACATTATTGAAGTAGTAATAATGAACATATAGTCCGATTACAAATAAATTATCCAGAAAAGTTATTTTAATGTCTCTATCTAGATAAGCTGCCATAAATATTTCTTGCTGATCCATAATAATTCCTCCTAAGTTTTTATAATATGATACGTATCTTTACTAATATAGCATTGATATATAAAAAGGCACTTTTATATTTTCTTTTCCTATCAACATGTTCATTTCCACCCTTTTTTCCAATCATTTAGCAAAATATGATCCGCTAGAGTAGGGCATAAGATCTGGCTATATTCTAAAAAATGATAATAGAAGTGTTCAAACATCATTAAAACCTTATCTTTTTCTATATAAATAGCATCATCAGGTGTCCAATCTGTATAACTTACACAGTTTATCCTGACTTGATTATTCTCTTCTTCAAAAATAAGTAACCGTTCAATACCTTGTTCATAAAAATCTAATTGAAATGAGAAATTATTTTTGCTTATTTTCTTTAAAATAAATGGAACTTGTTCAATAATTGTAGCTAAGTCAGTTCTACAATCAACAGGCCACTTGGTCTGGCCAAAACCAGATACAATAAATGTTACCACTTTTGATAACTCAAAAACTTCGCATATGCACATAAGAATTCCTATTGCATCATCAGGTTCTATATCTGATATTAAAAATTCATCTTTATTAATTTTTTGTTGTGATAATTTTTTTATGATTAACTTCATCTTAAAAATGTCAAATCAATCCTTTCATTGACAGTCAACAGACGGAAAACAAATGTATATGCCTCTATACCTCCCTCATTAAAACCTAACTCAAGAACTATTTGTTCTAGGAAATTCGTCTCGTCGTTCTCGATAAGTGCCTTAACTCTTTTAAAATTACCTGATTTTATCAATTCTCCATTTACTATTTCAACTCTAAAATGACAGCTAAAGATTTAGTAATTTCCTTCACAAAACAATAAAATACTGACGTATATGTAGCATTTTCAAAGCAATATATTACAATCCTTAATCTCAGTTTTTTCAAACTATGCGTTTAATCATTTTGCATGCTTGCAACTATTTCTTTACGTAATGCTAAAAGTAAATCATTAAAATCAAGAGTTATGGCATGCAAATCACCGTCTTCATACAGATTATTTTTTGCTTCCTCATAACTATTTGCATATTCAATCACATAGCTTTTGAATGTTTTAATAAAAGTAAGCTTACAATACACTTTTTCTGATTTAAATACAGTATCTTCTTTGATAAAAATACGTTCAAATCCCAAATCCTCGAATAACTGTTCAATTTCTCTTTTAATCTCTTCCATTTCGCATCACCTACGGCATTAGTCTATCATTCATGTCTCTGCGTACGTTGCTGCCATTCTTCTGTCCATACGTATTTGCTTCAGGATCAGTATGTCAGCACATTATACGTATATGGAGTACAGCCCTCAAAGTCTAAAATAGGCTTAATCAAATATCGCTATAGAACTTCATCAACTTCGAGGCAATTTCTTCAGGAACAGTATAATTTCTAAAATTAAGTGATATTAGATCGGTAATTGCTCGCTCCATGGTAAACCAATATTCATTTTCGCAGTCATCCATACCCTCATTAAAACTTAGAATACAAATACCATAACTCCGTTCTCCCCATATTGCCCACTTCATAGAAGAAGATAACCATATTACGACTTCAGAGTTAAACAGAATAGCATCAGCAGGACTTTCAACAGGGCCTTGCTCAAGTATATTCCAATATTCATCAGACGTAGTTCCTTTTTGTAAAATGCACCAATTATAATAAGCGAATTCACTATAATAATACTCAACAGGATCTGGATCTAAAACAGCCATCATCACAAATGAGTCATTAGATAAATCAATCAACTTTTCTAGTTCAACCCAAAAATCTGGACTCATTACATCATCAAAATCAATAACAACATTTCTTTTAAAGGGAACTTTATACACTTGATCAGGTAGTCGTTGTTCACAGTTGAACATCTTTGTCACCCAATCTAGAGTCTCTTCAAATTTCTTTTGATCTTGTATAAATTTACTATGACCCATTCATCAGCCCCCCAGTCTTATTTTGGCTGTTGTCCTTACTTAGAGTTATCGTGAACAACATATTTAGCGCTATTTTTTCAGATATGTAGTTGCTTTACTGTCTTTATCCTTTATTAACGATGTTTTCAGTAGTATTTGTCTGTAGCAAGAAATTTTAAAGCGTACATTTCAATGTTTGTCTAAGGTTATACATTCAAAATATCTATTACTTTATTTGCTTTCTCAACTCTTCAATATCATCAGTTATCCATTGTTTAACATCTACTTCTTTAATTACTTTTTTTGAAGCCTTTGTAATTGATTTTTGCAAAGAAATTATCTCTGTGTCTAGTGATGCAATTACCTCCAAGCCAACCTTATTTCTTCTTATACAATTTAACGTGATATGCGAGCTATCTTTTTTTACTGCATGCACATAAAATGGGCCATCCATAAAATCAAAAGTTTGTGATGTTCCAACAGATGAAGTTTCAAGTAATTTTATCGATTTGTTCCACCATGTCAAAATAACTACAATCAAATCATTCCAATGGCATTCTGGAAAAAATGTATCTCCGATTTGAAAATAAATCTCACCAGTAATAGATTTCTGCTTGCTAAGTTCGAGTGTATATTCTTCAATTACTACACTTATCAATTTGCCACCTCCTCCTTCATATACAGGATATACTGTCTCAATTGTTTTAGTATTTATGTTAACTCATCCCTTAACAATAAAACCATTTGACTTCTCTTTGAAAAGAACGCGATCTCTATGAATATATTCGCTAGCTCTCCCTTCAAAAACAACTTTACTTGATCCAGTTGATCCAGTTGATCCTTAGCATTATAGCTAGATAATACCATCAATTATTTAATCTCTATTAGCATTTCTGCAATCATTTCGCACTCGCCTTGAGATTTGTGAAACTCTGTACCAAAATAATGTTCAAATAAGTTATAAATTTGTTTAGAAAGCTCTAGTTTAGATTTAGACGACTTAATTAAGTATAAGATTATATCAACTTCAATTTCATACTCTTTATAAAGTAATGGATAGATTTCAGCAGGATTCCAATCGTTTATAATTTTTAGTACGTTCTCATTCAAAAAATTATCTCCTCAGTTCTTGATTATTAACTAATTATTTTCACCAAATGTTTTAAAGCTAATAATTAATATAAAGCTACTGATCCAGCTTTTATCAGAATAATTACCTTGAATACTTACCAGTTTCCTTTTTCAAACTGCCTTCTTAACTCAATATCATTATTTAATGTATCAAGTTCCTCAACATAAACTGAAATGGATTCAATCCTATTATTTATGTCAGTCTCAATTGCAAGACCCTCATAACTATAAACTTCTTCAAAATCATCATATAAAAGATTAGGTTGAACTTTTAACAAATCCTCAATATTCATACCTACTTTTATCTTTCCTAATAACATGCCCTGATAATTGCTTAATGCTGTTATTTTATAAAGTTTCCCATTAAGCATATTAAAAAATAAATATAGAGTGTCTCGCATCTCATATCTAATATGGAAACTTCCAAAAACATATGCGGAACAATCATTTAAAGTTTCTTTATCGACCCAACTTAATTTAGGGATAATATCATAGTATTCTTTTAAATGAGAACGTAATTTCAGTCCGCCAATACTAGCTTTAGGTACAATGGGCGCATAGATATCTAGCATATTTTAATCCTCCATAACAATAAAAGTTGCTACTTTTTGATTATTATTTTTATTGATACAGTTTCTATGATTCTATTTATTATTTTTATTGAGAAGGCATTATATCAGTACTTCCTTCATCTACATTTATTTTAAATGATTGGATAGGAACACCTAACTCACTAGTGGTTGTTAAAATATACTCATTTATATGATCTGTATTTTTCAAACGCGCCCAAGCCCAATCACCTGTGCCTAAAGAATATCCATAAGAAGGCTCCATTTTAATTGGAATATCAATATATTTTTCTTGTTTTGTAGCTAATTCTTTAACATATAACTGTTGCCGTACATTTTTTTGTCCTCCATTAATAATTTCTAGACGATAATCATATTTCCCATCTGTTGTAGATTTAATAGGATCTTGATCTACAGAGTCACGAAACCATTCTTTATCGACCACACCCTCTTGATTCATATAGGAGCAACCTAATAAAAGTAATGAGAAAACACAAGCGATAGCACAACCTGCAATCCCTATATTTTGTTTTTTTGTTTTTATCAAATAAAAGATAGACAGTGAGATCACAATAATTGAAAAGATACCTATAGAAAATAATGTGTATATCGCTACAATATCCATAGAACGTTGAAAGTTAGCTGTTGAACCCACAATTAACCATAGAAGTGATGCTACATTTATGGCTATAGCTATGATCCAAATGCCTTTACATACGGTTGTAAGTATTCTCAATGTGTACTCCTATCTTGATTATTATTTTATCCAAAAAATTTATGTACGTTTTATATACATTATATATTCAATAGATTCTTTCTTTTATTATTAGGATCAGTTAGAAATAATGAAGCTCTTTCCAGATAACATTAGTTTCAATTTATTATTCTCATGCTCAAATACTAAGTTTGAAGATATGTGTCTTACTTTCTCATTCAAAATATTTATATCAGGCATCTCATATAGAATAAGTTCAAATGTTTGAATATATTCTGTCTCTGGATCAAGTGTCATATGAATTTCTTTAATTTTAGGCACTGCTAATTTATTTTTATAACTAGCCTTTACAAATGTATACTCTTTATAGAATTTTTTTGCTAAGTTCATTTGCAATACGACACTTAATAATCTGTAATCTGGCTCTACACTCCAGAAAAGCTCTACAAACTCTAAAATAGTATCTTCGATTGATCCTTCATTAATTCGATTTTCAGCTAAGATATAAGGGTTATCTCCCATCCATACATCAATATCTTCTACAGTTTCAATAATAAGTCCTGGTTTATATGGTCTTTTGTCTAAAAACTCCCATTTTTTTTGATACTTAATTTTATTTATTTCCATCATACTCCCCCTATTTAGAAGCTGTTCTGATAAACCATATATCTTATATGTACATCATCATACTATACATTCAAATAACAAAGTCTACTTTCGTGCTTTAGATATTCTCATGTGTCTTGGAATAAAGTTAATGTTTTCACTGATTTTGTTGTTAGATGACCCAATTACTATTATAAAAAACCACCTAGCAATATTTAATCGCAAGGTGGTTATGTCTTTATTTATCAACTATCAATCACACTCAAACTTCCAAAATTCCTAACACCGTATCCAACAACACATTAATCCCTTTCTCACAATCCTCATATGAAGTCAGCTCTTCTTCACAATGACTTTTTCCATTCACGCTCGGTACAAATACCATTGCAGAGGGCAAAAAAGAAGCGACAAATTGGGCATCGTGTCCGGCTCCGCTTGCCATTGTTTTATAGGAATATCCTAATGTCTGAACCGATGTTTCCAGTCTTTCGCAAATGGCAGGATCGAACCAGACTGTATCGCGTCCCCATAATTTGGTGCTAGTCACTTCACAATCTCCTTGTACCGCAGGTAAAGACTGAATAATATGCTCTACTTCGCGGACGATTTCTTCGTTTTTGTGTCTGGCTTCTAATGTAAAAATGACTTTGTTCGGGATCACAGTATGAATATTGGGATATACATTAGATCGTCCCATCGTATAGACTAATTCCGAATCTAGCACACTTAATTGCGTGCGAAGTGTACTTACCAGATCATTCATCGCAAAAAAAGCATCTTTACGCATATCCATAGGCGTAGTCCCTGCATGATCGGATTCACCGGTGATCTCAATCTCATAACAGACCATACCAACCACACAATCTACCAAGCCAATGTGTAATTTTTCGCGTTCTAACACAGGCCCTTGTTCAATATGTAATTCTAAGTAAGCTGTTGCTGCTTGGATTCGGTTGCTCTCTTCTCCTGCATACCCACTTTGGACTAATGCATCGCCAAATGTGATGCCGTCGCTATCTTTTTTGTTTAACATATCTGTTTTGGTGAATTTACCGGACAATACTCCAGAAGCCATCATCGAAGGTTCAAAGCGAGCGCCTTCTTCATTGGTAAAATTCATAACTGTAATTGGAATACGGGGCTTAATACCATGATCTACCAGAGTGCGGACAATTTCCAGCCCGGCGATCACTCCCAATATCCCATCAAAACGACCGCCTTTTTTGACCGTATCCATATGAGAACCGAGCACAATAGGAGGTGCATCTTCTGTTCCTGCTAATGTAGCGTACATACATCCCATATCATCGACAACGACTGTCATCCCTAATTGTTCACAACAGGAGCGAAAGTAACCACGTACTGCAATATCTTGTTCACTTAATGCTAATCGTGTCACACCATTGTTGGCTGTCCGTCCAAAATCAGCAAATTGTTCGATCGTATCTGCTAATCGTTGAGCATTAATAAATAGTTTTTGTTGTTGCATAGCGATCACCCTATCCTATTTTGAGATATGTTCTACTGCTAATATGATACGTTTATGTCATGGTGAAAATCACAACTTGTAGAGCTTATTTCAATCTATGAATATACGGTTTATGTATCTTACATCTTACCGCATTATGGGGAAAAGTCATTTGACATAGTGTAATATTTTATAAGATTTCAAAGTTACTTTATACTACATCAGGTACAAAAATCAGGTCGGAATAAGAGTGTAAAAAGAGTATTATCTCTTTCCTTGGATTTGTCACTGGATTTTGATGAAATATAATGAAAAAACGGGGTTGCTATGCTACAATATTAGAATTGTATTGGGAACATTTAGGGAGGGTAAAGTAATCACTATGCTGATTATTGGTATTGCCGGGGGAACCGGATCAGGAAAAACAACTGTCGCTCGTTCAGTGATTGAACGTCTTGGCACAGACAAAGTCACTTTTATATCTCAGGATAATTATTATAAAGAGCACTCCCGATTGACTGCGGAAGAACGCCGATTGATTAATTATGATCATCCGTTTGCCTTTGATAATGAACTACTGATCGAACATCTATATTTGCTCAAACAAGGACAGGCGGCATTTGCTCCTGTATACGATTTTACAACTGATTCACGTTTTGTGGATCAGACGCTTGAATTGCATCCGAATCATATTGCGATCGTTGAAGGTCTGCATGTACTATCTGATGAGAAATTGCGTGCAGAGCTTGATATTAAAGTATTTGTCGATACCGATCCAGATGTGCGGATTTTGCGTCGTGTATTGCGAGATATCGAAGAGCGTGGACGTAGTATTCAATCGATTCACCAGCAGTATTTAACAACGGTCAAACCGATGCATGAAGCTTTTATTGAACCTTCCAAAAAATATGCAGACCTGATTATTCCTGAAGGCGGACAAAATGAAGTGGGTATTCAACTGCTTTCTATTTTGACCGAAAAGTATTTAACCGGTGATCGTGCATGGGGCGAAGCGTAAATTCACCCACCTATAATTAGAATGATATAAAAAGAACAGGCTATACACCTTTTATGATGTTAGCCTGCGACTGTGTTACTATGAAAGCTGTTGGATAATTGATCCAGCAGCTTTTTTTAATCAATCCATTCGTGCTCTTGCTTGAGAGCCCCATTGGAACATCATGTGACATATAAAAGGAATACATGACTTTTGATACTACCTGCTGTCGTTGTTAATTAAAAAAATACCTTCCCTCTTAATGATACGTAATGACGAAATGTAAAACAGTACTCTTTTCAGATGGATTGATGTACTTATGCTGACGATCGGCTTTGAAACGAATACATTCTTCCTCTACTAGATCATATCGTTCTTGATTCACTTCTACCGTAAGCTGACCAGACATCACAGTTACCAATTCGGTCACTCCCGCTTGATGGGCTTCGGAAGTATAAGAACTATGCGGTTGCAAATACCCTCGGTACAACTCAAATCCATTCGAGCGAAATAACGGCTCTACTACAAAAATCTCATCAGAACTTCTTAATTGCACACTATCTTGCTTGCGAATAACAGACACATCGGATTCTCCAGATAACAAGGATGCGATAGGAACATGCAAACCATCTGCAATTTTCCAGATTACCGATAAAGTAGGATTCGCTTCTCCTTGCTCAATCTTAATCAAAGTTAATTTACTAACACCGATTTGCTTGGCAAATGCTTCTATCGTGATGCCTTTTGCTGTTCGAAATTGTCGTAAATTTATACCAATCTGCTTACCAACCTCTTCTTCTTTAGCTTGAAACCCAGTATTTTTATCCATTGTACTCTCCTTTTATATCAAGCATTCTCTTTATTTATTCTTCTCAAAATGTATATTTTAAAATACTAATAGTTAATTTTATTTTACTTTTATATTCTTTTTATACTATAATCTGATAAAAGTTAATTATAATATACTATTTGATTATTATTTTATACTTTAGAAAAATAGAATACAAGGAGAATACGTAGATGCTCACCAAACAACATACGGTTAAAACGGCTTTACTTGAAGCTTTTCCGCTGGCATTAGCGATAGCCGCTTATGGATTATCTTACGGAGTGCTTGCTACTCAGGCACATTGGAGTCTTTGGAGTACTATCATGATGTCTGTGCTCGTCTTTTCAGGTTCAGTGCAATTGATGATTATAGCTATGGTTATATCCGGTGCTACATTACCGGGCATGATAATCACTGCGGTATTGCTCAATTTGCGTAATTTGTTATATGGAGCTGCACTGGCGGATAATTTAGCCCCTGCTTCTCGCAAATATCGCTGGTTACTGGCATTTGGCGTCTCTGATGAATCATTTGTACTGGGAAATATACGTTATCAGAAGTATGGTGCAGATCCGTTGTATTTTGGCGTTGTAGCAGGATTATTTTATAGCGCATGGGTGATTGCTTCTTATATTGGTGCATATATCGGGGATTTAATTGATCCGGTGCGTTGGGGATTGGATTTAGCATTTCCGATTACATTTGTAGCTTTACTTATTCCTTCTCTTACTGACAAACCTATCATCGCTACAGCGGTAACTGCACTCGGTGTCGCCAGCATATTGCATTATATAATGCCTACTAATGAGTTCAATCTAATCATAACAGGTGTCATTTCTCCGTTCGTTGGAATGTATATTGCAAGGAGGCAACAACATGTCTGAACAGTGGATTTTGATTCTCGTTCTATGTATAGTAACTTTTCTATCACGTCTAATAGGCGTTGAAATGATGGCAGGGCGAATATTGCATCCAACCCTGCGTTTGTATTTTAACTATGTGCCGATTGCGATGATGGTGGCGCTTATTGTAGATCAGATCGTTATAACTGATCAGGGATCGACGTCAATCTCATTGCCGATTATAGGTGGTGCTGTCGCTGCTACACTGATGATTAAAGTTACACGTTCCTTTTTACCTACTGTAATCATCGGTGTACTTGTAGGGCTTGGAATACGTTATTTGCTATCCAGTTAACATAACACTAAGTCATCACGTTTATTGATCGGCACCCATATTGAGCTTAGCGCCTTTTTTGCGAATTTTTCCATCGATATCTAATGTATTGATAAGCGATGGATTGGCAACTCCTTGATGAATCGCGGGTGAACTTTGTTGTAGATGGAAATTGTGCTTGGCTGGATTAACAAATACAGGATTGGCAAATAACGAATGAGCATCATTTCCACTCCGTTTACAATAATCAGAGAAGCCTGTATACTCTTTATTTTTCCAGATCCATGTTGCTTCTGCACTTCCATCCGGTGCATCGTACAGATTATAGTCGATAATATTGCCACTGTTTTTGGTGTATTCATTGTAAATTAGAACATTTGATGCTCCAGCGACCATAATATTATTTTGGATCACATTGTTACGGGTATCGTATTGAACATATAACTGTCCATTACCACGATTTAACGTATCATTTTTATAAATGGTATTGCTCATAATATGACTGTTGGTGGTAGAACCTCGCTCGGTATCATACCCACCCATAGCTATACCTGTTAAGCGGTTAGAGTAGATCATATTGGTACGTACTGTAATATTATCTGTCGCTTTGCCTTTATGTTCGGATGCAATTTCGATACCGATATCGTTGTTATAGACTTTATTTTGTTCGATAATCGTATCTTTCCCACCATCAATATAGATAGCTCCTGCCGAGTTGCTGTTATTGGGTATCTTTTTCCCGTAAAATGGATTGCGATTAGATGAGATATTATAGATCGTATTGCCTTTAATTAATCCTTTACGAGCGACATCGTATTTGACATCAGGTGCTGTTCCTTCATAGCCAATCACATCAATCCCGATATTATCGTTATCATGTAAAAGATTATGACTCACAGTAAATTTCTCTACATTTCCATTGATGGCTAACGATTCGCTAGAACCTAATACGAGATTGTACAGTTCATTATTATTGATCGTAATATCATGCAACGATTCTGGCGCTTTGTTGCCATAGACTGCTATACCATGTGCATCTCGACCTGTCGCATTGTTACCTGATAACGAGACTGTACTTTTGATATCATGAATTTTATTGCCTGTAATTTGAATATGACTACCTGCTCCTTGCACACTTATGCCTGCAGGAACTTCATCTACATGAGTGGTAGTGTAATTACGAATCTCTAATCCTTTGACCGTAATATAACTAGCATCTTGAATATCGACCATACCTTGCAGTCCATCTACAGATTGCCCTGTACCATCCAAAATGGCTTTTTCAGAACGGTAATTGGTAAATGTAATATTACCTTTGCTTGCTGAACCTGAACGAGTGATCGCTAGTTGTTGCTTATACACTCCTGCGCGTATATACACAGTACTACCTGCCGGTACTGTATCTGCGGCATGTTGGAGCGTTTTCCAGGGAGAAGTGATCGTTCCTGCCTGACTATCTTTGCCTGTAGGGGACACATAATATTGAGTAGTCGCCGCTTCTGCTGAAGGTGGAGCACTATATACTAATAAACTTATACATAATATACAGCCTAGACCGATCAAGCTATATAATTGATATTTTCGCAATGGATGATCATCCTTTCCTGACTAAAGTTCTGAACATGTCCCATTATAAACGTAATCTGATCGCTGTCTAGCATACGATTGCATATTCGGTAGTTTTTATTGAAAGATCCTTATTTGAAAAAAAGCCTTGATTACGGTAGAGTATGTCCGCAATCAAGACTTTGACTAATTATGCTAAATGACTCGATGTTGCAGCCATTTTTTACCCCTGAATCGTTTCATAAAGATCAATCCGCGGACTGCCCATTCACAATCCATCGCAATCCAGATCCCTAGAATACCCCAACCTAGCGTAATACCAAGCACATATCCAAGAACAACCCGGAATAACCACATCGACAACATCGATACCAGTGAAGTGAACTTGGAATCACCTGCTGCCCGTAACGAAGAAGGTGTAATAAAAGCAATCGCCCATAATGGCACTTGAGCAATGGTATTGATAAATAAGACTAAGAAAATATCATCTACAATCTCTGCCGGCGGGTTGAAAATAGAGATCAGTGGATTGAAGAATGGGAAGATCAACAGTCCCATAACGACAAAAGAAAGAGACGATAACATTAGAAACGATTTGGTGAATTTGCGTGCATCTTGGATATGCCCGCTACCGATACACTGCCCGACTACAGTAATAATAGTGAGTGATAACGCATTTGCCGGAATCTGCATTACCCCTGCCAATGAAGAACAGATAGCATTGGTCGCTATCGCATACGTTCCCATACCAACGATAAAGATTTGCGTTAAAATTTTACCACCGTTGAAAAACATTTGTTCGGCGGCAAAAGGAATCCCGATAAATAGTACTCTTTTGAGCATAGAGAACTTTATAATCAGAATCTCACGCAATTGAACTTTGAGGTTTACATCCATTTTGAACAAATAATAGATCGCACAAGCCGCACCCAAATATCTTGCGATATTGACCGAAAGTGTCATTCCGAATACGCCCATATGTAACCCGTTGATAAATACAAAATTTAATAATACATAGATCACATTCATAATCAGCGACAACATCAATGAAGCTCGTGTACTCCCTACCCCGCGCAATGCTCCGCAGACTGCTTCAACAATTGCGATGCCTAGAAAAGAAGTACAACTTCCGATTAAATACGTTCGCGCAAGATTCATTACATCTGCTTCAGCCGATCCAAAAAGGATATTAAGTAGCGGTGCATGAAAAATAATCCCGAACAACGCGACTGCTATCGCCAGTAAAGAAACGGAAGATACCGCCCCTGCACTCGCTTCGGAAACTCCTCGTTCATCTTCACGCCCTTTGTATTGCGCTACGACTACGGTTCCGCCTGTAGCCACAGCAATAAATACGCTCAGTAGAAAAATATTGATCGAATCGATCATATTGACTGCACTGACAGCGGCGACTCCTGCTGAACTGATCATCGCTGTATTGATTAAGTTCAATCCCATAATAAAAATCTGATCGATCAAAATCGGTACAAACAGCGCAATCATCTGGCGGTAATGAATATTTGAGCCTGAAAAGTACTTATCCAGTATCCGATGACTTCGCTTAAACTTAAGTTCAAATGGTTGCATCATAGTTCACTTCTTTTACATTAGAATGGGCATACGTAACAATAGACCGACGTTCGTGTATCAAAAGTTTTTGATACAATCATTTCAAAAAATAATATAAAAAAAGCTCTTCAGATGAGAAAGCAACTGAAGAGCATGGATGATATCTTAACTATAATAGGCTTGTTGCCAAGCGCATGTTCGTCGATTGCGTACATGAATATATCACTCTTTACATGAAAGAACAATACTTTTGACGCAATCTTAAGTGATTTATTTTCCTTTCGCTAATTCGGATAATTGAGTAGGGGTTAGACTACCTTTATAAATACGTAGTTCATCCATCTGTCCTTTGAACGGGGTATCCCAATAGTTCACACCGAGTCCGAAGCTAGCATTATTATCTGTAAAAATATCCGGAAAGTTATCGCCACTGAACTTCTGTACTCCATTCACGTAGATCGTTAAGCGACCTTCATCTACAGAGAAAGCTAAATGTGTCCATTGATTTGCTGGAATAGTCACTCCGGTCACTCCGTCGTACCATGCTGTTCCAGACCAGACCATAGCATTGTCTGCTGTTGCACCACGCGGAATCAAGCTTACCCAATGGTCGGTATCTTTCGCTCCGAAAAAGGCTGGGGAATAGGTAGTTAATTGATCAGGTTTCACCCATAAAGACACCGAATAGGAATTGTTCGAGATTAATCCTTGTGGCAAACGAATCCCTGATTTTCCATCGAAAATAGCAGATTGTCCCTGAACTCCTGTTCCATACGTAATCGTGCCTACTGTTGAATCCAAGCGTTCTCCTGTCACTGTTCCTTGTCCAAATGTAGACGTTGTATCTTTTAAATTATTTTCAAAGCTGTATTGAGCAGTTAACGTAGCTTCTACAAATGGCTGTACTGTCACCTGAAATACTTTGGTCTGCTTACTGCTGCCCTTAGTAATAGTAGCTGTCAGTGTTACATTCGCTGGTGCCTGTCCTGCTTGTGGACGAGTGACTGCGCCTGTATTCGCAACTACAGCTGGATTAGAGCTTGACCATACTATCGATGTTCCGCGACTACCCACTGTAGGCAATACGACATCACTGACCATATTAGAAGTATCTCCTAGACTAAGATCACCATATACATCGGCGACCACTTGCTTATCCGAAACATCTGCTAAACGACTGCCCCAACCCATCGTTCCGTTGGTAGACAATGCTGTAAATGTCATCGTATATTGCTTCGATACCGGATTCCAATTTTTCACGAATACGCCTGTATAGGTGACGCCTTCGATCGTTAATACAGCATCAGCTGTTCCTTTTTGTCGCCATGTGCCTTGAAGCTCGCCAGAGATGGTACGATCTTTGTTTAGACGAATATATTTGGTATTTTTGATCGCTGGTGAAGAATCGTTACCATGATCGATAAATTGGTAATCGCCTATGATCGTATCTTCACTGACTTTAGTTAAATTTTCACCTGTATAACGGTAAGGAGATACAACAGGCCAACCGTCTTTGTTAATATACATCTGGTGAATACGAAGTTCGTGTTCTTCTCCTCTAGCCGGGAAGCGAGTATGGAATACAAGGAATGTCTGTCCTGTTTTGTTATCGGTGTAGACGGAGTTATGACCGGGAGAGACATAACCTAGATTTTCTCCATATCCAGGATCGCCTACTTTACTATCCCACAAATAGTTACCGATGAGCTTGTTACCATACGTTACATTAGACGTTTGTGCAGGCCATGTTGCTTGTTGTCCTTTGGCATCTTGATAAGGGCCATCTGGCTTAGTCGCGCGGAAGACACGCATATTGTATCCCCCATTAGCTGCTAATCCACCATAGGTCATATACAGATAGTAGTAACCACTTTCTTTGTTGTATTGAATATAAGGACCTTCACCTGATTGACCATATCCACCTGCTACTTTGGTGCCGAAATAGCGATCAATTAAGCGTCCATCTTTTGTTTTACCATCTTTGCCCGGGTAGATCGGTTTGCCTGTTTTGGCATCAATTTCTAATACAAAAATACCACCAGACCATGAACCATAAGTCATCCATAGCTTGCCTTTGGTATCGGAAAATATAGTTGGATCAATCGCATTTGGATACGTTTGATTGGCATATGTTCCATCTGCATTGAACCATGCTGCATTTTCACCAGTTACTTTTTTCTGATCAATAAGTGTCTGGATATTGGTATTTGTCCATTTTTTATCAACAGTACTGTTATTATCAAATGCTTTGTCTTTGGTAAAACCAGAGTAGATCATTGTATCAACATACGTATAAGGGCCTTCTATTTTTTGCGATACTGCCATTCCGATCGCAGAGCGGATATATGTTGATGATGTGCAATAGTAGATCGTATAAGCGCCTTTGGTTCCATCGGCATTCACATATTTGGGATTCCAGATCACATCAGGAGCCCAGACCGAGAAGCCACCTTTACTATCTGCATCGTTTTCGCCTGCCCATTTGAAAGAGCCAGCTAGATTTTTGGAAAGATCGCCGTATAATGTATTGCCTGGAGTGGTGTAACCGTTTGCAAATGAAGTCCAATTGATTAAATCTGGAGACTTGGCAGCCGAGATATGCGAACCAAATACGTAGAACGTTCCACCTGCTTTGATAATCGATGGATCATGTACCGATACATTGGAAAAAGTAGGCGTTGTGACTGCTGGCTTGAGATCATACTCTTCTGCTCGCACTGTTGAAGCCCCTCCAAAACCTAATGTTGGGATTGTTAATGAGATCATTAATGTGAAGGCTGTCGCTTTTTGAATCCAACCTTTATTCATTACTTATGCCCCTTCCGCATTATAAAGATCAGAGCGGATATGATTAACCCGCTCTGCCGTACTATTAATAAGCAATCAATAACAATGAATTATGACTGTACATCAAGTACAAGTACATTGACTGAATTGGCAGGTAAGACGACAACCAATGACTGATTATCGATCTGTACTTGTTGCTCTTGAGGAACTACTTTTTCGTCGTTCTTTTTGTTCACATTAGGAACATGTACCAGTTCAGCATCCCCTGTTAATGTAATCCATTTGGCTGTCTGAGATACGGTAAATGCTTGCAGATCAATACGTGTTGCTTTGTCTGCATCATCTGCATTAACTAATTTGATATAGACATGATGCTCGTCTTTGGTAACCGAATGGAACACTTCACGATTGTAAGCTTCTAATTTGTAATCCAGTACTTTACTTGCCGTCTGACCGTTCGTGTAGGAGCAGATAAGACGATTGCCAGTATCTCCCCCGTAATTAACAGTGATGGTATACGGTGTATGATCGGTAATAGCTTCATAGCTTGCTGCTCTTAGATTACCTGCTGCTGTACTGGTGGAATAATCGCCCAGTGTATAGCTTTCGACACCTTGCTTATGCACTTTGACACCTGTCGCCTGACCGCCATAACCAATCGCATATTCGAGCACATCTTTGTTCTCCGCAGAGATATCGGTCAGACCTGCACCTACGTAAAAACCATCTGTACCGGACACTCTAGAAGCAATCACCTCCACTGTGTAATCTGTCCATTCCTCGTTCAGTATATAGAGACCATTTAAGCCACTGGCTTGAGCGTGCAATACTAACCCTTGTGCTGGATCGATCGTATAACCAACAGAACCCGGAATTTCTTGCCAGATCGATTGGAGTGGTTGTGTGAAATCTTGCTCTAACAGTACTGAACGATCCCTATTAGATGTGACTTTGGCATGACTGATGATCACTTCTGCATTTCCTGTTGCAATCTCAATTCCGCCACGAGGAATAAGTTCCATTGATTTACCATTTTTATAAGTGGAAAAGGAAGTACCAAGTACTTTATTTCCCAGATATTTTGCATATAAATGCTGTACATAATAGTTCGGTGTAAACCAGACACTTTCATCATCGAACCAGATACAATCTGGAGTCCAGCGATAAGTTCCATCGGTTAATACTTTGTTAAATAGTGGAGCATAAGCGGCAAGACGGACTACATCTGCATTATTCTCAAATCCTGTAATTACAGCGGCTTCGGCTACCGCTCCTGCTAATGTATTTTTATCAGTAGATGCATATTCACCGACAAATACTTTGGACGATTGTTGCCAGTCGATACTGCCATCTGGCTGATACGCTCTATAGTAGTAGTTATACCGATCTGCATTACTTAGCAAATATTCATTCGAACGGTAATAATGTTCATCCGCAATCGTATCCATATAGTTAGATTGGTCTTTGTACCATGTAACTGTTTCTTCGATCACTTTCTGTCCGTCTGCAAAAGCTACTTCTGCCGATCCTTCCATATTTCCACTCAAAAATTTCCATCCTTGTTGATACGCATCATCGTCTGCTTGTGCTCCGACTGTTGAGATGATATGCAGTTCATGATTAGGGTAATGTTTCTCCATATATTGATCAATCGATACTTTGAACACTTCAAAATTAGCGAAAAACTCTACGCCCCAGTTTTCATTTCCAACGCCTAAGTAACGCAGATCAAATGGCGCTTCATGTCCCATATGACGACGCATCGCTGCCCATTCGTTATGTTCAAAATCAGTACTAATCGCAAAGTCGATCAGATCGGTAAAGTTCTTAATAAAGTAATCCCGTAATTCCCCACCTGCTGGATGTGCATAATCCGAGCGTGCCTGACACAATACTCCACATGCCATCACAGGAAGTGGAAAAGCATTCAAGTCTTCGGCTAATTGGAAATATTCCATATAACCCAGACCCATCGTCATCATATAGCCCCAGACGTTAAAGTTTTCTTTACGTAATTCGATATCACCGATCGAGTCTTTCCAATCGTATACATTTTCCCAGATAAACGAACCTTCTGAGATACAGCCACCTGGAAAACGTAAAAACTTGGGATGCATATCGACTAATGCATTGACCAGATCTTTGCGCAAACGGTAATTCGGATTGCCTGTATAGTTACTATGAGCAGAAGACGAAGACACTTCTTCTGTCGCTCCCCATACATCACGAGGCATTAATGACACCATATCAATCGAGATATCTCCATCAAAAGTCAGTGCTAATTGTCCAAATCCATTCGCTATTCCTGTCAATGTAATCGGAGTCTCTACACCATACTTTTTCCATGTGTGATTGCCTTCAATAAGGATAGTAATCGGTTCGCTAAGACTGTCATGTTCAGCAGACTGTAACTGGATCGTGATACTACCGGCAGATTCAGCTTTTGCCCAGATCGTGAAATCATACTGCGCTCCTGTACGGATCGCCATCGCACAGTTATGATTCGTATCGCCAAATCCGCGGTTATAAATAGTCGCTTCATCGGCTACTGTTACATAATACGAATTCACTTCTGGATCTTGTACACCAAAGTGTTCATTCAACCCTCCACTGGATTGTGGAGTCATCTGCTCTGTATCGCCGAACCATGCAAATAACGGCTCACGATTACGCCCTGTAGAACATCCACATTCTCCAGAAGCATGAGAATATGTATCAAATGCAAACGATTCAAACGAACGGTTCTGCACCAGCTCCGCATAGATACCACCGTCTGCCGCGTTGTTGATATCTTCATAAAATAAGCCATACATCACTTCGCTCACGTCCAATACTTCCCGGTCGCCATGAATCGTAAGCGTATATGGTGGTACATGTGCAGGAAGTACAGACACATGGTAACTTTTCTCCAGCGTAGTCGTGCCTCTAGTAAGCACTGCGGTCAAAGTCACCGCTTGTGGCTCGGTCACGTCTCCGATCTGCCCTTGATCAGATAGCCATTTCGGTTGATTAGATGTCCATGCTACATTGACACGCCCACCCATTAATTGCTGTGGTAATAAGATATCTTTCGTAATAATCGTTGTTGGAAATGAAAGATATTTATCACGTGCTAATCGAATAATCTCTTCATCGGTTAACGAATCGCACATCACTTCTATAATCTCGTCCGCAGATAATCCTGCTTCGTATATACGGAAATCAGATAACGAGCCGACAAAATCGTCATCGGCTACGAATTGAGAGCGTCCGATATAATTGGCTTCTTTGCTGGTCTGTTCTGCAAAGGCTTGGAACCAGTGGCGCAGACGTGCATAATTCCCGCTAGATGTCTGGCTAATCGATCCATCTGCAAGCACTTCACCATTTACATAGACGATAGGCCCTGCACTACTCAGTGTGCCACCTTCGGTTCCTTTGACAGATAGAGCTACATGCATCCATTCGTCCCGTACAAATCCTTTGCCCGGATCAATCGCTAAATCCCCATCTGCTGTTAACGTTCCACGCATCTGGCGTGTCATAAATAAAGATGGACTTCCTTCTCCATTACCAAAATCAAAAAGACGCTCCCAGATACTCACGCCCATCCCTAAATTCACCCATGTCGTAACTGTTATTCCATTGTTATCGCTTACATTTTGCAGTGCATCAACAGGAAGTTGGATAAATGAACTACCATTTTGCCCACCTGCAAATGTAACTGCATTTCTACCATACACTTCAGCAATCACAGGCTTAGTCGTGCCTGCAACGATCCCATCATTTGCTTTTCCTGAAGAATCTTGAGCGATATGTTCTGCGTTATCAAACTTATATTGTACAACTAACTTATCGTGTAATTGAGTCATTGCTATTCTCCTATCTCTATCTATAGTTAATAAAAATATTAATAAATTAATATAATTGCATATTATATAGTCATATTACTCTACTATGGTTATACTTTTCAATGCTTAATTTTGTAATCGTTGGAAAATAGATAGCAGAAGAGAAGATTTTTATGTTAACAAGCGCTTTTAAGTAATGTATAATTGTTATAACAGTATAATTATTTTACAGGAGGAATTGATGATATGAGCAAATCATTACACTTAGAACGTAAAGTTTCTAAGTTTGGCAACAGCTTAGGTTTAACGATGACAGAAGCATTTAAACAACTCGGATTAGAAGCTGGAGATAAAGTAGAGGTCAATATTAAAGAAAATAGCGAAGAAATTGTGATCAAAAAAGTGCAAAAAGTAGATTTACCTGCTGGCATCAGCCCAGATTTTTTAGATACCCTTTCGCAAGTTATGGGTCAATACGATACGACTCTCAAAGAATTGAAAGATAGATAATGGATGCTATTCGTTATCTTTTTGTAGCAGAAGTTGTCGCTATCAATATTGCGGTTATCCAGAAGTATAGTCCCGGGGAACCCATCGGTATTAAAAGTAACAGTCTATTGGAATCTGCTCTTCTTCGTCCTCAATCTTCAGCTTTCGAAGAAGAATCATACCTCTCTATTTTTGAAAAAGCGACTGCTTTATTTCAATCTCTTGGTGAAAATCATGCTTTTCAACATGCAAACAAAAGAACAGCCTTCACTGCTCTCGTTATTTTTCTACATTACAACGGCTACCATTTTAAAATGGAACCTAAACAAGCTACAGAGTTCACAGTAAATATGGTTAATCATATGTACACTTTTGAGGAAATTGTTGAGCTGATTAAGAATTATTCTGTTTCTTTTTAAATTTCTGTGTGCTTATATTTTATAGTATTTAATTTCTGGATTTGTAGAAAAGTAAAACACGATCCAACCGCTTAATTCTTATTGCGGTTGGATCGTGTTTGTTTATATCAGCATATACAGATTATTTTAATTGATAAAAAGAAGCAGATACTACTTAAATAATATCTGTTGGAGTCGATAATAAATGTTGCTTCCAATTTAGAGGAAATCCTATAATTTTTAAATTAACATCTTGAGCATATTTATTTATTAAAATTTCTAAATCGGTTACCCATTCATTCCAAAACGGCTGGTCTTTAACCAAATATTTTGAAGAAAAAACGATTGCAAATAACTTTTTAGGATCAATACTTAGCTGTTTAGCATTAATTGAAAGAGCGACATCTTTATCTAGTAATGTATAGTAAAGCCTACTGAAATGAGCACATTTATTTCGTAATACCGATAATACATGAAGCCAGTTTTTTAACAAATCTGATGTTTTTAACTCAAATTCTCTAGCGATAATACGTTTATCACTATGAGATAAATTAGAATATAAAATGGATATAGAGGAGAATATTAATACTTCAACCGCTACCCATATCGGAAATTGACTATTGTAATTCTCACGATGATGTTGGATAAATATTTCATTACTTCTATTTAAATTTTCATCCCATTTATTAATAAAACTTTTAAACTTATCAGCACTTTTAAATTTAAAATTCGATTCATTTCGATAACAAAGAGAATCCGTTGGATATTTCATAGCTAGAAAATAAGACAAACTTGCTCGCATTTGGATTTCTATGTATTCACATAACTTTAATAAATGTACTCGTAATTCAGAGTCGAAGGTATATAGATTCACAATCGTTTCAAAACGTGTACCAATATGATATGTAGATTGCCTTGTTCTAAAGGGTAGTAAATAACCTGTAAAACGGTAGTAACTAATTCGTTTTAATACTTCTTTAGCATACATACGATCATCCACAATAAGATCACGAGATTCTAATAACTGTATTTGCTTGTCAATAGATATAGCAGGTTTTAGAGGCGGAACATTAGAATTCATCATAAAGCCCCCATATAATAAAATGGCCCACCCTTTTTTGCATCAAACTAGAGTAAACTAGTTTGCTAGGCCGGGTGGGAACTGTTAACTTTATCTTATCATTCTTATTATGCTTTTTCAATCATGTGGGTATAGTCACTAAAAAATAGTATGACATAACAGAAAGCCACCAGTCTACATGCAACTAGTGGCTTTCTTCCTTTTGAAATTAAAAGAAATATTTATACTTTTCTTAATTCCAAATGCTTTACTTCGATGCCCGGCTTCACAAATTCAAACTTCAATTCGTATACGCCTGCTTCTAATTCCACTTTTACTAACTTCTGCGTGATCCATTTGCCTTCTGTACCATTGGTCTGGATCGTGGTCACTAACTGATCATTAAACGTTAAGTTACAAGCACTTTGCGCTAGATCATTTTCAGGTGACATCACGTAAGCAAACAATCGGTACATACCGGCTTCTTTGACTTCAATAAATGTCGATTCATTCGTATCCAGTGGAATCGGTTGGTTTGGCTTCACTTTTTGCGCTTGTTCTGCGGATAGATTAGCGTTTCCTTTAAAAACATCTACACTTTCAACAAACGCTTCTTTGCGCCCAAATACAGGCGCTTGCATAATAAATTCACAAATATTGATCGCACAACGTTGTAACTCACCCACCGTTAACGCTCCATTTGCCAATGATTCGATAATATTATCGCCCCATGCATTGGTCTCTGCACCATAGTTAGGCACAACCATATAGAGATCATTTTGCGCGCGTACCATTGCATGCATATGTTTGCGATCAGCCGGCCCTGCGTCTGCTGGATCATTCATAATCGCCCACCAGTCAGTCATCACAATACCGTTGAAGCCCCATTCGCCACGCAAAATAGTTGTATTTAGATCATAGTTAGAAGCCGCCCAGTGACTATTAATCGGATTGTATGAAGTCATGACCGAGTTCGCGCCACCTTGCTTCACAGCAATTTCGAATCCTTTGAGATAAATCTGGCGAAGCGCACGTTCAGACACGACAGCATCTACTTTGCTACGATGCTTCTCCTGATTATTACAAGCGAAATGCTTCAATGTTGCATTGGAACCGCCCTTCATAATGCCTCGTGTACAAGCTGCTGCGAATACACCTGAGATCAACGGATCTTCTGAAAAATATTCAAAATTACGTCCATTTAACGGACTACGACGAATATTCAGTCCCGGCCCAAGCAATGCGTCAATATGGTTAATCAGCATTTCCTGACCTTCCATCACATACAATTCTTCCACCAGTTCACTATTCCATGTTGCCGCCAGTAGTGTTCCAATCGACACTTGAGTAGACTGCTCTCCGCTATCCATACGAATACCAGACGGGCCATCTGCTGTACAAGCTACTGGAATTCCGTAACCAAATAGACTATCGCTCACGCCGCCAAAAGCAGACGCTGTACCCGACGTTACGAGCGGACTACTCATCCCTTCGCCACGTACCAGAGCAGCCAAATCTTCATCATTTAACTGAGATACAAAGTCTTGAATACTGACTTTGCCATCTGCAACATCTTTGAGTTTGTGCCCTTTGTCGCCTGTCTGTGGCAAAGGTTTTGGTAGATTCTGCTGAATCCGATCTTTTAACGAAATCTGACGGGTAGGCACTTCAACCGAACTCAGTTCATACGAACCGTCCTCTTGACGAGCACCCGGTTTGAAACGATAAAAGCTTTCCAATGGAGCCATTGCTTCTGCTAATTGCTCAACCACTTGCAGTTGCTCCAATACATAACCATTTTGTCCTTCGATCTGTACAGGTTGTACCTTTTTCACACTGGTTCCTACATGAAAAATATACGTACCCTGTTCCAGCACATATGCGGACAGATGCCCGGTAACACCACTATCATCATAAGAAGCGAGTGAATGCATAGGGAACGTAATCGTTAACGTTTCAGCTTCTCCGGTTTGTAATACTTTCGTTTTGCCAAAAGCCGCTAATACTTTAGTCGGTTGTCCAAGCTCGCCTTGCGGTGCTTCGACATAGACTTGAACCACTTCTTTACCTGCAAACGTAGAACCGCTATTTTTCACATTTACATTGATCTTAATATGGTCTGCTCCATCTCGGGAGATCACTTTCGCTTCTTGAGGATCTATAGTGAAGTTCGTATAAGACAATCCATATCCAAATTCGAATTGCACTTTATCCGGACAGAATGTCTCAAAATAACGATAACCTACATAAATATCTTCTTCATAAATACTTTTAAATTCATTGCCATAATTGCGTGTAGACGGGTAATCAGCAATCGAGTAAGCGATAGTATCGGTCAGCTTCCCGCTAGGTGTCACTTCACCAACAAGCACATCTGCAATCGCATTACCGCCTTCCATACCGCCATGCCATGCATAAATCACACTGCTAATCGGGTGTATGTATCCTGTATCATTGATCCAGCTCATATCTACAATATTGGATACATTTAAGATCACAACGGTTTTGTCAAAATGAGTAGTTACATGTTGCAACATGGATTTTTCCTCTAACGTTAACTTATAACTTCCCGGTTCGTCTGCATTATCCTGATCTTCACCAGCAGTACGCCCGATAATCATAACTGCTTTATCCGAATGTTTGCGCGCTTCAGCTACCAATTCATCGGTTAACGGCATTTCTTTCTGGAACCACGGTTCTGCTGCCCAACCACCGCCACCGTTATCAAACGGATTTTCTTCGATCCATTTCTCATACACCGAAGCCAGTTGTTCGTTGACCGTAATATCTGCTTTGCTACGCAATCCATCTAAAAGGTTAGTCGTATACGCTACATGTACACTACCACCTGAGCCTGTCCCGCTGCGATAATAATTCACCTGTGTGCGTCCAAATATTGAAACGCTTTCTTTTTTCTGAATCGGAAGAACTTGATCATCATTTTTCAATAATACTGCACCTTCCGCAGCTACTTTACGACTGAATTCTGCAAAACCTTTCAATGGAACACCTATTGTAGATGTACTCAAATCTATCGCCTCCTGTTTTCATACGTCTGTCTATATTATGTACTTCATCGTGTGTAAAAGCAAAACGTCAAGCAGTTGTAAGCGATTAGCAAAAGACGAAGTCCACTTGTTAGATGTAATCTCTACTATAAGTTGAATATGATATCAAAAATTTCTAGCTAGCTCAAGCTTCCCGACCATACACTTCAAATTGGGTCAAAGCTGGAAAAGGAGAAGGATCATCGGATTGGATTAACTCGCTCAATGTGACCCATTCCACTGTTCTTTTTTCAATAGAGATCGTTTGCGGTTGATGTGTTTTGACCAGATTCACTTGCTCTGAACTTCCATCCGAATAAGTTAATGTTACACGTTCCCAATAATTATCATGCGGAAAATCTGCTCGTAACGTCAGTACCACCTGATCGATTAAAACTTTACGTCCAAAATGAATCGTAATCGCCGCATCTGGACGCTGATTAATCCCCCACGATTCATAAGGCCATTCTCCATGCGAATGATTGGCACGATTCCCATTGATCGCATTGCGCGCTGCAAAAACAGCTTCCCCACGCGTCTCTACATTTGCCGATGCATGTGGATAGCAGACTTCATTGATGTGTTGGTCATACGCGTTATAGGCTAGATTCCGATAAGACTGTATTTCTTCATTTGTTGCTAGACGCGCAGTTAATAGATGCATTTCGCCTGTAAAAGATTTCGGTGAATATGAGGTTCTTTTTTCAGCAAACGGGATAGAATATCGGTATTCTTCACCTGTAAAATAAACAAAAACTTCACCCATCGAGTCCTCAAGTTGGATGATGAGGTATGTATTAGGGTTGGAGCATTTGAGCACAATGATATCTTCCGGTTGATAAGCTTGGGTGTAGACGAGATGTACTTGATCGGTGTCGGTATGAGAAGCTAAGACTTTGCCTGTAGTGTTTTGAATTTCAAGAGATAGGTTGGTCATGGGCTTTGGCTCCGTTCTATTGTTTTATTTATTTTTGCATTTTGATAATACAATCGCTATATGAGAATTATACTCATAAATATCTAAATTAGTATAACGAGATATCTCGTTTAAAAAATATAATATAAATAGTGGTCACTATTGAAAGCTCAAATATAGTTATTCATTAATAAGTTAGATATTATTAGGCTTAATATAAAAAATAGATAGGAGCATAATATAATGTATATATCATCACTCAAAGTATCCGGTTTTAAATCTATTGGAGAACTTGATTTAGATTTTCAAAATGATATTAACATTGTTATTGGTAAAAACAATGTTGGAAAAAGTAATATTTTAAAAGCCTTAAATACATTTTTTAACAAATCACATTTTGATGATAACGATTTTCCTTTATCATTAGCTAATTTTCTTTCTAATGGACATGTTCAAACAAGTTTTATTGAACTTGTCTTAAAAGATATTCCTTCAAGTCTCAAAGAGGAATACCCAGCTTATATATATTTCGATGAGATAATTTTAAGATCAGAATTTACTGAGAAAACTAGAAATGATTTTGTATATGAATATGTATATGAATATGAATATGAATATGCCAATACGAAAAGTTCTATAAGAAGAGATACTTTTCAGGAATTATTACCATCTTTTATTTATCTAGGAGATTTATCGGATAAAAATATAAGTGTACAATCATTAAACGATATGTTTAAAATTTTCCATATTAATGATGCAAGAAAAATTGAGACTTATGCTAACCAGTTAATTAAAAATATTTGGGATCAGCAGATTGCTATATCAATTTCGTTGACTGAGGATAACTTTGATATCTCTATCATTGATGAATATGGAAATAGTAATTCATTTGAATATAAAAGTTCTGGAGTTCAACAATTAGCTTATTTAGTCTTATTTTTTTCTTTTAGTATAGTTCAAGAAAGATCTAATTATATTTTAGCTTTGGAAGAACCAGAAACGAATTTACATGTTGGAATACAAAAAAAGCTTTTTAAATATTTAAAAAGCTTTTCTTCTGATATTCAGTTATTTTTAACTACACATTCTTCTATATTTTTAGATCGTGCTAAACATGAGTCTATCTACCATGCAGTAAGAAATGATGATAAAGAAACTGTCATTACTAAAAACGGGATACAAGATAATTGGCTTTTATTACGTAATGATCTAGGCTTATCTATTAGTGATTCATTATTTCTAGGAAAATATAATATTTTAGTAGAAGGCGTTACCGAGAAAATTATTCTTCCTATTTTTTTAGAAATACTTCATAAAAAAAAAGCTTTTTTCTCTTTAGACGATATAAATATCATTAGTGCTGAAGGAGCCAACAATCTTCATTATTTTGCAAAGTTAATAACTCAAACAGGTCTCCCAACTTGCATACTTATTGATAATGATCAAGAAGGAAGAAACGCCAAAACAAAAATAGAAAAAGACAGCACACTTCTTGGAAAATGCAAAGTAATTATATTGGAACGTGATGATTTTGAAAACAATGAGTTTGAAGACATGATAGATGATGAACTGTTAATAAATAGCTTAAACAAATTATATGAATCAAATATAACACTAGAAAATCTTCATAATGCACGTTTAAATATAGATCATGGTTTATACGATAAATTCTCTAAATACTTTTCAAAATTGAAAATTTCTGAAGAGGAAAAGCCTAATAAAGTTCAAATAGCTTATGAAATAAAACAAATATCTAATGAGAAAATTAATTTAGAGTTTTTAAGCCCATATTTTAAAGAAATGAATAAGTTTTTCAAACAATTTTAAAACAATAAAAGCGACCAAAGATTGGTCGCTTTTATTGTTAAATTTGTAAAAGAGGCTTTATTATCTAAAGAGAAAAGTATAGATTTTTATAATTAATTTAAGATTATTGTAAAATACTCATACTAATATATATAATTTTTCAACTTTCTTAATAACACCAAAAACTAATATCAGAAAAATCCTTACTTCGCCCAATACTGCTCAGCAATTTTCTGCCCTTGATTGATTTTTTTCCACTGCTCTGCTTCGGTCAATTCATTACCACCATCGCAAGAAGCAAATCCGCATTGATGAGAAAGCAACAAACGATCTTTATCAATAATCGTAGATGCTTCATCCAACAGTCGAAGAACACGTTCTTCATCATCTAACGTACTTGTTTTGGAAGATAGCAAGCCCAAGACAACCTCAGTATTTGGCTTGTCTTTGAACACAGCAAGCGCTTCAAGTGAACCTGCACGCTCGTCATCCCACTCTAAGAAAAAGCGATCATATTTCAATTGCTTCAAGAACAGATTCGCAATCTTCACATACGATCCGCCACCCATGTTGCGAGAATCATAGTTACCACGGCAGTTATGTGTCCACATTTTCAGTCCCAGACTGTGACCGTAATCGATAACAGTATTGCTAATATCGATAAATTCAGTCGCAAGTGCCTGTACTTCCTCTTGATTGATATGCTCGCCAGTGTAAGGAGAGTTCGGGTTATCGTCTGCGAATAGTTCCCATAAGCAATCGTCAAATTGTAGAATTTTACCGCCAGCTTCAGCAAATTCTTTCACAAATTCAGTATAAGCTTTCACTAGACCCGCTTTGAGTTCTTTGGAATTTTGGTAAACCGCATCCGTTCCGCCGATATTATCCGACCAGGACAATTCACCGAAAATATGAGATGGAGACGGTACACACAGCTTCGTCTCACGATCGCCTGCATGGTCTTTGAGCTTTTTGAATACTTCGATAAAATGATGGTTCTTCCCACCGAGCTCGCCTGTGATCCGTAGCCCGATATCTTTGCGTGTCTCATATTTAGAGCTACCATCCGTATCGCGGAAAAAGTATCCATGATCTGCAATATAACGTTCGATCCCTTGAAAGCCCCAGACAAAGTCCAGATGCCACATCGATTTGGAATATTCGCCATCTGTAATGATCGACAGATCATTTTCAATTTCTTTTTCCACAACAGACTGGATCGCCTTCGCTTCGGTCTGCTCATATCCATCGAACTCTTGATAGAACGGATAGTGAATATCGTCTCGATGCTCGATTTGTGTTTTATATTCTAACAACTCAGCCGGTCGCAACAAGCTACCTACGATTTGAAATTTATCACTCATGTTAAAGTCCCCCTTGGTATTGTTCACGTGTAATGATGATTTGTTTATTTTAACACGGGGAGACTTTCTTTACGTAAGCTGAAAAGGTATATCTGGTTATAGTTATTAGCTATGGCAAAACAAAAAGCAATGTAGACGGGGAATTTCTGACTCCAATACATGTTTTTATACACTCAAACATCAATCATATTTCCTCTAGCGGATACAGCAGAACTTATATCACAGGCGACAAAAATAATTTAAAACCGTATCTGTTTTAGCGTAGTTTTATAATGATCCATCTTTTTCTGAAATGCACTGCGAGAATCCTTTATTAAGTGAAGCTGACTTCGATCTGCAATCTCCTCGATGATCTGATCGATACTTTTATCGTCTGTTATAATTTTCTCTTCTGTAATGAAATGGTCAAAAGCATACATACACGGCTCAATTCTTTCCCTCGTCCATGTTCCCCGTTCAAAGCGCTTTTTGAGTCTTTTCTCAATCGTTTCCTTTTCTGCATAAAGAATAAAATGATGTACTTCTACACCATCTCTCACTAAACGACCAATAATTTCCTCATAATAGCGAGGATCGATCAATGTCATAGGTGCGATAATCGTCCCTTCATATGTAGATGATAAATATTTCAGCATATCGTAATTAAACGAACGCCACTGTGTATGGTCTTGGAAATTAGGCTCATGTAAAGCCATAGGTATATTTTTACGAATAAAATAGCCAACATTCTCGGGATCATATACGAATGAATCAGGCAGTCTTCGATGCAACTCATACGCACAAGTCGATTTGCCAGAACCGTAAGCTCCATTAATCCAAATAATCATTGGAACACCTCATCTTCTAAATGCTGTGCCACTTTCCCCATAATAATTTCTGACTTTTATCTCTAATAGCCAAGATCTTTCCCCCTTTTGTTTATTAATCTGAGAGTAGTCTCTTTAAATTTTCAAAGACCTTATTTCTTAGTTCTTCAGTTCCTAATTGCTCTTCAAAGTCATTATAAATAGAAGGTATATCTTGAGGCCTTATTTGATGACTCTTGTATTTGCTAAAAGGTCCGTCTGTTTCAATCAAAATTTTTTGCAATGGTACATTTTTGATTATCTCTTTACCTGCCTTTGTCTTTAACATTGCAGGATTCAAAGAGAGGTAATAACCCCGTTCAATAATCTTTTTCAAATCTATTATTCCACCTGTATACCAATGGAATACCGCACGTTTAACTCCATATTCCTTTAATATTGATAATACCTCTTTTACTGCCTTTCGAGAATGAATAGACATTATTTTATTTTGACTAGCAGCCTTTTTGCAAATATATCGAAAAATCCTAAGCTGTTCTTCTTTATACCGAATATAAGGCTTAGAGAAATCCAACCCTACTTCGCCTATATATTCAGCATTTTTAAATGCCTCATCAAATTCTTTCTGATTGAAAGGTTTTATTCTCAGCATTTCTGGATGATAACCTAATGCTATTTTCACATACCTTGAATCAGGAAAAGTACGCTTCGCTTTCTTGAAAACTTCGGGAAAATTAGTTACAAAAAGAGCATAAATTTTTTTCTGATCATAGTGCTTATAAATTTCTTGATAACTTGAGTAATAATCAATATGAACGTGAAAATCAATAAAATTCTTCATAAACTCTCAGTCTCATATAGTCCCGCGTACTTCTTTAATCCTTGACCATTTTGTGTTTCCTCAAAATCAATCATTTGAAAAACTTCTTCCATTGAATTTCGATATACTCTCTCATAATCGTCTAGTTCAGCACTTGTTAAAGGTCCTTGTATTCGAAGTAACCTTCTTATAAAAAGTCGATCTTCTTTCTTGTCAAAATATCTTTTACTAGCAAATAAAATGGCTTTAAAGTCACTTGCTTTGCCATTAAACTTTTCATTGCCGCTAATAAAATCAAGACTCAAATTGTAATTTGGATTGTATTGATCGACTTCAAATCCGTTACTTACCAATGAAGCTTTACGAATTAAACACGGATAGCAGTAACCACAATTAATTGGCGGCTTGACTTTATCATATCTACCCTGACACGGATGTGAGCAAGATAACGTTCTTGAAAACTCTGCTTGAAAAACAGAGTTGTCACGATGTTCTAATACAATTTCTCCTTTAGTACTTTTCGCGTAAAAGTTCTCAATTTTATTTAGAATCCCTACTTCGTTTAAAATATCGTTTAAAGTATTTATGAAAAAGGGATGTGTAGTTCTTGTACTACAACTTCCGCTTCTGCTTTCCGTCAAAGGTACATTCACTCCAATAAACCCATTCTCCGGTATGTAGACCGGGGTCTTTTGCCCAATAATTGAAGCTACAGTTACTGCACCTGTAATAAACAAGAATGACCTACTTCTACTTGTGCTTTCCCCCATAATAGTTTTATGTGCTTGTGAAGGTTTACTTGGAATTACATTAAACTGAATGAAATCTGAATATTGCTTATCAAAAGCTTCTTGTACTGCTGAGAAAAGTTCTTGTTGTCTTTTGACTAGAAGAGGATATTCTTTAAAACCTAAAAATAATGGATTTTTTTGATCATCCATAAGTTTTAACGCACCGCAAAATGAGTCCAACCCTCCTGAAAACAATGATACACAATCAAATTCTTCTTTGTTTTTTACATTGTATTTTTCATTGATTTTATTCCCTCTAAACCGCTCTTCTGTACGATAAAAATACAAATTCCAATTATCTCCACTTAAAAAAGATAAGTTTTTTTCTAGTTTTTCTTGTACGGATAGCCACTTATCAATCTCTAAGACTGGGATGTGTAGATGCAATCCCCTACTCCATCCATCTTCTGCATATCTTCTTGATATTTTTTTGTCTATTGCGAAAACTGCTATCCCTATAATTAAGAAATCTTCAATAATAGGATCAACCTTCTCTATGCTAAACATTCGCCATAAGTTTTCTACATCAGTCTTTATATGAGATTTATTATTCTTATGAGACAAATTAAACCTAATATTTTCTCCGGCTACATCTTCTTCGTTTTTTACAATCCATATACTATTCATGTCCTTGCCTCCCACTGTTCAAATATACCCCAAATCTCTTCGCATTTTTCTTGAACAAACTTTCTACCTTGCGTTCCATTCCAATCCATTCTCTCTAAATTACTTTTTTTATAATTTTCTGAAATCTCAAGTCTAATAAATTGCTTGATCCTTTCTTGCATTTTTATTGCTTGTGTAATATTCTCACAAAGGGTATTTATTTTTTCAGCGAAGTTAGTAAAAAAAGAAACTTGGACATACTTAATCAAAATATCTTGAATCATTGTGTTCGCATCTAACTCAGAAAAAAGACTTTGAAGCTCTTCATTACTTCTTACATTGCCCATCATCTCAGTCATGTACTCTTGAAGAGCTTGGTCTGCTATTGATTGTTGAAGAGAATTGGTCCCTTCCGAAAAATAATCGATTAATCCTTCGAAAACTTTTTGTGGTTCTTGTCCTTTTAAATGCTGCAAACCTATTTCATCAAGAGCCCTGTCTAAGCCTAAAGCAGTAACGAGGTCTGCAAAGCCTAGAACTTTGGAACTTGAATTAGAGATCGCTACATTACCTTGACTTCGATTACTCTGGCTTGCTTTTGAAAAGCTTGATACTGCTTTTTCTATAGAATTGCTACTATAATTGTTTCTATTCATGCTAGAAACAGCTCTCTTAGCCTCACTCCATAGATGCCCTGTTGGTGGCGAATAGCCTTTGGATGTCCCCATACTTCTCCTCCAATTTATCTTCTTCTATCAGCGACTTGATTCCAAAGCTCTAATTCCACAATTCCTTCTTCTATAAAATAACTTTTTAATTCTTGATAATCTTGTTCATTTATATTTCTAATTAAGTTGAACAATAAAATATTTGTAGGTGTCATATCATCTTTTCGAAGCTTTTTGAATTCTTTTATCAACTGATCTCTATAAGCAGGAAGTAGCACGTATATCCTGATCAATATTTTCAAAATAAATTCTTTATTAGATTGATATTTAGCAACGATTCCTTTTACAATTTTAGAATGATCTAAGGTTGCTTGGCTAAATTCTTCTATTTTTTTTATTCTTAATGTTTCGTGCAAGCCTTCCGCACAAATATTGTTGATCCAACTTCTCTCTTCTAAAGTTAAGTCCAATACAGAAATACTTTTTTCTTTAATCGACTCTTTTGCTAAATAGAAATACTGTCTTAAATCTATTTCTGATAATTTAATTGGTTCTACCTTGAACCAATGTTGGACAATAGGCTTAAACCAGAGATTGCTATATGATTGCTTTAGTTCTTCAATTGTTTGTCCATCTTCACCGAGAGAATACTTTTCCAAAGCCGCTAGCTCTGTAGCAAAACCTTCATTTGCTATATGCCAAGCATAAATCTCTCTAAAGAGATCTAGATTGGTATATTCTAAGACCATCAGTTTTGCAAGTATACTTAAGTCAAGTTCTAAACCCTGTATTTCTGAAAGCTTTTTTCTGATATAAAATGTATTGATAAATCTCTTTGCCTGACGAGGATTTCCTTTAAGAGTGGCAGAAACAACATCTGCTACTCTCCCAAATACATCTAATTGATCTTCAAAATGTTCTTTAAGGTAGCCATTTTTAAAACCGTTTTCTAGAGTAATCCCTTCAGATTCTAGAATAGAACGAATCTCTTCTGAACTTATAATCTCTCCTTTCACAAAAACATTTCTACCTTTTAATCCAGTTAACAACTTATCTAAATAAGGTTCGTTCAAGAACATCTCACAGATTAAAAGAAGTAAATAATTCTTTACTTCTATCTCTGATAATTCAGGAATCTTAATAGGTATCTGAATTATTTTTTCTATGTAATCTTTAGAGATATCGAGTGCAGCATCATCGATTTTAGGATATTTTCTTTGTACCGCATAACTCATGATGTCCTCATCAATCGCCACAATAAAGGTAGTTCTTTTAACTGATAAAAATAATTTTATAGCTTCAATCGTTTCAATGATTCGCTCTGGACTGCATCTATCCAAGTCGTCAATAATAATTATTAGATTCTCTAACTCTGACTTTTCCAGCATCTGCTCAAATTCAGTGCGAAATTTTCTGATATTTTGAATTACATTATCTTCTGGGAGATCTTTCAAGAAATCTTTCATATCTATTAATTGATTAATTTTTTCCTCTGCTTGACCTGCATTCTTAGGAATCAGAGAATTTATCCCCTCCATTAAGGCAGGTAATGGATTTCCAAAAACTGCACTCAAAAGAAAAGGAGTGCTTTTTTTAAGAACTTGCCCTCCTAATCTAAGCCAGTCTACTCTTTCCTTTAAACCTTTGAGTAACTCCCCAACTTTTTCTTTTACTTCAGTGTTTTCTTCTAAAGTTGTCAATATCACTTCCATAAGTGCCGTTTTAGCATCATCGTAACCTTCAAACATCCAGGCGTTTACAAATATCGAAGCTAGCTTCTTATTGCCTTCAGCTTCTATTTTTTTATCGATTAAATTTAAAACAGTTGATTTACCACTCCCCCAATTACCAAACAAGCCAATAGTAAGTGGATTTACTCGTTCATTTAGAGCTATTTCATGTAAAAGTTCAGCATAAGGTTCAAAAGAAAGCATATCTATTCTAGAAGCATTATCTGCCCACACTTATGTTCCCACCTTTATTAATTTATATTTGAATTTGGTTAGCATATCAATCTTCAATCCTTTTATATTTATTCAATATTTAATCTCATTTTCCTTTTTTTATAATAATTTTGAAACAACTCTGGAATAACAATGTTAAAGGAAAAAATTAAGAAAAATACTTGTATAAATACATGTTATTTCTCTAAATCTCGACTATTTCTTAAGAGTTCTTATCTGATTTTTAATCTACTCATTATTAGCTATTCAACTTGATTTGAAAAGCAAACGTATTATAGGAATGATTTCATTGCGAGTACGATGAGGCAGTAACTTATGGTCAAAAAGCGAAGTTGAAAGCAAATATTGCAATAATAAGGTTCTATAAACCGTTAACAAGCAATGTCTACTTTTTAAGACATAGAAAAACCCAGCCCTTGTGGGGGCTGGGTTTTCAGTATGGAGGCGAGGGGAGTCGAACCCCTGTCCGAAGGCAACGTTACATAAGCTTCTACGGGTGTAGTGACAGATTTGATGTCACCCTAGGAACTCCCTGTCACCGGATTCCCTTTGGGTCAGCCTGGTTATCTTATTCAGCACACCTCAGGCGGAGATGTGACAGCGTAGCCCACTATTAGTTGGGCCCTCGTCCTGGCACATGGGCGATGCGAGGGGAGAGCACGCTCACAGGTTATTAAGCTGCGAAAGCGTAGTTAGTTTGTTGTTTGCCGTTTAATAGGCTTTAGCGTTGATAAAGCGGACGCGTCCCCACTACCCGCTACCCATGCTCGAACTACCCCCGTCGAATCCATAAACGCCCCCTTAATCAAAAGGGTGCTGGATTAGAACGGATCACATGAGTCTCGTTATCCGAATATACAGCAACAGTCTTTCCCTCCATAAGAAAGAACTGTAAAGTGTGTCATGTATCAGCAATATGCTGTTTCTACTGAAAGAATATACAACGACCACAGACTATGAGTATACCACATTTTAGGCTCTGTGAACAGTTGTGCAAATACACGAACGTTGTTCTGAGATCCATATAATGTTGTTCCTCTAGCCATTATCTGCTCTGTGAGCCAGAACGTACTAACCTCATCGCTGATTCATACCAGCTTCACTATCCATTTACCCATCTGCCTGTTAATTGTAACTAACTCACTACAAAATGATGATGACTTCGCTTTTCAACGTTTACTGACTTAACGAGAAACCTTCTGATTATCCCGTAGTGCGCGTTGAATATCGCGATCCGCATCTTTTTTGGCAGCAGACGCACGTTTATCATGCTGTTTCTTACCTTTTCCTAGACCGATCAATAGCTTGGCATACCCGTTGCGGATATAGATTTTGAGCGGAACGATGGTATACCCGTCTCGCTTGGAAGCACCGATCAATTTGCTAATCTGACCTTTATGCAATAGCAGTTTACGAGTACGTGTCGGATCGGTTGGATTCGCACGATTGCCTTCTTCAAAAGGACTGATATGCATATTGTGCAAAAATACTTCGCCATTACGAATCGTCGAGAACGCATCTCCGATATTGGCTCTTGCCCGGCGCAATGATTTGATCTCTGTTCCGGTTAAAACCATTCCTGCTTCATACGTATCTTCGATAAAATAATCATGTGATGCTTTTTTGTTCTGTGCAAGAACTTTACTTTCACCCTTTTTAGGTGCCATAAGGGTTCACTCCTTTATAAACGGATTAGTTAACTATGACTTATGTTATACCTTGCAGATTTACTTTGTTATCTATACTTGTCTACCTATCATTTTAAATAAAGACCGGCATTTCTTTATCCTCTCTCCTCATTCTAAGGTATACAGAGAAAGAAGAAAGCCGATCTATCGTTATTTATTCAGGTTTTTGCTCGGTAGATTTCGGTTTACGTTTGCGTGGACGACTTTTTTTCACTTCGCCACCTGTTTTACCTGTATCGACTTTAGCCGAAGACGTTTGGATATTGCCTGCTTCTGGATCGAATACAGGGCCTTCTATCTTTTTGCGTCTTGGTGCCGGGCTACCTTTACGCTTTTTGCTACTTTCGACAGGGCTGTTATAGCCGCCTTTTCCTGAACCGAAGTTAAAGTTACGAGAATTGTCTTTACCCGAACTTTTCGGAGCATTGGTCGAAATGCCTTTCGCTTTTTTAGGCTTACCTTCACCTGCATTGACAGCTGTCGTACTGTCTGGGTTGCGTGGTTGGGTAGTCGGTACATTTACCGCAGTCGTCTGACCGGAAGCTGCCGCAGATGATTTACGTTTGCGTCTGCCTGGCTTTTTACTGCCTGTATCTGTAGTAGGCGCTACCGAAGTGCTAGGAGCTTTGGTCGCTTTGGCAGCCTTCGCTGCTTTACCGAATTTCGCCGCTTTACTAGCTGCTTTGTTTTTACCACGATCTCCGCCACGTCCACCTCTACGCTCACCATCTGGACGCGGGGAACGAGTACCACCACGATCTGCACGCTCAGGACGATTGCTTTTCGGCATATCTTTGAGCTCAAAGTCGATCGTATGATCTTCCATATTCACGCGGGCTACACGTACCGTAATTGCATCACCGATACGATAGATTTTGGAAGTACGTTCACCAAGCAAGATCATTTGTTTATCGTCAAAATGATAATAATCGTCGGTCAGCATCCCTAAGCGGATCAGACCTTCTACTGTATTATCCAGCTCGATAAACATACCGAAGCTTGTCACACTGCTGATAATACCTTCGAATTCTTCGCCCACTTTATCCAGCATGTACTCTGCTTTTTTCAGTTGATCGGTATCACGCTCTGCATCGACAGCCACACGTTCACGTTCTGAAGATTGTTGCGCAATATCTGCCATACGAGAATTAAGGTAATCCTGGCGCTTCGGCTTCAGCTTCCCACCATTTTCGATCACTTCACGAATCACGCGGTGAATAACCAGATCGGGATAACGACGAATCGGCGATGTAAAGTGACTATAATAATCTGCGGCTAGTCCAAAGTGACCTGAACTGTCTGCGGAATATTTCGCTTGTTTCATCGAACGAAGCATCATTGTGCTGATCACTGTTTCTTCTTTTTCACCTTTGATATCTTGCAACAATTGTTGCAATGCACGTGGATGAATATGATCGCCTGTTCCTTTGATCACATGACCAAAGTTCGAAGCGAATGCTAAGAAGTTCTGTAATTTCTCTTGATCTGGATTCTCATGAATACGATACAAGAAAGGAACTTGAAGCGTACTGAAATGCTCGGCTACCGTCTCATTCGCTGCTAGCATAAACTCTTCGATAATCTGTTCTGCTACCGAACGCTCACGCTTCACGATATCGATGGGTCTACCTTTTTCATCTAAAATAATCTTCGCTTCGTCAAAATCAAAATCAACTGCGCCACGACGAGCACGCATTTCACGTAACTGCATCGCCAATTCACGCATTAATTTGAAATCTTCGACAAGCGGAGCATAACGTTCTAACAATTCTGGATCTTCATCTTCCAAAATTTTGCGTACATTCGTATAGGTCATACGCTCTTTGGTTTTGATCACACTGGTAAAGATTTCATGCTTCACGACTTTCATATGCTCATCGAATTCCATTTCGCATGAAAGGGTAAGGCGATCTACCTGTGGATGTAGACTACAGATACCATTGGACAAGCGATGAGGTAGCATAGGAATCACGCGATCCACTAGATACACACTACATCCGCGGTTGTAAGCTTCAATATCGAGCTTAGAGCCTTCTTTGACATAGTAGCCTACATCTGCAATATGAACGCCCAGACGGTAATGTCCGTTGTCTAGACGCTCTACATTGACCGCATCATCCAAGTCTTTAGCATCTTCGCCATCGATCGTTACGATATTTTTGTCGCGTAGATCACGTCTACCTTGTTCCACGATCTCTGCATCTGTAATAGAATCAGGAGCCGCTTGCGCTTCGTCCATAATTTCATCAGGGAATGATTCTGGTAATTGATGCTTGCGAATAACAGACAAAATGTCTACGCCTGGATCATCTTTGTGACCCAACACTTCAACGATTCGTCCTTCTGCTGCTGCTCTGCCTTCTGGATAGCTGACGATTTCAGCAACCACTTTTTCCCCTTCAACTGCGCCACCGAATGACTCTTTAGGCACAAAAATATCGCGGTTAATCCGCTTGTCATCAGGGATAATAAATCCGTACGTATCAAGTCCTTGAAATACACCAACGATGCGTGTATTTTTGCGAGTAATCACGCGGACTACTTCGCCTTCCATACGACCACCTGTCGTACTGCGAGAAGTGACTTTCACAAACACGATATCACCGTTCATTGCCGTTCCCATATCATTGGCATTGATGTAGACATCGCCATGCTCTTTTTCCTCAGGAATCAGAAAAGCAAATCCTTTAGCATGGGCTTGAATACGTCCACGAACCAGATCCATATGTTCAGGTAGACCATAACGATGAGACTTGTTCTGCACGATCACTCCTGTGTGCTCAAGTTCATTTAATATTTTGACCAATTCTTTAAAATCAGAAGCCGCTTGAATCTCTAACTGCTGCTCCAACTCTTGATAAGTCATTGGTTTATAATCGATACTCTTTATTACATCTAATACTTGTTGTTCAGTAATCATATCATTTCACCTCGGACGACCTTCAGGGTAAGCTTATGTTCCCTTCTTGATCCGTATGTACAACTGTATGCATTGTAGCGTTTAGTATACTCATACCCTAGTATACACTAAATTAATCTCACTCATTCAATTCGCTTCAAATATTCAGTTGCCTGTATTGATCTGTATAAAAAAAGAGGGCAGTTCTATTATCCCCTCCTTGGTTGGGAATAACAAAACTGCCTGAAAAGTATTGCACATCATGGACTTCGGTCTTACATGTCTTGCATGGGAATAATGGACAAGCTCGGGAACAATTCCAAGTATAGTTCCTTTATATGAATTCTCTATGAACAATCACTAACCAAAGAACAATATTTTGCCTAACATATAAAAATCGCCTGAACCGGTAAAATGATGCTCTACCGAATCAGGCGATTCATGATTTAACTAAAGACCGCTACAAGAATAGCTAAAACAAAAAATCCAATAGCTAGACCTACTGTTGTACGTTCCAACACCAGTTCCATTCCGCGCGCTTTGGTTTTACCAAAAAGATGTTCCGCACCGCCGGAGATGGCACCAGAAAGTCCAGCACTTTTACCTTTTTGAAGTAGAACAATAACGATCAACCCAACGGAAAAAATCATGAGCAGTACTTTCAAAGTCAATAACATGAATTCCACCTCCTCAAACGAATACGCCGAACATCTATCGTTATCATATAAGAACAATAGCGATTGACTATCACTATCGTATGTAATAATCGTATAGAAAACAGCATTCTTATTTTAGCATATTTTTCAAGTAAAAAGCAATCTTTTTACTCCGATATGTATGATTAAGTAAGTTTTTGAAGCTTACTCTTCTTTTTTACGTGTCAACATATTCATAATCTTAGCCAACACCTATCTATAAAAAAACAACCACCCGGCATGATACCGGATGGTTGTGATCTATCTTTTGACCTTTGATCATCTTCTTCTAAAAGAATCTGAATCCAAAGTTAAAAGTCAATTATTTAGTCAAGCCTCTGTGTGCAGTCAAGTTGTAGAAAGATTTAAGACCATCGTATTTAGCAAGGTCACCCAATTGATCTTCGATGCGAAGCAATTGGTTGTATTTAGCAATACGGTCTGTACGTGAAGGAGCACCTGTTTTGATTTGTCCAGCATTTGTCGCTACAGCGATGTCAGCGATTGTGCTATCTTCGGATTCACCAGAGCGGTGAGAGATAACAGCTGTGTAACCAGCGCGTTTAGCCATTTCGATCGCATCAAATGTTTCAGAAAGTGTACCGATTTGGTTAACTTTAACAAGGATAGAGTTACCAATACCTTCTTCAATACCACGACCAAGACGCTCAGTGTTTGTTACGAACAAGTCGTCACCAACCAATTGAACTTTGTCTCCCAATTTCTCAGTTAACAATTTCCAACCTTCCCAGTCATCTTCAGAACAACCATCTTCGATTGTAATGATTGGGTATTTATCAACCCATGAAGCCATCAAGTCTACGAACTCAGCAGAAGTGTATGATTTACCTTCGCCAGCAAGTTCATATTTACCGTTTTTGTAGAACTCAGTAGAAGCAACGTCCATACCCAAGAATACGTCAACACCTGGTTTGTAACCAGCTTTTTCGATCGCTTCGATAATAGAAGTCAATGCTTCTTCGTTAGATGTGAAGTTAGGAGCGAATCCACCTTCGTCACCTACAGAAGTGCTAAGTCCTTTAGCTTTCAATACAGATTTAAGGCTGTGGAAAATCTCAGCACCTGTACGAAGAGCTTCTTTGAAGCTAGGAGCTCCAACTGGCAATACCATGAATTCTTGAACATCAACGTTGTTATCAGCGTGCTCACCACCGTTGATGATGTTCATCATTGGTACTGGCAATTGTTTTGCGTTGAATCCGCCCAAGTATACATACAATGGAAGGTCAAGAGCATCAGCAGCTGCACGAGCAGTAGCCATAGATACTGCAAGAATAGCGTTAGCACCCAATTTAGCTTTGTTAGGAGTACCATCCAATTTGATCATTGCTTTATCGATACCCAATTGATCCAAAGCATCCATACCAATGATTTCTGGAGCGATGATTTCGTTAACGTTCTCTACTGCTTTAAGAACGCCTTTACCCAAGTAACGAGATTTGTCTTCGTCACGAAGTTCTACAGCTTCATGAGCACCAGTAGATGCGCCAGAAGGAACGATAGCGCGACCCAAAGCGCCAGATTCCAAGTATACTTCAACTTCAACTGTAGGGTTACCGCGGGAGTCAAGAACTTCGCGTGCATAAACATCAGAAATAATAGTCATGGTTAAATGTTCTCCTTTTAAATCGTTATTTTAGATCATACATGATCATTACATTTTAAGTCATATCTTTATAGCGAGCAATTACTTACGGCTGTTGACAATAGATGTACCTGTCATTTCTTCCGGCTTAGGTAATTGTGCAAAATCAAGAATGGTTGGAGCGATATCGCCTAAGATACCACCTTCACGCAAAGTAACATTTTTATCTGTGACGATAAATGGTACAGGGTTTGTTGTATGTGCCGTCTGCGGACGACCCAATTCATCAATCTCTGTCTCAGCGTTACCATGGTCAGCAGTAATTAGGGCTACGCCACCTTTAGCTAGAATCGCATCTACGACTCTACCTACACACTCATCTGTTGTTTCTACCGCTCTGATTGTAGGCTCTAGCTTACCAGAGTGACCTACCATATCAGGATTAGCAAAGTTCAAAATGATAACATCTTGACGCTCTGCTTCAATCTCAGCGATACAAGCATCTGCTACTTCACGTGCACTCATTTCCGGTTGTAGATCATACGTAGCGACTTTAGGAGAGTTAATCAAGATACGAGTCTCACCTTCAAGTTCTACATCACGACCGCCACTGAAAAAGAATGTAACGTGCGGGTATTTCTCAGTCTCAGCAATACGCAATTGTTTTTTGCCATGCTGTACTAAGACTTCACCAAGCGTGTTGCTCAGATCTTTAGGGCCATACGCTACCGTTCCACTTACTGTATTGCTGTATGTGGTTAAGCATACATAGTACAGGTTTTTCGGTTGTGCATGTCCACGATCGAATCCTTCAAATGCTTCTTGCGTAAAAGCTTGAGATAATTGAATTGCACGGTCAGGACGGAAGTTCAAGAAGATGATTGAATCTCCATCACTTACTGTACCGACTGGTTTTTCTTCACTATCCACAATAACAGATGGTTCAACGAATTCGTCAAATACTGAATTTTGGTAAGAAGAAGAAATTACGTTTTCTGGATCTTTGAATGCCGGACCTTCGCCAAAAGCGATAGCACGGTAAGCTTTTTCCACACGTTCCCAGCGTTTGTCACGATCCATTGCATAATAGCGGCCTTGAACGGTAGCAATTTTACCTACGCCCACTTCTGCTATTTGAGCAACCAATCGTTCCATATAACGTTTACCGCTATCTGGTGATACGTCGCGTCCATCCAAGAATACATGAATCAATACATCATGGAAGTCTTCGCGTTTAGCCATATCCAGTGTAGCGAATAAATGATCGATATGACTATGTACACCGCCATCGGATAACAGGGTGAACACATGCAATTTTTTGCCGTTTGTTTTTGCATTTGTAAATGCGCCAACCAACGCTTCATTTTGGAAAAAGTCTCCGTCACGAATCGACTTAGAAATACGAGTCAAATCTTGATATACGATACGGCCTGCACCGATATTCAAGTGACCTACTTCCGAGTTACCCATTTGCCCTTCAGGCAGACCTACAGCTTCACCGCAAGCAGTTAGTGTAGTGTGTGGGTATTCGCTTAGATATCTATCATAATTCGGTTTTTTCGCTTGAGCAACGCCGTTGCCTTCTACTTCTGCGCGCAGACCGAATCCGTCCATAATGATTAGTGCTACTGGTTTGGGTGCTGACATTTACTTCGCCCCCTCAACGAGCTGAATGTAAGAATCAGGTTGCAAGCTTGCGCCGCCGACAAGTGCGCCATCGATATCGCTTTGTCCCATGTACTCCTTCACATTCTCCGGTTTCACGCTACCGCCGTATTGAATACGAACTGCGTTAGCCACTTCTTCGTTGTATAGACCTTTAACCAATTCACGAATATAAGCGATAACTTCATTCGCATCTTGGGATGTAGAAGATTTGCCTGTTCCGATTGCCCAGATTGGCTCATAAGCGATTACTGTTTCTTTCGCTTGGTCTGCACTTAATCCGACAAAAGCACCTTCTGTTTGTACTTTACATACTTCTTTAGTTTGGTTAGCTTCACGCTCTTCAAGCTTTTCACCTACACATACGATAGGAGTCAAACCATGACGGAAAGCAGCATGTACTTTTTTATTAACGATTTCGTCTGTTTCAGCAAAATATTGACGACGCTCAGAGTGACCGATGATTACATAGTCCACACCAAGATCTTTCAACATTACGCCACTGATTTCGCCAGTGTAAGCACCATTGTCTTCAAAGTGAAGATTTTGTGCACCGATTTTGATAGAAGTTCCTTTTACTGCTTCAACCAAAGCAGGAAGATTAGTGAAAGGAGCGCAAATTACGCTTTCTACGCCATCTACTTCTGCTTTGCCTTTGATATCTTCAATAAACGCTTTTGCTTCAGGAACGGTTTTGAACATCTTCCAGTTCCCTGCAATAATTGGTGTTCTCACTGCGATATCACTCCTTCTGTTTGCATAACTACAGTGTTCTGATCGAAGCCACACTGAAGTGCTTTGTACAATCCAAAGCACTCAAATCTATATACATTTTAAACTTATTTATCGTTCAATGCCACAACGCCTGGAAGAGCTTTACCTTCCATAAACTCTAGGGAAGCACCGCCACCTGTAGAGATATGGTCCATTTTATCAGCCAAGCCGAATTTCTCTGCTGCTGCTGCGGAATCACCGCCACCAATGATAGTGTAAGCTTCAGTTGTTGCACATGCTTCTGCTACTGCTTTTGTACCACCAGAGAAAGGTGCGATTTCAAATACGCCCATTGGTCCGTTCCATACAACCAATTTGGAGTTTTTGATTACATCAGCATAAATTTCACGAGTTTTAGGACCGATGTCTACGCCTTCCCAAGCTGCTGGGATTTTATCAATAGTTACGATATCTGTATTAGCATCTGCGCTGAAATCGTCAGAAACAACGATATCTACTGGAAGATACAATTTTTTACCTAATTTTTTTGCTTTTTCCATGAATCCAAGTACAACATCCAATTTGCTTTCGTCTAGAAGAGATTGTCCTACTTCATGACCTTGAGCTTTGAAGAATGTGTAAGTCAATCCACCACCAATAATGATGTTGTCTGCAAGTGTGATTAGGTTATCGATAACATCGATTTTGTCTTTTACTTTAGATCCACCTACGATTGCTGTGAAAGGACGTTCTGGGCTAGTCAATGCTTTACCCAATACATCTAATTCTTTCTCCATCAAAAGACCAGATACTGCTGGCAAGTGGTGTGCAATACCTTCTGTTGAAGCATGCGCACGGTGAGCTGCACCAAATGCGTCATTTACGAATAGATCAGCCAATTCTGCAAAAGATTTAGCTAAGTCTGCATCGTTTTTCTCTTCACCAGGGTAGAAACGTACGTTTTCAAGAACTAAAACGTCGCCCTCTTTTAATTCAGCGATTTTTGCTTTTACTGCATCGCCAATAGCTTCGTCAGCTTTAGCAACCGGTTGACCTAGCAATTCAGATAGACGCTCTGCTTGTGGAGTTAAGCGTAGTGATTCAACCACTTCACCTTTAGGACGACCCATATGACTTGCAAGTACAACTTTTGCACCTTTTTCAACTAGATATTGAATTGTTGGTAAAGTTTCACGGATACGTTTGTCATCTGTGATTTTACCGTCTTCCATAGGTACGTTGAAATCTACACGTACAAATACCACTTTACCTTTTACTTCTACATCACGAACACTTTTCTTATTCATTATATTGTTCCTCCATGCCCTGAATTTTGATTAACGAGCAATTTAAAACAGATATTCATTTAGAAAAAGCGGAAACACAAGAAACCTGTTTCCGCTTTATGGAATTAATATTTATTTCAGTTCACGAAAGATTCTTACGCTTTGTTAGCGAAGTACTCAAGAGTACGAACCAATTGTGCAGTGTAAGACATTTCGTTATCGTACCAAGCTACAGTTTTAACCAATTGGTGGTCACCAACAGTTAGAACACGAGTTTGAGTAGCATCGAATAGAGAACCGAAAGTCATACCTTTGATATCAGAAGATACGATTTCGTCTTCAGTGTAACCATAAGTTTCAGCATCAGAAGCAGCTTTCATAGCAGCGTTAACTTCATCAACAGTAACTTTTTTCTCCAAAATAGTTACCAATTCAGTAAGGGAACCAGTTGCTACAGGAACACGTTGTGCTGCACCATCCAATTTACCTTTCAATTCAGGGATAACCAAACCGATTGCTTTAGCAGCACCAGTTGTGTTAGGAATGATGTTTTCAGCAGCTGCACGAGCACGACGGAAGTCACCTTTAGCATGTGGAGCATCCAAAGTGTTTTGGTCGCCAGTGTAAGCGTGAATTGTAGTCATCAAGCCTTCTACTACTCCGAATTGATCTTGCAATGTTTTAGCCATAGGAGCAAGACAGTTCGTTGTGCAAGAAGCACCAGAGATTACAGTTTCAGTACCATCAAGAATTTCATGGTTTACGTTATAAACGATTGTTTTCATTTCGCCTGTAGCTGGAGCAGAGATAACAACTTTTTTAGCACCAGCTGTTAAATGTTTCTCAGCTGCTTCTTTAGTTGTGAAGAATCCAGTACATTCAAGAACGATATCCACACCAAGATCTCCCCAAGGAAGTTCTTCTGGGTTACGGTTAGCTAGAACTTTTACTTCTTTTCCGTTTACTTTGAAGAATCCGTCATGAACTTCAACTTCGCCGTCAAATTTACCTTGAGTTGTATCATATTTCAACAAGTGAGCCAACATTTTAGCGTCAGTCAAATCGTTAATTGCTACTACTTCAATACCTGCTACATTTTGAATACGACGGAAAGCCAAGCGTCCAATACGTCCGAAACCATTAATACCAACTTTAACCATGAGTTAATTCCTCCTAGAGATAGTGTATTTAATTTATTTCAAGACATACCTTATAAAAGGCATGTCAAGACAACATTATAGAGTAAATCTTGTGTGCCGACTGCTAGACGTTCGAAAATGAAGCAAAAGGACTAGTCTAGTTCTTTCACAATTTCTCTAGCAGCGGCTTCGTCAATGACCAGAATATCTTCCTGACCGAATTTGAGTACAGCATGAATCGATTTGGCTTTGCTACGACCTCCAGCAATACCGATAACCACTTCCGCTTTGGAAATATCATCGAGCTGAAGTCCCATCGTTAACATCTGGTGCACCGTCTCACCCTGTTCATTAAAATAATGACCGAATGATTCAGCAACAGCTCCAGCGGCATGAATTTCTTCCGCTGCCTCGGGTTCAAGTCTACGGCGACGCACCATCTCCATCGCATCTCCAATTCCATGCATGATGATACGTGCTTTACGAATCAGACCGACAATTTCGCGGATATTCTGATCCTGATAAAGCAATTCATAAGCATCTTCACGCAATAAATCTGGAATATGCAACAATCGATATTGTGCGCCTACACGCTTTGCCATAGTGGAAGCAATCGAATTCGCCTGAAATTCCATACTCTCTCCAAGTCCGCCTCTTGCCGGTACGAACCAGGCATTCTTGAGAGGTGCCGGTATGGATGGACTGAGTTGCTCAGCGACTTCAGCTAATGTAAAGCCTCCTGTAACAGCAACGACATCGTCCTCACGGATGACACTGAGCAGCGCTTTGGCTCCTGCTCGTCCAAGCTCTTGCTTAGCCATAATAGATATGTCACTATCACCAGGAACGACAATTACTTGTCTCAACTTATAGAAAGTGCGAATACGTTCTTCCAGATTCGATAATCCAAGCAGTTCCTGAATAATAGGTTCAAGCTCATCAAGCAATTGCTTGCCTGCTTCACTAACCTTCATTCCCGTACTTTCAATCTCAAGTAACCCTTGCGATTTGAGAAGATCGGTCTCTGCACGTAAGACGCGTTCAGTCATATTAAGCGATGTGGCGAGTGATCTTCTTCCAACCAGCCCTACCATCATAACCTGATGCAGAATCGTATATCTTTTTTTGAGTACTTCGGTGAGATCGGGCAGAAGCTGCTTTTGTATTTCTAATATTTTCCGCATGCATTCCACTCCTGCAACTTATCTCGCTCAGTGTTCATTATATCCGCGATTCTTAATGGACTCAAAATGTCCCGGCATAACTTTTTAAGTCCCACGTCTATCTTAACCAATTTTTCATGCAGAAGCAAGTTTTTAACACAACTATTCTGTGAGAGGTTGATGTTATCGTTTTTATACGTGATTTCCTCCCAAGCCAACTTGCTTTTTATAGGTGGATATCCTATAATCAATCGTACTGCTGTTTTGATGTGCGCCCGTGGTCCAATGGATATGACGTAGGCCTCCGAAGCCTGAGATCCAAGTTCGATTCTTGGCGGGCGCGCCATTTATATTTTTAATTTCATTATCTTTTTTACATAAGTAATCGGTATGATCGAATGCCTTTTGATATGTTCTATCATATCTAAGAACTATTTGCGCAACATTAAGTAATTGACTTATAAATGCAGAACACCCTTTAACCAGCCTATGCTGGTTATTTTTATACCCAAATTTTGGTTGCCCTCTTCTTCATTAACCGATTTTACTGATGTTCCTACACTTTTGGTCAGGATAGTTTGACTTTCTTTGACTTTTGATTCGAATTATCCTATAATGTGGTAAGAACAATGAGTATCTTCTAATACAATATTTGATCTATAATTAATCTATTATGATGTACAACTTTGAAGGAGGGTTTCTAGTGAGTTATATTCCAATGGTCGTTGAACAAAGCAGTCGTGGAGAACGTGCCTATGACATTTACTCTCGTCTGTTAAAAGACCGCATTATTTTTCTAGGTTCTGAAGTTAATGATGTTGTAGCTAACGCGATTATTGCACAAATGCTGTTTCTGGAAGCCGAAGACCCGGAGAAAGACATCCACCTATATGTTAACAGTCCAGGCGGTTCGATCACTGCGGGGATGGCTATTTACGATACAATGCAATTTATCAAAGCTGATGTATCTACTATCTGTGTAGGTATGGCTGCAAGTATGGGTGCATTCTTGCTTAACGCTGGTGCGAAAGGTAAACGTTTTGCTTTGCCTAACAGCGAAATCATGATTCACCAACCACTTGGTGGCGCACAAGGACAAGCAACAGATATCGAAATCCGTGCTCGTCGTATTCTTAAAATGCGCGACAAATTGAACAAAATTCTAGCAGACCGTACAGGTCAACCGTTGGAACGTATCGAAAAAGATACAGACCGCGATTACTTTATGACTGCTGCTGAAGCACAAGAATATGGCATAGTTGATAAAGTGATTGAAAATACACCTCCACAAGGGGTATAATTTTACTCCAGCATGCTGGAACAACACGCGAAAAAGCCTCCGGGATATAAACCGGAGGCTTTTTTGTATCCTTTTTTATAATAGTCAGTCTAATAACTGCTACATTTACTTCATAATATTGCAATTACTCTATCATCCGATCACTTATATTATCAAAATTAAGCTTTGTACGCATCCAGTGGATTTACACCTGTAGGTAACAATTTTTTGAAAGTAAATGAGAACTCTGGTGTACCTGCTGCATATGGTGCAATTTCGTACTGTTGGAAATAGATTGTTAGTCCACTATCTGTTAAATAATATCCTTGATTAGCAGCAATTCCTTTAAAACTATCTGCAAAGTAAAGATCTTCTTTTTTGATTTCAGCATTAATGACTTTGTCGATGTCTTTACGATAATTGCTATTGGATTTGAGTAGATCACTCAATTGAATTTGCTTACCGTCTTTCAACGAGAATGTCATCCCAGTTAGCGTAGCCCCGCCATGTGCACCACCGAGAAATTCATAGTCGTTTACTAACACACTTAATACACCGTTACGATTATAAGTTACTTTATAACCACTATCTATTTCATATGTCATAGCTGAATCTTTAGGAGGAGCTCCTAATTCTTTAGCTTGTTTTTGTGTTTGTTCCAAATAAGTTTGCGCATGAGCTTTGAAAGCTTTATTAATAGCTACTTCAGCTTCTGAATTGTCCAAACCAGATATGACTGGATATTTAATATTGATCTCTGTATAGCTGTTCGTTTTGGTCGGTTTTAGAGTAGCTGTTGTTAGTTCAATATTATTCATGCCTTCTTTTGTTATATTTACAGTACGTGTAGCACCATTCCATACCGCACGATATCCGAATTGATCTGTAACTGCTTTGATAGCTACATAAGAAGTACCATTGACTATTTTAGCGTCATAACTATCTCCAACCGTACTACCATTTAAGGTAACAAATACACCGTCATTTACATCTGCTCCTAGAGCAAATGATGCTTTATTTTTGTCTTTTGTCACAGTAACTGTTTTCTCTTTAGCATTGTACGTTACTGTAGCCCCGATTGCTTTGGCTGTGTCTTTTAAAGGAAGTAGCGAACTACCATTTGGACTCACAATCCCTGTTGTAGCGATCGCTTTTCCTTCTACTTGTACATGAATAGCTGATTTAGCAGTAGACGATGTTGCAGCCGCCGCTTGTACTGTATAAGAAGTTCCTGGTAGAACAGCTACCGTTCCTACAGTAGCCATCGTTGTTGCTAACAGAAACGCAGAGATTTTTTTTAAATGTGCTTTAGATGTATTGTTTTGATTCGTGTTCATTCATTATCTCTCCTTTAACATTATGTATCATGTTATATTTGGTTTAACCTTCTTTATTATATCCTTAACATTTATCAAGAGATTTACAAATCACTCAATATCAATTTACAACATAGTCACGATTGCCCTACTAAAAATGATGAAACTGTAAAACATTTTTAGGTTTTTCTGCTGAATATCAAAAAAACGTTTATCTTGCTCATGTAGATATTGAACAAGATAAACGTTTCTAATTTGAGGACTGCTCTGCTTTAGTAAACTTCTACTATACTGAAACGATACGTAGATTTGCACGTATAATTAGTTACAATTCTGATTATTTTGCTCTAATCAGATTCATTCACGCTTCAATCTGTTAATTCATAGCATACTGCACGTTAAGTGTAGCATTCAATTCAATCGTACCTGGCTCAATATTTGTACCGGCAGCATCAGGAGTATCCAGCGCTTTAGCACTTTGTTTTTCCATATATACAACAGGTGGTGCACTTACACCTGGATCACTTACGGACAACAAGCTTCCAAGTGAAAGGTTTGCTGCTTTTGCAATCGATTGAGCTCTTACTTTTGCATTAGACATTGCTTTGGCAATGACTTGCTCTTGATAGGTATCTTCATTTTCGATCCCAAAGCTAACAGAACCGATATTGTTAGCTCCTGATTTAGCAGCAGCATCCAACAATGAACCTAATTTGTCCAAATCACGATAAGTCACTTGCAAACTATGATATGCCGTATAACCTGTAACTTTTTGCGGGTCTTTACCGTTATAATCATAGTTGGGTTGTACATAGAATTGAACACTCTCAATATCCGCGTTTGGAATTTTCCATTCTCCTTTGAGCAAAGTATTCAATTTTGCCATTTTCTCAGCATTTGCTGATTGGGCTTTGGCAGCAGTCGTTGAAGTTGTCTGTACTCCGATCGTTAGATATGAGATGTCTGGTTTGACTGTTAACTTACCTGTACCACTCACATTAATCACACCTGGTGCTGTTGTAACTGCCGTTTCCGCTGCATAAGTTGTATGACTAGGCAGTGCTACAAACGCACTCATACCAGTTAGTAATGTACCTGCGAGCATCAATGAAGCTAGGGATTTACTTGTTCTTTTCATTTTATTCACTCCTTAATTGGTTGTACCTACTAAACGATAAGGAGCAAATAAAAGTTGCATCATTGATTATTTGAGCGATTATGGAGAGAGGAGTTGTTTTTCAAACTCGGCCGAAAAATAGAGAGAGATCAGACAAGAGCGTATGTATTTCACACAACAAGTTGAGCATTGTTCAAGTTCATCGTGACAAGTTAGATTATTTTTTTTATAATCTCATATAATCCCACCATTATGGACTTTAGCGCTATAATGAGTACACGAGATCGGGAATAATAGAATGAGGGGAGAGTCACCATGTCAAAAAACAAATATCTATGGAGTTCCATTTTGCTTATGATGAGTATTCTAATTTTTAATACAACAGCCGTTCAAGCTGCCACTCCAGCCAAGCCGCGTGAAGTGAAGTTAGAATGGAATGGAACACGCCTTCCGCAAAATGGTCTTTTGATCGGTGGTAATACGATGATTCCAGTCGTTATGCTACGTGACTCTATAGGAATGACGTTACGCTATGAATCTGGCGTCAAAACATATACGTTATTACAAAATGATGATCAGCTCGATATGATCATGAGCAATTCTGGCGTAACGATGCGTCTGAATAATCATCAATGGAATGGGCCTGATGCTACAGTGGTCAATGGACGGATGTATATTCCATTTGCTGTATTGCGAGATGGCTTCGGATATCAAAGTTCATGGAATGCGTTTCAATTAAAATTGAACTTTGCTAAAAAAGGCATTTTTCTAAGCTAATTGATGCTAACTATACAAAAAAACCGCCACAGCAATCTGTGACGGCGTGCCCTCCATATCGCTATGGGGGGCTTATTGGTTTTCTAATTCTTCTTTGCTTACTAGACTGACTAAAGCGTTTACAGCAGATTCTGAATCTGCGCCTTCAGCACTAATGTATACTTCAGTGCCAGAGCTGATTGCAAGGCTCATAATGCCCATGATGCTTTTAGCATTCACTTTTTTATCATCTTTTTCAACAAAAATCTCTGAAGAATATTTATTCGCTTCCTGTACAAACAATGCTGCAGGTCTTGCGTGTAATCCCGTTTTCAATCGAACAACAACCGGGTGTTTTGTCATGAGATCGTTACCCCCTATAATACATATTCATTACATCTATTGAGCGTGCATACGCAGCTCACAGTGTTTAATACCATGTTCATAACACTATACCATTATAGCACGCACCGTACTAGAAAAAAATAAAGCTTACGTGAGATTATTTTATTCAAGCATAGTGTTCATTGCGCATCTTTTCAGCCATCTCGTCTAATTTGCGTAGTCGATGATTGACGCCAGACTTACTGACTCCACCTTTAAGCATTTCGCCTACTTCTTTGAGATTCATATCAGGATGTGCTAGACGAATCTCTGCTACTTCACGCAATTTATCAGGCAATTGTTCAAGTCCAATACGGCGCTGAATAAATTTGATGTTATCAATCTGACGAACTGCTGCACCAATCGTTTTGTTCAAGTTAGCTGTCTCACAATTTACGATACGATTTACGGAATTACGCATATCTCGCATAATACGAACATCTTCGAATTTGAATAGCGCTTGATGAGCTCCGATAATACTCAAAAACTCAATAATTTTTTCGCCTTCTTTGATATACAAAATAAATCCTTTTTTGCGTTCAATACAGCGAGCATTCAATTCAAATTCATTCGCAAGATCAACAAGCGCCTGACATTGTTCTTCGTACATCGATGCAATCTCCAAATGATACGATGATCCTTCTGGATTGTTGACCGATCCACCTGCCATAAAAGCACCGCGTAAATAAGCACGTTTACAGCAGTTTTTGCGTACCATTTCCGTATTAATGCCCGGAGTAAACATAAATCCTTCAGACACAATTTTGAGTGTAGTCAGAATGCTTTGTACACCCATCGGAATACGAACAATGTAGACATTATTTTTTTTGAGACGCATTTTTTTACGCACCAGTAATTCAGTATGCACAGCAAAATGCTTTTTGATCAGGGAATAGATCCGTCTTGCGATAGCGGCATTTTCAGTAGAAATATCCAAAATCACTTTCTTGTTGGAAATTTGCACTGAACCATTCATCCGTATAAGCGCAGACAGTTCTGCATGTTCACAACAGTCATCAGCCTCTACCATCGTTAATTCTTTTTTCGTCTGCGCCGCAAATGACAATGGACTCACCCTTTCGATAACATAGATTTTTTAACTTGTTCATAAATATGATGACTTAACTTATCTGCATCATGACGAAGATAGGTTCCATAGAGCACCAGTTTGTCTGCAATAACTTTGTATCCGAGCGACTCCACCGTTTCCAGATCCAGGATTACTGGCTTCGCTCCTTGTTCGGCATACCGTTTTTGCATTTTCAAAGGAATAGGATCGTTATTCACAATCACATAATCAAATAAGCGATGACCGACATGCTCATAGATCGCATTCAAATGATCACTTACTGTATAATGATCTGTTTCTCCCGGCTGTGTCATCACATTGCAGATAAATAATTTGAGCGCATTTGAATTCAATATCGCATCTGCAAGCTTATGCACAAGCAAATTGGGCAACAGACTCGTATACAGACTGCCAGGTCCGATCAGAATCGCATCTGCCTGCTGAATAGCGAGTACCGCATCAGGCAATGGTTCTACATGATCAGGTTCTAAAAAAATGCGTTTGATTTTTTGACCGGCTTCAGGAATCTTCGACTCCCCAGTGACGATAGAGCCATCCTCCATCTCGGCGTGTAGAATAACAGCCTGTTCTGCTGCTGGAAGCACTTGTCCTCGCACAGCAAATACACGACTCAATTCTCGAACAGCAGTCACGAAATCACCCGATATGTCTGTCATTGCTGCCAGAATCAGGTTACCTAAGCTATGACCTGCAAGTCCTTCGCCTTTTTGAAAACGATATTTGAGCATCTCTGATAAAAGAGGTTCTACATCCGCCAAAGCGGTGAGTACATTACGAATATCACCCGGAGGCGGCATTTTTAGTTCGTCTCGAAGAATACCAGAACTTCCACCATCATCTGCTACAGTAACGATAGCTGTAATATCCAGTGGCTTTTCTTTGAGACCTCTAAGCATTACCGACAACCCGGTGCCACCACCCATAACCACGATTCGCGGACGAACCACAGGTAAAGTGGGTTGTGAAATAGACATATCTTTCACTCCTTAATGCCGATCGCGATCAGCATCCCTATGACTAACACGTACAGTTTCTGTTTCGCTTGCGCCAAGCATACGACCCAGATATTCAGAGATCGCAACAGAACGATGCTTACCGCCTGTACAACCAATGCCTATAATAACCTGGCTTTTGCCTTCATTCCGGTAATGAGGGATTAAGAAGTGCAACATATCTAATAATTTAGTCAGAAAAGCTTGTGTTTCTGGCCATTTCATTACATATTCGTACACATCACTATCCTGTCCGGTATGCGGCCTTAGATGGTCAATATAGTGAGGATTAGGTAAAAAACGAACATCGAAAATGAGATCGGCATCAATCGGAATACCATATTTGAAGCCAAATGAAGTTACATTAATCGATAACCGATTGGATTCCAAATGAGAAAAACGAGCAATGATTTTCTCTTTTAATTGAGCAGGCTTGATAATACTTGTATCTATAATCTGAGTCGCAGATGTTTTGAGATCATCTAACATTTGACGTTCTAAACGGATACCATCCAGCGGCATACCTTCAGGCGCTAGCGGATGCCGGCGTCTGCTTTCTTTATACCGCTGAACCAGTACCGAGTCGCTAGAATCCAAAAATAATATTTCAGAATGAATCGTATAGTGGTTTTTGATATAGCTTAGGGATTCAGACAGAGCAGCAAAAAATTCACGTCCACGTAAATCAATTACAAGTGCAACTTTACCGATTTTACCATTGGATTGCTCTATTAATTCAGCGAACTTCGGAATAAGTACAGGTGGCAAATTATCTACACAGAAGAATCCAAGATCTTCAAGACTCTGTACAGCAATCGTTTTGCCTGCTCCAGACATTCCGGTAATAATGATCATTGTTGCTGTCGATGAATTTTCGCTTTTGCTCATGCTCAAGTACCCTCCCTTTAACGACTCTAGACGTTGATATGATAGTTATAATTAACGCAACAATAGACCTGCTGCTCCAACAATCCCTGCATCGTTACCAAGCTTCGCAGGAATAATTTCTACTCCACGTTGCAACGGTTCAGGTGTCAATTCAGCAAACACTCTACGGATTTCATTGAACAAAATATCGCCAGCTTTGGACACGCCGCCACCGATAATAAAGCGTTCTGGATTCAATGTTGCTGCTACAGCAGCCATCGATTTACCCAAGTAAAAAGCAGCCCGATTGATAATACGGATACTCACTTCATCGCCTGCTTTGGCTGCATCAAAAATATCTTTTGCCGATACTTTTTCGATTGCAGATAAAGAAGTATGGTCGCCACGTTCTACTGCTTCTACCGCCATACGTACAATACCTGTTGCAGAAGATACCGTTTCAAGACAGCCCATTTTGCCACAACCACATTTAATCGCTTCCAAATCAGGCACAACAGAAATATGACCGATCTCTCCTGCTAATCCTGAAAATCCTTGATAAATATGGCCATTCACAATAATACCGCCGCCTACACCTGTACCTAATGTGTAACAAACGCAATCGGTAATGCCTTTACCTGCTCCACTCCAAGCTTCGCCCAGTGCAGCTACGTTAGCATCATTATCGACACGAATCGTTTTGCCCAAACGTTCTTCCAAAATAGCACGGATCGGCACATTCTGAAAATTGATGTTAGGAGCCATCAAAATAACGCCAGCACGCACATCGGTGAAGCCAGCAACACCAGCTCCAACACCTACGACTTGATCCCACTCATACGGCGATTGCTCTACGATATAACGTACATATTTTTCAATATTCCCGATAACCGCATCTGAGCTTTTTTCTTTTTCAGTCGGACCTTCGTACGTATGGAGCAATTCTCCTTCTTGATTGCAGATACCTACTTTAATAGCTGTGCCGCCAAGATCAACACCAATATAAATATTTTCAGACATATGACCGATCCACCTTTTCCATTCAAAATTTAATAGTTCGTGATTTATAAAATCTCTAACCATTACTATGATTATACGTAATTGTATCATCCTTTGAGTGATTCGAAAGTAAACAAAATGATGACTTTTTGTCATAGGAATATGATTAGGTTTGGATATATAAGATAGAACATGCTTCTGATGAATGTACGTATCCCACTATAAGCGAACCTTAGACTCTGGTCAAGCGAACCCGTGGCTCTGTTGTCTTGTCTAATATCGCCAAAAAGGGAGCCATCATGGCTCCCTTCTCCATTGGTGTTCTTACTCGTTCAGTGATTCGCTCCAGTCGTGTACCATACTGCCTTCAAGATACTTCTCACAATCCATTGCCGCCATACAGCCACTACCTGCTGCTGTGATCGCTTGACGATAACGTGTATCTTGCACATCACCACAAGCGAATACGCCCGGGATATTGGTTTCTGTTGTGCCTGGAGTAACCATAACATAACCATGTCCGTCAGTATGAATTTGCTCGCCCAAGAAACCGGTATTCGGTGTATGACCGATCGCTACGAATACGCCATCTGCTTCAATGATTTCTTCTTGTCCTGTTTCATTGTTTAGCACTTTTAGACCTTTAACACCCATACCATCCGCTACCACTTCAACCGGTTTGCGGTTTAATTGCCATTTGATTTTAGGATTGTCTTGTGCACGATCTTGCATGATTTTGGAAGCACGTAGTTCATCACGACGATTGACTACTGTTACTTCTGTCGCAAAACGAGTCAAGAAGCTTGCTTCTTCCATCGCTGAATCGCCGCCACCGACAACAATTAGTTTTTTACCACGGAAAAAGAATCCATCACAAGTCGCACATGTACTTACACCGCGTCCTACATTATCTTGCTCGCCTGGAATACCCAAGTATCTTGCAGAAGCACCTGTAGAAATAATAACAGACTCAGCTTCTAACTCGCCCATGCCTTCTACTTTTATTTTGAAAGGACGTTGAGAAAGATCTACATTTTCTACCCATCCTGATTTGAATTCTGCACCAAAACGTTCTGCTTGCTTACGCATGTTGTCCATTAATTCAGGTCCCATAATACCTTCTGTAAAGCCCGGGAAATTTTCTACTTCTGTGGTTGTAGTTAATTGTCCACCTGGTTGTAGACCTTCAATAATCAAAGGTTGTAGATTTGCACGAGCCAAATAAATAGCTGCTGTTAATCCAGCAGGTCCTGTACCAATAACGATTGTTTTATACATAAATAGAAAACCTCCTTGATGTAGTTAAAAGTATAGTTATCACACATAAACTAATCTAAAACAGATAGATTCGATACCGTAGACTCTGTGTCTACTCTAAAATAATCGGCAGATAATGCCTGTGTATTTACACTTTGCCGTAATACGCGTTTTATTTCTGTACGTAACGGATCTGAAATCTGTGGTTCCTGTAATAAATGACGTAAAGCTTGATACACTTCTTCATTATCATCCAATACATACGATTCAATCGCACGTAGCTGTTGTTGTTCATTGCCATGCGCTAAAATATGGAGCAATTGAATATGTGTAGGTTCTGCATACATATAATTTTCTATATTCACTCTAGCATGAGCTGCACTTTTGGGTTGAAATGACAACTGATAATGATAAGATGGCATCAACTTGCCAAGCTTAATCTGTTCCACATGTTCCATATAAAATGATGGTACTTCAGCTTCCGGTTCAAAACGCAAAATCATACTCCATAACTTGCGAGCTTCATCTATTTTGTGCAAATGACATGCTGCTGTTGCCGCATAATGATAGAGCGCCCATTGATGAACAGATTCTTGCTGTTTGATCAGCTTGCGAAAATAAGTATACGCTAATTCATGCTCACCTAACATTCCAAGTGTTGTAGCTAGCTTTAACAAATGCTCCTGTTGAAAAGGAATAATACGTGTTAACACGTCGATTTGTTGTTTCACTTGCTCGGTCTGTCCTAGATGTTGCATCAAAATCGCCTGATTACATAACCCATGAAGATTATGCGGATCACGCATGAGCACTTCTTCAATCTGTAGAGCTGCTTCGGTCATTTTGCCCTGATAGTACAGCGCAATAGCTAGATGATTACGTGCTGTATGAAGATCGGGTTGCACTTTTATAATCTGCTCAAACTGTTCAGCCGCTTCTACAAACTGCCCTTGCTCCAATAAGCTTTGTGCCGAATCGTAATCATTAACAGGTAATTTCGTATCATGATTCGTACTTGATGAGCGCTTCAATTCTTTGTGTAATAACTCCATCATTTCTCCAGCTTCATCTAGAAATTGACCGTCTTTGTCCAATTCTAGATAAGTTAGCAATGATGCCTCTGCTTGTTCAAAGTGACTCATATTGGCATAATTATTCGCCATATAGAAATGACATTCAACCATAGCAGGATCAACTACGTCCAGAATATTAGCAAGCACTTGATTCGAAGCTTCATAATTACCTATCTCTGATAATATACCCGCCATATTGCAATGATTCACAGGATTGTTGGGTTCATATTCAACAGCTTTTTCAAAATACTTCAATGCCTTGTCATAACGATGACGGTCTAATGAACGGACAGCTCTTTCAAAAAAGAAATTAGCATCCCAATGAAGCGAGATGACTTTACGTTCATCTTCTCCTACTTTTCGCTTATAATCATTCACCGGATCAAGGCACCTCCTTTGTTTCTATACCACTTTTATCAATAGTTAATCATATATTTAAAATTAGCCGACTATGAGTTGGGAAGTAAAAATTCTTATCGGATAAGTATATCATATCCCAGAAGCACACTAAAGCTACGACCCTAAACTATTCATAGTTACTTCTTTTTCGTCATATTCACGTGAGATCAAATACCTGCATCACTGAACAATGTAGCGATAGATCCGCCTTCCATAATGATACGCACAGCATGCGCAAGCATTGGAGAAACCGATAATACAGTTAAGCGATCAAGATGTCCTGGTGGCAAGCTGATCGAATCGGTCACAACCAGTTCACGAATATACGGATGATCTAGACGTTGCAAAGCCGCTCCTGAAAAAAGACCATGTGTCGCACAAACGATCACTTCTTTGGCGCCGCGTTCTTTAAGACTTTCAACCACATTAATAATCGTTGTACCTGTATCGATCAAGTCTTCGATAATAATAGGCGTTTTGCCTTCTACATTACCGATCACATGGGTAATTACAGATTCATTATGCGCTGGACGCTTTTTGATCATCATCGCAAAAGGCGAATCCAGACGATTGGCTAACTTTTCTGCCATCGAAGCTCGACCTGCATCTGGAGATACGACAACAGCATCTTCTATTTTTTTCGTTTTGAGATATCCACTGATCAGATCAAGAGCAGTCAGATGATCAACAGGAATATTGAAAAAGCCTTGAATCGCAGACGCATGTAGATCGATCGTAATCACACGATGTGCGCCTACTGTTGTAAGAACATCAGCGACCATTTTGGCAGAGATCGGCTCACGTGGAGCTGACTTGCGCTCTTGTCTTGCATATCCATAATACGGAACAATAATATTGATTGTTCTTGCAGAAGCACGTTTAGCCGCATCGATCATCACTAAGAGTTGGACAAACATTTCATTGATCGGATGTGATAACGATTGCACTAGAAACACATCCATATTACGAATACTTTCTTCATAATGAACATAGGTTTCGCCACTTTTGAATTGAGATAATTTGATTTTGCCTAGCTGTACACCCAGTCGTTCGGCGATCTGATCTGCTAACTCCGGGCAAGATGATCCTGAGAAAATACGTAATTTATCTTTCATAAGCGCCTCCTATTTCATATCCAGACTCCGTCCACTCAACATTATATTATCGGTAGTTACAGACAGATTATTTATTTCTATCATACCGTAAACCTGTATAAAGCGTTAAAGAAAACAGTATTCTGAAACTTTCATAAAATTTTCTTGACGAAATATAGTACGGAACCGTACAATATAATAATCAAGTACAAGCAGTTATTATGCAAATATATGTCCTGCCCTAAAGAAAGGTGAAGAAAATGTCGATAATAGATTCATCTGATGATCATGTTCCATCAGAAGAGATGGATAAATTAAGCGAATTAAGTAAATTATACCCTGATTTCAATATCGATTGTATGCGGACTTCGATTTTATTGATTCGCACTTCGCATGAAATATTTAACGAAACATCAACTTTACTTGCTAGACATGGATTATCGCCCAGTAAAATGCGTATTTTAGTACCATTGCTGTTACGCAAAAAGCCGCTGTTGCCTTCTGATCTTGCTGAATATTCAGGTGTAACACGTTCAACAATGACCGGACTTATTAACGGTTTGGAAAAAGATGGACTTATTCGACGGGGTGCACATGAAGATCGCCGGATGACATCTATTCATTTAACCGATGAAGGCAAACAATTGATTCATAGTACGCTTCCTGTATATATGGAACAGATTAATCAATTAATGTCTCATATAACCGAGGATGAGCAAAAAGTATTACACCGTTTATTGTACAAGATTCAAGCGGGACTAGAAACATCTAAACAAGGTTAACTTTTTTTTTGGCAAAGTAATACGGAACCTTACTATCAGCCCCCGTACCATATCTTTTTAAGATAATTACGATGCGATAGTTTGAATTTAATGTTAAAAAAATAATATTTAATTTATGAAGAACAGGAGCACAAAAAGTGAAAATTGCAAAACTAATTCCTATTATTGTATTAATTGCTGCCCTCGGTATAGGTGGATACTTACTAACTATGCATGGTAAAGACGCTGTTTCAATGGCTGCTCTCAAAAAAGAAGGTGTCCTCACTATAGATACGGTGAACAGTTCATTTGAAGGACAATCTGGTAAATTAAGCTCGGTTAAAGTCATTGAAGAACAACATGTTAAAAAAGGACAAGTGTTGATGACGCTTGATACAAATGATATTAATTTGCAAATCAAAGGAATCAAAGAACAAATGTCTCAAATTGATGTGCAGATCAGTCAAGCTAAAAGCTCTTTATCCAGTCAAGCTAACAAATTAGCAGAACAAGAAGCAAATGCTAAATTAAATATTCAAGCTGCTCAATTAGCTGAGACACAAGTCAATCAAGGCGCACGTGCAGAAGATATTACCAGCCAAGAAATCGCTGTTGATTCAGCTAAAAAATCTGTAGAAATTGCTAACAATTCAGTAACTTCTGCTCAAACTGCTGTATCGGCTGCTCAACAAGCTGCTGATTTTGCACAAACAAGCTTTGATCGTAACAAATCGCTTTTCGATAATGGATTAGCGACTCAAGCAAGTGTAGATAGCGCTCAAAATGCTGTCGATACGGCTAATAAACAATTACAAAGCGCACAAGATCAATTAGCCACTGCGCAAAAACAAGTAGAACTTACAGGCAATCAAGTAAAAGCTCAAGAAACAGCACTTGAGAAAATGAAAAATGGTGCTACTGCTGAAGATCGTGAACAAGCGCATCTCAAAGTAGAACAAGCTCAACAAGCGCTAAAACAAATTCAACAAGGTCAAGAAGATATCAGTAACGGTAAGTACAATATCGAATTATTGCAAAAACAAAAAGATTCTTTACAAATCAATATGGATACATTGAATGTGCAAAAAAATCGTCGTGTACTTAAAGCGGCTGTAGACGGTAAAGTCACTCGTGTTGTACCAAAAGTAGGCGAAAACGTATCTGCGGGTACACCGGTAGTCGTGATCGAGACAGGTAAATTGTATTATGATCTATACGTTGGCGAAGAAAACATCAAAGCGTTTAAAGCTGGCTCTAAAGTGAAAACAGATGTTATTTCACTCAACAAAGATGTACAAGGAACGGTTCGTTATATTACTTCTGCACCACAGTATGCTGCTCTACGTATGAGTCGTGAAAAAGGTCAAGCCGACACTACTTCTTTCATTGTGCGTGTCGATGTGAAACGCACATCTGAATTGCTGCCGGGAATGACGGTGGAGGTTCTAACCAATGAAAGCAATAATTGATGAATTTAAGCTCATACTGAATGGTAAATTTATTTTTATTATCGTTATTGCTCCATTGATTATTTCAGCTGCTTTTGGTTATGTTTTCAAAAACAATCAGTTAAATGAAGCTCCTGTTGCTGTGGTCGATATGGATCACAGCACATACAGTCAACATTTGATAGAACAACTTAATGCTGATCAGTATATCGATATTAATTACATTACGTATAACTACACCGATCCCAATGACTTTTTATATAATGAAAAATATTTAGGTGTTATTTATTTGCCAGCAGGTCTGGAGAAAGCTCGTGCTCAAGGAAATCAAAGTAATATTGGATTCTATGTAGATACCGCTTTGTCTACAGCAACTGCTAGCTTGCGTACAGGGGTTACCGAGGTAATTACAGCAGAGAACTCTACTGCTTCCTCTGGTAAGCTTGTAGCGATGGGATTGAACGCTACACAGGCAACAAATTTATCAACTGGACTGAACTTGCAGACTCGATTACTGTATAACCCGACCAACAATATGTTAATGAGTTCGGTTATCGGATTTGTAAATACAGTATTTCTATCTATTCTGGGCGGTGCTACTTTAGCGATTGTACCTCGTCTACGTGAACAAGGTTTACTTGCAGGTATGGTACAGAAACCGCTCAGTATCGTTTTTCGAGTCATCCCTTACTCTTTGATAGCAACAGCCTCGATGTATCTGGTTATGGGCTGTCTGAAGCAAGTAGGTGGGTTACGATTTGAAGCGAATGTATTTCAATTATTTATTCCATTCATTATGTATACAATCGCGTTATCCTTGTTATGTATGATGGTCGGTTGGAATGCTTCTTCTCCTGCTAAAGCAGCAGGTCGGATCACGATGATTCTTTTGCCATCGTTTATTCTAAGTGGTGCGCAGATTCCTGTTGCTTTGTTACCACCTATTTTGCAACAAGTCAGTCATGCGTTACCTCTATCATGGCATTTTAAATTTTTACGCGGACTTGGTTTCCGTGGTGGCGATTTGAAATACTTCTCACAGGAGATAGGTGGATTCTTGATTCTGATCACCTGTATTTTGTTCGTGATCTTCTTATTGATCTTGAACGAACGTCGTAAAGCACGTAAAGCAGAACGCGAAGGATTAAATACGACTCCAGATGAGCCCACAACAGGTACAACAGTGGTTTCATCGGATGTTAATAGTACAACGACTGATTCTTCTGCTACATTACCTTCAGGTGGCAAACCGCAAAAAATATAAGCATGATCTCAAATTCATTTTTCATTAATAAGCGTATCTTTGACGCTTTATCCAAAAAAGCCCTTTGCACTGCTATGCAGTCAAAGGGCTTTTTTTATTATCCATGTAAAGGCACAAAAGAACGTTGCCGTTGTTCAAATACTGCTAATTGCTGTACACCTAGTTCTTGCAACAAAGCTCTTGCTTCATCCAAGTGATCACTTAATTTTAAAGGATCATGAGCATCTGAACCAAGTGTCAGCGGGATATCCAGCGCAATTGCTTGTTCTACAATCCGACGACTTGGAAAAATTTCTTTACACACTTTCGATAGACCGGATGAATTAAGTTCCATCACCATATCGGCTTTTTTCACCGCTTGTAGTGCCTTATCTTCAAGAGCTATACGTTCCTCTGTCTCTTCTGGCAACGGCACATAGCCAAAGCGCTTAATCACATCCAAGTGCCCGACAATATCATAAAATCCTGTCGCACAGGCTTTGCCGATAGCATCATAATACTGCCGATATACGTCCAGTACATGCTTGCCTTCCCAACCCTGAGTCTGCCGAAAATCAGAAATATCCCATTCTCCTAGAAAATGAATCGACCCAATCACATAGTCAAAAGGATATTGATTTAGAATATTCTGAATCATTTCTTCATATCCTTCTATATAATCAGCTTCTAAGCCTACTTTGATATCTATCTGATCACGGTACTTTTCTTTGAGCATCAGACATTCTTCAACATAACGAGGTAATTCATCCATCGGCATAGCCATTTCAGGATAATACGTTGCAGGATCGACATGAATCAATGGCAAATGATCTGATAACCCTAGTTGGGATAGTCCGATCGCTATACCGCGCTGCACATACTCTTCAAGCTCACCCACTGCATGTCCACAGCGTGCATGGTGTGTGTGATAATCTATTAGCATAGACTTTCGCCTCCGCTCTTAGTCTTTACGTGGACGCTCATGACGGCGATCCAGTTCAGCGAGTACATCATCTAAAGGCAATTTACGCTCTTGCAACAATACCAATAGATGATAGATTAGATCGCTGACTTCATAACGAAGCTCATCATTATCTTGATTTTTGGCTGCGATAATCGTTTCGGCTGTTTCTTCGCCTACTTTTTTCAAAATTTTGTCGATCCCTTTTTCAAAAAGGTACGTTGTATATGCTCCTTCTGGACGATCACGGTCACGGTCTGAGATCATTTGCTCCAACTCTGCTAAAATCGCAAACCGGTCTTTGCCAGAATTCGATGGAGTTGTATGTTGTTCTTCATTATTATTAAATGTTGGTTGATTATCCACTTCATTCACCTCATTATAGAAACAGCTTATTCTGCCTGTATGGCAAGCAGGACCATTTGCATGAACCATCACTAACAATGTATCTCCATCACAATCATACGATAATGATGTGATTTGTTGTGTATTGCCTGATGTTCCACCTTTATGCCAGTATTCTTGACGAGAACGGCTCCAGAACCATGTCTCTTGCGAGTCTAACGAGCGCTTTAACGACTCTTGGTTCATATAAGCCAACATTAATACTTGCTTACTGCCCTGATCCTGTACAATCGCAGGTACGAGCCCATCGGTATCCCATTTAATCGTTGCCACCAGTTGTTCCCAGGATAAAGACTGATGAATAATCTCATGTTGAAAATCAGACGGATTCATCGAATCTCCACTCCTTTGTCTTTTAACTGATTTTTGAGTTCAGGAATACCGATTTCTTTGTAATGAAAAATAGTTGCCGCTAGACCTGCATCCGCTTTGCCTTTAGTAAATACATCATAAAAATGCTCTGATGTACCTGCTCCACCTGACGCAATAATTGGAATATTCACCGCTTCAGACACCGCCGAAGTGAGATCAATATCAAATCCATCTTTGGTTCCATCCGCATCCATACTGGTCAGCAGAATTTCGCCTGCTCCACGTTGTTCCGCTTCTTTGATCCATGCGATCGCACGAATCCCTGTAGATTTACGTCCTCCATGAGTATACACTTCCCATTCGCCCCATTCCGGGTTGAACTTCGCATCAACAGCGACTACAATACACTGTGCTCCAAATCGTTGTGAACCGTCATTAATCAATTGCGGATTCAGTACGGCTGCTGTGTTGATCCCTATTTTATCTGCACCGGCACGTAGAATATTTTTCATATCTTCGACTTTGGATATCCCGCCACCAACAGTAAATGGAATCGATATTTCGCCTGCTGTTCTACGAACCACATCAATCATCGTTTCCCGACCTTCAACCGAAGCCGAAATATCGAGAAATATAATCTCATCTGCACCTTCTCGATCATATAGAGCAGCTAGCTCCACCGGATCACCTGCATCGCGCAGATTAACGAAATTCACACCTTTGACGACTCGGCCTTCTTTGACATCAAGGCATGGAATAATACGCTTTGCAAGCATGATTTGTCCTCCTCAAGCTTTATAACATTTTACTGAATCGTACGTAATGCTAGTTCCAGATCAATATTGCCTGTATAGATCGCTTTGCCTACAATCGCGCCACTAATTCCTTCTTCACGACGTGCCGCTAACTTCACCAGATCATCCAATACTGTTACGCCACCAGAAGCAATAACTTGCTTACCTGAAGCTTGAGCAATCGCAGCAATCGCATCGATATTAGGTCCTTGCATCATACCATCACGTGAAATATCGGTAAAAATAAACGTTTCTGCTCCTTTAGCCGCTAATTCTTTTGCCAGTACTTCTGCTTTCACTTCTGAAGTCTCTAACCAGCCACGAGTCGCTACCAATCCATTACGAGCATCTATCCCGATCGCTACACGATTGCCATATGTACCTAGCACAGATTCTGTAAATTCACGATCTTCAATAGCTGCTGTGCCGATAATAACACGACTTACTCCGAGATTTAGAAGATTCTCTACATCAGCTAATGTACGTAATCCACCACCAACTTGTACAGGTACAGAGACAGCATTAGCAATACGACCAATCAACTCATGATTCACTGGATGACCTGCTTTGGCTCCGTCCAAATCGACAAGATGGACATATTGTGCTCCTTTTACTGTAAAATCAGTAGCTACAGCTACAGGGTCGTCATTATAGACGGTTTCCTGATTATAGTCGCCTTGAATCAGACGTACACAGCGACCTCCTCGAATATCAATAGCAGGATAAATAGTAAAAGAAGACAATATGATTTCCCCCTTGATTATAATAAGTCCTTGCACAAAAATGTTGCTCTACCGATCATTACACTTGGCTACAACTTCACTTTTGGAATAATTCATCTATCAATTAATCTACCCGTTCACCTGTACACAGCGCCAAAAAATTACGTAATAACAATGTACCCAATTCCCCACTTTTTTCAGGATGAAATTGCATACCGTATACATTGTCTCTTCCTACGATCGCTGTAACCGGTTGTCCATAATCACATACAGCGATAAGATCATCTGCATGATCTGGTTTTACATGATAAGAATGAACAAAATATACATGACCATTGTACAGATCACGTACTAACGGATGATCCGGTTGTGTATACTCTAATCGATTCCAGCCCATATGTGGAATTTTGTAATCTTCATCTTCGAACTTCACGACTCTGCCTGGCAAAATGTTTAACCCTTGATGAATACCATGCTCTTCACCTTCGGTAAACAATAACTGCATACCAAGACAAATTCCTAATAAAGGCTTACCACTGTTAGCGACTTCATTAACAATATGATCCATACCGCCTTCACGAATATGATTCATCGCATCACCAAAAGCACCAACACCTGGTAAAATAACACCTTCTGCACGTAGAATCTCATCACGATCTCCTGTGACTATACCCTCATAGCCTAATCGTTCAATCGCTTTGCTGACACTATGCAGATTGCCTATTCCATAATCAACAATAGCGATCGCCATATGTTATAGCACTCCCTTCGTCGAAGGTACTCCTGTCACGCGTGGATCAATTGTTGTTGCTTCATCTACAGCACGTCCTAATGCTTTGAAAATCGCTTCAATCATATGATGCGTATTTTGTCCGTAATGTACGATAACATGTAGTGTGATACGTGCTTCGAGTGCAAATTTCCACAAAAATTCATGTACCAATTCAGTCTGGAAGCTTCCCACTTGATTAGAAGGGTATTCGGCACGATATTCAAAATGCGGACGATTGCTGATATCAATCACTACCTGTGCCAAAGCTTCATCCATCGGAATAAATACACTGCTGTAACGCTTAATTCCGCGCTTATCTCCTAATGCTTCACGTAGTGTCTGTCCAAGGCAGATTCCGATATCTTCTACCGTATGATGATCATCAATCTCAATATCACCTTGTGCTTTGATATTCAGATCAAAATGTCCATGTTTGGTAAACAGATCGAGCATATGATTTAAAAAAGGAACATCCGTCTCAATTTCAGAAATTCCTGTTCCATCTACATTAAAAGCAAGCTGAATATTCGTTTCATTGGTTTTACGGCTGACATCTGCTTGACGTGTGCTCTGGTTTTCAGTTGACATACATATACCTCCTGCTTGGGCTATAAAGTATCTATAGAATTAAATATTAACCTTCTTGTTCCAAACGAATAGCGATGGCGCGTGCATGACCTTCTAATCCTTCATGACGTGCTAATTCCATAATTGTATTGCCATTCGCAAGCAAAGCTTCTTTACTATAATAGATCATACTCGATTTTTTGATAAAATCGTCAACATCGACGGGTGAAGAAAAACGAGCAGTTCCGTTGGTCGGAATAATATGATTTGGGCCAGCAAAATAATCACCTACTGGCTCTGAACTATAATTACCGAGGAAAATAGCACCTGCATTTTCGATCATGCCTACATAGTTCATCGGTTGTTCGACCATAATTTCCAGATGCTCAGGAGCCAGTCGATTCACTACATCGATACCTTCTGTGATCGTTTCTGTAACAATAATCGCTCCATGATTCTGGATCGAAGCATTAGCAATATGTTGACGAGGCAATGTTTCTAATTGCTGTTGTACTTCAGAAGCAACAGCGGCGGCAAGCTGTGCAGAACAAGTGACAAGAATAGCAGAAGCCATTTCATCATGCTCCGCTTGGGACAATAAATCTGCTGCAATATAAGCAGGATTTGCATGCTCATCTGCTAGCACTACAATTTCGCTTGGGCCAGCAATACTATCAATATCAACTACCCCGTACACTTCACGCTTCGCTAGCGCCACATAGATATTGCCGGGTCCACAGATTTTATCAACCGGTTCTATACTTTGAGTACCATAAGCAAGTGCTGCTATCGCTTGTGCACCGCCTACACGATACATTTCTGTTACTCCAGCTTCAGCGGCAGTCACTAGAATATAAGGGTTAATTCCTTCTTTGCCACCTGTAGAAGGAGGGGTGACCATCACGATTTCAGGTACACCTGCGACTTGAGCTGGAATCACATTCATCAATACAGATGAAGGATACGCTGCTTTCCCACCCGGAACATACACACCGACACGTTTGAGTGGACGAATAATTTGGCCTAATAGACTGCCATCAGGTTGTAGATCCATCCATGAGTTACGTTTTTGCTTTTCATGAAATTGACGAATATTATGCGCGGCAGCTGTGATCGCTTGGACAAAAGAAGGTTCGACTTCTTGATACGCCGCTTGCAATTCTTCATCGGTCACGCGAAGCAAATCAGCTGTAAGATCTGCCCCATCGAACTGCTTCGTATATTGCAACAAAGCTTTGTCTCCTGTGTGCTTAATATCTTGAACAATTTGCTTTACTGTAGCATTTTGCTCTGGCGATCCATAGTCTACTTCTCTTCGCAAATCAAAATCTTGTGCAGATACGATCTTCACTATCGGTTCCCCCTTATCCGTCCTACCCTTTTGCTATTGATCGAGTGATATCTTTTATCGTTATAGTTAATGTTCAGTTAGTATATATTTATTGGTGTAGAACTGGCTCTGGAATCACCATTTGCAATTGATCACATAGTTTTTGAATTTCTTCATTTTTCATGCGGTAACTGACACGGTTAGCAATCAATCGACTGGTGATACCGAATATGGTCTCCATTTCCACCAATCCATTTTCGCGTAACGTTTCTCCCGTTTCTACCATATCGACAATACGATCAGCCAGACCGATCATCGGTGCAAGCTCAATCGAACCATTTAATTTAATCACTTCTACTTGTTGTCCTTGCTCGCGGAAATATTGAGAAGCCACATTAGGATATTTGGTAGCTACACGTTGCTGAATACCTGGCTTCCAATCCGGTAGACCAATCACAGACATTCGGCATCGAGCAATTCCTAGATCAAGCAACTCATACACAGCTCGATTTTCCTCAATCAATACATCTTTGCCAACAATACCGATATCAGCAACACCGTGCTCTACATAGATAGGCACATCGACTGGTTTGGCTAGGATAAATTCCATTCCCACTTGAGGTAAATGTACAATTAATTTACGAGAATCATCAACATCCAATGGAACTTCAATTCCTGCTTTACGGAAAAGCTCTGCTGCCTTTTTATAGATACGCCCTTTTGGCATCGCAACTTTAAGAATTTGTGTCATAGAAGGGTACATCTCCCTGTTATTTACTGTGTATCTTAATTTATGTTTATACCGTAACTGCTCGTCCATCTGTAAAGCGAATCACCTGACTATACGTCACTACGGATGAATCAGATGGAGTAGCTGATTCTAGCTTCTCTGTTGCTTCTATATGTTCTGTAATTACAATTTTACCTTGCTGACGAAGTTGTGCTGCATGTGTGAATGCTTCGCGTCGACTATTTACATCATAAGCGATCAATACAGGTGGTTCTTCTTCTGGCAAATGAAGATCGACTCCATCCAATATCCGATTCGTTTTCAAAGCAAATCCGGTAGCCGTCACAGAACGTCCGAACTGAGTCAGCAGGTTATCATATCGTCCTCCACTACATACAGGGAAGCCAAGTTCTGCTGCATACCCTTCAAATACCATACCGGTATAATAAGAAAAGTCTCCAATCATCGTTAAATCGATCATCACATGCTCAGAGACTCCATAAGCTTCTAACACTTCCCACACTTTGCACAAGTGCTGAATCGAAGCAATCGCACGTGGATTACTGCTCAATGCTGTCGCCTGAAGACAAATATCTTGAGCTCCACGTAGACGAAGCAATCCTTCTAATTCTTGACGTTGCTCTACCGATAATTGGAAATGCGATAAACGCTCACGAAATCCAACAAAATCTCGATTAAGTAATGTTTCTTTTAACGCTTCTTGTTCGATGGTTTTGTCAGGCAATACTTCTTCCAACAATCCTGTCAAAAATCCAACATGTCCGAGCGAAATTTTGAATGTTTCTACACCTGCGGCTTGTAATGAAGCAATCGCAAGTGCAATGACCTCAGCGTCGCCTTCAGCCGAATCATTTCCGACTAATTCAGCACCGGTTTGAAAAAATTCAGTTTCTCGTCCAGCTTCTTCTTCAATCGAACGAAATACATTCGCATGGTAAGACAAACGCACAGGCAATGATTCTTCTTTTAAAAGAGAACCCATCACACGAGCGATCGGTGTCGTCATATCAGAACGTAACACCATCGTTGTTCCACGGTTATTTAACATTTTATATAGTTTGCGGTCTGATGTAGAACTAGCTACACCTACCGTATCATAATATTCCATTGTAGGCGTTATAATCTGACGGTAGCCCCACTCGGACATGCAGTCCAATACATTGCGTTCAATGTGGCGCAATTTGGATACAACATGCGGTAGATAATCACGTACACCTGCGGGCTTTTCGAATCCTTTGGGCTTGGACAAAACAGTCACCTCTAATCGATCAATATTTTAACGCTTTAAAGTGTTACTTTGCTAATAAAGTAAAGGATATTTGATATAATAACATAAATCGATATCGACCGTCAACGCAACTGTATCTGTTGTTATCGATCACAAAGTTGTTCTGTTTACATCATATTTATATTTCTAATTGTATCATTAACCACACCTGCCACCTAGCTAATCGAAGCTAACTAGATCTCTAATTATTTCCCGGAAAATAAAAAAACCACCTTGATCATAAAGGTGGTTTTCCAAAGCTTATTTTTAGATGAATCATGTCATGACAACTTTAAGGGCTTGGTCTTTTTACAGCATCCGTTTTGGTTGTCCGACCGCTCACTTTTGCTTGTTTTTTGTTTTTATGTCGTCCAGATAATGAAGCTGGAATACTGCCTAACAATACCCATGAGAATGATACTCTTCTAAACACCATCTGTACAAATACCGCTGAAATAATTAGAGCACACAACATACCGCCATAAATCCAGACAAAGTAACCTAATGTGCCTAAAGTAAGATATTCTCTTGTATCGCGATAGTAAGCCAGTATAAATGGATGAACTAAGTAAATAGCAAAAGATAGTTCTCCTAATCGACGCAAAATCGCCAGTATCCATTTCGGCGCTATTCGATTTAAGATAAATGCCGAATGAAGCAACACTAATGAAGATAACATCGTATAGACATTCCACATCAGTTCATACACTAACGAATCTAACCATTCATTGGTCATTCGAGCATCATACCAGATTTGTACATAGATCAATCCGGTGACCAGCCAGCTTCCCCATAGCAATATTGTGCTGACTCTTTGTCTTTCTGACATGTCTGTCCATTTGCTCATCAGCCATCCACGGAAAGGTTTGAAATAAATGGCTACAAATGCACCCATCATATAATAAGAGAAATATGAAATAGCTAGACTGCCTTTTGTTGCATAATGAAGATCGTATTTATTCCAGATCACGAATCCCCACTGTAACGCAAGACCAATAGGAATCGCAAAGCGTGCTACCCAACGCTGACTTTTTAGCAAAGCAAGCATAATCGGAAATAACAGATAAAATTGCACACTAATAAATACAAAATAAAGATGTGTATATGCAGAACCATGAGTGATCGCATACCAGTAATCCCCTAACAATTGCATTGGGGGATCATCCAATTGACCACGCTGAGCAAGCTTGTACCAAAAATATAAAGCAGATATCAAAACATACGGCAGCAAAATATAGAGCATTCTTTTTTTATAAAAGCTTCCGATTAATTTGCCTGTAAGAGGTCTGTCATAGTAATTATAAAACAATACAAAACTACTCAAAAAGATAAATGAAGGCGTTCCGTATTTAAAGAAAATATTCAAAAAGTTAAATAGATAATAAATCGACGTATTCATCGCTTCTGTCGTTGCCACCGATGTAGAATGAACATGCAGTACCCCAATAATGGCAATCGCACGGAAGAAATCAAGCTGTGTCAGCCGTTCCTTCTTTATTTGATTCAATGTAAAAGCATCCCCTTATTCTTTAAAATGGTACATCTATATGATGCAAAATGTCGGCTTATTCTGTTCCCGAACAAGTCCAAAAGATTGCGCCCTTGTACCACAACGCTCAAATACAACTATTTAATGCAATAGATCTTCGTCCTTATCACTTGTAAGATCTACCGTATGTTCCGGACTTCGACGTGTTAATACGCGTAAAGGATTCCCACCAACAAATGTACCTGCGGCTACATCTGTATGTACGACTGATCCTGCTGCAACCACTGCTCCATCGCCAATTGTTACACCTGGCAAAATAGTACTATTTGCACCAATCATCACTTCATCACCAATGATAACATTGCCTAATCGGTATTCACGAATCAGATATTCATGAGCAAGAATGGTAGTATTATATCCAATCACTGTATTCGTCCCTATCTTTATTTTTTCCGGAAAAAACACATCTACCATCACCATCAATCCAAAAGCCGTATCTTTACCCACTTCCATATGTAGCAAGTGGCGGTAAATCCAGTTTTTCCATTCCAAGACTGGACAATACCGCGCTGCTTGAATACATATAAAGTTCCGAACGCCTTTCCATGGGCTGACTGTGCGATAAATTTGACGCAAGGCATTAGGTCCCTCTTTTACAGGAAAACGCTCGGTCTTTCTCATCGATCGACCGTATCGCCAAGCACCAATTCATACAAATCACTCATCGTATGCAAAATATACTGTGGATGATACTTGGATAGTTCTTCTTCCCCTTTAAGAGACCAAGCTACAGCCGCTGACATAACACCTGCTGCGGATGCAGCCTGCAAATCGGCAGGACTATCGCCCACCATCAATGTACGCTCAGGAGACGAACCAAGAGCTTCCATAGCACGTTCAATCGGTTGCGGATGAGGTTTGGTATGCTCAACATCATCCTGCGTAATAATCACTTCCATAAATTGATCCAATTGAAACATTTCTAGCACTTTGAGTGTATTCGGACGAATTTTAGTCGTCACGACTCCCAGCTTAATACCTTCTGCTTGGAGACGTGTTAACACTTCGGTGACTTCTGGAAAAGGAGCCACCATCGTATCGTGATGAATCGCACTATATTCACGATACGCCGTAACATAAGAAGTCACATCATCGACACCTGAAAAAGCGCGAAGTTGTTGCTCCAACGTTAATCCCATATGCGGAATAATCTGCTCTCTCGTCAATGGAGCTAACCCATTACTTTCCAATGTGTTAATAAATGAAGCAATAATCAATTCATTGGTATCTACAATCGTTCCATCCAAATCCAATAAAACCGTATCAATCATAAATTCACTACTCCTTGCGTTCATTGTGAATCGTATCTTCTTTTTTCAGATCATGTCTATCTTTAGAAGAAGATGACGAATCTACTGTTGGCACTGAAGAAGATCCTGTAGTGGTATCATGATCAGTAACCAATTCATGTTGTGCCACTTTGGACGACACAATTGGATCGCTATAATGTTCGTTAGCTAGACCAGCACGACGACGAATAATCATCAATAGAATAGCGGCTATAATCAACACAAGCGACAATAACTGTGATACTCGAATATTTCCGTATCCAGGTTCGATCGCTCCTTGTTGGAAGCCAAACCATGTCATAGGAGTCCACAGACCATTTACTATAGCTACCAACCATTGTGGGCCTTCAAAGGTAAGACTATCTGTACGAAGTGCTTCAATAAAGAAACGCCCAATACCATACCAGATAAGATAAGAGAAGAAAATTTCTCCACTACGCACAAATGCACGACGACGTAATACACATAGTACAATCACACCAACCAGATTCCACAGCGATTCATACAAAAATGTAGGATGATGGAATACACCATTAACATTCATTTGATTCACAATAAAATCAGGTAAATGCAAATTACCTCTTAAAAAAGATTCTTCGACAGGTCCGCCATAAGCTTCCTGATTGACAAAATTCCCCCAACGTCCGATCGCTTGTCCAACAAGCAAATAAGGCGCACATAAATCCATAATTCGCCAGAAGCTATATCCTTTTTTACGCGTATAAATAATCGCACAAATCACAGAACCTATTAATGCACCATATATAGCAATACCGCCATTCCAAATTTTAAAGACATCCCATAAGTTATCTCTATAATCAGGCCAACGGAAAGCAACATAATAAATACGTGCAGCAATAATAGCGGAAGGAACACCGAACAACACTAGATCCATAAAAAATTCTTGTGGAATCCCGAATCGACGTCCTTCGCGAATTAATAGTAATAACCCGACTAATGCGCCAGTACCCAAAATCAATCCATACCAATGCACCTGAAGCGCTCCGATCGAGAAAGCAATCGGGTTAATTAATGATGTCCCCATACAGCACTCTCCTTAATCCAGTTCGTCGAGATCTTCAGCAATCGTCTCTGTTAATTTATGAGTAAATTGCAATGCTGCATTATAACCCATACGTTTTAAGCGGAAATTCATGGCTGCCACTTCAATAATAACAGCTAGATTTCGTCCTGGACGAACTGGAATCGTAACTAGAGGTACATCTGTATCAATGATACGAGTTGTTTCTTCATCCAATCCGATACGATCATACTGCTTGTCTTGTTGCCATGCTTCTAGACGTACAACCAAAGTAATTCGTTTATTGTTACGAATTGCACCCGCACCGAACAATGTCATTACATTGATAATACCGACTCCGCGAATTTCAAGTAAATGACGAATCAATTCAGGAGCCGTACCATGCAGTTGATTATCCGAAGTTTGGCGGATTTCTACCGCATCATCGGCAATCAATCGATGCCCACGTTTTACTAACTCAAGAGCTGTTTCACTTTTACCGATACCGCTACTACCTGTAATTAGCATCCCTACACCGTAAAGGTCTACCAATACGCCATGAATTGTCGCAGTTGGTGCTAATTTTTTCTCCAAAAAGCCTGTAATCCGGCTTGATAAAATAGTCGTCGCCAGATTGCTACGAAGTACCGGAACATTATGCTCTTCGCTACTTTCAATTAACTCCTCAGGTACTTCAAGTCCACGTGTAATCACAAGACAAGGCGTCTCATCATTACAAAGACGCTTCATACGATCTGCTTTTTCTTCATGCGTAAGCATTTTAAAAAACGCAAGCTCGGTTCTACCCAGAATCTGTACACGTTCTGTAGGATAATATTCAAAATATCCTGCCATTTCTAATCCAGGTCGATTCAGATCATCTACAGTAATTTTTCGTTTTAAACCAAGTCCTCCAGACACAACTTCAAGCTGGAACATTTGTACCAATTCTGAAACTTTCACATGTTTGGCCATTCTGTTCTTCCTTTCTCTAAGTAGGTTGCTGATTCTGTATTGTGTATTCTATGTGATTCATCATCCAAAGCCAAACGATCATCGCCAAAAAGATAGATTTTTCACAAACCTGACTTTTCCGCACTGTACATAATATGTCCAATGTACCCATCGTAATAGAAAATGCTAGTTAAATCAATTATATTGGCATATTCGCTTACCATTGTACCGATTATTTCAAAGCTTCGCTATGAGATACGTCCATTTATTAATATGCACATTTTATCATAAAAAAAGACTTACCTTTCTGATCGAAACCAGAATAAGTAAGTCTTTTATCAAATGTTCTATCCGAACTCTGTTACGTTACCTGTAATAACGAATTAAGAAGGATCTGTGTAGAACAAGTTATCTTGAGATTCTGTATCAAAAATATGAACTTTGTTCATATCAATTGCCATCGTTGCTGTAGCGTTATCACGAGTAGTGGAACGTCCATCAACACGAGCAACAACAGTGTCTGTACCTACACCGCTCAAGTATAGCAACATTTCATGACCCAAGTTCTCAGATACATCTACTTTAGCAGTAAAAGCAGTAGCTGGAGAAGCTTCTAAGAATACAGGCTCTTCATGAATATCTTCTGGACGAACACCCAGAATCACTTCTTTACCTGTGAATCCTTGGTCTTTCAAGATTTGTGCTTTACCACCAGGGATAGCTAGTTCAACACCAGCAGCGCTGAATGTTAAACCGCCAGATTTTTCGGACAATGTACCACGGATAAAGTTCATTGTAGGAGAACCAATAAAGCCCGCTACGAACATGTTACGTGGGTGATTGTACAATTCTTCTGGAGAAGCTGCTTGTTGAATAATACCATCTTTCATAACAACGATACGGTCACCCATTGTCATTGCTTCGATCTGATCATGCGTTACATAGATAACAGTCGTTTGCAGACGTTTCGCTAGTTTAGTAATCTCAGCACGCATCTGACCACGAAGTTTAGCATCCAAGTTAGAAAGAGGCTCATCCATCAAGAAGACTTGAGGATCACGGACAATCGCACGTCCCAAAGCAACACGCTGACGTTGACCACCAGAAAGTGCTTTTGGTTTACGATCTAGCAAATGCTCGATATCGAGAATTTTAGCTGCTTCACGTACACGTTTTTCGATTTCTTCTTTTTTCACTTTACGCAATTTCAAACCAAACGCCATATTAGAATATACATCCATATGAGGGTACAACGCGTAAGATTGGAATACCATCGCGATATCGCGGTCTTTTGGAGCTACGTCGTTAACAACGCGATCGCCAATGTACAATTTACCTTCTGAAATTTCTTCCAGACCAGCGATCATACGAAGAGTTGTAGATTTACCACAACCAGAAGGTCCAACCAATACTAGGAACTCTTTATCCTTGATATCCAAATTAACATCAATAACTGTTGCTTTATCAGAACCTGGATATTTTTTGAAAATGTGTTCTAAGCGTACGCCTGCCATAATAATAGCCTCCCTAGAATATGAATGTAATTTTTTAAGTACATAATAAATGAGCTTGTCAGCATATGGCAGTTAACCATATGTCTTGATCAATCCGTAGTCTGATCTACAGTAATGAGTGAAATGTACAACATCATGTGGGACGTTCTACCTTTAGCTCAATCGTAAAATCAGCTATGAATTACGGCTGCGAAGGTGATCCAATCGCCTATGTAACCGATTTCTTTTTCTATTATTATCTTACCCTAATCGCGCGTAGACATCTATCGACAAACTATACAAAAAATTCGTCAGCTTTTTGTCACTTTATACAATAGTAGTGTTAACTTCATCAAAACAGCATCTTCAAACTTTCTAACATCCAATTCAGTTTCTTGTTTAATTTTGTCCAGACGATACAATAACGTATTCCGATGGATATATAATTGCTTCGCAGTCTCACTAACATTACAATCCATTTTGAAAAAGGTTTCTAACGTAGCTACCGTTTCTTCATCATCCAACATATCGGAATAACGATCAGCTCTAGCTACAAAATCAGCACGATCTTCATCAGGAATCCGATATAATAAACGTTCCAAAGACAATTCCCACGGAAGATGAATATGATCTTTCACATGAAATAATCTACCCAAAGCAACGGTTTCCTTCAATAAAGAGACTTCAGATAATAACTTTTCACTAGGTACAATAGGCTTAGACACTCCAATATGGAATATACCTACCCATTCGCTAGCAATCAATTCATATAACCCTAACGAGAATTCCATGAGTATATCTTCTTCTGTATCTTCTATCTCTACATTTGCATCCCGACTACTACTTTGCTTGAGATCAGAACTATCTTCAATCAATTCACGATTCGTCAGAATAAACCACTCATTTTCAGATAATGGCAATAACAGTACTTCTCCACCAAAATAGCTATATAATAACTTTTCTAACTCTTTGGTCGCTAATGTCCCTGTTTGTACACTATCAGCTACCAGTAGAAACGGAATCATCGAGCTGGTTAATCTTTCTTTCAAAAGGTATCCATTAGGAATACTCGCTTTTGACTGTCCGCTATCTAGTTGTTCCATCATCCAGGTACTTAACTCTTGTATCCCTTGTTCACGAATAGACAACGAAGAAGCACGATTTCCTATAGCCATAAACGCTGTAAAAGCAGGCAACAATAACTCTAACAACGATTTAAGCTTGCCTATGACTTGTTGATGATCACTATCTAGTGAATCCTCCAAAAGACTCGAATTACTTGGAGAAATAGCTTTCGTTTGAATCTGCCATAATGTGACTACAGTAAGATCCTGCTTCACAGCGATCCATCCACTTTCTGCTAGACCTGCTTGATACGTATCCGATTCCCAATCTTTCAAAGCCACAGACTGTTCTTCAATACGGTAATCTATGATTGATTCAATATGTTCTTTTAATGTACTCCAATGCATATCATAAATTCCTTCCATAGCTAGAATCGTACACTAACAGCTACCCTATACTATTAATCAGAAATAAATAAAATAAGACTACTCCTCAAATTATACAAAAAAGCAGACAAAACAAAAAGCACCTTGCTTAATAGCAAGATGCTTTTTCATATGATGAGTCATGAAGGGCTCGAACCTTCGACACCCTGATTAAAAGTCAGGTGCTCTACCGACTGAGCTAATGACTCATATTAAGTTTAACGTAAATAAAACTGGTGGAGGCTGATGGATTCGAACCACCGAACTCGGAGAGAACAGATTTACAGTCTGCTGCGTTTGGCCACTTCGCTAAGCCTCCATAATGAACAAAAAAATGGTGGCTCGGGACGGAATCGAACCGCCGACACGAGGATTTTCAGTCCTCTGCTCTACCGACTGAGCTACCGAGCCATACTGTATTCATTACATTTTATTTAATTAAAAAAATGGCGGAACCGACGGGATTTGAACCCGCGATCTCCTGCGTGACAGGCAGGCATGTTAACCCCTACACCACGGTTCCAGGGTTATAATACATAGAAATAAAAATGGTGCCGGCGAGAGGATTTGAACCCCCGACCTACTGATTACAAGTCAGTTGCTCTACCAACTGAGCTACACCGGCATATGGTGGTGGAGATTGACGGGATCGAACCGCCGACCCTCTGCTTGTAAGGCAGATGCTCTCCCAGCTGAGCTAAATCTCCAGGATATGTATGGTAGCGGCGAAGGGAATCGAACCCCCGACCTCACGGGTATGAACCGTACGCTCTAGCCAGCTGAGCTACACCGCCACATTTAAAAACCAATCGTCATGAATTGCTATCCACTAAGAATTTATAAATAAGTTCTAGTGGCGGAGAGAGAGGGATTCGAACCCTCGCACCGCTAACGCAGTCTAACCCCTTA
>NZ_JARUWY010000069.1:0-235 GCF_030433815.1 Paenibacillus sp. PsM32 | reverse complement strand
ATGTTTGGAGATACTGATACTCTATTTAATGTTAGTAGAAATCTACAGGATATTGGCTTTATAGTTGCAATGGATGATTTTGGCTCGGGATATTCTTCTGTAAATATGCTTAAAAATATACCATTAAATGTAATAAAATTAGATAGAGGATTTTTTGTTGATGATAAAGATGTTGATAAGAGTCAAATTGTTATAAAAAGCATAGTTTCTCTCATTAAGCAATTAGGAATAAGGG
>NZ_JARUWY010000068.1:0-236 GCF_030433815.1 Paenibacillus sp. PsM32 | reverse complement strand
TGCTCTTGTTATCGTAGCGAGTAAACTATTTCCAGCGGGAGTTTTCGCAGCATACAGAAGTGCGGTATCACTCAAATTTTCAGACGACAATGCTTTAACTCTATCTCTTGATGATGATGCTACCGACTTAACAGTATCCACAGTTGACGGTTCAGGCAATACAGAAGTTGTATCTGATGATGGAAAATGGACTTCTTCCGCATCTAGAGTAGCTACTGTCAAAGCAGGAACAATTA
>NZ_JARUWY010000067.1:0-237 GCF_030433815.1 Paenibacillus sp. PsM32 | reverse complement strand
CGACCAACTAGATCTACAAGAAAAAGTATTCTTCTTCAGAGTCATATGTGTATAAGAGACATGTTTAAAATATTACAGTTATCGAAAAAGGTCTACCGTTATTTGTAAGCTCACCAGAAAGTCGATTTAATCTAGAGAACTTTATGAGTACTCATCTATTCTCTTCATTCGGTGCATTGAAGATAGGGATGGATATTTTAACGAAATATGAAAATGTAGCTATTGATAGTATTCTCG
>NZ_JARUWY010000066.1:0-237 GCF_030433815.1 Paenibacillus sp. PsM32 | reverse complement strand
TGTTTTGGTGTTTAATTTTTTTTTAATCTATTTTAATTCTATTTTTTTATTTTTTGTTTTTTTTTTTGTGTTTTTTTTTTTTTTTTTTTTAAATTTTTTTTTTTTTTTTGTTTTTTTTTTTTTTTTTTTTTTTTTTTTTTTTTTTTATTTTGTTGTTTTTTTTTTTTTTTTTTTTTTTATTTTATTTATTTTTATTTAAAAATTAAATTTTCTTTTTTTATTTATCTCGGCTTGCCC
>NZ_JARUWY010000065.1:0-237 GCF_030433815.1 Paenibacillus sp. PsM32 | reverse complement strand
CATTATTAATGATCATGATTGGTATCGTGATAATAATATTACGCTGTACACCGGTGATCCTGTTATTCGTATTGATGCTGATCAGAGTCAGTTCATCTCTGCTTCTGGATTACATGTAGACTATGATGAAGTGAATATTGCAACCGGTTCGCGCGCCTTTATCCCACCTATACCAGGTTCAGACAAAGACGGAGTGATCGGTTTTCGAGATATTAAAGATTGCGAGACGATGATAGC
>NZ_JARUWY010000064.1:0-238 GCF_030433815.1 Paenibacillus sp. PsM32 | reverse complement strand
ATTTAATTGTTAAACTTAATTTAAAAAAATTAAATTATTTTCGTAATTGGTTTTTTTTTATTTTTATAACGTTTTTTTTTTTTTCGGCTTTTTTTATTGTTTTTTTTAGTTTTATTTTATTTAAAATGCAATTCAATTACATATTTTAACTATTCTGGCCGTGTCTTTTGATTTTTTAATTTTGATTATATATTCCATTTTTTTTTTCTTGGATGTTGTATGCTTTTCTGTTTTTAAC
>NZ_JARUWY010000063.1:0-238 GCF_030433815.1 Paenibacillus sp. PsM32 | reverse complement strand
CCCCCCCCATTTTTTTTATTGATACGGCGCCCCCCGAGATCTCCCCGACCAAGTATTCGGCGGCTGCGTCTGATGTGTATACGAGACCGATTCCTAACAGCGTACCGCTATTATTGTATCGATGGGCTTGATTGTACTCGGTACAGGACCAGGCGCGTATACCCATCGCCGCGCCCACGAGCCTTCGGTGGGCATGGCGGTTGGCGGCGTCGGGGGTGAAAAAAAAAACGGGGGGGGG
>NZ_JARUWY010000062.1:0-239 GCF_030433815.1 Paenibacillus sp. PsM32 | reverse complement strand
ACCTGGACGTGTATTGGAACATATTAAGCGCGGAACACTGGCTTAGGACAAAAAATAATTTCTAATTATCCATGAAGCCGATGAAATGATAAATATGGGCTTAATAGAACAAGTTTAAAATATTATCAAAGCATTGCCTAAAGATCGGACTACATTGCTGTTATCTGCAAAGTTGACACAAGATATCGAACGTCTATTCCATCGTCATATGCTCCAGCCGGAGCAAAAAGAGAATCAAG
>NZ_JARUWY010000061.1:0-239 GCF_030433815.1 Paenibacillus sp. PsM32 | reverse complement strand
TGGTATAGTTTTTTATCTCACCTATTGCCGCTCAAGCTGGTGTAGGGATACGATATTTATTAGAAACACTGGTAGCCGCTAATAGTGCACTTTCTGGTCTAATTGCTGGATTGTTAATCTGGCCTGCTTTTTTGGGTGGAGTCTACCATGCTGCTATTTTGCCATTCGTATTGTTAGAAATGGAACGAAGCGGTAACAGCTTTTTGGGAGCTGGCGATATGACAGTCTTGGTGATGGGG
>NZ_JARUWY010000060.1:0-241 GCF_030433815.1 Paenibacillus sp. PsM32 | reverse complement strand
AATTTACATAATTATAAACAACAAAGCAGCACATAAAATAATAAAAATATCAACATATAACAATTGAGCCTAATACTTAACAGCATTATGAGACGCAAAACATTTAACCGAGAAATTATATATAAAAAAAACAATACGGAGGTATATCATTCATGGGAAACAAATCTAAAAAAGCTTCACATAAACTTCCTGCTACAATTCTGGGAACAACGCCGCCAAGATTTCTTGTGCCGCCTAGCGT
>NZ_JARUWY010000005.1:0-321196 GCF_030433815.1 Paenibacillus sp. PsM32 | reverse complement strand
CAAAAATCATTGTTGGATTGGATTAGAAGAAGTCGCGCTTATGGTGCCAAGCGCTTTAATCATCGATTTTTAGTACTGCCATAAATGCTTCTTGAGGCACTTCGACATTACCGACTTGTTTCATCCGTTTTTTACCTTCTTTTTGCTTGTCTAGCAATTTACGTTTACGAGAAATGTCACCGCCATAACATTTAGCCAATACGTTTTTACGCATCGCTTTAACCGTTTCGCGGGCAACAACTTTGGTTCCGACAGATGCTTGGATAGGAATCTCAAACATTTGACGCGGAATCAATTCACGTAATTTTTCACAAATAATCCGTCCGCGATGATATGCACGTTCGCGGTGAACGATAAAGGATAGTGCATCGACTTGTTCGCCGTTAAGCAAAATATCCATTTTCGCCAGATTCGATTTGCGGTATCCAGACACTTCATAATCAAACGAAGCATACCCTTTAGTACTGGATTTCAATTGGTCAAAGAAGTCATAAACGATCTCAGACAATGGCACTTGATACGTAATCGTTACACGAGTGGTATCCAGATATTCCATGTTGATAAATTCGCCACGCTTATTCTGACACAATTCCATAACTGTACCTACATAATCGTTCGGTACGATAATAGATGCTTTGACATAAGGCTCTTCTACATATTCGATCTTGCCCACTTCTGGATAGTTCGAAGGGTTGTCGATCGTCATGACGTCGCCGTTAGTCAATGTTACTTTGTAAATAACACTTGGAGCGGTTGTAATCAAAGGAATATTGAACTCACGCTCAATACGCTCTTGAATAACATCCATATGAAGCAGTCCTAAGAATCCACAACGGAATCCAAAGCCTAGTGCGCTTGAAGATTCAGGCTCAAAGCTGAGCGAAGCATCATTCAATTGCAATTTTTCTAAAGCTTCACGGAGATCGATATAATCGGAAGATTCGATAGGATACAGTCCGCAATATACCATTGGATTGATTTTGCGATAACCTGGTAAAGGTTCTGGTGTTGGATTCTTAGCATCAGTGACCGTATCACCGACACTGGTATCGCCAACGGTTTTGATGCCCGCTACGATAAATCCTACATCCCCTACATTCAATTCATCGACAATCGCCATCCGTGGCATAAATGCGCCTACTTCAATAACTTCAAATTCTTTACCTGTTGCCATCATTTTAATTTTGGAACCGGATTTGATTTTGCCATCAATAACACGAATATAGACAATAACGCCTTTATACGGATCATAATGAGAATCAAAAATCAATGCTTTAAGCGGCTTATTCGGATCGCCTGTAGGTGCAGGTACTTTTTGTACCACTTGCTCCAAGATTTCCTTAATACCGATTCCTGCTTTGGCAGAAGCCAGTACAGCGTCGCTTGCATCCAGTCCAATAACATCTTCGACTTCTTGCTTCACCCGTTCAGGATCGGCACTTGGAAGATCGATTTTGTTGATGACTGGCAAAATTTCTAGATTGTTATCTAACGCCAAATAAACGTTAGCTAACGTCTGAGCTTCGATACCTTGCGCCGCATCAACGACAAGCAAAGCGCCTTCACAGGCTGCTAGACTACGAGATACTTCATACGTAAAATCGACGTGTCCCGGTGTATCAATCAGATTCAGCAGATATTCCACACCATCATCTGCTTTGTACACAAGACGAACGGCTTGTAATTTGATCGTGATTCCACGTTCACGTTCCAAGTCCATTTGATCGAGTACTTGTGCTTGCATCTCACGCGAAGTGAGCGCGCCTGTATATTCCAAAATACGGTCAGCCAAAGTGGATTTACCGTGGTCTATATGCGCAATGATTGAAAAATTACGAATTTTTTGTTGTCTTACTGACATATCAGTCATGCCTTACCCCCAACACAAGCCTGAAATATACTGCTGATTATTGAAAAAAATCAACAATCCCATTAATCCGTTTATTATAGCAGTTGAGCGATTTTACAGCAATCCCACATCTGAAATATCATTGCTTATAGTCAATAATGGTATTGCATTTGCCTAGGGTACATGATAGAATATTTAAAGTTGTGAAGAATACGTATATGCTCTACAGGAGGTGAATGTAATTGCCTAACATTAAATCCGCGGTGAAACGTGTAAAAACTAGTGAAAAACGTCGTGCGTTGAACGCTTCTCAGAAGTCTGCTCTTCGTACAACAGTTAAAGCTGCTGATACTGCACTTGTGAATACTGATGTAGAAGCTGCAAAAGCTGCTGTAATCGCTGCTTCCAAGAAGCTTGATAAAGCTGCTACTAAAGGTCTTGTCCACAAAAATGCGGCTGCTCGCAAAAAATCCCGTTTGGCTAAAAAACTAAACGCGATTTCTAGCCAAGGCTAAATTTCGTGCAACAGATGATTGAATGTATTCATCATCTGCATATGATAAACCCCTGCTTCGGCCATTCCGAACAGGGGTTTATTTTGTTGCTTTGAAGTTACAAAAAAAGGCTTACCCACAGATAATAGATTGCGGGTAAGCCTTTTTTATTTATTTTGGTATATATTATTTTTATACATTGCTTATGCCACGCATCTCAAGCTCCCAAACGTAACAAAAACATTTCCAACCCCAATACTTTATCGATTGCTCCTGTTTTCATCTGATAATCCAGTCTGGCTAGATGTGCCAAAATCGAGCGTAATTTCTGACTATCGAATTTGCGAGCTTGTTCACCGGCTAACTTCACTACATACGGATGCAGACTTAATTGAGAAGCCATCTGCTGTTGCGAATAATTCTGACCTGCTAATTCTTTCACTTGCAACATGATTCGGAATTGACGAGCAATCAGAGCGGCAATTTTAATCGGCTCTTCACGTTGTTTTAGTAAATCATAGAAAATAGTCAAAGCTTGCTCTAAGCGAACAGCAGCAATCTGCTCGACTAATGCAAATACATTTTGCTCTGTACTGCGTGCAACAAGGTGATGCACATCTTCTACTGTGATTGTACCACCTTTGCCTGCGTGTAGACACAGCTTATCCATCTCTGCCGCTAAAATACCCAATCCTGTCCCTGCAGACTGTACAAGTGCCTCTGCGGCGGTTGTAGAACATTCACATTCTAACTTTTTAGCATGACGGATCAACCATTGTAACAATTCGTCTGCACCCATTGGTTGGAACGGTAAAAGGCAAGCTGATGATGATTTGAGCGCTTTGACTATTTTTTTACGCTCATCTAACTTTTCACCCTGTACCCAGAAAATAATAATACTGTAATCAGCAGGATGTTCCATATATTTAAGTAACGAATCGATACGATGTTCGATTTTGGTATCTTTGCCTGCTGTAAGCACAGAAGAGTCTTTTACAATCATTAATTTGCGCGGTACCATAAAAGGAATCTCTTCAGCTTCTTCAATTACCGTTTCTAGCGGTGTCTCTGCAAGATCGTACTGAGCCAAAGCAAAGTCTTTATGTTCAGGTTCAATCAGTTGAGCTGTTGCAAAATCAATAAATTCACGAATACGATATTTTTCATTGCCATAGCATACATAAATAGCGGCTGGCTGATTATTTTTAATATCTTTACTTGCTGTTTTTAAGTCCATACTCCGTCCCCCCAAGTTCGTCCTTTTTATTTTAACGGAAAAAGGAGCATACGACAAAGAACTTTCCAAAATACTCGGAAAGTTCTTTGTTTACACTTGTTATCACATACATCGATATTACTGAAGTCCGGCTGTAGAAAGTTTATACCATTTGGTTTTGCCTTCTTTAGCTACTTGATAATTAAATGTTTTGCCGTCTTTGGTCCATTGACCATTTAACCACGTACCATCAATTGTAGCTGTAGCAACGACAGTGCGACCATTAATATTGTTTTTGGATAAGCTATCGAGTCGCAACGTATTCGATGTGGTTAACACCACTGCAAATGATGAACTCGGAGATACCCACTCTTGTTCTTGCTGTATCGTATTCGTACTAAATGAACGAACTTTGCTATCATCTTTGGCTTTAGAATCAGCTTCCGGTGCTAGGCTATACGTTTTAGGTTTAGCATCATTATTGGATGCATCAGGCGTAGTGCCAGAAGCATTGTCTTTAGATGCTGAACTATCTTTGGATGAACTATCATCTGTACTTGCTTTTGGTGCTACTGGAGATGATGATTCATCGTTATTTGCAGTACTTGGGGTAGTGCTGTCTGTTGATTTGGAACTGTTGGAAGAACTGCTATCTGCTGTTCCTTCATCTGTCCCTGTTGCAGGAGATGATTCGCTCGTACCACTACTATCTGTATCTGGTGCGATTTGTTGCTCTCTCATCAACTGATCTTCATTGTTGCTTGTACCATTGCCTGAACTCGGCGGACTTGATTCTGGTGCAGTCTGGGAACTTGCTGGCGGATTGCCTCCCTTGTTGCCTGAAGAAGGAGTGCTTTCCTGGCTAGTGCCTGTACCTGTATCAGGAGTCGATTTATCCGGCGTTGTTGGTTGTTGATCTAATGTTCCACTTCCACTGTCAGGTGTTACTTTTTGTGATTCTTCAGACTGTGGTTGTGTATTCGTTTCAGGTGAAGTTGTTGATTCAGGCGTATTGGTTGCAGGTGCTTGTAAGGTAGCATCTTGTTCAGCTTTCGATTTCGCTGCGCCTGTTTCTTGATCTTTGGTCTGTTGCTCCATACTTATCGCAGACGGTGCTGGTCCTGCATCTGAAAGTGTTTTGGGTTCATAAGTTGCAATTGAAACTCCAAGAATAACACCAGCAGCAACCAGTCCACCAATCGTTCGTACTGGCAAGCGATCTCGCCATGAACTGCGCTGTCTACGACGTTCTGTAAATTCATCTTGTTTCTCATGTTGCGGTTCCATAATGCCAATATCAGAAGCAATCTCAGCACGACGTTCGGCATCGATATCATCTAAAGTAGGTAATATAGAATCGACTAGACTAAATTTGGGTTTGACATCAGGTAATTTCTCAAGCTGTAAAGATAAAGCGCTCATTATTCGAAATGTATCCGCATCATCAGGATTATTATCGATATGGCGGAACAGGATATCAGCATCTTCCTCGCTTAGATCACCGTCCAAATAGCGGTTCATCCATTCTTCCGCTACTTCACGTTTCATCCAGTCACTCCTCCTTTCTCATAATCTGCAAGCAGACTCTGTAATTGTTGACGGGCACGAAACAAATACGATTTCACAGTATTCAATGGCAAATCAAGACAATCTGCTATTTCGTTATAGGATAAATCTTGAATATAACGGAGTACAATAACGGTTCGGTGATGCTCCGGTAATTGATTGATCGCTTCACGTACATCTTCTGATGTATAAGCACGCATAACATCGTGTTCTACATTATCGCGACCTTCAAAAACCATCTCATGCTCATCAATCGAGACCGTCGGCTTGCTACGTCTAAATTTATCAATACATACATTTGTTACGATTCGTTGTACCCATGTTTTGAATTGTGCTTTTTCTTCATAGGAACCGATTTTGGTATAAATACGGATCAAAGCTTCCTGAGCCGCGTCTAGAGCATCTTGTTCATTATTTAAAATGTAATATGCCGTTTTGTAGACATGATGTTCTATCTCTCTTAATAGGGTGATTAGAGCATCCCGGTCTCCCGCTTGGGCGGCCTTGATGAGTCCCTGCTCCACCACGGAGGATCCCCCTCTCCTTACAACTATTCAGACGCAATCTATTGCCTAATAGTTGCAGTTATTTTCAAATTAATTTTAATGTTTTGATTCATTTGAATAATTAGTGGTCTACGCGCTTTATCTTGCATTGCTGGAAGATGTGAACTCTGTTGTTATAAAGACTTACCCTATGTAGGATTCATCCGAATCGAATGCAAAGATGTAAACGGTTCAAGACTGTATTTAGAATAACAGAAACACTTGTATTCGTCATCCCGACAGCGGAGATGAATACAAATACAAGTGTATACATTAGCTTATCTACAATACAAGTATTATGGTAAAGGATACATGACCCGCTGTAACATTTCTCCATCTGGATGTACTTGAATCTGTATTTCTCCTTGAAGATCGGTTCGAGCGACTTCTGAATCTACCTGTTCTATTCGCTCTAATACTTCTTCTGTAGGATGACCATATGTATTGGTAGCTCCTACAGAAATAACAGATAGAGCAGGTTGCCAGTACTGTAGCCATTCACTGGAAGAAGACGTTTTGCTACCATGATGACCAATTTTGAGTACATCGATAGGAAAATTAGACTCTGCTAATGATGCTGTAAAAACGGAATTATTTTTAAAAGTAGAAGATTGTTGAAGCTGATATAAAATCCCTTGTTCTTCTGCTTGATCTGCATCTCCTGTAAACAAAAAATGACGTTGATTCATCGTAAGTAAAAAAACGACAGAATAATGATTTTGATTTTCTTCGCGTGGTAATCCTTTGGTATAGGTAGATGTTGCATTCCTTTGATTCGGTGTTTCCGGAGCTAAAAAGGTTAGTGTTGTCTGATCATCTATCTGTAATTCACTACCCGGTATAGGTGCAATCAAAGGAATCTGTCGATCCAGTATAGTCTTCATTAAAGGATTGAGACTGTCTCCATCCGGCAACGTACCATTAAAAATAAAATGATGTACAGGAATTTGTTCGATAACAGCTGTTAATCCTCCTGCATGATCATGATCACCATGAGTTAAAAGTACAGCATCTAAATGATGTATTCCTCGCTTTTTCAATAATGGTACAAGTAACTTGTTGCCGATCTCGTATGGATTCTTTCGTTTTCTCCATTCTTGTCCGGGACGTTCAAATGTCATCGTTCCGCCACCATCTACTAATATCTGTTTTCCTTGTGGTGTAGTAATCAAAATGCTATCTCCTTGTCCGACATCTAAATACTGGACTGTTCCTGCTCCTGAAGTGATAGGCTGAGTATATCCATACACAAGTAAACCCATCATGACTAAGCCACTTGCACAACAAGCTATATACCTACGCTTCATCCATGGAGATATATAAGCAATAGCATGCCAGCTAGATTGTATTTTATGGATAAGCGAGAAAAAAGATTGCGTATGATGACTACTATAATTATTAAAATGATTTGCTACAAAAAGACGTTGATCTAACGGCTGAGTGTAAGCCTCTTGCTGATTAGTGGTATCACCATTTGTCAAAGAAAGATGCACAGATTGTTCGCGAAATTGCCACTGCATTATATGTTGTAGACAACGCAAACCTGTATACAGCATTACATAATATAACAAGATCCATAGGATAGACGGTGAATACCAGATCGTTAACATTCCGGGTACGATATCGATCCAATCTACCAGATGAAATGTCCATGTATTAATCCATGAGATCACATTGCCTAAGCTATTCGCTACTGGCAACCACAGATAACTAAGCGCAAGTACAAGCGACCCAGCAGGCAATACAATCAAACTTACAATAGGAACAAGAATAAAATTAGCAACCGATGATAAAATCGAAAACTGATTAAAATAATAAATTGTTAGAGGAAACGAAATCATCTGAGCTACCCATGTTACTGCTAACGCTCCTGCCCATTTGGGTGGTAACTTCTGAAGTAACGGTTGAACTAACGGCACAAAAATAACCAATCCAGCAGTGACGATAAAAGATAATTGAAAACTAACATTCAGTAAATAATAAGGTTCATATAACAACATTCCTATACAAGCAGCACATAATATATGTAATCCATCTTTGAGTATTCCCCGACTAAGCGCATATAGACCGATCATTCCCATTATTCCTGCACGAACCGCTGAAGGAGAAGCACCTGTTAATAACACATAAATAGGCAGTAACACTATGACAATTAAGCAAGCCCGTTCTTTGGTAATCTTCATCTGACGCAATAACCACAACAAAATCGCTGTATAAATCGCTACATGCAGACCGGATATAGCAAGAATATGAGTTAATCCTTGTCTGGAAAAAGAAGCAAATGTCTCAGGATCAAGGTCACCTGAATCGCCTATCAATAACCCTTTCATATATCCACGATCATGATCATCAAATAGCATATCAATTCGCGCGCCCAAATTAGCTCGAACTTGATCGTTATAACGTAATAATTCCCATTTCCACATCGTTATTTGAGATAAAGGTACAGTTGTCTGTGTTAGCGATGTTGCTCCTTTGGCGCTAATAATCCAATGTACATATTGAGTACGTAGATAATGACGATAATCAAATGTATTAAAATTACGAGCTTCTCCAGGAACTTTCCATATCCCTTGAATCTTTATATGGTCTCCACGTTGCCATAAAGCTGCTGTCTGTAATTCTGCTTCAGTTGCTAATTTCAGTTGAATTCTTACCTTTTCTGGTGTAGTAAGTGACTGATCTTCTTGGAATTGATAAATATTCATAAAAAAAGTAACCAGATCTCCATCGACTTTGATTGGACTGGCAATTATCCCTTTACCTTGCACCGACTGATCGATCATCTGCGACTCTTGAAGTTGAAGTGTAGCTGGAATATTACTACTATTACTTACTTCATTCCAGTGCCAGTAGATTGACGCAATCAACATTACAGAGCCAAGTATAAGTATAGAACGTTGAATCTGCGGAAATATCAGATACGCTGAAAATAAAATCAAACATAGTCCGCTCAATACCCACCAAATATATTCGCTTGTTAGACAAGCGATCATGCTTCCTCCAACCCATACCACGCATAAAGCAACCAGTGGACGTGTTTGCAATACTTCTCTCTCCGTTCTTATTTGTTTTTCGAAAAAAAATCAATCGTTCTGTATTATTATGATGTGATTCAACAGGCATTCTATTTTTGAAAATGGCTATTATATGCTCTATATCCATCTTGCCCTCTACACAAAAAAAGAACCATTACCTTACTAAGCCACGTCCATCTTCTACAGATGTTGTGTACTTACAAGATAATGGTTCTTCCATATATCGTTCCCTACTTTGCGATGAGGGCAGATGAATCGTATGAGATTAGCTGATTACTGTGGTGTCAGGTGGTGGATTGTAATGATCCAACTGACGGAAAATAATACCTTTTTGCTGCATCATAGCTGTAACTTTGCGTGTATCTTTAGGATAAGGACGATAATACACAATCTCAACAATACCACTATTGGCTAACATATTTGCACATGTCCAACAAGGCTCATCGGTAACATATACGACCGAACCTTCGCGGTCAGCCCGATCGGTAAAAAGGAGCAAATTCTGTTCAGCATGAATCGTACGGATACAACGTTGCTTTTTGACCATTGTTTCCACACCATCTACTTTGACCAGTTCTACTTCTTCTGAGATCATACAACCATCTTCAGAACAGTCAGGTACACCCATCGGTGCTCCATTATAAGCAGTACCGAGTAACTTCTTGCCTTGTACCAGTACTGAACCAACATGGCGACGTGGACATCGTGAACGTGTCGAGACCATATGAGCAATATCCATAAAATACGTATCCCAATCTTTACGTACCACTCTTACTCCCCCTTACATCCCCTAAAGCTGTACATAAGGCAACATCTTGGCTAACATTTTGCTACCGATTCCTTTTACATTATCCAGTTCATTCACACTGCGAAAAGCGCCATGCGTATTGCGATAATCAATAATCGCTTGTGCTTTCTTTTCTCCAATACCCGGCAATTCAGTTAGTTCAGACAGACTCGCATGGTTAATACTAATCTTGCCATCCTGTGTGCGGGCTGATGGTGCTGGATTTGTAGCAACAGTCTCGGTATTCGATGATGTTGAACTTGTAGACTCTGATGTTGCGATCGGAGTCTTGATCGATGGTTGCTGACTTGTAGAAGCCGTTTCAGTAACGACCGTATCTTTGGCTTTGGCTACCTCGGCTACCTTCTCTTTGGGAGAATCTGTTGCCGATGACGTTTCACCTTTGGAGCGATCTGTCTGATCTGTTGTTGCTTTGGATGTAGATTCATCCAAAGTCGAACTTGGTGTTGTCGTTACTACCTGATCTTCTACAAGTGAAGCTTGTGCTTGTTCATGTAAAGCTGTCCATTTGGTTTCTTGATCGCTGGATTGTAAAGTTCCAAACACAATCAATCCTGTTCCAAGCACCGCGGAGACTACCGCTGTCCACATGATATCCCGTCTCATAATGACACCTCTGCCGTCGGGATTCCAGTACATTACCGGAATCCCGGTAATAGACTCCCATCGCATAGGAGGTTAAACGATGTTACTTTTGTACGTTCAGATCAAACAATACATATATTAGCTATATCAATCGGTCAGTGATTAGTTAGCAACAATATTAACTAATTTGCCCGGTACAGCAATTACTTTACGAACTGTTTTGCCTTCAATCGCTTGTTGAACTGCTTCTAAGGATAGTGCAGATTCTTCCATCGCTTTGGCATCCAGATCTTTAGCAATTTTGTTACGTTGTACAATTTTACCATTCACTTGAATAACAATTTCTACTTCAGATTCAGTTGTCCATTGCTCATCAAATGTAGGCCATTCTACATACGTAATACTTCCTTCGTGACCCAGACGAGCCCATAGTTCTTCTGCAATATGTGGAGCAAGAGGAGATAACAATTGTACGAATTTCTCCATTAGATCACGTGGCAATACGTCTGTTTTGTAAGCATCATTCACAAAGATCATCAACTGACTAATCGCTGTATTGAAACGAAGTCCGTCTAAGTCTTCTGTTACTTTTTTGATCGTTTTGTGAGCTGTACGTTTGAATGCTTCATCGCCTTCACCGTCTGTGATTTTGGCATTCAATTGTCCTTCATCTGTAATAAATAGACGCCATACACGAGATAAGAAGCGATACATGCCTTCTACACCATTTTCATTCCAAGGCTTCGTTGCTTCCAGTGGTCCCATAAACATTTCGTATAGACGTAGTGTATCTGCACCATATTCGCTAACGATATCATCTGGATTAATAACATTACCACGAGATTTACTCATTTTCTCATTGTTATTACCTAGAATCATTCCTTGATTGACAAGCTTGTGGAAAGGTTCTTTGGTATCGACTACACCGATATCGTATAGCACTTTATGCCAGAAACGAGCATACAATAAGTGAAGTACAGCATGTTCTACTCCACCGATATATAGATCGACAGGTAACCATTCTTTTTGCTTCTCTGGTGAACACAAAGCATCATCATTATGTGGATCGATATAACGCAAGTAATACCAGCAACTACCTGCCCACTGTGGCATCGTGTTTGTTTCACGACGTGCTTTCATCCCTGTTTCTGGATCGATCGTTTCTACCCAGTCAGTAATATTAGCCAGTGGTGATTCTCCTGTGCCCGAAGGTTTGATCTGATCGATATCAGGAAGCAATAAAGGTAATTCCGATTCAGGAACAGTCTTCATCGTACCATCTTCTAAATGCAAAATAGGAATAGGCTCTCCCCAGTACCGTTGACGGCTAAACAACCAATCGCGTAAACGATACGTAACTTTACCTTGCCCTTTACCATTTTCCTCAAGCCATGCAATCATTTTGGCAATCGCATCTGTTGTATTTAATCCATTTAAGAAATCAGAATTCACATGTTCGCCTTCGCCTGTATACACTTCTTCTTGTACACTGCCTCCAGCTACTACTTCTTTAATTTCCAAATCGAATTTTTTAGCAAATTCCCAGTCACGAGCATCATGTGCAGGAACCGCCATAATAGCGCCTGTACCGTAACCTGCAAGTACATAATCAGCGATCCAGATTGGTAATTTCTCGCCACTTGCTGGATTAATTGCATAAGCACCTGTAAATACGCCTGTTTTGTCTTTTGCTAAATCTGTACGTTCTAGATCACTCTTATGTGTTGCTTGATCTTGATACGCTTTGACAGCCTCTTTTTGCTCAGGTGTTGTAATCACATCGACTAACTCGTGTTCAGGAGCCAATACGCAATATGTTGCACCAAATAAAGTATCTGCACGCGTTGTAAATACGGTTAGATTTTTATCGGTTCCTTCAATATCAAAGTGCACTTCTGCACCGACAGATTTGCCGATCCAGTTACGCTGCATATCTTTGATACTTTCGGTCCAATCCAATTCTTCCAAATCGTCCAAAAGACGCTCTGCGTATTCTGTAATACGTAGTACCCATTGACGCATCGGTTTGCGGACAACTGGATGTCCTCCACGTTCACTTTTGCCATCAATAACTTCTTCATTCGCAAGTACTGTTCCTAATGCTTCGCACCAGTTCACAGCGACTTCATCTACATAAGCAAGCCCTTTGTTATACAATTGGATAAAGATCCATTGTGTCCATTTGTAATACTGTGGGTCAGTTGTGCTGATCTCACGATCCCAATCATAAGAAAATCCTAATGATTTAATTTGACGGCGGAAATTATCGATATTTTTGAATGTAATATCACGTGGGTGTTCGCCTGTATCCATTGCATATTGTTCTGCTGGTAGACCAAACGCATCCCATCCCATCGGATGAAGTACATTAAAACCACGCATACGCTTGTAGCGAGACACGATATCTGTAGCTGTATATCCTTCAGGATGCCCTACATGCAGACCTGCTCCAGATGGATAAGGGAACATATCCAATGCATAAAATTTCGGTTTACCTGGTTCTTCTTGTGTTTTGAATGTTTTGTGTTGATCCCAATATCCTTGCCACTTCGGTTCGATCTGCTGTGGATGATAACCAGGTTGAGTTGTTTTTGAATCTGTCATCAATGTGTCCTCCTTCGATCTTAACGATCGTGTGTGTCTGTCGTATACCTGTATTTCATTCATAGCTTACTGCTCATATGCGACAAAAAAACCTCTCATCCATAGCGCATAATATCGCTAGGGACGAGAGGTTGTGTCTCGCGGTACCACCCTAGTTAGTGAACAAGCATACTTTGCTATCCACTCACTTAGTTGCCTGATAACGGTAGGAAGCCGATGTCGTTCAGAAATAGGATAACTACGCTGACTATGTACTGATAAAAATAACAGCGTATTCCAATATTCTTGCCACATATCTCCAAGGCGAGTTCATATCAGCATCATATCGACTTGCACCACCCGTCGACTCTCTATCATTACATGCTTACTAATATTACTATTCCTTTTCACTGAGCATTGTATTATAAAATATAACAATAGCTCTATTTTAAAAAATTCGCCCTGGAAAGTCAATGATTAAAGAAATTCATTGTCTGTCTTGCATATAGGCTTACTCTGACTCATCATTCCATTCTACTTTACTTTTTGTATATAAATTTTGAACAATTTGTGTAGTCTCTGTAGAACTTAATATTTTTTCTAATATCATTATAAATTGTTCGTCATCTTTACATTCATACGCAAAATCTTCATACCAACTTTTATTTTCAATTACATGTTTGTCTAAAGTAATTTGTGTATCAATAGCGATAGGATAATTTTTTTCAGGTTTAGAGTACACAGTAAATAAAGTATATGAGTAATTGTCTAAATATGGTGCCACAATATTAAATTCTGTTGTTAATTTAAAACCATCTCTACGTTGAATATCTATTTTTTTATTCAAGATTTCAATTTGAAGAATACCTTTTGTTTTTTCTGTAAAAACTTCTTTTTGTTGTTGCAGAATACCTAAAAATATATTATTTGTACTTTCATCAATTAAATCTTTGAATCCCCAAAAATCTTCATTCATAATAATATCACTCCTTCTCATCAAATTTGATTCTGAATTTTATTGGTAAATGATCTGAATATACTTTAGAGTCAGGTTGTCCCTGCTTATTAAGTAAAGAGTGTCCAGTTACACTAGATATAATATTTAAATATTCAAAATCAAAATAATCAATTAAAGATGGACGAATCAATACTTGATCAAATAAATTCCATACATAGCTTATCGAGTTTTTATGATAATAATAACTTCCCATAACTTCGTTATTTATATTACCATGCAAAAACCACATTGGATTAAAAAAGTAACGATGCTTTACGAAATCTACTATTCTATCCTCTTTTTTTGCAATTTCTTTACTCATTACAGCGTGAAATCCTTCTGTAGATACTATTTCTTCTGAGAAAGGATTCAAATTAAAATCACCTACAACCAAAGTATGCTTATATCTATATTCTGTTTCAAACTTTACGATATCACGTTTGGTGATTTGTGCTTGATATCCAATTTCTTTTTCTCTTTTCCATAATCGACTTGGAAAATGAACAGTTACTAACAAGACTTTTTCAAAAGAAGTATTCAAGATTTCAAAAAAAGAATAGTAATGGCTATCCTTTACTTTTTTAATTAAATAATGATTTTTATAAAACAAAAATGTTCTATTTTTTGGCAATTGTAATGTTGGTTTATAATCGAGCAAATTTTGGTTTATCCATATTAAATCTCTAGTGCTTACTTCACTTAAAATAAAAACATCTATTCCGTTTTCAGCTAATATATCTTTTAGGCAATAAATTGATTTTGAATTCTTTTTTAAGTTCCAAAATAAAAAATTAATATGTATCACCACTTTTTTTAAGTATTGTAATAAAATCATTATACACTCATTTAAGTATTTAATTATATCTTATTTAAGTATATTAAAAAGCTCATAGTTTGTCTATTGACAACTATGAGCTTAGATTTGCATATTTTTTTAGATTAATGATTACGCAATATTCTCTTCTACTTTACGTTTACCGGCTACTTTAGCAGCATCTTCTTCTGGAGTTGTAATAAACTTGGTAATAATCGCGCTGATAAAGTAAAGAATCGCGAATACCCATACCACTCCTTCTGCACCGATCACACCGATAAAAGCAAATGCGATAGCAGGAGCAATAAAAGCGGATAAACCAGCACCTAGATTGACGATAGACATCGCAGGGCCTTTGTTGCCTCCTGCTACTGATGGAGCAAGTGCTGCAATAGGAACATATCCCGCTAGCAATCCACCCCAGATAAATCCAACAATCGTGGTGATCCACAAGTTACCGTTTGTCCATTCAGGGACATAGAACAATAATAATGTGAAAATACCACAACCTACTCCACCGAACCACATGACGGTCTGTCTCCAGCCAAATTTATCACCAATAATACCGAATAATAGATTAAATACGATATTTCCTAAAAAGATCGTTCCCCAGATGTTCAGCCATGTACCTGTTGCGATTCCGTATTGTGCCATATGTAATGGTAAAAATACAGGGAATCCGTAAGAACCTACACTATTAATAACCCGTACAATACCGCTCAATCCAACTTTGGGATGGGTTTTGACAATCGTTAATCCTTTACCCAATTCGCGCAACGTTTCACGAGCGTTGCCTGCTTTTTTGGGTAAACGGTCACGATTGATCAACAGAGCAAAAATAGCACCAATTCCAGCAAGCACAACAGCACTCCATAACGTCTGCATATATCCTAGATTTTTGATCGCATAACTAGAATAATATGCACCTAATACAAACATCCCGCCTGAGTAGGCTACCCAGAACCAGCCAATTGCTGTACTTAATTTGTGCTCAGGACTACGATAAGTTACCCATGTTAAAAAAGAATAAGCAAACAATGGATACCCAAATCCTTTAACAGCATACGTTAATAACATAATAGGATAATTCAGATCGGTTATACCAAAAGCGATAAAAGCAGATGTACCGATCACATAAGCGATAAATCCAATCAACATTGATTTTTTGGCTCCAAATGCTTCTAAAAATACGCCAGAAAACCATGACGCAATCGCCAACGTAATACCATATACCGTAAATAAAAGACTGGCATCCTGCACACTAAGCCCTCGTTCTACCAGATAAGGGCTTAACCAACCTGCTTCTAATCCATCTCCCATCATAAAAATCAATACTCCGAGATATCCCCATACTAATGTTTTGGGAATCCCTATACGATCTAATACGTTCATGACATACACTCCTTTTTCAACTTTACTGGTAAGCTACTGTTCTCAAATACTACTTTCAGATGAAGAAGTCGTTGTCGCAGACTCCGCTAATTGTAATTGTGCAAAAAAGAGCTGTGCCTTATGCCATTGTTGGTAATCTTTTTGCAATGCCTCAGAAGATTGTGGTTGAAATGTAGTGATCTGTTCTGTCTGAGTAGACTGTATATCCAAAGCTTCATTACAGATATAAGCTGCTCCTACAATCGAAGCATGTTCAAATCCTGTTCGGATACGGATTTCTTTACCTAATAGATCAGCAATACTTTGAATAAGTGTACGGCTCTGTAGTCCTCCTCCACATGCCCAAATATACGGACGATCCAGCAAGACCACCTGTGCCAATTGATCGAAATTCACTTTGATAGAAAAAGCAATCTCGTGTAATGCTGATCTGACAAAATGAGCCCGGCTTAATTGATCTGACAGCGGAGCATCGAATAGAAATCCGCCACGTACACGCGCATTTTTGGCAGAAGATAAATAAGAACCTAATGCTGCTACACATTGACTTTCTTCCAGTTCATTCATCTCTTGCTCCATCATGGCGTATCCTTCATTGGGATAGAAAATAGATTGCAATTTCTGATAGTTCAGACCGGTGATACCTGGATTCGTTTCGATCAAAAATTGATGTGGTGTTGTATACGCATTAATCCATGCTTGTGCTGATTTATCTGTTGTAAATGTATCTGTAATCTTAGCGATAGGTGTAGTTGTACCGGATACAATAACAATATCTTCTGCTCCTGCACCTGTACTATGGATAGCCAATTGCGTATCCCCGCCACCTACGATAACAGGTGTATCTACAGGCAAGTTCAATTCTGCTGCTGTACCCGGTGTTAATGTCCCGAGCACGCTACCTGAAGGTATTAATGAAGGTAACACTGTTGGTGCAATGCCAAAGGTGTGACACATTTCTGTAGACCAATCACTATGCTCTACATTATAGAGAAGAGTCTCACATGCTTGAGACGGCTCGTAACTCAACACACCACTAAGCGCATACGTTACCCAATCGCTAATACTGGTAAAACGATTCAATCGTTGATACTGCTGAGGATGACGCTCCCGTAATCCGACTAATTTCATTGCTGAAAATAAAGCAGACGGTGTTCTGCCTGTAATCGGATAAATAGAAGCTTGGTCACTATAGTGTTCTTCCCACTCTCGTCCCCGATTATCAATATTCGGTAATCCTAAATAAGATTCACCTGCTTCATCAATCAGTACAATACCTTGACGCTGGCTCGTTGAAGTGACAGCAATAATCTGAATATCAGGAACGTTAGATAGTGCTACTTTAGCAAGCCCTGCAATCTGTTCCCACAATACTTCCGGTATAAAATGACGTGCATCTGGATATTGATTGTCATTGTGATACAAAATATCAGCTCGCTCAATCGACAATACGTTACCGTTGATATCGACAACAGCTACACGAGCATTACCGGTACCGATATCAAAGACTAGATAGGCTTGTTGTGTCATCGTTAATATCCTCCAAAATCGCTTTATTATAGAGCACTTTCACTGCGGTGTTATGATGCTCAAACCACTCTATGAGTGCTCTATTCATAATTTCTACATGATGATCTTCAACTTCATAAGTGGCACCTGCTAAATGTGGAATTGCTAAAACATTTGGCAATGAAATCAGTTCATAATCTTTAGGAAGTGGTGGTTCTTGATCAAACACATCGATAATCGCTCCACGGATTTGATTTTGTTGTAATTGTTCAACCAGTGCATGATGATCTACCACTACAGAACGGGCAGTATTCACAAAAATGGCGTCTTTTTTCATTGATTGCAATAATTCTGTGCCGATTAATCCTTTGGTATCTTCGGTTACAGGTAAATGAATCGATACAATATCGCTTGTAGCAAATAACTCGGCTAACGATACTTTTTGATCACGCGGGTCAGGGCTGGTTACATAGGGATCGTAATAACGAATATCACAAGGGAAGCTCCGTAGTATGCCTGCTGTACGCTGGGCTACAGCTCCAAAACCAACCATACCGACTGTTTTGCCAGCCAGTTCATTACCTTTAAACTTGAGATAAGCAGTTAAGCTACCACTTTGCCATTCTCCTGCTTCTAACCATTGGCTGGATGAAATAATACTTCGTAAAAAGGTAATTAGACTGCCGACTACCATTTCAGCTACAGCTTGTGCATTACGTGCTGGCGTATAGAAAACAGGAATACGACGATCTGTAGCCACAGGTACATCTACATTAGAAGGAGTTCCTCGACAGACACCGATAAATTGCAAATGAGGTACAGCTTTAATCACTTTTTCAGTAATTTGATCTAATTCTGCAATAATGGCATCTGCTCCGGTTGATTGTAATAAAGAGATTAATTCATCTTCTTGATAAGCTTGCCCATGATCTTTCCAGCAACGGTAAATGACTTCTCCAAACGTATCTGCTAGTTGTTGACGACCTTGCTCATGATAAGGGGCGGTAATTAATATTTTCATTATTCAATCTCCTTTGGTACACTTAGGTGCAGTGTTATTTAAGTGAAGCTTTAAAGTAAGAAAGTAAATTGATATAGAGAGTTCTTGGTTTGCTACTAATAACGTCATCATTTGACAATATAATCAACTGAGTCAACGACAATATACAAAAAACCTCTTTCCCACATCAAGGAAAGAGGTTCGCTATCTATTCATTATAATATTCAAATCATACGAATAAAATAATGCAATAATTCATCCTGCTTTCCTATCTCCCAAGCGATTCAAGCTTGCTGGAATTGGCACGTTTTTGCCGAGGTTTCGTAGGGCCAGTCCCTCCACCTCTCTGGATAGAAAATCTAATGTATGTAGTTGTCGAAAAAAACTTGCAAATCGATATCAGACACGATAAGGTATAAAACATCTAAATTTGTCGAATTCGAAATAATTTTCTTTATTCTAATTAAACCCAGTAAAAAAGTCAACATTAAATCTAAAATTTGATTTATGATAGTTTATAACGTATTCAAAGTCTATTTCTGCCATTATTAAGGTATGGGTATTACGAAAGGAGCATGATGTATGTCTAGTTATGTTGATCAACAAGATGGAATATTTCCTTCAGTCTGCTCACTGGATTGTCCTGATCAGTGCGGACTGCTTGTTCATAAAGAAAAGGGTAAAATTATCAAAATCGCTGGAGATCCTAATCATCCTGTTACCAAAGGGAACATCTGTAACAAAGTTCGTAATATGACAGAACGCATCTATGATACTAAGCGTCTAACTACTCCACTCAAGCGGATTGGAGCAAAAGGCGAAGGTCTTTTTGAACCTATTTCATGGGAAGAAGCAATTACTACAATTACTTCCAAGTGGAAAACATTAATATCCACTTCTGGCCCTGAAAGTATTCTCCCGTATAGCTTCTATGGCAATATGGGCAATCTATCTGCTGAAGGGATGGATCGCCGCTTTTTCCATCGGATGGGGGCAAGTCTTTTAGAGCGCACCATTTGTACAGCCGCTGGTTCAGCAGGTTATAAATACACAATGGGTGGCAGTATTGGTACCGATCCTGAAGATACGGTAGATACACAGTTATTTATTTTCTGGGGTATTAATGCAGTTAGCACTAATATGCATCAAGTGACTTTAGCGCAGCAAGCTCGCAAAAAAGGCGCTAAAGTTATTGTGATCGATGTGCACAAAAATCAAACTGGACGATCTGCGGATTGGTTTATTCCAATTTTGCCAGGAACAGATAGCGCACTCGCTCTAGGTATGATGCATATTTTATTTGCTGAAGACAAAGTGAATGAGGATTTTATGAAGCAATATACAGTAGGACACGAACAATTGCGTGAGCATGTAAAGCAATATGACCCTGCTACTGTATCCACAATTACAGGCGTACCTGTCGATGATTTATATCAATTAGCTCGTATGTATGGCGATGCTAGCCCTGCTCTGATTCGTATCGGAAATGGTCTACAACATCATGATAATGGCGGTATGAATGTACGTACGATTGCCTGCCTACCTGCTATCACAGGACAATGGTTAGTACGCGGTGGTGGTGCTATTAAATCTAATACGTTCCAACTAACATTTAATGAAAATGCACTACAACGTCCAGACTTATTGGCTAATCGCAACACTCGTTCTTTTAATATGAATCAATTGGGACGGGTATTATTAGAGGAGTCTGAACCTGTGCAATCGCTATATGTGTACAATTCTAATCCAGCAGTTGTGACTCCAGAAGCTACGCTTGTCAGACAAGGATTAGCACGAGACGATTTGTTTACTGTTGTGCACGATATCTTTTTAACTGAAACAGCTAAATATGCAGATATCGTTTTGCCAGCAACATCTGCTTTTGAAAATACCGATTTCTATGCTTCGTACTGGCATCATTATATGCAGATTCAACAACCAGTTGTTGCTCCATATGGTGAAAGCAAATCCAATACCGAAGTATTTCGTTTGCTTGCTAAGGCCATGGGCTATGAAGATCAAGCATTACAAGATAGTGATGAGCAGTTAATTCGGCAAGCACTGGATCATCCTGCTAATCCGGCACTGAAAAATATTACGTATGATTCATTAGTCCAACATCAATATGTCAAAGCAGATCGACAATATATTTTCCCGGATCGTCTGCCTACACCAAGTGGCAAAATCGAACTATATTCAGCCGATATGGAGCGTGATGGATTACCCCCACTACCAACCTATACACCACTTCATGAGCAGGGCACTCATCCTTATATTTTTGTACCGGGGCCTAATCATAACTTTTTAAATTCAACCTTTTCGAACAATGCCAAACATATCGGTCTTGAAAAGTCACCGAAGCTATTTATGAATACAATAGATGCACAAAATGCTGGTATTGAAGATGGCGACTGGGTAACCGTCTGGAATGAACGAGGGTCTTGTGAACTGCTTGCTACTGTAGGTGAACATGTATTGCCCGGCGTTGTCGTCAGCCAGGGGCTATGGGCAGACACTGACAATCAGCAAGCTACCCATCTAGTCAATGCACTCACGTCAGATCGCTTGGCTGATATGGGCGGCGGTGCAACCTTCTTCTCCGGTCGTGTCGATGTAATCAAAAAATCAAGTTAACTCCTTTTATCCAATAATCGTTCACTTCACACACTATGGCGTTCGATTAATGTATAAGGAATCTGTCGCTTGACCGGCATGATAGTAGTATCAAGACTACGTTCATAAAATAAAGAAAACGCTTGTCTGCCGATTTCTTGTAAATTCTGATCGATTGTAGTGAGTTGTAATCCGGCAGAGATCGGTTGGTTATCATACCCGATAATTGCTAACTGCTCAGGAATACGCAATCCATATTGACGTGCGCCTAACATAACACCTGCGGCGGCTTCATCCCCTGTTACAATTAACGCAGACGGAGGTGACTCCATAGTCGCAATCCGCTTGGCAATCTGTTCACCATCACTCATATGGATACAATCTGGAAAAATCCATTCCTGATACACTTCAAGCCCTGCGGCATGGAGTGTATTTTGGTATGCACGAAATCGCTCCTGACTGCTTGCACTTGTTTTGCGACCGATACAATAACCGATACGAGTATACCCACGATCTAATAAATACTGAATCCCGCTACAAAAAGCTCCATAATGATCGGTATATACAGCCGATAGATTGGATTCTTCTGTATATTCGCAGACAACGATCGGCCCTGAATCACTGTATGATTGTAATTCTGCCCATGGTAATACACGTGAACATGCAATAACTCCATCTACCTGTCTTGTACTGAGCATATGTAGATATTCTCGTTCTTGCTCTGGATTATACGAAGTCTGACATAGCAATACGTGATAACCATATTGATAAGCTTCTTCCATCACACCTGCAATAATGGCGTGATAATACGGATGATGACTAAATGGTAAAATCAAACCAACCGTTTTGGTTTTGCCACGAATCAGATTAATAGCTTGTGAATTAGGGGTGTAGCTATTTTGCTCGATGACCTGTTGTACCCGTTCTCGTTTATCTGCTCTAACATAAGGATGATTATTGAGTACTCTAGATACAGTAGACACCGAAACTCCTGCTTGTTTGGCAATTTGCTTAATGTTGACCATAAGTGACTCCTTTCTTGTCATCATAAATCTTACACAATTACTTCTATCATAGCTCAAAAATAAGATCAACGATAAACAACCGCCTGTTTTCTTGAACATTCTATCCAAGACAAGGCGGTTGTTATACATATCATTATTAAATTATAACTGTTCTCCGTTACTTTCAATTACTTGCTGATACCAGTAATAGCTTTTCTTCGGAATACGGCGCATATCTTTTTCGCTATCTTCGTCACGATTGATATAGACGAACCCATAACGTTTCTGATAGCCATTCAACCAGCTTAATAAATCGGTAAATGACCAACTGCAATAACCAATTAGATCTACACCGTCAGCAATCGCTTCACGACATTGTTCCAAATGGGAACGCAGATAATCGATGCGATAATCATCTTGGATACTTCCATCAGCTTCTAGCTTATCGAATTCGCCTAATCCATTTTCAGTAATAAAGACAGGCAGTCCATAACGGCTCGTAATACGACGTAAACCAATTCGCAAGCCGATTGGATCGATCGCCCAGTCCCAATTTGACGTTTCTAAATGAGTATTAGGCGTTGTTTTGTATAGCCCTGGTCGTCCTGTATCTTCATTACTTCCTTTTTGTCCGGTAGTATTCATTTTGCCTTCAGCTACACCATCAATCGGATTAAATTCATACGTAATCGTCTGATAATAATTAACACCGACAAAATCAGGAATCCCTTTAGTTAATAATTCGATATCACCTTTTTCAAATGTGGGAGCCAGACCGTGCTCTTCCAGATAACGAAGTGCTACCTGTGGATAATGACCCAGACAATACGTATCCAGCCACCAGTTATTTTGAAATTCTTCGGCATTCTCATACGCCAGCATATCACGAGGCTGACTACTAGCCGGATAAGAAGGAGAATAAGCAAAGCTAGGGCCAATTTTACCGTTCGGTACATAGTGACGGAAAGATTCGATCGCTTTGGCATTAGCTAGAAAAGCAATATGATTGGCTTCATAAAAACGTTTGCGATCATGCACACCCGGTGGATGCATCGCTGTAATAAACGCATGGTTAGAATTGTAATTTTGCTCATTAAGAGATACCCAGTATTTTACTCGATCTCCATACCGTTTATACAATGTAATACAATATTGATTGAAATCTTCGATCATTTCTCTGGATTCCCAAGCTCCGTATTCATCTGCGAGCGCTTGTGGAGCATCCCAGTGGTATAACGTTAATACCGGCTCGATCTGATTAGCCAACAATTCATCGATTAATTGATCATAAAAGATCAAGCCTGCTTCATTGACTTCACCTTTACCCTGTGGATAAATACGTGGCCAGCTAATCGAAAAGCGGTATGCTTTAAGACCTTGTTGCGCCATTAGAGCAATATCTTCTTTGTAACGATGATAATGATCTACAGCTACATCTCCATTGGTACCTTTGAATGTTTTGCCCGGGATTTTAGTAAATGAATCCCACATCGAAGGTCCTTTACCATCTTCGTTCCAAGCACCTTCTACTTGATATGCCGCCGAAGCTGATCCCCATAGAAAATCAGTCGGGAACGCTTTTTTCTGTTCGTGATGCATTTGTACTCCTCCTTCAAGCTAATGATGCTTTTATGATAAAGTATGAAATGCATTTCAGATCAAGCACTGTTTATGATAGTGGCTTAGCTAATTGTACCTGATTCCGTCCAGCCGACTTGGCTATATACAATGCTTGATCTGCTTGTTCAAACATGTTTTCAGGCTGATCCTGCGGATAACAACTCACACCGATCGATATCGTAATATGAATCATTTGTCCATCTTCTAATTGAAAATCATGAGCTTCGATCTTTTTACGAATCGATTCTGCTATTTTTAACGTTTTTTCGATTCCACAGTCATTTAAGATCGCAGCAAATTCTTCTCCGCCTTTACGAGCACAGTGATCATTAGAACGCATAGCCTCTTTTAACAATTGAGCTATTTGAATCAATACCGTATCTCCATTTAAATGTCCATACGTATCATTAACATGCTTGAAATGATCAATATCTAAAAGGAGCAAACCAAAAGGTTGTGGATAATGCATCAAATTTATCGTTTTTTGTTCAAACATTTTTTCAAATGCACGCGGATTATGAAGCCCTGTCAAAAAATCAAGATTGGCTGCTTCACGCATTAATAACAATGCATCATCAGTACGTTTCATATAACGAAGTAAATAATAAACAAACAATACCCCGGGAATATAAAATGCTGCAAAGACTATAATCGGAAAAAAGGAGTGTTCCCCTAGTACAGAAATCACAGATAAAGCATATACACACAAAATCCCGATCATCATGCGTAGCCAGTAAGATAACGCCAGCTCTTTGCCTTTTCTCATAAATAATCCTGTAATCACAAACGTAAAGATCGCATTAAAAAATCCGATAAATGAACTAAAATTGATAGGGTCTATTAAAAATAAGCGATACACTCCAATAATCACAGCCGTGATTAAACTACTTAATGCTCCACCAAAGTAAAACGACAATATAATAGCCACCTGACGAAGATCCAGTACTATCATAGGTGACAAACGAAAAGAGAAATATTTAGTCAATAAAATTCCAATTATTCCCGCAATAACACCGGATAGCAATTTGATATACAATGACTGGATATTGATTCGTTTACTCAGCCATTTTAATATTAAATTACCAAAAAAGAGTGTAGTTGTTAGAAATGTAAGGTTGTTCAGAAGCGATTGAATAATAGTCAGCATCTCAAAATCCTCATCTGTGAATTTGCAAAGCAGTATAGATTATTATATCAAAAAAAGCTCCCTATACTGGGAGCTTCTATTAAATCATATCATATTATTTAATCGCTACAAAGAATAATCTAGCAGCATCTTCACCAGCTTCTACCCATTCAAAATCAGCATAACAATGCACATCTCGAAAACCGGCTTTGATTAATTCTGTTTTCAACCATTCTGGATCATAAGAACGTTGAACATGAGTTTCTTCAAAACGTTCATACAGCGCATGACGCTCTTCACCTGTACGGGCAAAAATCGTCAAATGATGCTCAATCTCGGTACGAACTTGATCATATTCACATGTCCATAAATACGAAACAGAACGCTCATCTAACATAAAGGGTTGCTCTTCATCATAACGGCGTAATGTCCGCGGATGGTGGACATCAAAAACAAATGTACCGCCTGATTTGAGCCCTTTGTATGTCGATTGAAACGTATCAACGATATACTCGGGTTCTGTTAAATAGTTCAAACAATCGCAAAACGAAATTACGCTATCGACCGGTTCAGGCAACATCCAGTGCGTCATATTTTGACACACCCAGTTCACACTACCGTTTTGAAAAAGGCGATGTCCTTGTGGAGTCGATTCTAGCTTGTCTTTCGCTACAGATAACATATCTGATGATAGATCTATTCCTGTCACCTGGAAACCTGCATTCACAAGCGGAATCGTAATACTACCGGTTCCACATCCAAGTTCTGCCACTGTACGAGGCATACCATATTTATCCCAGACTTCACGCACAAAGCGTAGCCAATCCGGGTAAGGCATATCTGCCATTAATTCATCATATACATAAGCAAATTTCCGGTACGACAATACGCTAACCGTCCTTCCGTACATCTGCAATATCGATTACAGAATGATCAATTCATACTACTAACGGCTAGTCTTTAGGATTGCTTTTCTTCTTCAGATGAAGATGGTTCAGAAGAATCTGCTGGCTTAACTAGCATCGTCCAGTTTTCTTTCTGCTCTACAATACCTTCGCGCATCAATTTACCAAGTGCACGCTTGAACGCAGATTTACTAATGCCAAATCGTTGTTTGATAATATCAGGTGTAGTGGTATCTGAATACGGCATAGCTCCATCAGGACGTTCTTGTAAGAAAGCAAGTAAGCGCTCTGCATCTTGATCGCGGCCCACTTCTTTACGAGGAATCATCGATAGATTCACACGTCCATCTTCGCGAACTTGTGTTACACGTACATTGACTTTTTCACCGAGACGAAGCATACGACTGCGCTCGCTCTGATGAATCATACCCAATGCTCCAAATCCAAGCACGCCACCTTCTACAATTACAAATGTTCCCATTTGTAACGGACGATAGACTTGTGCATCTAACCACAGATTCACCCATGATTCAGGAGCGTGAAAAGTATGCTCCATAAATTCAAGTTCACCTGCTAATTTGGCACGTAGACGACCTTGACGATCATGCTCCATCATCACATAGACTTCATCGCCTACTTGCGGACGAAGTTCTTTGAGTTCAGGCATTTCGCTCAGAGGTAATAACAACTGACGACCTAGTCCCATTTCAAGAAAAGCTCCTAGACGTGGATGTAGATCAGCTACAGTTAGCTTCGCCATTCCACCTAGTGTCAAAAATGGCTTTTTCATCGTTGCTGCTAGACGGTCTTCGGTATCATGGAAAATAAAGACTTCGATATGATCGCCTATTTTGATTTTTTTGGTGATTTCACTGTAATGAAGCAATACATCGTTTTCTCCATCGGATAGAAAAAAACCATACGGCGATACTTCACGCACCAATTCAAGCGTTAATACTGTACCGGATTCAAAACTCATACGTTCTCCATCACTTTAGCATCTGACCACAGACGCTCGATATTATAGTATTCACGCTCATCACGATGGAAAATATGCACGACGACATCGCCAAGATCCATCAGTACCCAACGAGCTGCATTCACGCCTTCCATACCACGGATTTCTGCTTTGGCATCATGCATTACTTTACGGATTTCACTTGCAATCGCTTGTACTTGTGTATCCGAGTTACCATGACAGATTACAAAATAATCAGCGATCATGGATACACCACGTAGATCTAGTGCTACCAGATTGCTTGCTTTTTTACTTTCAGCTGCTTCTACAGCAAGTTGCAATAATTGTTCAGGATTCAATTTCATTAAAGTTCCCCCTCGAGTTCTAGCTGTTTGACCAAATCGTTGCGAGATAAAACCGTTAACGGAAAAATAACTTGTCGTCTAGCCAGCAATAAATGAATCGTCGAATCAAATCCAGCTACTAATCCAGCTTCAAGACTATGCTCAGCTAGACTGCGAATATGATCTACTCCTGGAAAATCACGTCCAGGTTCTATATAATCAGCCAAACAAATTACTTTCTCCAACACAGTCATACCAACACGTCCAGAGGTATGATAACGAATCGCATTCAATATTTCTTCATCGTCTACACCGTATTCTGTCTGTGCCGTATATGCTCCCACTTCAGCATGCCATAACGGCTTGTCATACAATAATAGTTCATCATTTAACGCTTGTTCGCGTAATACTTGTTCTTGACGTTCAGTACTCCAATATTTCGCTACATCATGCAAAATGGCAGCAATCTCTGCTTTGACCGGATCAGCGCCATATCGCTTAGCAAGTACAATTGCTGATTGCATCACACCTTCGGTATGCTTCCAGCGTTTTTGTGGCATTTGAGCGGATACAGATGCCTTCAACTCATCGCGTGTCAGGTTCATAGATACCGCTCCTTTGTATATATTCATTCACTAGATCATGTACCATATAACGAACAGATTTTCCTGCTGCTAGACGTTCACGGATATCTGTAGACGAAATATCAACTTGTGGCATATTCACCAGCACTACTTTTTCCTGCAAATAATCCGGTAAATCTTCTTTACGAATGACCGAACCCGGACGACCTACACCGATAAATGTAAGCACCTGCGCCAGTTCTTCAATCCCATGCCATTGTGTTAAAAAGTTCACCATATCTGCACCGATAATAAAAAAGAATTCATGCTCTGTATACCTTGCTCGTAATTCGCGAATCGTATCAATTGTGTAGGATACGCCTCCGCGGACAAGCTCTATATCCAATGTACGAAAAGCAGGATTCGTTCCTACTGCAAGCTCCACCATCTGAAGACGTTCGTCTCCTCCAGCTCCCGCTTCGTGCTTATGCGGCGGAATATGTGATGGCATAAACCAGACTTCATCTAACGTACAACCTTGAAGCGCTGCTTCTGCTGCTAACATATGACCGATATGCACAGGATCGAATGTTCCACCCATAATACCGACTTTCATGAATACACCACCGAATACGATTTTATAATAAAAATAAGATCAATTACGCTTTTGGTAATTCAATTTGTTTGTGGTCTTTGGATTCTTTGTACAAAATGATTGTACGCCCAATCACTTGAACCAACTCGGATTTAGTACTTTTTGCTAATTCTTCTGCCAAATCTTTTGGTTCTTCCAGACAGTTGTTTAATACTGAAATTTTCATCAATTCGCGCGTTTCAATCGCATCCAGTACATGACGAACAATCCCGTCATTCATACCGCCTTTACCGATTTGAAAAATCGCATCCAAATGATGAGCTTGTGAACGCAAAAAGCGTTTTTGTTTTCCTGTTAACATATATTTCTCCTTCAATACCTATTCTTTTTGATGATTCATCGCTTCTAGTAAAGCACTACGCATCACAGATATAGGCGCAGGTTCCCCTGTCCAATACTCATAAGCATAAGCTCCTTGATAAACAAACATACCTAATCCACCAACTACCGTACAACCACGACTTTTAGCTTCACGCAACAAACGCGTTTCTAACGGATTATAGATCAGATCGCTAACGACAATTCCTTCTGGAATTTGACGCTGTTCTAGTGGTGTCTCATCACTATTCGGTGACATACCGATCGAGGTTGTATTAATAAGTATATCGGTCTGCGGAAGAACTTTATCGAGTGTATCGTAGCTACCACTTTGTACTTGTAAAGTATCATGACTGAACTCTTGAGCTAGTTGTTCAGCTTTATCTACTGTACGATTAATAATCGTTACACTTGCTGGTTCTTCTCGCAACAAAGCATATACTACTCCACGCGCAGCACCACCTGCACCTAGAATCGTAATATGTTTACCCGATAACTCACTATTTAATTCTTCTTTTAGAGATCGGACATAACCGATACCATCGGTGTTATATCCTTTTAATTTGCCATCTTTGATAACCACTGTATTAACAGCGCCACAGCATATCGCTGACTCATCCAGTTCATCCATCAATTTCATCATTTCGACTTTATGAGGAATCGTGACATTGAATCCGCTAAAGCCTAGCGCTTTGGTACCTGCTACAGCTTCAGCAAGATGCTCTGGCTTCACATGTAAAGGAACATACATCCCCGGAATCCCTGATGCTTCCAACGCAATATTATGCATAGCTGGTGATTTGGAATGCCCGATAGGATCTCCCATAACACCTAACAAAAGCGTATGATGAGATAAATTTGTTTTCCGGTCTGTCATTGTATAGTTCCTCCTGTGAATTAAGATAGGCTTACATTAAATCAATGATGGACGCATCATTACTTTGACACCTTTAGGTAAATGAATAGCAGCTAATGCGCCTGTATTGCCGTTCACTTTGATCCAACCCAAGCCTGAAATAAATAGATCGTATTGTGAGCCGCGAGGAACACGGAATTCATGACGTGTCCATTCTGGCAAGTCTGCTAAATGTTCTTTGGTTGGAGGTGCAAGCATTACTCCTGCATGATCTGCAAATAAGTCATCTGCACGTTCCAATTTGGTACGATGAATTTTGAGACCGTTATTAATAAAACAAGTAAATGATTGACGACCACCTTCAAGGTAATCAAATCGTGCCATCGCTCCGAAAAAGAGTGTCTGACCTTCATTTAATTGGTATACCATTGGTTTAAGCGGTTTGTCTGGCATAATCGCAGCCAAATCCTGCTTGGTTACGAGTTCCGTATAACGAGATTCATATACTATTCCCGGTGTATCAATAATAAAATGTCCATCATCTAAAGGAATATTCACCGTATCTAACGTTGTACCCGGATAACGAGAAGTGGTTAGTTCTTCTTCCAGATCGCTATAATCCGAGATTAGACGGTTGATCAGTGTAGATTTCCCTACATTGGTCGCTCCAACTACATACACATCACGATTTCCACGCATCTCACCTACAACTTCAAGAATACGCTCAAATCCGGTGTTTTGCTTGGCACTACAAAGAATGATTTCTTCGGTTTTGAGTCCGATTTCTTTCGCTTCTTTTTGTACCCAATTACGCAATTTGTTCCAATTGGTGACTTTCGGCAACAAATCAATTTTGTTCACAGCTAAAATCACAGGATTATTGCCTACAAAACGTTGCAATCCTGAAATAACGCTACCCTGAAAATCGAACAAGTCGACAATATGGATTACCAGTGCATCTTTTGTGCCCACTTCACTGAGCAATCGCAAGAATTCGCTCTGATCTACCGTTACTGTCGACGATTCATTATAATTGCGGATACGGAAACAGCGCTGGCAGACTAGAGGTGTTCTTTCTAGTGCTTGTGCTGGTAAGTATCCTGGTAATTCAGGCGCGTCCATCTGTAGTGTAATACCGCATCCACTACATTTCGCACCAGCGGTAAGACCGCTTTGTTCTGTCATTTATTGTTTTCCTCCTCGGACCATAGTCCTTTTCTACGCAGTCGTTTTCTGGCAAACCGTTCGACCTTACGGTTAACTTTGGTTCTCCAACCTTCATCAGCAGCAGCGATAGGCAATACTAGAATCGTAAATAAACCGAGTCTGTTGCCACCATATACATCTGTTAACAATTGGTCACCGATAACAATAGTCTGTTCTTCGCTCCATTTCATCAGCGTCATTGCTTTGCGAAATGGTGCATTGGACGGCTTGCGTGCCGCATGCACAAATTTGATATCCAGTGGTGTAGCAAATAAGGATACCCTGCTCATATTGTTATTCGAGACAATAATCAGCTCGAAGCCGTATTTTTTTACTTTAGCAAACCATTCAATCAATTCCGGTGTCGCATTTGGCGCTTTGGCACCAACGAGTGTGTTGTCTAAATCTGTAATGATTCCACGATAACCTTTGGCATACATTGCTTCTAGATCAATATCAAATACAGTATTCACGCGCAACTTGGGTACGAGCATCTCAAACAAGCTTTATTCACCTCGGTTTCATACGACAAACTATATCATAAGTGTAACCTATCTGACAAAAAGAAACGCCGCATCAGCGGCGTTTTTTTGTAGGATCTATCAATAGTTTGTCCAACGTTTTGAACAATCATTCAGCCATCCACCATTATACTACTTTGTAGCCCTTTTGCGCCATCTTTTTCGCAAGTTTTGCAGATGATGTTGCATAGAGGTCCACTCTTCCTCTGTAATCTGATCTGGACTGTATTTCGCTTTTTCAAACAATTCAAGTAAAGGTGTTAATTGTGCCGCCAGATCAGGGCGTACCTCTTCCCACCTGCTTACCGATTCACGCAATGTTTCGTATGAACGACGATCCATGCCATGACGTTTCATCCATGCTAACCAGCGTTTGGATTCAGCCATAATTTTTTGCTGTGGTGTCAAAGCTTCGCCTTGACGCATACGCATAATCATAAAGCTTAATTCACGACGATAACGAATAATCATTACCGCTGCCCACGCAAGTATTACACTGCTAGCAATCCAGATGACAGAAGTAGGTACAGCAGGCTCGTTATCTTGCACAGGAGTAGCTGTCTCCTCTTCTTCTGGTGTTTGTTCTTCTTCCTCTGGCTCAGGTGTTGGAGTATCATCGGATGGAGTCTGTACTGTTTCTGTCACCATCGGCATATCGAATCCTGGTGTTGCTTCGATCGGTACCCATCCATAATCGGCAAAATAAATTTCTGCCCATGAATGTGCATCTGCATTAGTGACTGTGTATTCTGTGGCTCCATCCGGGAAATAGTCGCTAGTGACATAACCGGAAGCTTGTCCGGGAGCATAACCTTTAACCCAGCGTGCAGGAATATCTAATGAACGTGCCATCATAACCATCGCTGTAGAATAATAATCACAATATCCTTCTTTGACTTCAAATAAAAAGCTATCTACAAAATCACGACTTTTTTTCTTTGATAAATCAGGATTGTTAGTATAAGCAAAGTTATTTTGCAAATACTGTTGTAATAACTCTACTTTTTCATAAGGTGTATCTCCAGAAGCTGTGACTTCTTTGGCTAGATTGCGTACACGATCTGGCAATTCAGAAGGCACTTGAAGATACTGGTCTAGCGATTTGTCTGCATACAATTGATTGAATGTTTTCTTTTCCAGTTCTTTGACAGGTATAATCGGCACTCTGGAAACGAGTGAATACGATTCTGGAAATTTACGATTCTGACGGGTAGGGCTCCAGTGAATTTCACCGGGGTTACTGCGCCAGTCCAATTGTGATGTATCTGAACCGCCATCTACATCGGTAACTCTGCCTATCGTATAAGCACCGAATAATACAGGATAGGTTACATTATCTTCCGACAACATTTTCACCTGTTGCTTAACGGTTTTCTTTTCAACATCTGAAGATTCATCCAGCGGAAGCTCACTACCTGCTTCTACCGACTGCAGTTCACTCCAACCATTGCTAGAACGATCAATCCAACCTTCTCCTGAATAGACAGTACGCGTTTCTCCGCGCCAATAACTACGGCTGGTAGTGCTGACTGTCATTACAGGCGTATAGTCAAAATTAAATCCGCCACCCAGATTGGAATCTTCGCGACTGTATCCTGAAGAAGCTCCTTGTCCATTTAACGGGTTAGAGCCGTTCACCGTAATGACTGCTTCTCCGCGCCAATTTTTCCATGCCGTATACGGATCTTTGAGCGTAGGTTGGACTTCCGGTACATTGACACCTACCAGTAAAATGATCGAGAAAATTACGGCGATATTAAAAATAATTTTGAGCGGATATCGACGTAGATGTTTCCATCCTTTGGGAAATCGCTGCTGAAAATAACGAAAATGATTACTGACCAGCCAGCCCATCCCTGCAAATACAACCCATGCTACTTCTTCCCACATCATGGACGTGGTAAAAGAATCTAAAATAGATAAAGCCGCAATATTCGTACCGACAAACATAATAATTGCTCGGCGTGATGAACCGATTCGTGCAGAGACTTCGATCAATACCCATGCAGATAATATAAACCACAGATACGGGGAAACAGTATCTACAAATGTCTCTACATTGTCTGTTAACGAACCTTCTTGCCAGCTATAAAAGCCGTAATGATCAAGCACATAATAGACTGTACCTAATACAGCAAATAATTTGATAATCAGTCGATATATGATTTTGAGCGGGATTAAAATATCAATAATCGCTACAACCGCCATTGTTGCCAATACCAATGGAGTCGTTTCTTGATACCAGACTCCATCTGCATAATTAATCCATTGCAGTGCAATAATAAAAACCCATACTAAAGATAATGAATAGTACCAAGAGCGACTTATACCATTCCACCATTTTTTCAAATCGCTCCACCTCCCAACGCAGCTGGCAATTGCTCTAATGAAGAAATAGGATAACAGGATACACCGCGTGCATGAGCAGACTGTGACCAGTTAATCACTGCTTCTTTATTTTTTTCTATAGAAGGATGAATTAAAAATTGAAGTGGTGTCATCTGACGAATACGAGCAAATTGAAAAATCTCCCACACTTTCTCATTCATCAAAGGCGTAATCAGAATAAATAGAGTTCCTGCTGGAAACATACGCGCATGATCTTCCAGTTGATCAAGCAAGCGACCTTTGCCATCTGCGACTACATCTACTAGATGCAGACGCATTCGCTGACGTTCTCCTATATGATCTGATGGCAAAAATACACCTTTGTTCTGTCCGGTCGTAAATAACCCCATTCCCATTCGTTCCCGCACCCCATAATCAAGCATAGATGCTGTTGTCGATACTGCTAATTCAAAAGCAGCATCCGATTCATAATGATCAGCTATTGCATCAAGCACTAAGACGGTTTTGGGTAACGATTCATGTTCAAATTCTTTGGATTTCCAGTTGCCTGTACGTGCAGTTGCTGACCAGTGAATACGAGAAATTCGATCTCCATATACATAATCACGTACCCCGTTGATCTGGTTCGTTTCCGGTCGTGACATTAATTGCGAAGTCTGTTGTCCGCCCAGTCTGGAATAACGTGATCCCATTTGCCAGTTCGGGATAAAAGCGATCCGTGGCAATACCAGAAATTCACCGGGCGCTGTGAACTGTCCTTTATTTTCAATCAATCCAAAAATATCTTCACTGATACATTCGGTACCATAAAAGCGATAACGTCCTCGCTCTAGCGGAGGAGTCTGAAATAACAACTCTCCTTTGCCTCGCATACTCGGAATCAGACTTTCTTCAAAAGACCATGATTCTCCATTATGACGCTTGAGCGTTTCGCGAATAATAACATATGGTAATGGTAAAAATCCCGGAATCGTCACATCCAGACGCACCTGTACCTGATCACCAGCAAGAATCATTTCTCCCTGATCTCCTGCTGTCGACAAATGACGCTGACCATGTGCGCGTCCGACTCCTCGAAAGCCACCACCAATTAAATATAGCGATAATAAAGAAACCATAACAAATAACATGACTGATGTTTTGCCACCTTGAAAAAGCACATAAAACAAACATCCAATCCATACCATAAACACCAACCATAATTTGGATGGTTGGCGTTTCCACTGCAAATTCAGACGCAAGTATGAAAATAAGGCTCTCATACTTATTGTCCCATAGATACAGGAGCATGAATCTGCTCCAAAATCTGCGATACAATTCGTTCAGAACTCATACGCTCCATACGAGCTTCTGGACGTGGAAGAATACGGTGTGGAATCACATAAGGTGCTAACTTTTTGACATCATCAGGCAGTACATAATCACGATTCTGTATAAAAGCATAGGCTTTGACAGCCATCATAAAGGACAACGTTGCCCGTGGACTCGCGCCAAGCAACACTGAGGCGTGTTCACGTGTATGACGGATAACACTGACCAGATAGTCGCTAACCGATTCATCTAAATGAACATTGCGAATCTCCTGCTGAATATCAGCGATATGCTGCATATCTGTTACCGGTTCTAAGCGATCTACAGGTTGTCCAGCAGCACCATGACGAAGTAAATTACGCTCTGTCTGCTCATCCGGATAACCTAGTGTAATCTTCATCATAAAGCGATCCAATTGAGCTTCAGGCAACATATACGTTCCTTCAAAATCAATCGGATTCTGTGTTGCACATAACATAAATGGATGTGGCAATGGATGAGTCTCTCCATCGACTGTTACACTGCGCTCTTCCATAACTTCTAATAAAGCAGATTGTGTTTTGGTCGTTGCCCGATTAATTTCATCGGCAAGCAAAATATTCGTCATCACCGGACCTGGACGGAAATAAAACTGCTCATCCCGGGGATGGAAAATAGAAACGCCTGTGATATCACTTGGTAAAATATCTGGATTACACTGAATACGGCGATATTGTCCACTCATTGATTTAGCGAGTGCTTTGATCATTTGCGTTTTACCTGTTCCTGGAACATCCTCAATCAGAACATGTCCTCCAGCAAGCAAAGCGGTAAGTAACAGCTCTATTTCAAATGATTTGCCTAATATACATGATTCTAGATTGGATCTTACAGCTGCAATAACTTGCATCGATTCTTTGCGTGCCGACATATATATAAAACCTCCTGCTTCTGGTTCATATTGTTATATTATGATGTAATGACTCTAACTTTGTGAAAAATGCGTATATAATTATATTGTACATGAACGATAAGTCAGAGTCACTTTAATGGCTGATTACAATTTGAAGTCAAGGCAAATAATTGGACATTTTTCGACATGAAGTTCATACTATAACAAAGAATAACACTGTTAAGGAGTGACCTACGTCAATGGATCAACAGACGCTTCAGATGTTCAAACAATTAACCGAATTCCCCGCAGTATCGGGTTTTGAAAGAGAACTTCGGCATTGGGTTAAAGAGAAAATGGAACCTTATACCGATGAATTTGTACAAGATCGATTAGGTAGTTTATTTGGTGTTATTCGCGGTAATGAAAATGGACCGAAAATGATGGTCGCAGGTCACTTTGATGAAGTTGGATTTATGACAACAGGAATCACCGAGCAAGGGCTGATTCGTTTTCAACCTTTAGGTGGATGGTTCAGTCAGGTGGTACTTGCTCAACGTCTGCATATTATTACCGATAACGGCCCTATTGTTGGAGTGGTCGGTTCTACTCCTACTCATTTACTAAGTCCTGAACAACGCAACAAACCGGTGGATATCAAATCGATGTATATTGATATCGGTGCAGACGATCGTGCCGAAGCTGAACAAATGGGATTGCGTCCCGGACTACAAATTGTACCGATTTGCGAATTTACACCTATGGCTAATCCCAAAAAAATCATGGCAAAAGCCTGGGATAATCGCTATGGAGTCGGTCTTGCTATCGAATTGTTGCAAGCGGTTCATGGTGAAAAGCTTGGCGGTACATTGTATTCAGGAGCGACAGTACAAGAAGAACTAGGGCTTCGTGGTGCACGTACAGCGGCTCAGTTGATTCAGCCGGATCTGTTCTTCGGACTGGATTGTAGTGCTGCTAATGATATGACAGGAGATCGTAATGCATTTGGTCATTTAGGCAAAGGTGCGTTATTACGCATTTATGATCCGACCATGTTTACGCATCGCGGAATGATTGAATATATTCAAGATACAGCAAGTACTCATCAGATTCCAGTACAGTATTTTATTTCTGCGGGTGGAACAGATGCGGGACAAGTGCATGTCAGTGGAACAGGTGTGCCTTCTAGTATTATCGGTATTTGTGGACGGTATATCCATACCTCATCTTCTATTATTCATACCGATGATTACGATGCTGCCAAAGAATTACTGATTAAGCTTGTTAAAAATATGGACGCTTCTACGTATCAAACTATGTTAGATCGCGCTTAATCTACTAGATTAGATGTAGTCATTCTTTCTATTCCTATCTTTTTATTTAATAGTATACGTCCCAAACCGATTATTAGATCTCTTTATAAGAGAAAAGTAATCGGTTTTTTTATCGCCTCATCTTCTATGTCTCTATGATTTTCTAACTAAATATATCATCCATATGCCGACTTTTTCTTGGTTTAATCTACATAACTCGTCATTTGTATTTATTAAAAATAAGACTGTATCCACCAACCGTTTAACCCTATCGGCACATGTAATTCAGTACAATACCCTTTATAATGATGAACAAACTAGACAGATAAAAGGAGAGAACTCATGACTGCAAAGACTGTGCTATACCAAAAATGGTCTAGACATCTGATGTTATTGACTGTATTTTTGATGCCTCTAGGTTCGTTTGTCTACTCTACACCTGCAATTGCAGAAGAAGCTTCTTCTACTTCTGCATCTAACAGCGTATCCACTCTATCTGATGTAACTACAGTTACTCAAAATGTATACGTTTCTCCTAAAGGAAGCGACTATTTGGGTTCAGGAACTGTACAAGCTCCTTATCGCACTCTTCCCAAAGTTCGCTCTGTGTTACGGGATACGTATAGTGAAAGACCTGCTGGTGGTACAACGATCTGGTTACGAGAAGGCGAATATGAACTATCTGCTACATTAGAACTGAATGAATTAGATTCAGGTACTGCTGAGCAACCGATCACGTATCGTAATTATCCTAATGAACAAGCGGTGATTACCACTGCCAAAACGATTGATCCTACTCTCTGGAAACCACTTAATGCGGAAGCAGCAGCTCGTGTTCATCCTGCTGTCTATGCTGATCAATTAGTAGAATTAGATGTCCAATCGTTAGGTCTTAAAAATACGTCGGGCTTTCCCGGAGGAACAACATTTACCAAAGAATGGGGTATTGTCGATCTGATTGTAGATGGGGTACGCGAACCGATCTCTCAATGGCCGAATCCTCAGCAAAAAATAGGCAAAAATCGTGCAGGTTGGGTCACAATGAATGGTTCTGCTGATCCGCAGTCATTTTATTATGGCGAAGGTGGACAACCGAAAGATGGCATTACAACTGACGAAGTGAATGCCGATCAGACTGATCGGACTGCACGCTGGCAACGTTCTATCGAACAAGGTCATGATCTGTATCTCAAAGGATTCTGGCGTACCGATTTTGACCCGGTAACTAGTAAAGTCGAAAGTATTGATACAACACGTCATATCGTTCGGTTGGTCGATATTCCAGAAGGCGGAATCGGTTCGAAATGGAGTAAAGAAGTTCCAGTATTTCCTTCTACTAATCCATCTCCCTCTGGGACAGTTGTTCCATTTACTGTGCCTGATCAATCTCCGGTAACGATTCATGATGATACGTATGTGACAAAAGATGTCTATGTAACTCAAAATGTCTATACCCAGCCAAGTGTTCCCGTCTCTCCTCTAACTGTCACTTCTGTTACGTATCAAGTGTATCGAGTCGGTACAGGTACAGAAGAATGGCAAGCACTGAATCTGTTAGATGAGATTGATATGCCTGGCGAATGGGCTTTGGATTTTAAAGATCAGAAAATCTACTATTATCCTGACGGAGATATTAATAAGCAAAATATTATTATTGCAGATCGTACCGGCCCTATTATCAAATTAACGAATGCTTCTTACCTTAACTTTATCGGTCTGACGATTGAAGGTGGATTGAATAATGGGATCGAAATGCAGAGCTCACATCATATTTCACTGGACAGCAATACCATTCGAAATGTAGGTGGCGGTGGTGTTCTTGATTATTACGGTCATCACAATATTATGCAAAATAATACTATTTATGAAACAGGAAGTTTTGGGATGAGTATCGGTTATGCAGGGAATCGTGACACTTTGACTCCAGCACAGTCTGTGATTACGAATAATCATATTCATAATACAGGCACCCTGATTGCTTTAGAAGGATTAATTATTACACAGTCGATAGGTATGACGATCAGTCACAATCTGATTCATGATGTGCCCAAGCATGGCATTCGATATGTGTATAACAATGATCTGTTATTTGAATATAATGAACTGCATCATATTTCACTGGAAGATGGTGATGCAGGTGCTTTCTATACCGCTCAAGATTGGACTTCCTATGGTAATGTATTGCGATATAACTATGTACATGACAGTCCACGTGCCAATGGCTTTTATGCTGATGATGGAGATAGCGGAGATACATTTACTAACAATATAGTCTCCGGCGTATCCAAAGCTTTTCTTTTTGGCGGAGGTCATCATAACCGCGCAACCGGAAATCTGATTGTCAATGCCACATCCGGTATTCAGATTGATGATCGCGGAATTGCTCGTAAATATACAGCAGATAGCTCTTATGCCGAACAATTAATGGCTAAAAATCCTGGAGCAGAACCCTGGAAAACGTATGGACGAGTTCTCGCAGATACGTATGGATATGACAGCAATCTATGGCAAAATATACTGAATTCCAAGTGGCATCCCGAATATCCGAACGGTACACATTTCAAAGATAATGCAGTTGTTCAGTCAGGCGCTCTCGTTATTCCCAAAAAAGGAGCAGTCATTATTCAAAATAATCCAAGAATTAGCAGTATACAATCAGCTAAGCTAAATCCTAATACGACAACTGGAGTCTATACAGAAAACCCAACTATTCTTGCGATCTTTCCAAATATCAATCAAATTTATCCTCAAATAGGACTGCAAAAAGAAAATACTACTTCTACCTCTTCTTAATTGATATATCTTATTCACGTTCAAACAATATCATTTCAATCTAAATAGCCAAAAGCTTCAGACGCTGATCTGAAACTTTTGGCTATTTTCTTATATAGGAGCTATAGTCATCGGGGCTAATGCTTGCTGACTGAATAGGAAGGACATACTAATATACTTTGATTTTATATCGCATTTGATACCTTTAAGAATGAGACATTAAGGCGGTTATCAGTTGTTGAGACATATACTATACTGAGGGTGGCTAAAGAAACACTAACACTTTCATTTTACTCTTCTATATCTCTTCTACTTCTTCCCATTCCTTATTCTACTATTCATTCTATTTGTTCAAGTGATTTTCACTTCATTACATTTTACTTTTCTTGATCTTCTTTCTAATACGTGTATAACGAAATGATTGATCAAGAATTCATTCCAAACTATAAATGACCTAATAACCCTACTCGATCATAATAAAACAGCTACCGTTAGCCATGTTAGAGTACATCTATTTGTTTATCACCTATTGATAACAATAGCATCAAGGATATTTAGGAGGAAAATATAATGACAACAACTACGAAATGGGTAGCATGGATATTATCTCTCAGTCTTATCATTACTCTTCTACCAACAGGGCAGACCAGTTATGCTGCAACAACTCCTATGCTTAGTAGCGGAAGTACAGTTGCAACTAACGTGAACGTATATGTCGATCCGACTGGAAATGATGTTACAGGTACAGGCACCAAATTAGCACCTTTCAAAACACTGTTCAAAGCTAGATCAACAATACGTGCATATAAAGGCAATTTACCTGCTGGCGGTGTTACCGTTTGGGTGAAAGGTGGAACGTACAATTTAGCAACAACGTTCGATCTCAATGCTCAAGATTCCGGCACACCTGACAAGCCAGTCATTTATCGCACCTATCCTGGAGAAACGGTTACGTTAACGACAGGCAAAGGAATTGATCCAACATCATGGCAACCGCTAAGCGCAGATGCAGCAGCACGTGTGAATCCTGCGGTTCAACCAAGTAAACTACGCGAGCTCGATGTAGCTTCGCTCAATATACAGAATATTGCTGGTTTTTCAGGCGGCACAACATTTACAGAGCAATGGGGTATTGTTGATCTGATCGTGGATGGTATTAGACAACCGATCTCTCAATGGCCTAACGAAGATCAAAGTATTGCAGCAAATCGTGCAGGTTGGGTGACAATGAACGGTTCCGCAGATTCCAAATCTTTTTATTACGGTGAAGGCGGTACACCAGAAAATGGAATCTCAGATGATGAGGTTAACGCAGATGGTACTAATCGTATCCAACGCTGGAAAGCTTCAATGGCTAAAGGGCATGACCTTTATCTTAAAGGATTTTGGAGAACAGCTTGGAGCCCTGTCACTAGTAAAGTAGGCGCTATTTATCCAGATGATAATATTATCTCTCTATACGATATTCCAAGTGGCGGTATGGGCGATAAATTTAGCAAAACAGTCGTACCCAATACGTTAAAAAGTTCAACTGTAAGTATGGATGTCTATCGACCTAATTTAATGGCTTCTTCTGTACAAGCAGATGTGTATGCACCGGTCGTGTCTACTCCGAGTACTCCGATGTTCAATGTAACTTCCAATGTATACGGATTAACTGATGATCCTTTTATTCCAGATACAAGTGTTAGTTATCGAGTCGGTACAGGCAAAGAAGAATGGAAAGCAATTAACTATTTAGACGAAATCGATGTTCCTGGCGAATGGGCACTAGATTTTAAAGATGGCAAAATTTATTACTATCCTACAGGTGATATTACCAAACAAATCATTACTTTATCTGATAACAAAGCATCGATTATCAAAATGAGTGATGCTTCTTATATTCAATGGCTTGGATTTACAGTTGAAGGCGGTATGGGCAACGGAATCGAAATGCAGCGTTCTCATCATATGAAGATTGCTGGAAATACAATCTGTTATGTCACAGGTACAGGGATTGTCGATTACTATGGCAATAACAATCTGATTCAAAGTAATGATGTCTATGAAATTGGAGCCGCAGGAATCTCGGTAGGATACTCTGGCGACCGTACTAATCTAGTATCAGGTAATTCCAGAATCACAAATAACCATATTTTCAATATCGGAACGTTGGTTAGTCTGGAAGGTATCGTTATCCGTGAATCAGTCGGTACTAAGATTGATCATAACTTGATCCATGATACACCGAAAGCGGCAGTTAAGTATACTTCAGATAACAACTTATTGTTTGAGTATAATGAAATCCACAATACGTCTTTAGTGGAAAGCGATTCAGGTGCTTTTTATACACCACAGGACTGGACTTCTTATGGAAATGTTCTTCGCTATAACTTTATTCATCATAACAAACGCTCGCATGGATTTTATTTTGATGATGGAGATAGCGGTGATGTGGTGAGCAAAAATATTATCCAACAATCTCAGATCGCTTTTATTATGGGCGGTGGACACGATAATCTGGCACAAAACAATCTGATTATTGCTTCAAGAGCAGCAGGACAGATTGATGATCGCGGGATTACGCGTGGCTATACGGCTACAGGCGCTTATGCTCAAAATTTGATTAGCAAAAATCCAACTTCTGGTGCATGGCTACAATACGGCAAAGACCTAAAAGCGACGTATGGTTATACAACCAATCTATGGGCAGATATTCTTAACCCTGACTGGCATCCTGAATATCCAAATGGTTCTTCGATCTCAGATAATGTGTTTGTTCAGACAGGTGCAGTGACTACACCCAAAAAAGGATCTTTTACAGTCGCTAATAATGTGATTCTAAATACTATTGCTGATGCTCAATTTTATAATGCTAACACGATGGATTATCGTACCAATAATGCAAGTATTCTTAGCAAATTCACCGATTTAAATACGATTTTCCCACAGATCGGATTATCTCAAGATGAGTACAGAGTGCAAGTAATTTCTAGATCAGCTTCAGGCGGAATGAGTAATCATTAAAATGAATAGGAATTTTCATATTATTGTGAACTTTTTATGAATATAGTAGGTCTTCTCTGCTCTCTCCTGCTACTTGCGATTCATAAAATAAATTGATTTCTGGGGATGATTGGTAACTAACCATCTTAATTATCCCCCTTTTTATCAGAAAAAGTCGATTTTTAACTTAAATTAACCAAATTTATCTATAACCATTACAAAATGGGCAAAAGTATCCGACAAAGTAACTAGTGAACCTAATTCGATAATTATAAAAGCAAATATCCACTTCCAATAGACCTGACCTATAGGTAAACCATATTTCAATATGAAAGGATGTTTTATAATGTTTAGAAAGACGCCGTTAGCGATGTTAATGGTGATAACTACACTACTTGTTAGTACTTTGTTGTCACCTGATTTCGCTTTTGCAGATCGCACAGTCAATGGAAATGTTGTGACCTTGAGTAGTGGAGCCACTACCAATACAGGTCTTAATATCTACGTAGATGGTTCAGTAGCTGCTTCAGGATCAGGTACTAAAGATGCTCCATTCAAAACGATACTTGAAGCTAGAAATGCTATTCGTGCCAAAAAAGGAGTTTTACCCGTTGGAGGAATTACAGTATGGGTCAAGGGCGGCACATACAAATTCACTTCTACACTCGATCTGAATGCTTCCGATTCTGGAGCACCTGGTAAATCGATCGTCTATCGTACGTATCCGGGAGAGAAAGTTATTATTTCTAACGGTACATCTGTTGATCCTACTCTCTGGAAACCATTAAGCAGTGACGCACAATCAAGAGTAAATCCAAAAGTAAGTGCAAGCAAATTAGTTGAGCTTGATGTGAAAGCTATGGGGCTTACGAATATTAACAGCTTCCCTGGTGGCAATTCTTTTTCCGATAAATGGGGCATTATTGATCTGATTGTCGATCATGAACGTCAACCGATCTCACAATGGCCGAACCCGGGTGAAATGGCTGGTTCCAAACGTGCAGGCTGGACAACCGCTAACGGTTCTGCTGACGCTAAATCTTTTTATTACGGTGAAAATGGTATTCCTACAGATGGACAAACTGATGATGAATTAAATGCAGACGGAACCAATCGTTCTGAACGTTGGGCATCTTCAGTCAATGCAGGACATGCTCTTTATCTTCAAGGCTTCTGGAGAACGGTATGGAGCCCGGTAACAAGCAAAGTACAAAGTATTGATAATGGAGAAGGAAGTATCTCTTTACTGGATACACCTTCAGGTGGTATGGGTTCCAAATGGAGTAAAGATATTGCGAACTCTAATCCAGTGTACCGCACAGGAGATGGAACCGAAGAATGGCGTGCAGTTAACTATCTAGATGAAATTGATGTTCCCGGTGAATGGGCGCTTGATTTCAAAGATGGTAAAGTATACTACTATCCAGATGGCGATATCAAAACAAAAGATGTAGAGATTGCTGATAATGCAACACCGATCATCAAAATGTATGCTACTTCTTATCTTCAATTACTAGGCTTCCAATTAGAAGATAGTATGAGCAACGGTATCGAAATGCAAAAAACAAACCATATTACAATAGCTGGTAATACGATTTTGAATGTAAGTGGTGGCGGGATTGTTGATTACTATGGTAGTTATAATCTTATTAAAAGTAATGATATTTATGATACAGGTGAATTTGGAATTAGCTTAGGTTATGCTGGTGACCGAACAACTACATTTACCAAATCCAATACACGTGTTACCAATAACCATATTCATCATACCGGTCTACTCGCGCATCTTGCTGGTATTATCGTACGGGATTCTAACAATGTATGGATAGATCATAATCTAATCCATGATGTTCCCAAAGACGGTATCCGTTATGTAAGCAGTACAAACCTAACGTTTGAATTTAATGAAATTCATAATACCGCATTAGTAGAAAGTGATACAGGTGCTTTCTATACTGCACAAGACTGGACTTCATATGGTAACGATCTTCGTTATAACTTTATTCATAACAATGTACGTGCTAACGGATTTTATGTCGATGGTGGCGATGCAGGCGATAACTTCTATAACAATATTATTCAAGGTTCTGATCGTGCATTCCAATTTAACGGCCATCACAATATCGGTCGTAACAATGTGGTTGTTGCTTCTTCCAAAGTACAGATTGAGAACCGTAGCGATGTGCTTACAACCGATGTAGTGGCTAATGCGATTATGACCAAAAGCTATGGTGTAGGTAGTAGCTTTGCTGATGGATTGCGTTCCAAAAATCCTGCGTCTGGTGCTTGGGCAAGCTTTGCAAATGAACTCAAAACACGTTATGGCTATACCGATAACTTATGGACCGATATGCTCAATGCTAACTGGCATCCAGAATACTCTAACGGTTCTAAATTAGTCGATAATGCACTAGTTCAAGTAAATAGTGTGATCAAACCGAAACTAGGAAATATTACGATTGAAAAAAATAATATTATTCCTAAAGTAACTGATGCTAACTTCTTCAATTACAGTCAAATGGACTTACGTACAAACAACAGACAAATTCTTGATAAATTCCCGAACTTGAATAGCATTTTCCCTCAAATCGGATTGCAACAAGATATGTATCGTATTCGTGTCGTAACTCGTGCTGAGACAGGCGGATTCACCAATCACTAAGCTGTTTTAACTTTTTAGATCATCAGCCGGGCTCTTATGTAGTCCGGCTTTTTGCTGTGTCCAATACCTCCTGTTCTTCCCTCCTCTCTATTGCCCGATTGATTAGTTATCAGACTGAACGGGTAAAAGCAATATGAATCCGAACGACACGAAGACGATACAGACTTATAACAGGAGGAATTCATTATGCTAGGTAAAAAAACAATTTTTATTACAGGTGCAGGTAGCGGACTTGGTAAAGGTGCTGCTCTAGGACTTGCCAAAAAAGGACATAAAGTTATTGCTTCTGTTGAAATTATTCCACAAGTGACTGAACTTCGAGAAGAAGCGAAAGCGCAAGGACTCGATATTGAAGTCATCAAATTAGATGTCAATAAACCACTTGATCGTATTCAATTGGAAAAATATGATTTTGATGTATATGTAGCAAATGCAGGGATTGGTGAAGGTGGCCCATTGGCTGAGATTCCAGTTGATAATATACGCCAAATTTTTGATACCAATGTATTTAATTCGTTAGAAATGGTACAGATTGTCGCACGCCAATTTGTCGCTAAAAAGAAAGGTAAAATTATCTTTGTCAGCTCTATCGCTGGACTTAGCGTAACTCCTTATCTGGGTGCATACTGTGCTTCCAAACATGCTGTAGAAGCTATGGCACAAGCGCTTAAAGAAGAACTGAAAGAATTCGGCATTCAAGTCGCTACGATTAATCCTGGTCCATACAAAACAGGATTTAACGATAATATGTTTGAGCAAAAAGAAAAATGGTATGACGAGAAAACAAACTTTACCAAACGTTCTGATCTGGCAAAAGGCGAAAAAATGCTAGCTCAACAATTCGATCCACAAGACATGATCGACAAAATGGTAGAAGTGATCGATGCGAAGCACCATCCTTTCCGCAACGTATATCCTGAGCCATCTGAACAACAAGTAAAAGAATATCAAGCCAAACTTTGGGAAGAAACAGTCTAACTCTGGTACTGTTTTGACCTTATCCAATACTTTATCCAAAGCACACAGCGCAGGCATAATCACTGCCTCTACTGTGTGCTTTTGTATGTAATTTCAACGGTAATGATTCTATCTTCTTTTATAGACAAAAGATCACTAGAGTACTTTGAAGTACCTATCGCACTTCAAAGTGCGTACTTCTCAACGGTTGCATTATCCTGCAAGCTAATCATGTAACTTATTATGATTAAAGGAGTGCAATAGATGAATACAGTAACCCATTCTTCTCGTAAAGTAGCGTTAGTTGTAGGGGCAAATGGAGTGATTGGTAGTAATCTGATTGATCATTTATCGACATTACCGGATTGGGAGATTATCGGGTTATCCCGTCGTGGCGGTGTATCTACAGATCGTGTTACTTATGTATCGGTAGACCTTTTTCAACGTGATCAAATAGATCAAGCCTTACAATCGTTTCCTACGATCACTCATATTTTTTATGCGGCATATCAAGATCGTCCCACATGGGCAGAATTGGTAGAACCTAATCTGAATATGCTAATCCATATCGTAGAAAGTGTAGAGACTATTTCCCCTACGCTTCAACATGTAAGTCTGATGCAAGGTTACAAAGTCTATGGTGCTCATCTAGGCGCATTCAAAACACCTGCACGTGAATCTGATGCACGTCCGATGCCACCTGAATTTAATATGGCTCAGCAAAACTATCTTATGCAACAACAGCAAGGGAAAAGCTGGACATGGTCTGCGCTCCGTCCTTCTGTCGTGTGTGGATTTGCTGTAGGTAATCCTATGAATCTAGCGATGGTGATTGCGATCTATGCGACTATTTCTAAAGAACTTCAATTGCCTTTGCGATTCCCGGGTAAACGTGGAGCCTATCACAGTATTCTCGAAATGACAGATGCCGGATTACTCGCCAAAGCTACAGTCTGGGCAGCGACTACTCCTGCTTGTGCGAATCAGGCTTTTAATATTAACAATGGTGATTTGTTCCGCTGGGAAGAGTTGTGGCCTACCATCGCTACGTATTTTGAGATGGAGACAGCTCCACCTTTATCCATGAGTCTGGATACGATGATGAAAGACAAAGAAGCTTTGTGGAACGATATCGTTACCAAATATGGATTAACTGCTTATACGTATGCAGATGTATCTTCGTGGGCGTTTGGTGATTTTGTATTTTCGTGGGATTATGACTTTTTTGCTGACGGAAGCAAAGCACGTCGATTCGGATTTCATGAATATGTAGATACAGAAAAGATGTTTATCGCTATTTTTGAAGATTTTCGCAAACGTAAAATTATTGCCTGATCTTATCGTGTACAACTTATAAAAATAATCGTGTATTCCTTTCTTCAAGACAACATTATAAATAAATTACACTATATATGTAAAAATGGATACTTTTCCTCTATATGTATCGTCTATCAAAAGCCGACCTTAGTGATAAGGTTTCGGCTTTTGACGATTTATATCACTTGAGAAGGAGACTCTACAATACGAGCTTGATCACCATACTGTCTATGTAGATGAACTTCTCCCCATTTACACATCATATGAAGTAACTCGGTGAGAGTTGTTCCATACTCGGTTAATTCATACTCTACTTTGGGAGGCACTACATTGTAAGACGTTCGCAATACTATCCCTGCTTCTTCCAGTTCACGTAACTGCTGGGTCAACATTTTTTGAGTAATCGTTGGGATTAACTTTTTCAGTTCACTGGTTCGTTTTTTACCAAACGTCAGATGAAATAAAATCACAGGTTTCCATTTGCCACCGATTACTTCTAATGTGACTTCAACTGCTGTATTATAGACTTTTTCTTCGTCTTTCATAATATAGTCCACCTTTCTGATAAAGTAGGTTGATACCTTAATAAAAACAGCTTCTCTGGGATATGCTATGGTAATCTTACTACATTCGCATAGCAGATACACGATATTTGACAGTTGTTAGTGATTCTACCTATACTAATGCCAACTCATTCTATATCAAATTATATTTACAAGGAGGTGTTCGCTTGAAAGCATCAAGTTCGCGGATCATCCTTTTGGGATTGGTATTATTCGCTTTATTGGCAGGAGTATTATACTACAGTCTTCATACTAAAAAAGAAGCATATCCGTTAAGTAGTGGAGCTGTAAAGGAGTCTGGAGTGAATATCTATATCGCCAAAACAGGTAATGATCAGACTGGAAATGGTAGTAAAACCAAGCCTTATGCTACATTGCAACAAGCTCAGAAAACGATTCGTGCCTACAAAGGTAAACTTCCTCAAGGAGGCATAACGGTCTGGGTGAAGCAAGGGAATTATCTTATGGATTCTAGCTTTCAACTGGATAAAAAAGATTCAGGTACAGCCGCTTCTCCAATTACATATCGTACTTATACAGGAGAACAAGTTACGCTTTCTACAGGCAAGCCAGTAACGGATTGGCAACCACTCAGTCAGGAAGCTCAAGCTAGAGTTTATCCCAAGATTGATCCCAAGCAGCTAGTAGAATTGGATGTACGCAAATTAGGAATGAAGCATATCAATGGCTTTGCAGGCGGCACTTCATTTACAGAACAATGGGGCATTTTGAATTTATTTGCCAACAATCAAATGCAACCTATTTCCCGTTGGCCGAATACAACAGAAGTAGCAGGTGGACAACGAGCTGGCTGGGCAATCGCTCAAAGTGTCTATAATGCTCAATCTTTTTATTATCAAAAACCGGGTTCTTCAAGCACTAATATTTTAGATGAAGATGGAACCAATCGTTCTAAGCGCTGGCAGAATGCGATCCAAAACGGTCATGCTATCTATTTACAAGGTTTCTGGCGTACCCTTTGGAGTCCAGCCAGTATTCAGATCAGTCAAATCGATCCAGCTCAAAAAACGATTAAACTTCTCGATACACCACAAGGTGGAATGGGTTCTAAATTCAGTGCGATGGTTGCTCCTTCTACTCTATCAAGAACAACCAATGAGCAAAATGACAACAGCAGTACACCTTCTACTTATCGTGTTGGTGATGGCTCTGAAGAATTCCGAGCACTTAATCTGCTAGAAGAAATCGATACACCTGGAGAATGGGCTTTGGATTTTAAAGATGGCAAAATCTATTACTATCCTCCTTCGGATATTCATAAATTGCAGACAGTAATCGGTGATCAAGATACACCTATCGTTACTATGGATGGTACCTCTTATGTACAATTTAAAGGATTCACATTGCAGAATAATATGGGCAATGGCTTTGAAATGAAAAGAAGTCATCATATTACGATTGCAGGCAACAATATTCGCAATGTAAATGGTGGAATATTAGATGTAGATGGTCATCATAATATGTTCCGTAGTAACAATATTTATGATACGGCAAGTTTTGGGATTAGTCTGAATAGTGCTGGAGATCGCGCTACATTATCGTCTGCTAATACCAGAATTACCAATAATCATATTCATCATATCGGCAAGCTGATCCATCTAGAAGCGATTATTATTCGTGATTCAGTCGGTGTACGGGTCGATCATAATTTACTGCATGATGTTCCCAAAGATGCAGTTCGCTATGTATTTAGCAATAAGCTATTGCTTGAATACAATGAAGTGCATAATACATCACTGATCGAAGGCGATACTGGGGCTTTCTATACTGCTCAAGACTGGTCTTCGTATGGAAATGTATTACGTTATAACTTTATTCATCATAATAAACGCTCAAATGGTTTTTATGCGGATGGTGGTAGCAGTGGTAATACGTATGAATACAATATTATTCAAGATACATCACGCGCCTTTTTATTCGAAAATGGACATCATAATCTAGCGATGAACAATTTATTAATTAATGTACAATCTCTTGAAATTAACGATCGTTCTAATCAGTTAAATTATGGATTGGGTAGCGATAATGCCAATCGTCTGCGAGAGCTTCAACCATTGACAGGCACCTGGAAAAAATACGGTGAACAACTTGCTAAAAAATACGGCTTAAAAGGCAATCTATGGAGCAGTGTATTAAATGATAAATGGAATCCTCAATATCCGAATGGCAGTAAGCTCAATCATAATGTGATTGTAGGCGCTGGCGGACAAATCAAATTGCCGAAAAAAGGTGATGTCGCAGCAGTAGGTAATACGACACTAAGTAGTACCTCGGATGCAGGATTTTATAATCTAGCTACCCTTGATTTGCGCACCAAAAATGCCAAAATATTAGAGAAGTTTCCTGACTTGAATACTATTTTCCCAACGATTGGTTTGTACAAAGATGAATACCGTACCAAAGCCTTTAATCGTGCAGATTCAGACGGTCTTTCTGATCATCAATCTACTTCTTAATTAAGAATATGGTTCATATTACTGACTGATCAGTTGTGCTCTAAGGCAATTGATCAGTCCCCTTTTTATTTTCAGACATTATACTACCTGCACTTGACAAGCAATCTATCGGTATGCTCAAATGGTTACAAAAAAGAAACTAATTTATGAACAAATTGAAATTTTATTAAAAAAGTATGAAATTATGCTTTGCTATATTTGCATCTGTATTTTATTATATAAAAGCATCCGCTGATTTTACCAATTTATATGTATTTTAGGAGGTGATTAACTAATTAAATCAAAATACCCATCACAGCAGGGATAAACCATCATCCCAACAACATCAATGGATTTTGAAATGGAGGGAATTTATATTTATGAAGAAGTTCCAGAAAATCATATCGCTCACAGCTATGCTTGCTTTGAGTAGTGCGATGGCGGTTCCATACGCATCGGCTGACAAAGTAGGAAGTCAAGAAGTTATCAATCTTGATAGCGGTGCTGTGACAAAAACTGGTTGGAATCTGTACGTTGATACAGCCGGAAGCGATACGGATGGGAATGGCACTAAAGAGAAACCATACGCCACCCTGGAAAGAGCACGTGATGCTATCCGCAGTCTAAAAGGCGACCTACCCGATTATGGAGTGACGGTATGGGTCAAAGGTGGAGAATATGAATTTTCCAACTTGCAATTTACAGCTGAAGATTCAGGTACACCGGATAAACCTATTATTTACCGTACGTATTCAGGTGAACAAGTGACATTAACCAACGGGATTCGTATTGATGCTTCCGATTGGAAACCGCTCAGTGCCGCAGCCAAAGCACGTGTTCATCCTGATGTAGATGCCAATGCCCTTTATCAGTTAGATGTGAAGTCACTGGGACTGAAGCATATTAAGCATTTTGAAGGTGGCACTTCGTTTACCGAAAAATGGGGTATTATTGATCTGATCTCTAACGGTATTCGTCAACCTATTTCTCAATGGCCTAATGTTACCGAATCTGTAGATGGACATCGCAAAGGTTGGACAACAGCGAATGGTTCAGCAGATGCCAAATCTTTTTATTATGGTGATGGTGGTATTCCTGAAAATGGAGACACAACAGATACGTTAGATCTGGACGGAAGCAATCGTGCAGCACGCTGGCAGAAGTCTTTATCTCAAGGACATGCTCTTTATCTTAAAGGCTTTTGGAGAACGGTCTGGAGCCCTTTGACCAGTTCTGTACAATCGATCGATACCAAACACAATGTCATCACACTTAAAGATATTCCTGATGGCGGTATGGGTTCCAAATGGAGTGCGGCAGTAACAGATTATGCTTCTGCTACCTCTGCCACAGCCAACACATACGGTGAAGATTCTCAGGCGGCATCCAGTATTGCTCCTTCTGCTTCTGCAACAAGCGAGCCAGCAGCAGACGATGCATTACATGATACAGACTCTACCCCACAATCATACAAATTGTTTAATGCACAGGGTGAATCTGGGTCTGTCCGCTTGAAAGAACAACTCACTGAAGATTCTCAATTAACGACAGAAGCGACTGATGCGGATCATAATCTATCGTTACCTTCTGAAGTTACTGAACATACAGGTAATGATGCAACCGTAACTGAACACAGTACCGATTCAGTGAAAGTCCCTTCATCCGTCAACAAAGATGTATATCAATCAGCAACTGCAAGTACGTACCTTACGCCTAGCTCTTATTCATCCAAAATCAAAGCTCCTTATCGGATCGGTTCCGGTACAGAAGAATGGAAATTGATTAATTATCTGGATGAAATCGATGTTCCTGGTGAATGGTCACTTGACTTCAAAGATGGTCAAATTTATTACTATCCTAAAGGCAATCTGAAAAGCCAAAACATTATTGTAGCTGACCAAGAAAATCCAGTGATTTCTGTCGATGGAGCTTCTAATCTAAAAATGCTAGGATTCACGGTTGAAGGTGGTATGGGTAACGGCATTGAACTTAAAAATACCGACCATATTACGATTGCAGGTAATACGCTTCGTAATCTAGGAAATGGTGGTATTCTCGATGTAGATGGGACGAATAACCTTTTCCAAAGTAATGATATTTATGAAACAGGTGGATTCGGTATCAGTATTAACGATGCAGGAGATCGTAAAACGTTAGAAGCTGCCAATAGTCGTGTCACCAACAATCATATTCACAATGTAGGGGATCTGACTCATCTGGAAGCAATTCTGGTGCGTAATTCAGTTGGCGTCAAATTCGATCATAATTTACTGCATGATGTGCCTAAAGATGCTGTTCGTTATGTGTACAGTAACAATTTGACATTCGAGTACAATGAAGTGCATAATACGTCCTTGATCGAAGGCGATACAGGCGCATTCTATACTGCTCAAGATTGGGCTTCGTATGGCAATGTACTTCAATACAATTTTGTTCATCATAACAAACGTTCTAATGGATTTTATTCAGATGGTGCAGATAGTGGCGATAATTATCGTTATAATATTGTGCAAGGTTCAACCAAAGGCATTTTGCTCAATGGACATGACAATATCGCTAACAACAATCTAGTGGTCGATTCCAATATGATCCAAGTCGATCAACGGGGCGACAGTAATTCTCATGGTGTGAATAGTATCTATGCCGATCAACTTCGTGAAATGAATCCAACAAGCGGCGTATGGAAAGAATATGGAGCCAAATTGCAAAAGATGTATGGTTATGATCATCCATTATGGAGCAGTATTCTTGATCCGAACTGGCATCCTGAATATCCGAATGGTACAAAAATGAATAACAATGTAATGGTCAATACACCGAATATTGTTGTTCCCAAATTAGGCGATGTTGCAGTAGAAGGTAATCAATTTATCTCTAGTGTTAGCGGTGCAGGATTCTACGATTATAGCAAAATGGATTTGCGTACAGACAACAAAACCATTTTAGCGAAATTCCCGGATCTGAATGAAGTTATGCCTAAGATTGGACTAAGCCAAGACGACTATCGTACCAATGTAGTAACACGCGCTGAATCTGGTGGATTAACGAATCACTAATTCAATATTCCTTATCTATATTCTTTATCTATTTATCTATACAAGCAGAGCCTTTAGATCAATGAGATGATTCTCTGATCTAAAGGTTCTTTTTTAGTTTTTTTTCGTAGTTTTTTCTTTTTTACATAGTTACTATATTTTTTTCATGGAAAAGACTTGTAATTAATTTTCTCCATGTTATAATTATCTTAATATTAAGATTTCAAATGTAAGCACATTTATAAATAGATGGTTTGACTTTGAGGAGGATATTCATTATGGAATTATTAGGTATTCATCACGTTTCGATTATGACAGGTAAAGCGGAAAAAAATTACGATTTTTATACTAAAGTTATGGGTATGCGTTTAGTGAAAAAAGGAGTTAATCAAGACGATACTACTTCGTATCATCTATTTTACGGTGATGCTGTTGCTTCTCCTGGTACAGAATTGACTTTCTTTGATTTACCGGGTATCGGACCTAGCTATCAAGGGGTATCTAGTATTTCAGCAACATCTTTACGAGTAGCGACAACAGAAGCTTTGCAATACTGGTCTGATCGATTTGACCAATTGAATGTGACTCATGAAGAAATCAAAAAACGTGCTGGACGAGATACATTGGCTTTTCAAGACTTTGAAGGTACACGCCTTATTCTTGTAGCCGACAACGGCGAACAAGGTGTCGCGGCTGGAACAGCTTGGGATCAATCTGAAGTACCTGTAGAATACGGGATTCTTGGACTTGGACCAACTACACTAACACTAGCTCAACCTGCTTCGACCATTATGATTTTGACTGAAGTGATGGGATTCCGTCATACAGGCTCATATCCTTCGCTTGCAGGCGATTTTGCAGATATTGAAGTCTATTCTACTGGACAAGGTGGCGCAGGCGCAGAAGTCCATATCGAGACACGTCCTGATCTTCCACATGCACGTCTAGGTCGCGGTGGTGTCCATCATGTAGCTTTCCGCGTACCGAATGAATCCGAATATGATCTATGGTCAGACAAATTATCCAAATTAGGTATTCCTAATTCAGGTAAAGTAGATCGTCACTACTTCCGTGCTCTTTATTTCCGTGAACCGAATGGTATCTTATTCGAATTATCCACAGACACACCAGGATTCGATATTGATGAATCGATGGATTCGTTAGGTGAAACCCTTTCTCTGCCTCCTTTCCTTGAAGGCAAACGTGCACAGATCGAAGCTAATCTTCGTCCGCTTGTACTGGATGAAGTATAAGATAAGCAACAGAATAAAAAATAATCTGACCATCTTCAAATAATAGAATATACACAAAAAGAGCAACTCTTAAATGAGCTGCTCTTTTTGCACTTCTTTTTCCCATATCGTACTGGGAATTTCTTTTTTTAACACAGGTGCAACTTCTGTTGCAAATCGTTCAAGTTGTTCTAACTGTTCTGTTTCGGTTAATCCATCTACGCTGATACTTAATACCTGATGTCCAAATGCTTGGTAATAATCTAGAATTTTCTCAATAACTTGATCAGGGCTTCCGATCAGAGCCGGGCCATTTGCAATATTATCTTCTAAATCTACAAAAGGCGATTGATTGTGCTTCGCAGCATCCGTAGATTGAAAATGATCATAATAGGGACGATAACGACGAATAGCTTCTTCACTCGTATTCGCTAGATACAGGCTTCCTGCTCCTGCGCCCACAATAGCTTGAGATGGATCATGACCATAATAAGCTAACCGTTCCCGATAATGATCAATTAATGCTTTATATTTGTCCTGTCGATGAAAAGAATTGGATGAGAAAATCGGTTCTCCATACTTGGCTGCCAATTCTGTAGAACGTGTACTTGAGGCACTTCCATGCCAGATTGGAATCGGCGATTGAAATGGACGCGGTTGACTTGTAAACTCATTCAATGCCGGACGATATTTCCCCTGCCAATTCACCTTTTCTTGACTCCATAATTGTCGTAACAATTCATATCTTTCTGCTAATGAATCCCATTGTTCTTCTTCAGTGATTCCGAATAATCCATAATGGCGCGGATCGTTCCCTTTACCAATAATCAATTCTAAGCGTCCATTAGATAAATGATCAAGAGTAGCATAATCTTCTGCTACTCTTACCGGATCAAGCACACTTAATACCGTTACAGTCGTCAACAGACGGATACGTGATGTGCGTGCTGCGATTGCAGTCAGTACAATAGCAGGTGAAGAAGACAAAAAAGGTTCTCCATGTCGCTCACCTACACCATAAGCATCATACCCTAGACGCTCTGTTAACTCTGCTTGTTTTAATATATTTTGGAATTTCTGTTGTGCTGTTAAGGTCTCACCTGTTAGCGCATGAGGAAGGTTCGCAATAAGACTGAATACGACAAATTTCATATGTTAATTACCTTGAGAAGAGGTTTGTTGAATTTGTTCTGCTTGCTTACGTTCTTGCAAATAAGCTTCAAAACGCTCGGGATGAACCACTTTACGCATTAAATGCATCGGTCCTTCTCCTTTGCCTGCATCTCTAGCTCGTATACTTTCATATCCTCTACGCTCATACATCGGCAATAACCATGGGTGTTTTTCCGCTGTACCGAGTGTCACCGCAGGTGCTCCTACTTCATCACGGATAATATGTTGTTCGACCCAGTTTAACAATTTGCTACCTGCGCCGGTTCCTTGTACATTCGGATCAACCGCAAACCACATAATAAACGGTAATCCTGTCTCAGCTGTTAATTCTTTGACCCGTTCAGGATCAGCCAAAGTTACAGTCGCTACAATCAATCCATCTTGTTCTAACACATAACATTTATTATGCGTAATATTATCTTGAATCAATGCTAGATCAGCATGAGCTGCTGGCCATGTTAATCCTAATTCACGAATAGTTACATAGGCTTCATATGTGATATGAAGTACACGCTCTGCATCTTCCAATGTTGCCAAACGATAAATGTCACTCAATTCTGTCACCTCTTTATTCCGACTATGTTCATCAGATTATTATATTATAATCTAACATTGATTATACCACTTTTCTAATTGATTTTTTCTATAGGTACTTATGGAGCCTATCAATTCATAAGCTACAGCGTTGGGGAATCGATAATCGTTAAACGATTCCAGATCTGTTGCCAATTTTTCTGTTGAACACGTTGCTGATAAATATGAATATCTCCTCGACTCTGAAGAAAGCGTGGATTGACACGTATCTTCATTTCAAAAACATCCCTTAGTCCACATGGAGCGACCAGAATCAATTGATCCTGTTCATCTAATCTAATCCCTAATGCTGTAGCTGTTTCTGGAAAACATGATATCGCATCAACGGTAGAATGATAGGGCGCAATCCGATTAGCAATATGCATGCGTGCTTCATTTTTCACTGACCATGGTAATTGGGGTTGCATCCGGCAAAGCTGTTGTTCCCATAGTTTTTCTGTTTCTTCATCTAGATCAGTAGCATCATAATAAACCACATCAATATCTGCTAATGGTGTACGAGGTTCTATCTGATGAAGTTGATCCCAGATTTTCGAACGCACAAATCCAGCACATACCCAACTATCTGGCAATCCTAAATCCCGTACATTTCGCAAAATCTCCATCATCCAGCAATCAGCAGTGATCCATTCTATAATGATTTGGTGTATCGTCTGTTCGTGATCGCTATGAGGTACAGGCATATCTATTATCTCCTTTATAAAAAAGATTTGAGATCGTCTATCTTTTCATTTGAACTATTCATTTGCTTTTGAATTGCATCTTTCATGTATACCCACTATTCTCTACTCCTTTGTTCGATATCTGATGCAATATCTTCTATTTTGCGCTATCTCTATTATGTATTCCTTCTACAATAATATACCAAAAAGGCATCCCTAACTTTCCAGGAATGCCTTGGGTATGATGTTCTACTGATAATCCACTTCTTCGGTAAAATGAATCTGTTGCAATCGCTCTTGAATCCGTTGAATTTCAGCGGACGTTAGCGGTGCGTTGGGCGCAATTTTGTAATTACGTCCGGTCACATAACTCACTTCTGTATGACTATCAAAAGCATACGGCGTCTGCGGAACAGGCGTTTTCGTATAATCGGTAAAATCGATCACTGACCATGCTTGATCTCCATCTTGTTTACGCAAAATAAGACGTTGGTACGCATTTTCAGTCCATAAATAACGAGTATCGGCTGGTGAATTATTGCCATCTAAAGCTGTCGTATATCCGGAACCCCGGAACATCAGTGTAAATTGGGCTTGATGATTAGTCGCTCCTGATTGGGTGCGATACGTTTGACCAAGCTCATTAATCCCTACAATACTCACATCACGTCCTGCTGGAAAATGATCGACAAAGTCTTTCCATCCATTGAACAAATTATCATGACGTAACACCCAGTTCGTATCAATCACTATAGATAAATAGTTAACTGTGTTCATCATTTGATACGGATTATCCACATATTGCTGGGCGGTATATAGTTGAGGCTCAGCATTCGAATCTTTCACATACGGATCACCCGGATGAATCGTCCAACGGGAGGACTTTTCCACATACCTTGAACCAATCGGGTCGATCGTGACAGGATTCATAAATACAGCTCCGCTATTGTCTACATCTCCTTGCGCGGGCACCAATGGATTATATTGATTCGACCAGTAAGGCATTAATGGCGAACCTTCTCCAAATAATTGATTCACATTATACTGTGTCGCTGCCCAGCCCATATACGAGGTGATCTCAAAATGATCTTTGAGCCATGTCACCTGCTCTGGATTGACGGCAAAGCTGGACAATGAAGTAGGACGATATGCTACCGGAATACTGGTAAATACTGAAGGTTGCCCTACTGTACCTGATTCATGTAACGCATTCATAGCATTATAGCGATACATATACAACCACTCATTCATTTCATTGCCCCATTGCGCTAATGTATAGTGATTGTTCGGATAACCTGACAAAATACCTACTTCATCTCCATACAGATCCACATACTGTAACACTTGTTGTAATTGCGGACGATTGCTTTCTTGGAAAACAAAATTGTTATCAATTGCCCATGTAATGTGTAAATGCGGATCAATCTGTGCCAGCATACTACGCATCTGTTGCATTTCAGCTAGTGTCGTCGAAGAACCTGATCCTCCTTCTAACATCACAGATACAGCAAAATATTGCTTTCTACGTTCACCTGCTACGACTTTCAGCTCAAATTCTTTATTCAGATATACGCTGGTCGAAGGTGAGGTTACACTGATTCGAACCGGAATTGTGCTGCCTACAGGCGGAATATTATGCACATTGATAATACGTCCCTGTTCATCAATAATCCCTGTATCATTTTCAAATCGAATATGCAGGTCGGCTGGTAAATACTCAGGCGCAATCGGCTGACCGTACACATCTTGAAGCACATAACGAATACGCCATGAATCTAACTTGAGTGATACCGATTGATCTAACGTATACGTATCCATATAAACAGAGCGAATGACACGATCTGGCTCCGCTTCCGGCTGTTCTACAGGTGGAGTTACTGGCGGTGGTGATTTGATAGTGACCATCACCATCGTCGTGACATGAAGATCAAGCTTCGCTTGTGGTGATACAAGATGAAGTGTGACCGGAATCAATCCACCTGTTGCGGGAATATGTTCAGGATGAATAATTTTGCCACGGGTATCAAATATATTTAATTTATCTTCAAATTGATACGTAAGATCGGATAATATTTTCTCAGGCCAAGCAATCTTCTGACCTTGATACCAGAAATAAAATGATAGTTGATAATCATTATATGTTGCTGGATCATTCCACAATACAGGAGCGTCTATACTCACACGATCAAATACAAATATAGGCTCAACTGGAGGTGAAGTTACTGGTGGAACAACAGGTACTTCAGGATCGGGTCTAGGATTATTTTGATTACGGTCCTTGTCTTTAGCATTTGCTCGTTTTCCTGTGATCTCAGGTGTTGTTTCTACTTTATCTATGGTTGTAGCAGGTGATTTACCGCCTATCGTCAGTACAGGTTGAAGGTCTGGCTCTGCCTCACTAGCTGGCTTAGATACAGGCTTAGTCCCTTGCGCTAACAATTGCTTTGCACGCTGATGTAACTCGTCTCCAGATTGTAGTACCCGATAAGCGACCAGTATAGCTGCCTGACGTTGAACAGGCTGTTTTGGTGCAAACAGATGTTGCTCATTTCCTTGCATTAAGCCTAACTGCTCCATCAGCCATACGCTGGACTTGGCATAATCTGAAATATCTGCTTGATCGGCAAATGTAGCTATGCCTTCTTTTTGCAAGGTATCGGTTAAGCCTAGATAACGAGCATACCAGACCGCTATGTCTTGACGGGTAATCGATTGCTTTACACCAAATGTGGTTGCATTGATCCCATTCGTAATCTGATGTTGATACAATGCACTGACATAAGGAACAGCCCAGGGAGATACATCTGTAAAAGGTAATACTGTTCCTGGTTCGGATGTCCAATTTAAGCTTTTAACAAAAACACTCGCCCATTCCTGTCTAGAAATCGAGCGTTGCGGTTGAAAGCTTCCATCCTCATAACCTGTAATGACTCCTTGCGCGGATAATGACGTAATTGCATCAAAAGCATACGATTGTTTGATATCGGTAAATGCTTCTGTGCTAGTGGCTGAAACGCTTGTCGCATTCGTACATAATAGTAATATAATCAGCAAGCAAGCTACATACTGCCTCATGTGTGTTGACCCCACTTTGAATATCATAAGATTATTTAAAGCTTGTTGACATAACGAACAAGCTATAACGTTGTATTCACCTCCAAACACATCGTATGAACCTTTATTTCAAAATAAATACAATACTTTAGACCCATACATACTAGTATGTACCCTTTAAATTAGGGTAAAAGTTGAATAACTATACTACTAATTTATTTGTGTATATATCGAATTATACAACAATTTATCGGAATATTAAGGAAAGGTTTGAAGAAAAATCGAAAAAAGCCGCTTTATTATAAACGGCTTTTCGGTATTATGCATATAAATGGATATTTTGTTAGTTAATTCTTATTCTCTTGTCTACGGCGTCTTAATTCTTCCGTAATTTTACGTCCTGTTGGTGTTTGAGCGAGTCCACCCCGAGCTGTTTCACGATGTTCACTTGGCATCGAACGTCCGACTTGTAACATGACATCGACCACTTCATCTGAAGGAATAGCACTACGTACTCCAGCTAGCCCCATATCTGCCGCTGCTAACGCATTTACTGCACCTAATCCATTACGAACAATACAAGGAATCTCTACCAATCCTGCTACTGGATCACAGATTAATCCAAGTGTATTTTTTAGAGCAAGCCCTACAGCATGCATCGCTTGTTCCGGTGTACCACCACGCATCTCAACCACTGCTCCAGCGGCCATACCTATTGCTGAACCGACTTCTGCCTGACATCCACCTTCTGCGCCTGAGATCGAAGAGTTGTTAGCAATGACATAACCGATAGCACCGGCTGCAAACAATCCTTGTACCATCTGTGTATCATCCCAACCAAAACGCTCTTGCGAACTGACAAATACTCCCGGAATAATACCACATGAGCCTGCAGTAGGCGTAGCGATAATCCGTCCCATTGAAGCATTCACTTCTGATACGGCTAATGCATAAGCCATCGCACGCGTCGCATCACTGCCTGACGATGTATCTCCGCTTAACATATAGTCATGTACACGACGTGCATCTCCACCGGTCAGTCCACTTCGTGAAACGGTATCTTCTGTGATTCCGCGCTCAACCGCTTCTTTCATCACCTGATAATAATCGGTCATTTGTTGAATAACGTCTTGCTCGCTTACTCCTGTTTCTTTCACTTGCTCTTCAATCATCAGTTCCGCTATCGTTAGTGAACGTTCTTCACATAACCGAACAATATCTTTTAATGTGCGAAATTGCATATCACACTCTCCTTTAAACTTCGTTTACTTCAAATCAATCACAGCTGCCCGGGTAACATAAGGCAATTGCAAAATCTGGTTAAGCACAGACTGGTCAGGTACAGTATCAAGTTCTATCACAGTCATCGCTTCTCCGCTACGTGCTTTGCGATCGACATCCATAAATCCGATATTCAGTTCAGCATCGCTCAGTGTACGTGTAATATCAGCAAGTACTCCTTTACTATCCATATGTTCAACTGCCAACATCGGATATTGACCCGACCCGCGCACATCGAATCCATTTAACTCATGAATCTCAATATTACCTCCACCAATCGAAGCACCTGCGACTTCGGCACGTTCTTCTCCATTCTGTACAATAATACGCACAAAGTTAGGATGAGGATAATTGCCTGTTCCTTTATCAAAAGAAATCGTAATGCCTTGACGATCCGCTTCTTCAGCTGCATCCGGTAAGCGATCATCATCGGTATCATAATCAAGCAAACCGCCTACTAGAGCAAGGTCTGTTCCATGTCCCCAATACGTCTCTGCAAAAGAACCATACAAAATAATCTGTACATGCTCAGGACATTTGCCCAAAAAGTGTCGCGCTGCTCTACCCAGACGTGCTGCTCCTGCTGTATGTGAACTAGACGGTCCTACCATTGCAGGTCCAATAATATTAAATACATTTTTAAATCGCATCATTTTTCTTCTCCCTTATCACCAAAATATGCGCGCACAAAAAAAGACAGTGAATAGCCTGCGCGTGGCCTATTCCTCTGTCCTCGTTACCTGAGAGTTTAGACCGAACACAACTGTCGGTGGTACTCCTTGGGTGGCTCATATGCTCTCTCCAGAGTTGCATCCAATAGCGGTTCGGGTACCTGAGAGATTAATTAACCATCGCCAAATGGTTAGCTTGCTCCTTCGGTGGTGGATCACATACATCCACAGACTCTCCCTCTATCTTCATGTGCAGTTATTTATTTACGTGATTGACCTGATCTTATTAACGTGAATACGTTCAATATCTTTAGCTTAATTCAGCACACCTGACACTGTCAATTGATTGATTTGAAAAAGAACTAATAAGTGGTAGACATAACAAAATCCTTTCCCGATATGCTCGGAAAAGGATTTTGCTAGTGAATCGATAGAACATTTTATCTTATATACTTGTAGATACAACTATCCTCTTAATAACGATTCAGCGCCATCTACAAATATCTCTGTACCTGTTACATGAGAAGCTTCACTAGATGCTAAAAATAGCACAAGGTTAGCTACTTCTTCGATTTTGCCTGGTTCACCTTTAAGCGGATGATCACCTTCAGGGAATTCCATAGGAATCTCTACTTCTTTTAGATCATCACTTGGATACGTATTATCATCGATTTCAGTATCGATCGCTCCCGGACAGATAGCATTGACTCGAATTTTGTAACGAGCCAGTTCCAATGCCGCCATTTTCATAAAAGCAACTTGCGCTGCTTTGGTAGAGGCATATGCAGAGAATCCTACATTAGAGAACACACGATTACCATTGATAGAACTTGTAATAATAATACTACCACCATTTTCTTTCAAATGAGGGATAGCATATTTTACAGTTGCAAATGTACCGCGCAAATTGATCTCCACCGTTTGATTCCAATCATCTATTTCCAAAGTTTCAATAGGAGCTTTGCTACCGTTGATTCCTGCATTAGCAAATACAATATCCAATTGACCTGCTTCAGACGCTACTTGTTTCATTGCACTTTCAATCATTTCTGGCTTGGAAATATCGCATTCGATTACATATGCTTTACCGCCAGCTTCTTCAATTTCAGCTTTGGTTTTTTCTGCATTTTCAGGCGTACGATCTAACATATATACAACAGCACCTTCTGCTGCAAATCGTATCGCTGATGCTTTACCTATTCCTGATCCGCCACCTGTTACTGCTGCTACTTTACCGGTTAATTTTGTTTCTGCCATGGGGATAAGCCTCCATATTTCAGAATTTGTCTTTTAAAGATAAACGTTGTAGCTCTATGATAACGTTATCTCGTTTCCTATTGTAAGTACCCTAGCAGACAGAGCAGTGAATCAGATGATTGCATATTATTCAGTGTGCTGAATAGAATCGTTCTTTTTCGGTTTGGGTAGAATCACAGAAAAGGTAGAACCTTTATTGGGTCTGGATACAAAATTCAATTCACCCTGATGATCTTTGACGATCCGCTCTGTAATATATAATCCAAGCCCTGTTCCTCTGATATTGTGCTTGGAAGCAGAACTTGCCCGGAAAAATTTCTGGAATATGCGACCATGATCTTCCGGTGGAATCCCGATTCCTGAATCTTTGATCGACACCGAAATATGATCCTGTAATTCGTTGATAACAATATGAACCATCGAATCATCTGAAGAGTATTTAAGAGCATTACTAATCAAATTTCGAAAAACTTGAATCAAGCGTTGCTGATCGCCGTTAATAAATACTTCATGCAATCCTTCGTGATGAAGCAGGATACGGTCTCTTGATTCTGGATTCCATTGATCACAAATACCTTGCAACATTTCATATAGCGGAATATAGGTCATATGATACTCAGCATAATCAGCTTCGATTCGCTGAATATCTAGAAAATCATCTATTAAATGAGACAACCGCTGTCCTTCTTGATGAATCGTTTCTATAAAAGCATGCCTTTTTTCAATCGACATGTCTTCATAGATCATTAACATTTCGATATAACCCATCATTGCAGATAATGGTGTGCGCAATTCATGAGAGACTACGCTCATCAATTCATTTTGCATCTGCTTCATATGCTCTTCTTCAGTGCGATCTCGAAAAACAAGAATCACACCATGTTCAATCTGTTGCACCGTATCTGTTACTGGAGTGACATAGAGCGATAGAATCTTTTCATTTTGTAACAACACCATTTCGCCTTGATTCCATGTGTGTTCTCCTTGCAAAAATCGCTCTAACTTTTCAATCCATAAAGACGTTTCGGTGACCAGTTGACTTTCTATATCACGTAACAATTGCTGGATAGGATAACCGGTATAATCTTTGATTGAAAATAGTGATAACATCGTCGGATTAATAAATGAAATAATCCCTTGAGAGTCACACATTACAATGCCTTCTTGTACCGATTCCAGTAAATTGCCGGTAATACTTTTTTGTTTTTCTGCTGCGCCTTGTTCTTCTCGTAATCGATCGGTCAGCACTTCCAATTGACGTTCATGTTCATAACGCTCGGCTTGCGCTCTTTCTTGTTGCGTCAAATCATGTACAAAAAATGTCTGGAACGAAGATTCTTCGGCTAGAATCTCACTGCGTGTTAATCCCACTTGAAAAGCTGTACGGTCTGCATGAATAGCTGTGACCGGGCAGTTGTTGTCTCCTGCTGGAATCGTATCTAGTAGCAATAATTCCGATAATGGTCTACCCATCACTTGTTCACGTGTATAGCCAAACATCTTTTCAGCGGCAGGATTAAACTCTGTTATTTTTTTCTGATGATCTGTTGAAATGATGCCATCAATAGCGTATTTGAGAATAGCACTTTTTTGAGCTTCACTTTCTGCCAGATCAAATGTACGTTCAACTACACGAATTTCTAAATTCTCTTTATCATGTTGAATTTGCAAAAACTGCTCTTCTAATACCAGTGATACTAATTTGAAGTTATCAATTAATGCGTGAAATTCAACAATATTACTATCCGGCCAATCTATCGGCTTATTTTTACTCAATTTATCAGGAATATTGTTAGACGCTTTGGCTAACTCCAGTAAAGACTTAGTAATTTTACGGCTAATCGGGCCTGCCAACAAAATCGCTATCCCGATAACAATCAAAATCGTTGTAATACTTTGAATATAAAATATATAAATACGTTCTAAATAAAACGCCGCTGTCAATTTTAAAATTAATCGATAATTATGATCTAGTGGAATATCCATAACAAAGTACGACTCCTGCCATCGCTCGATCAGCGTTAACCGATTTATAGGGAAATGATGAAAAATAGTAGCTCCATCTTTGGTAGTAGAAATAATCAAAGATTCATCATTTCTAGACTCTACAAGTTGTTGTGTCGTCTCGCTATTGAGCGTGCTATACATAGATGTACCTAACGGGCTTACGACAACTGAATCGATATAAAAGTTCTTTTTATATATGTTCATTAACGGTTTGGTTTTGCGCATATCTGACAAACTAATCTGTATATCTTGCTTATACACTTGTGAAGAACGTTCCATATATGAAGAATACAACCCTTGAATATCATAAAATTGTTGATGACTGATAACCACTAATAATAACAACGCTGTAAAGATAACGAAGGCAATTAAATATTTAAAAATAATACGTCCCAGCGAAATCGAATAGATAGGCTGATTGCCTATCGCTACACGACTCATAATACTTTCTAACAAAATCGAAGCAATCAATAAATTAATAATGCTATTAAAACTTTGCTCAAGAAGAATCAAGGCGATCATTTGAATATCAATAGGATGAAGACGATATTCATACATACCATATATCAGAGGTAGACCTATGCATAACCAAAAGATCAGATCTGCTTTGAATAAAACTCCTCTGCTAAATCGCTTGAAGTACAAATGCAAAAATAAAATCTCCAAACCAAACAAGCCGGTCATAAAAAGATAAGACCCGCCAAATCCAAAAGGTATATTTATAGCGAGTAAAGCAGGCACAGCAAATCGTAATCCATATAACCGGAAAATAATCAGAAGTGCTGCGCTGCCCAGTGCAAAACGTAAATTTAAAGATAAGTCCAATTTAAAATAATTGCCTGCTATGCCAAAGATCGTTAAGATGATTGTTCCTATCAAAGGAGATCGGAACCAAAGAAGTATTCTGTATTTCATGACTAACGGTCCTTTCTACCACGGACAGCAGGTTAACCCGAAAGACCTTCTGATAACAAACCATCTGGAGTCACTCCAGGATATTCGTATCTTATAATGTCAGTCTCCGATACAGCTTTGCCTATCTGTGACTCAATAAATTCCAGTTCACCTTCAGAAGCACCAATACAATGCTTCATCCCCGGTTCTACAACGATAACATCACCTGGAGAGATCATCGTGATAACTCCATCAAGGCAGATATATCCTATACCTGATATAATCGTCCATACTTCTTTACGTAATTTATGTTCATGATAACTGATAAAGCGACCTGATGTAATCACGACTCGTTTGGTCACTGTCTCCAGCCCGCCTTCATCTTGCCGATGAGAAATAATCGTTTGTTTGCCCCAAAAGCGTTCTTCAAACCGCGGAGCAATTTCTATCTGTCCCACCATCTCTTTAATGCCTGTAGCATCTTCACGATTGGTCACTAAAATACCGTCAGGCCCTGCCACTACAATCACATTAGGAACATTCCATACACTTACCGGTATATCGAGTTCGTTAATAATACGAGTATCTTGAGATAAAGGAGAGATATATCCTGAGCCGGTCACATCAAAATCCATTTCACGAATTAATGAATCCCATGTTCCCAAATCTCTCCATTCTCCATGAAACGGTAATACAGATATATGCTTTGTTTTTTCTACAACCGCTAGATCAAAACTTGTTTTGGGTAATGCTAAATAGTGCTTTAACAATTCATTATAGTTAGAGTTCCAACCTTGATTTTCAATATGGTCTAGCAAAAATCCTAAGCGGAATGCAAATACACCGCAATTCCACAATGCCCCTTTATGTATTAACGATTGGGCAGTGATTATATCTGGTTTTTCTAAAAAGGAGCAAACCCCAAAATATTCCTTATCCACCAGTTCAGACATCAATGGTACAATATATCCGTATTTGTCTGAAGGCTCCGTTGGAGAAGCACCCATTAAGACCATCTCATCACCAGACTTCTCCAATATAGATGGAAGCTTACGCAAATGCTCAAAAAACTCGTCACCGGCATAACCGTCTACCGGCATGACTCCTATCATTTCATCACGTGTAGCACCAGCATGATGATATAAATATGAAGCTGCTAAAGCGATTGCCGGAAACGTGTCTCTTTGCGCAGGTTCTTCAATAATCGTAGCATCGATACCAATTTGCCCACGAATCAGATCAGCTTGATACCCGCTAGCTGAAAAATAAGCTTGCTCTGACAAACCTGCATCTTGCAATTGTCTCCAGATTCGCTGTAGCATACTTTCAGGCTGACCTTGATGACGAAGAACAGGAAGAAATTGTTTGGGACGATTAACGTTCGATAAAGGCCATAAACGTTTACCTGACCCACCGGACAACAATATCATGCGCATATATGAAACCCTCTTCCGAAAAATGTAGTAAGAACTTAAAAAAACTGTTCATTTTAGCTGTTTCTGCCGAAAATAAATATAGGGAGTCGAATGATACTATAGTCCTATTCCATTTTCTCATGTATATTTTAAGAAAGTTCTCTTTTCCGTATAAAATTTCATGCTAATTGATTCGCATTTTTTTAACATTTGGATTACTTTCATTGTTTTAAAGCTGAAATTGCTATGTTTACTTGAAATTCTATTCTTGATCTTTCTATATATTTCGCTTAAATATCGTTGTATTAAGCATGTTATAGAATAGTAAAGGGAGATATTCAACAAGCCTATTATTTTTCATACAGGAGAGTGACAGCGATGTCTATCAAAGTTCTTCTTATTGAAGATGAGAAAAGTCTGGCAGATATGATTGCATTTTTTCTTCAAGAAGAAGGTTACCTTACCGAAATGATTCATGATTCCAAAGACGCTATTCAAAAACTGTTTCATTTCAAACCGGATATTATCGTAACCGATCTTATGCTTCCTGATATGGATGGAAGTGAATTAGTCAGTCAGATCCGCAAACAATCTACCGTACCTGTATTGATGATATCTGCCAATACGATGCTGAATGAGCGGATCAAGGCACTGGATAACGGTGCTGATGACTTTTTGTGTAAACCATTTAGTCTCAAAGAATTGGATGCTCGCATCAAAGCATTACTACGTCGTAGTGGCCCGACTATTATTACCGAGCCCAAAGTCAATGTATCTAAAGACAAAAAAGGACGAATTTCTGTGAATGATTATCGTCATAGTCTGTTTGTCGAAGAACAAGAAGTTGAAGTCACTCACATCGAATTTGCGATTATGAAAGAACTGTATAATTACCCTGGCAAAGTCTTTACCCGCAATGAACTGATGGATCGTATTAAAGGAGGAGATCGCGCTTATCTGGATCGTACCATCGATGTACATATTTCCAGCTTGCGTAAAAAGATAGAGCGCGATCCCAAAAATCCTCAGCATATTCGTACAGTCTGGGGTACAGGATATAAATATGTGATGTAATATCAGCTCATCATTGGATTGTTTTACATTCGCCTTCGCTTTTTCCAGCGTTTATAAGGAAGAATACAAGCGATACCAGCTAATATCCCTATACCGAACAGTATCCAGCCTATACGATAAGCAGAAGCTAGAATAATAACAACAGTGCCACTTCCACTGTCTTCGGTCATAAACCCAGTGGTCACGCCATTCACAGCCAATCTTGCTCGCTGAGTCTCTCCATTCAGGCGGAATTCCCAGAGCGGATTCGGCGATTCTGTTTCACGAATCAGCACTTGCTCATGATTCGGATTGCTGAGTATAAAACTTCGTTCCATCGAATTTTCACGATTGGCTTTGATTGTAGCTTTATGTGAAGGAACTGTAAAAAACTGATCGATATCTTGACCTTCAAATAACATGAATTGATCGACCATGATCATCGCTTTATACGGAATAATAGAGTAATTTTTAATTTGAAAAGAACCTTTTACTTTCTGATCTGCATGCGCTAGCATTTGGAACTGCATCATCGCGGTTCCGGCTGGCGCTTTTATAATTTGATCGTAATGGTTCCACTTCGTTTTATCCTCTTCTTCTACTTCATTAATATAAGAAGTCTGCAATATCTGAGAATCAGCATTCAAAAATACTAATTTCATATGACGCTGTTTGACATGTTGTGAGATCGCATCCAGAGTGACTGAATATTCTTCTAATGGACTAGCTTTCATTTTTTGAGAAGCATAGATATTCCAATCACAAGAATAACTAGGTGCATATTCAATCGACATGCCTTGAGCAGATACTATTTTGCGTGTATGACCGGGCTGAATATCTGTCATACATTCGGCTGAACTGTTTTGAAGCAAGCTCTCGCTCGTCTCTTCACTTGGCAGTACATTCACTTCATTCGCTTTCATCAAATGAATATCTTGATCGGTCGTTAGAGAAGGCACCTGACTATCCAATACCAATTTCAATTGATATGTGCCTTTCGTTAGCAATAGATCCTTGAACTCTATTCGCCCGTAATTACGCAGTAATCCTGGAATACTTAATTTTTGCTTGGCGAATCCATCTTGATCAGGCAATGTCTCGATAACTGTATTTTTGGTCGTAGTATTTTCTGTCGATCGGGTATACGCTTGATCACTTGTTATCTGGCGGGAAATGACTTCGCCTGTTTTTTGATTGATCCATTTCATCGTTAAGTTGCCTTGATATCCGGAAGGAATATTTGCCAAAATCGAGGCAGAATAGTTGGCTGTTTTGAGAATATCTACTTTTTTCTGCAATGTTCCTTGTTGATAACTGATCCCTCGTCCCATACTTAACAAAGGAAAAGCACGTTCTGTCTGCGTATTCCCTTGTCCGGAGAAATCATTTTCAGCTTCTAATGTGAAAAATAATTTACCTCGCTTCACTGCTTGCTCTACCGGAAATGATAACTTCTCTGCTTGATCGGTAGGTACAATCGCCAGTAAGTTGATCGCATTAAATCCTTTTACATTATTGACTGTAATCGCTGAATCTCCTGCGGGAAAATGATGTTCTCCCAGATCAATCCATTCAAACTGATTGCTTCCTTCGTGTTGAGTAGTGATCTTCACCTGTTTGTCAGGCAATCCAAATACCAGTTCTCCACCTTGCTTGTTCATAAATACTCTCGCATACACATGGGATGTCTGCTCTTGCTCTAACTTTTTATGCATTGTAAATGTATTCGGCTTACGATATTTCCCCAGATCTAACAACTGAATATCATGAATCCACCAGTAATTTTTTTGTTCAGGACGTTGCTGGGTTAACAGATCAATTCGCATCCATTTACTGCCCGGTGGAGATACATATTCCCCGTAGAAATTCACCCCATTGAAGTTATTTTCTTCCGAAGGAGCCACAACATAACTCACTCCAAGTTCATCCATATGCTCATCATAAAATCTCATTTTGACATGCATTTTATTGGTACCTCTACCTGAAGCAGTAATATTGAATTGATACGGATTATTTTCTTTGGCTTCGATCATGCCTGATTTGGCAACTTGCCAGATATTGTTGGCATCGCCTTTAATAATTTCTCCATGCAAAGTAGGAACATCATTCAATCCCTCCAGAGGATTCGCCTGTACACTGAACATTTGCGGATTATCAGGTGTAAAGAACTTTTCAGTTCGTAATAATGAATCAAAATCGACAACAGTTCGTCCTTCAAGCTTGCTCATCTGATAAGGCTGTACGTCTAATTTTTCACTGGCAAAAGTGACTGCGATTCCTGCATCCATCTCCATATCGAATGAGAAATTTTTAATATTTTGCGAAGAAAGATACCAGAGCCAATCGTTGGTAGAAGCAAATGTTTTAGACCATTTTAAAAACGCATTTCCATCTTCAATCGCATCAAATGGACGTAAATAATCTTCTTCTGGCAATTGCGATAAAAATAAATCATTATACGAAGAAGCTTCAACATAATCACCTTTACGTACGGTCTGGATCGTATTCAGCTTCGGATTCAGCGTGCTGAACAACACACCGAATTGATTGAAATTAAAACCAGGTTGATGGCTATAACTTTCCAAGCGGCTATATCCGTATGGTGTAACCACTTTGGCAGGTAAAATATTCATATAATCAGGCGCCTGATCCAATTGAAAGATTGAAAAGATCGAATTTTGATACGTTCGCTTCAATCCCGCCTGATCTTCTAGCATCGATAATTGAAATTGTTGCCGCTTTTCCTGTCCTTCATATTCGTTATGATAGACAAGCTGATTAATGCCAAACGTAGAGAACAATGAACCCATTTTTGAGCTCAACCCATTGTCCAACATATACTCTAAAAAATTTATATAATACGTAATACTTGGATCGTTACCTTCATGATGAAAAATCGTGTTTTTGGGCGAAGAATAGACTTGAAAATCACCGGTCGCTTTTTGCATCGATGTCTCGCCTTTGTTCCAGTAAGGTGTAGCTACCCCGTTAAAACTCTGAATCATATTATCTGCTATCGGAAAATATAACGCTTTGCTATCATAACGATCAGGATCTGTTAATTTATTTGCCATTTCAGTATATTCTTTAGGCACTGTCACTGGCTTATAGTACCCTGCTACAAATTGCGTACGTAAAGGTGTTACATAAATAATCAGACACGCAATCACCGCTACAAAAGCAGTATGTTTGATTATTCGCTGTATTCTGGAACTTCCGAACCATTCAAGTAACTGTATAATCCCAAACGTCAACAGCACTCCAAAATTCAAAGCTATCAACCCAATAAATTTATTTGGATCACGAAAAACAGAACCGATCACAGGTGTCTTGGTTACCAAAATCACAAAAAATCCAGCAATCGAAGGAAAAGTAGTTCCAGTAGCTGCAATCAAAAAGAATAATGTTAATAAAGTGAAAATCAAAATAATTGGATTTTTGTGTGAACGAGTGACCATCGCATATCCGATAAGCAGTAATAACACCCCACCACCGATATAAAATACGATCGGTAGACTGGATAATGGAAACATAGGCCACCAGTAACTTAGCAAATAAGCAACATTTTTCAGTGTACTGTTACGGCTAAATAACGATAACGTATCGACCACATTGATATTGTGCTGTGACGCCTGTGCATCCATAAGAATACTTCCCATATACAAAGACAACCAGTAAAAACTTAATAAGCCGAAAAAACAGCCAAAAATGAGCCATTTACGAGCAAAATTAATATATAAAGGTTTTAAAAAAGCCCAACCATTTTGTCTATACGTCCATGTTAATTTGATTAATAAAAGAGCTGTAAAAAATGCTAAATAGATCATGCCAAAAAAGAAATAGTGAATCGCGGCTGCGCTAATGGTAAATACCGCTGCCAACATAAAAAGATCGATCCAATTCCGCTGATATAATTTATGTAGATGATAATGATGAATCTGTTGCTTCTGAAACTTCGGATCAAAGCTACTAAAGAAAAATCGCAACACTAACGGAAACAGACTGTACCCGCACAATAAATAAATATGCTGAATACGAAAAACAACCCATGGATTCAGCGCATAAAATAAAGCTCCGACCACTATCGCAAAAATACGTGTTTTGGTAAAACTAGGCGAGTAATACACACTAACTAATCGCTTAGCAAAAGCATACATCGAAAAAGCAGAAATAAATAATAACCCTGTAATAAATGATTTGAGCAACACCGGGCCACTTTCCCCGAATGCTAATGATAATAAATAGAAAGGCAGAATATACAAAATACGTGGTGCATTAAATAAAGTAGACGTCGACCAGCGCTCATTCCATACCCCTGCAATTTCTTCTAAATAGCGATGAGAAGTTGCTCCAAAAGCGATATCGCTAAAAACAATTTGTCCAGGGCTATAAATAGGGAGTAAAAACAACAGGATGGCTGCCAGCATAATCATGACAGCTACCAGATCATAGCGATACATTTCGATCCATTTTTTCATACGACAGCCTCCTTTCTACTCCTATGTCTTATCTACTTGTTGAGCGTGTTAGCTAAAGATCACTTAATATCATCACTTCAGGCTACATCGTAATTAACGTCGTAATTGAATAATCGCTTGTAATCCGCGATCAGTATTACGCAATTTGAGTCGTCCACCAATCGTTTTGAGAAAAGCATCCATATGATACAGACTGATTGTATCTGCATTGTTATTTTGAGAATAATCCGACTGAAAATAATTCCAGCGCATCTTATCATCAATGCCTCCACCTGTATCTTCTATCGTAATTACAATCTCTTCTTCTTCCATACGTGAACTGATTTTAAGTGTTTTGTTCGCTCGCTTGGATCTGGGTGCAAATGCACCTTGTTCATTCATATCTGCTGGTGCTTCATAATGATGTGCCATCGCTGTTACTGCATTTTCGACCAATCCTTGAATCGTGCGATACAACATAGCAGATTGAGCAGCGATCGGAGATACAGGCTCCTGCTTCACGATCACTTCAATCCCTTTCATATCCAGCGCACGATTCGCCCATTTCAACGACTCTGTAATCACTTCATTCATATCGGCAAAATGAATACCTGCTGCACCATGCATCTTCTGCTCTAATTCTTCACGCAATTCTTGTACAGATAGAGCCAGTTCAGCAATATAAGACTCCTGCTTCAATCGTCCTTGTGTGAAATTCTGATTCAGCTCGCGGAAAAATTCAAGTTCAGCGCGTGATGCAGAATCTCCTCGACTGGCAGAAGCTTCTAAATTGTCTGCTAAATTATTATAAAAACCAAGCAACTTCAGATCATCTCCACCTGTTAAGCGTGTTGTTCGATTCTGTAGTTGTTGTAACTGTTCTTCCATTGATTGCAACATCGGCAAATAGTACGTATCTTGTTGCTGTTTTAAATCTTCTTCACGACGTTGATCCCGTACTTGAGTATTGATGGTATTGTCTTTGATCACCCGTCTACGATAAAAGACCATTACAATAGCCGCTATAAACAAAATCGGTATATAGATTAACAACATCCGATTTCGGAACTGATTTACATTTTTGACAGTATCGTTATCCATTTCATGAACAGCGATATACAGCGCATGATCATCATCAATACGACTGAATCCAATGCCGTATTTGATATTATTGTCTTCGACTATTCCTGTGTTACCGTCTAGTAATTTTTTGGTAACTGTTGTAATATCGACTCTACCGATATCTGTTGATGTCCGTGATCCTACTACTTTGAATTCTTCATTATAGATTAATGTCTCATAATGAGTAGGATCAGCTATAATGCGTTGGGTTAACATAGCGGTATCAATCGTACGCACTGCAAATCCATTTTGGCTTGTACCTTTGATCCGACAGATCATATATTGTACAGGTTGATTATTTTCTGTCGTAAATCCTGTAATTCCACAGCCATTTTGCAACGTTTGGATCTGTTTGACAGCGGCTTGCATTAACGGGTTATCATGTCCGCCGATCAATTCATATTGATTGTTCAGCACATAGAATTCACCTGGATTGCGTGTAATTCCATTGGTATAAGATCGTTTGGCATTATCCAATATATTTTTGCCAATCGTCGCTGCCAATTCATTAAGTTCTACTTGCCACGTCTGATACTGGCTATTGATATTGGTAGAAGTAGCTTGCACAATATCTTGCAGACGTGTTTCACTAATCTCGGTAATCTGTGTCTGATATTCACGAACAGCAAACCATTGGATTGCAAATAGCAACACCGCTGAAATGCCCATAACAACTGCATACAAAATCAGCCGTTGCCATATGGGTCTAATAAAAGCCCAACCTTTCATGACGATTTCTCTCCTTTGCGTTGCTCCAAACGATACAGTATCGCTTGCATAAGACATTCCAGTTCAAATGTAACCAATGGCAATCGTGCACACCATAAGTGCGGTGTTCGGCGTTGCAGTGCTGCAAATCGCACAGCATCTTCGGGTTCTCCGTAGCTAAGGAGCAACAGTTCGCAATGCTTCGCGATATACAGAAGGTCTAATTCTTCTTCCGTATACTCGCGAAGATTCACGATATAAATGTCGTAAGTTTCATCCATATGTTTGAGTCCATGAGATACAGTTAATGTCAGATTGGCATGCTGATTTCCTTGATATTGGTGAAATAAACGCATTCCTTTTTCCCATAGTGCATGCTCGGCTGAACTGAATCGTTCGCAAAATAAGCGCAGTTCGCAAGCTACACTCGTATCTTTTAAAAATGCCAAAATATTGATATTATACATGTAGTTCCTCATTTCTGAACCTATGATTGGAGTTATCCAGAGCTTATGAAAACCCAAAGTATTCTGTTTGTTGATGATAATAAGATGGTATTAACGATTCTTGAACGCTGGTTAGAAGAGGAAAATTTTCACATTCATATGGCTAATAATCCCAAAGAAGCTTTACGGATTATTGAGCAACACCACATCGATGTTGTTGTATCTGATTTGCTAATGCCAGGTATCGATGGGCTTGCTTTTTTAACAATGATGAAAGCAGATTATCCCCATGTCGTCCGCATTATTTTATCCGGTCATTTACATACACAATCGATGCTAGCTGCGATTAATCAAGTGGGAATTTTCAAATTTCTTACCAAACCGTTAGAACTCACTGACTCGTTGAAGCAGATATTTTATGAAGCATTACAACAAGCCGAACGAAATCAATTGGCTCACCATGCTGAGCAACAGTTCGCCAATCATTTATCGGCATTTATTATCGATATGATGAAGGTAACCGATCAACCGTATATATTGCTCAATCATGATCATCTGGTTATTGCTCATCATCACTCGCTTGCTCACCTGTATGCAGTTGGACAATCTCTGCTTCATCCGAGCTATGACGGTATTCAGTTAGATTCACATTCGTTGTATATTCCTCGTCACGAACTTGAAAATTATCAATCATCGATTTGCAATATCCGCCAGTTAACTTTTGGAGATACTTTATTACGATTTATTTATTTTCATTAATAGGTAACGATTGGGCAGAACGGGAACTGCTTTGCAAAAGTGCAGTTACCCCGAGCACGCTAAGGCAGATATACATCCATACCATTCCGACTGTTAACAACGGATGACGTAGATAACAAATCAGATTGTCACGTGAATACAATACTGGACGGAAAAAATACCATCGCTCTAACGCTTTGCGTAATCCTCCTTCTTCTGTAGAAAGAGTACGATCCATTACGGAGAAATAATACGCTTTTTTACGTAATACATCATTCAGATATACTTGCTTTTCATCATGGTAAATACGCGTAAAAGTAGCACGCCGAATCTCTCCGCCTTCTTCTACATAACGTAATGTCGGTTGAATTTCTTCAAATGCGATTTGATCGGCATTAAATCCACCTGTTGATTCATAAGCATCTATACGCCAGAATCTTGCTGCTTCTATCGAACGCTTACCCAGTTGCTCTCCTGCATTATTAATTACATTACGCTCAAACACTTTCACTTTAGAAAAGAAGTTAGTTGCTGTTGAATAGGCTTCTTCCGGTACAACCAGTGCCCCCACTTCAGGATGTTCATTCAAAAATGAAGTACACTGACTTACTAGCTGATTCGCCAAAATCATATCAGAATCAATCACAAATATATACTTTGCATTCAATCGCTGTGCTTCCTCAATCGCTGTAACTCGCGCTACCCCACGTTCTCCATGAGGCAATGCCAATACGGTGATCGGAACAATACTCTCTTCGGACAACTGCTGAATCGTCTGAACGGTATGATCGCTAGAACCATCGTCTGCAACAACGATATGAAGAGATTGATAATCATGCTGATTCATACAGCTACGTAGACAATCCACTACCGTTTGTTCATTATTGTACGTGGAGAAGAGGATGACGACTTTGTCCATGCTCTTGTGCCTCCTTTACCAGATGATCAACAAATGTATCGAATGCTGCTCCGGTATGATTAAAATGGAATTTAAGCGCATATTCATATGCACGCTTACGCATACCTGCATAATCTTCTCCACCCATTGCGGCACGCTCCATTTGCTCAGATAATCCTTTTACATCGCCATGAAAGCAGAGATAGCCTGCTTTGCCAAAATCAGTCGCATCAACAAGCCCTGGAGAGTTACTAACAATACTTGGTGTGCCTACAGCCGCCGCTTCGGTTACCGTCAATCCCCATCCTTCACGTAAGGATGGAAATACCAATGCTTGCGCCCGACTCATCAATTCGAGCTTGCGTTCTTCAGAGACAAATCCATGAAAAATCACATCTACTTCTGGATCATTTTCTTTGCCATACGTTAATCCATATTGATTCATAATCGGCAACAATGCACACTGTACATACTCTTCATTTGTGCGACCAGCAATCCATAATTTAGCCTGCGGGAATTTCTTTTTCAATTCGCCAAAAGCTTGAAATACCAGATCAATTCCTTTGTATTTAACAAATCGACCGACATACATAAAAGTAGGTTGCTCTTCTTTCGGTAAAAATTGCTCTGGCTGCCAGTGCTCAAATTCAATTCCTTCCGGCAATAAATGAACACGCTTGGCATCAAATCCCAGTTGCAACAAATCATAACGAGTCGATGGTGATACAGTGATCGTCTGATCTTTTTGCGCTAACTTCAGCATCCATGGCTCTAATGCATGACCGATATGATTCAGTGGAAAGCTAGCATTTTCATACCAAATCTCACGAGTTAATTGATGGATAAAAAAGATGCGTTTGGCTGGTTCTACCCAGAATGAAGTGAAGAATTGATGTGTATTGGATTGATTAACCACATAATCAATTTCGTTACGATGCTGACGATAATACCGAATCGCATGACCGATCACACTATAGATATTACCTTGACGAATATAGGTCACTCCATCGATCTCTTCTTCAGCCGGTAATCCTGCAAATTGAGGAGCAAAATGGATAAAACGATAGCGATTTTGCTGGGAACGTTTTAACATTTCATGAGTAAAAATTTCCGCGCCTCCACTTTTGGGAGAACGAATATCACGCCATGATAATAGTAGAATAGTGATTTGATCTTTTTTTACATTGATAGAATCCATAATCTTGCTCCTTCAATTCAAAATAGTAGGGTCATGCGGCTGAACAGAATTGGATCGGATCGTCTGATGTGAATATAAATACCTCCACGCATCGATAATAAAATAAATAGCTAACACGCTATATAAGCAAAGTTCAGCATACAAAAAGCTTTGCGGGCTTGTATGCCATGAGCCAAATGAAATCAACAACAATATAGCTCCAGCAAGCATTCCCCACATAAATGTACGTCGTCCCATCAGTACGTGAACATGTACGAAAAAGAGCACAATCGAAAATAACCAGTATACCCAACCACCCAGTATTAAATATTGCTCTGCGGATTGATAAGCGGTGCCAAATAGTAATGGAATCGACATCGGAAAAATAAATGTAGTTCCGATATAGACACAGATCGCCGCGCAAAACATCAATCCACTGTAAATACCGATCAATTGACGTAATCCTTTTTTATTGTCACCGTTAGCTCCCAACTTGGGGATAAAAGCTGCGATCAGACTATACGAGACATAATAGACAAGTTGACTATATTTCAGTGCAATAGCATACCCACTGCTTTGTACAGGGAAATAATGCTGTACTACAATCATGTCGATAGAAATAAAAAACAATACAAACAGATTGGTAATCAGACTATCTGTAAAATCCTGACCAAGTGATTTCCAAATACCTGATAACTGCTGGGTCTGTGCAGTCGTAGAAGATACTCTATGCTGACGAATACTGAATATCCATCCATGTATCAATGACAATAACATTCCTGCGCAACTGCCAATCAATACAGCTTTTAATGTAAATCCTGAAGCTGCCAGTATAAAAAAGACCGTCAATTTACCAAGTACTTCGATATAATAATTAATGTTGAGCGCTAACATACGTTCTTTGCCTTGCATATCACCACGGGTCATACTCACAATCGTATGCAGGAAAACAAGTATGTAAAGGAGTAGTAATGAACTAGCATCAACGCCAAGCATCGAACGTAATACAGGTAAAAGCATCAATAGGATAATACATGAAGCCAGACTCAATATTATGGGTGTTTTGATCAACAATGCACCTAAAGGCAATTGCTTGAGCGCTAATGTTCGATCTTCTTTTGAGACCACTTTGGCTGTTAACAGTTGAACCGATAAGCCCAGAACTGACAATAAAGCGAACAAAGCCAGTAATGCATTTGCTTGTCCATAAGCAGCCCCTGTTAAATACCAACTAGCCGCAATATGAAAGAAAAAATTAAACCCGTTTAGTAACACATTAAACAAAGGAAAAAAGATAGCACGTACCCGACTGATCATTTTAACGCACCCGCCGATCCAGTCGCCAGATATCGATTAAAGATCGCAAAAAGCGAGCTGAATCTTTCCACACTTCAATATGCGAACCTTCGCGGTCAATACATTTGACAGGAATCTGTAACACACGTAATTGTAATCGTTTGGCGATAAACATCATTTCCAAATCAACTGCCAGTCCAAGCTCTTGTTTTAGATGAGGAAACATTCGCTTTACGGCTACAGAACTCATAATTTTGAGACCGGTCTGCGAATCAATCACACCTGTTGGCAAAAATGGCCTACAAATCTGCCGTTTGCAAAAGCTGACTATTGAACGTACCAGTGACCGATTTTCGGCAGTCATGTCTTTGGTGCCAATCACTACATCGTAATATCCTTGCCTGACCACATTGATCATTTTGGCAATATCTTCAATAAAAAAGGAATCATCTGCATCGACAAATACATAATAATCAGCTTCTATCGTACGCATCCCTTCCAAGTATGTGCCTGCTTTGCGTGTATTACGCTCTAATTGCTGGGCTTTGAAAAGAGGGCTAGCATTACGATTAATTCGATTGATCACCATACTTGTTGAATGTTCTAACGATTCTAAAAGATGCTGCGTTCTATCCAAGCTTCCATCGTCTATGACATAGATAGAACCTTCTACCAGATGACTGCGTATAAACGTTTGCAATCGTTCTGCAAATTTTTTCACATGAATAAACCGCTCTTCTTCGTTGTACACCGACAAAATAAAAGCAATATGCGGGCTTTTAGCTGGATATTCGGGATACAATAAACTTTGAATTTCAGAGAGCATTTCTTCGCTATGATTATCTTTCCAGTACAATAATCGCAATCGACCTACTCCTGTAATGCGCACGAGATGTTGATCACTAACAGGCTGAGCAACATCAGTAATTAACAATAGTGCCATTTGTGGAAAATACAGTCTGATCTGATTAGCCGTTTGTACAGTTCGTTCAGGATCTGTATACGCGATAATGCAACAACGTGCAGTCTCATACATTTCCAGTTCATCCGGTTGATCACAAAACGATGTTTCGTAAAAATAAATAACATTTTCGTAGTCAATATTTCGGATATGATCCGTAAAAATGGTTATATGTCCATGCATGAAAGTACCCTCCGTTTAGTGCGGATACCTTATTTTGTCTAAAAAGGATTAAAAATGTTTTTACTTTAGTATAAAAGTACTACTTCTATTTTTAATACTTTATTAACAAAATAACATATAATCATTGATATAAAAGCATTTTTTATAAATAAAAACTAAAAAGCAAGATGTTAAGAGTTTTATCTTTAGACCTATTTTTCTTAAAAATTAGAAATAAATGGTTCTTTTTTACTAGTACTAAAGATTTTTATTGTGTCAATAGGAAGATTTTCGAGTAATCGTTTCCAGCTTGTAAGGGATAGAGTATAATCATAAAGGCATAATTCTTCAAAAATAAACCAATATTATACTTATATTTAGGAGCACACCTATGAATCCACATGCACCCTCTAAGAGTCCTGCTATTCCTTTAGAAATTCTTTATGTGATTGGTATTCTGGCTATTTCGTTTTCTTCTATTTTTATTCGCTGGTCAGATGCAGAAGTATCGGTGATCGGTATGTACCGATTATATTTCACCAATTTACTATTATTACCGCTTGCGATTCGCTATCGCAAAGAACTATTTCGGATTCAGCCCAAAACATGGTTGATGTTAGGAATTTCAGGCTTGATGCTTGCTCTGCATTTCCTGCTCTGGATGGGTTCGCTACGCTTAACTACTGTAGCTAGCTCCACTGTGATCTTGACACTGGAACCGATTATGGTCGTTATTGGCTCCTATTTTCTATTCCGCACCCATACAAATCGATTTATGATTATCGGAATGGGTATGGCTGTTATCGGATCGGTGGCGATTGGTTGGGGAGATTTTGCCCTCTCAGGAACAGCATTACAAGGCGATATTTTATCATTTCTTGGTACGATTGCAGTGGCTATACATATGCTGATCAGCAAACATATTCGTTCTCATATGGAAGCTTTGATTTATAATTTCTGGGTGTTCTTTATTGCAGGTAGTGTAATGGCACTTTACAATCTGTTCAATGATATTCCGTTTACCGGTTATGCTGCTAAAGATTGGGGCGTATTCTGGTTACTCGCTATTGTACCTACTCTATTTGGACATTATTTGTTTAACTGGCTGTTGAAATATATGAATGCTGGTGCTGTTTCTATGGCGGTATTGGGTGAACCTGTTTTTGCTTCATTGCTTGCTTTCTGGTTACTGGGCGAATCGTTAACAGGTATTCAATTAGGTGCTGGTGTATTGATTTTACTCGGAGTATGGGTATTTATTCGATTCGGTAAAGACAAAACTGAAGCGTTGGTGCCTCCTGATCTGATGGCGACAGAAGAAGAAATGGTGGAGCGGGAGAAATAAAATGCAATACGATGCATAAATGATGTGCAATGAATTGGGAGTTCAACACTGCGGAGAAATAATCGTTCTTGTCGTCGCTGTTAAGGACAGATATCTTGATAGATTGCTGAGCAGTCGATATCTATCCTTAAAGGCGAGCGCTTCGCTCTTTCAGTACGATTATGTCCCATCCGTTTCGAGTGAGATGATCATTTTATATACCTTAAAAAATCTACAACAAGTATAGAAAATTACGGCTTGTATCATAGTATTTCAAGTTATTTCTTTTAATGAAATTTAAGTATTTAATATGTTTACTTTTACATCAAATCATTCTACTTGATTATTGTTAAAGTGAATCAACACGAATCAAAAAAAGGCTACTTCCGGATTAGGGAAGATAGCCTTTTTATCTGCTTTTACGTGTACGATAAGTTGATCTTCGATTTGTTTGTTGTTGCCAGGGGGAAGAAAGAATAACAGGTTCACTTTCGATAATATCCATAGCTTCTTCATGATCATTCGATTTGAAATCTTCGATCAATTGAATAAGATCATTGCGATCCAGTAATTTTACAGCATTGACTCCGGCAAGTGTCTCACAAGCTTTGGTAAAATAAGAGGATGTGAGTACGATACATTTGTCAGCTTCATAATAACGCATCGACGAATAAATTTCTTGTACAGCACTCAGTCCGATTTTGTTATGTTCAGCATAGCATTTGGCTTGCAGTACGTTGCGTATTCCTTCTCGATCGGTAAATACCAGATCTGCTCCGAAGTCTCCACTCCCCTGCGTTTTGTATGTATCTTCATATCCTAATTCGGTAAAAAAGTGGTATAAATAGCGTTCAAATTCTGATCCTTCCATTTGATCGATATCCTGCATCGTAATACGGTAAGGGTCAAGCTGTTGTCGGCGTGTTCTGGCTCTTCGGCGCGATATACTTTTGATTACAAGTATAATGATCAATATCGCAATTATCGCTATTCCCACATAAATCCATAGCGAATACTGCGCAAACATGTCGTTGATATTCATGATGATGTTCTCCTCTAATTTATCGTTACCCTGAGTGTAACAAAAAAAGACTTGAACCGAAATACAAACGTTATACTGGAACGCTACTGGCTCAAGCCTTTTTCTAAAAGAGAGAGATGTATAAGTACAAGCAATAGAGAAAAAGAGTACTACAAGAATTACTAACAGGAATTACAAAAGGAAATATGTCGTATAGTGAACTCGCTTTTCATTAAGCTTATTTCCGGTCTAATGTAGATTCATTTTATTTCTTAACATAAACCATCTCTACTGGCATAAAGTACTTTTTATCCACTATATTATTTGCGATCAACTTCACTCTGATGCTCTATAATGTAGTTGATATAGTCTTTTGCACTTTGATTAATTTGTTGTTCTGTTGCTTGAAAAGATGCGCCAAACATAGCGAAGTGTGGCAACGCTATAGCTCCTATATGTTGCATACTGGCTTGAAATGGACTCAGTAATTGTTCGACTGTAAATGTGACTGAACCTTCTGGACGATAATTTTCCTGCTTGTTTCCAATCGCTATCGCTAAGCCTATCTTTTTCCCGTTCAGCTTATTACCAGACGATCCATACGCCCATCCATATAAAAATACATCATCTAACCACTTTTTGAGTAACGGTGGATAACTATACCAGTAAAATGGAAATTGTAAAATAATATGGTCATGGGCTTCCAGTAATTGTTGTTCTTGAGCTACATTAATATTCCAATCAGGATACGCTTGATATAACTCATGAATAGTGACTTGATCCGGGTACTGAAGTAACTCTTGGTGCCAGCGTTTATTGACTTTGGACGTTGCAAGATTAGGATGTGCTAATATAATCAAAGTTTTCATCAGATCTGATTTCCTTTCGTTATGGGAGAATATTGCCATTATGATATAGCTTGACGGAAAAGAAAATACACACAATAAAGTCATGTACTTACTTTAAAGTGTGTATAGACTTTACCTTCGATCTGGTGTAACAATAAAGAATCAAGCTTGTTATCAACGGTGATCCCAACTCAATCTGAACAGCAAAATAGCTTAAACGGAGGAATGTAGAATGAAGCAATATCATTTAGGTATAGAAGCGACCCTTGAAATAATCGGTGGGAAATGGAAAGCTTTGATCATCTGTTTATTAATGTTATCTGATAAGATGCGTACCAGTGAATTACAACGCAATATTCAAGGCATTTCGCAAAAAGTACTCATTCAGCAATTACGTGAGCTTGAACAAGATGGGCTAGTCAGTCGTTATGTCTATCAGCAAATGCCTCCCAAAGTCGAATACTCTTTAACTGAATACGGCAGAACTGCCAATACTATTATAGAAATGATGTGTGCTTGGGGCACAGAAAATATTCATATCCGCCAGCAACAAGGGGAAGACATTGAACTATTAGACCATGAATTAACGCAAGATTTTAAATACACTATATAAAGATCGCTTGCTATATAAGACAAAAATCGCAAACAAAAAGCCATCTATAAGATGGCTTTAACGATATCTGTGACTACGGCAATATACAATTATTTTTTGCTAACTTTTAATTTCACACTAGTATTAGTATAGATCGCTTTGACACTATAACCTTTAGGTAATCCTGTTGTTGTGATGGAAGAGAATTGTCCATGTTGCACAGATTTCTTGCTGATCACAATTTTCATACCATTTGCTGGCACAAAGTTATTAGTAAAGTTCAATTGTAGCTTACCGTTATAACTAGCTTTTCCTTTGATTTTCAAAAGATCTGCTTTGCTTCCGATATTCAGTTCCAGTGTACCTTTAGCATTTTGTTTGAAATCACCATCAATCATCCACATGCCAGCAGTCTGCTCTGCAAGTGTACCGCCCTGGTTCGTAACATTTCCACGTCCAAACGCTGTCGCTGTGGTTCCTTCGAGTGTACCTTGCATCACCACTGTATTTCCACTAAATGTGTTTTTACCTTCTAGATAAAGCGTTCCTGTTCCCTTTTTAATTAGACCGCCTTTGCCGGCGATAGCATTACGCCAGTGATCTTCCTGATTGAATCCACCTTTGTAAGCATCCATCGTCACTGTAACATTACTCATAAATGCACCATATCCATCGGCTGCGGCAAATAAATTCAAACGTCCCCACCCTTCGGCATCATCCAATACGGGATAACCGGAAGGAATTCCTGTTGTTGCCAACACAGCACGACGCTGTTGGTCGTTCAAGTATGGCTGACGGGTTTCTAACAATACTTCTGCCCCTTTAGGTACAGCTACAGGTTGGTCTTTAGCAGATATTTGCGGGAAATGGTATGTTAAGCGTTCGGTATACATTTTTTTATTTGCTTGGTAATCGCTAAAGCGATCTGGCGCTGTTCCTGTTTGCGTCATTAATATTTTTTGAGCTTGTTGGTATGCTTGCTTTTTCAATTCTTTGTTCGCTGGATCATTCAAAATCGCCGCAGATAGAGCGGTCGCCATCACACGTCCACCCATCACATCAAATGGAGAATGCATGCCTGCAACTATTCGATTATTTCCAAGTTCAGAAGCACGTGTTAATAACTCCTGATAACGTTCTGGAACAGCATAAGCCATTGCAAAAGCACTTAAATATGCCGCATTCGTATGACCACTTGGGAATCCACCATCAGATGTAGGATCAGACTTAATCTGTGGAACTAATGTTGGAATAACCAGTGCTGGCGAATCCCAACGGAAAGGACGTTTGTAATTGAAAAAGCTTTTGGCTGGATTACTCGATGAATAATCCCCACGTAACTTGTTCACCAGACTGACAACACTTCCCAGACTGGAGTTAGGATCACCTGCATTATTCCCTTCATCATCATACTTCTTCGTTGTTGCATCTGCCGGAACGTCTGTAATCGTTGTCGTTGCTCCTGCATCTTTGCGATACACATCTGTCAGTGAACCCAGACCGTCCATGACACTGTAACTCTGGTTACGGCGATCATCCAAATAAGCCGCTTGAGCTTGACTGGCTGTACGCTTTTTGGCGATATCTATAACCATTTGAATATTCTGGTCTAAAATTTTATGATTCACTGCTGTCCCAGAATCCCATGTCGTACCCGGTGTCCATAACTTTTCAAATCCAGATAATACACCAATCACAGGATTCGACGACACAGACAGATGGTCTTTCGTATTGTTTTTATAATTTTCTACAAAATAACCCCATGCTGGCTTAACAGGAGTCAAAGCATCTTTGGCTTCTGCCGCATGCGAATAATGTCCACCAACCGTACCTGCGAATACAGATAACGTCAGGGATAGTCCTAGCATTTTAAACTTGGATAATTTCATAATAATGTAAATCCTCCTCAACATTGCGTATCTATGTACTTTCCACATCTTACGGTACTTTTGTTAACGCTATATCTGCTATTTATATGAAGTTTGTTAAACGTCTTTACTTATTCTAAATAGATACCTGTTGAAATATCATGTACACTATACAAAAAGACATTACAGTATAGAAGGAGCTACATATTATGCAAAATATAGTATCAATGAAATGGCTACTTGCTCGCTTATATGAACCGGATATGGTTATTGTAGATTGTCGGTTCTGGCTTAATGACAAACCTGCTGGGGCTGCCGCTTATCAGGCAGAACATATTCCGGGTGCGGTCTATCTCGATTTGGAAACAGATTTGTCAGCTCCTGTTACAGCACATGGTGGTCGCCATCCGTTACCTGATGTAGATCAACTGGCACTCACTCTTGGCAAAGCTGGAATTCATTCAAATAGTCGTGTCGTGGTATATGACGATAACAAAGGTCTTAATGCTGCTAGATTGTGGTGGATGCTTCATTATGTAGGACATGAGCAAGTGTATGTATTGAACGAAGGATTTACCACTTGGAAAAATGCGAACTTCCCTGTCACTAGCGATCAGCCTGTTGTGATTCCAACGACTTTTGTCGCCAATGCACAGCCTAATATGCTAGCCAACGTAGAAGACGTTCGTCAGGTGTCTCAAGCTTATATTTCGGCAGAGACTACTCCTTCTGCTCAGACGCAGGATAAAGCTTCTTTGCCTGTACTGATTGATTCTCGTGAACACAAACGTTACTTGGGACTGGAAGAACCGATTGATTCCAAAGCTGGACATATTCCTGGAGCAGTTAATTATTTCTGGCTAGATACTCGACATGATGACGAAGATCGTTATGATGATGTGGAGCAGTTGGAGAAGCATTTTGCAGGATTAGATAAAGAGCAGTCGATTATTGTGTATTGCGGTTCTGGCGTGTCGGCTTGTCCGAATGTGTTGGCGCTGAACGAAGCTGGGTATAAGAATGTGAAGTTGTATAGTGGAAGTTGGAGTGACTGGGTTAGTTATGAGGAGCATGCGATTGCGACTGATGAGGAAAAGTAGCATTCTAAGATAGTTAACAAAAAAGCGAATCCAAGTCGTAATTAAGACCTGAATTCGCTTCTTTGCTGTTCTCTCTTTTATTCCCAGAAATGCTTCATCTCTCGATATCCCACATCCCATGCCTTTTCGTTTCCTTCTATCGTAATGGTAATTTCGTTCGCTTGTTCGAAATACCAATCAAATACTTGTGGCGTACGCAATGGATCATCTTTTTCGAAATTAGATAAAAAGATTTGTCGCCCGTCTACAGAAACACTTACACTTCCTTTCAAATCTTTTGGGTCTGGAATTCCATAATTTAAATAAAAATAAAAATCTTTGCCACCAAACTTGTAAGTATACGTTTCGGATTTCTTATTGTTTGCATCGTATACGTTAAATTGAGGAGTGATTTTTTGACCCTCTATTTTGAAAGGAAGCAATGCAGTTTTTTTCGATATGACTCCACTGCTGTTTTCCCACTCGTTTAAAGCAACAAACGATCCCGGATTTTTAGCAACAGCTTTATCGATTCCAGCACCGATTCCCCATGAGACGAATAATAGTAAAATAATACAAATGCCCATAGTGACAACACGTCGCCAAGTACCTTTCATACGAATGCCAACGCTATAAGCTACGAACCCGATCACGGCGCCGGATGAATTTTTCAACACATCGCCTATATCGAAGCTTCCACGTAAGGTCAAAGCCTGTATAGTTTCAAGCACAAGGATAGACAACATAAACAAGATAATGAATCGAATAAATTTCATAGGATACAACAGTGGAATTAAAATGCCAAAAGGAATAAAAGCCGCCGTATTTCCCAGACTCACAATATCCATTATCGTTGGGTGTAAAAATTCTAACGGATTAGGCAATTTAAAAAAATTATCGGGTACAAAGATAAACGTGTAACTGTCAACTTCAGAATCGCCTCTACCAAAAGCAAAAAACATAAAATAAAGAATGAAGAGCGTATACAGCAGTGTTGTAGTGAGAATAAGTTTGCGTCTTGTTAACATTATTAGCTCCTTTGGAAAGAAATTGTTCAATACTCTGTATAAAAGACAGACTTTCGCTTTCTTTTGTATCCATTTCTTAGGAGCCTAGTATTGAACAAGTCATCAAAACTATAAAAAATCTCGTAAAATAGCAAAAAAGATTGATCCTGTACCGCGACCAATCCTTTATATATTTACTTTTCTATTATTGTTGTTATCGCTGCAGTTAAGTATAGATACGAAGCTAAGAGTTTATTCAGTTACTCCACTGTTTGTATCCCAAAACCGCAAAATTAAGATTCATACTTGACTTGCATTTCTAAACGTATCTCCTTATGTATACTATTATCCTAAAGCTACACTGGCTTCTGTTAATCGATCTTGAGCTTCTAAATATCGTAATGTTTGTTCAATAACTTCATGATTTATTTCTTTCAATATAAGTAAATGCCTGATATTAAAACCTGAAAGATGCGATTGCTCTTCAAAATAATGTATCAGTTTAGAAGGAGTTGTGATTAGACACCATCGCTTACTTCCATCTGAAAAAATAAGATCAACCTCCATCAAATCATAGTCCATTAGATCATCTTCTGACTTCCATTCTTTCAAATACGGTAATGTGATATTCCCATCAATAAAATGGGCTTTAGATATCCAAACTAATCTGCCATGGTTACCAGATATTCTATACTTATCGTCACGCTCGTTGTTTACGATATATTGATTGCCTCTTTTAAGCGCATGCTCATATACACCTACACTACAGCAAGTTACAATCTGTTGATCCATAAATAGATTTACTCCTATCTTTGATTCAGTATTTTTGATGTCTATCGATACTTTAGTCCATTATACAACCATTTGTTTAATTGATAAGAGAACGGTATACTTCAATAAATTCAAGAATATTTGCTAATCATTTGATAACAAAACAATCGAAATATCTGCTCCACAGTTTCAATTTCTAATCACAGCGGGTAAGGAACATCTAACTGCATCTCTCCACTTTTCACTAAGGGTGAGTTGTGGTTTTTTATGATTGACTTTAATTATGCTAACGTATTCATAATGGCGTATCTACACGTCGAGAGGAGCAACATCATGACGGTTCAAAAAGCGCTGATTTCAGGTGCAAGTATTGCCGGGCTTAGTACGGCATTCTGGTTGAGCAAAGCAGGTTGGGAAGTTACGGTTATCGAACGTGCAAGTGCTTTTCGTGATGGTGGACAAAATGTCGATGTGCGTGGCATTGCGCGTGAAGTTCTTCAAATGATGGGCTTGGAAGATCAAGTTCGCAATCAGACGACAACAGAAGAAGGAACTGCATTTGTAAATGAAAAAGGACAAATCGTCGGTGCATTTCCAGTCGAAGATTCGGATGGACTGACGGCTGAACTGGAAATTCTGCGTGGAGACTTGGCACGTATTATTTTAGATACGTTACCAGAGCAAGTTCAGGTTCGTTACGGTGACTGGATCGAAAACATTGTAAATCACAAAGAACATGTTGAGATTGACCTGCATTCTGGCAAAACCGAAATATACGATTTGCTTATTATCGCAGAAGGTGTGCGCTCTAGAACACGGGATAAAGTGTTTGGAGATCGTGTATCCAGACGTGAACTGGGTCTGAATATCGCCTATGGTACGATTGAACGACAAGCTGGAGATGATCGATGGTGGCGTTGGTATACGGCTACCGGTAGTCGCCAAATTTCACTTCGTCCTGATAATCAAGGAACGATACGTGCGATGCTCGCATTTAAAGATCGCGATCGTAACCTTGCATCTATCCCTTCAGAACAGGCTCGTACAGAATTGCGTACTATTTTTGCAGGAGCGGGCTGGGAAGATCAGCGTGTGATTGATGGATTTGCTACATCGAAAGATGTTTACTTTGATTACCTTACGCAAATTATGATGTCCACATGGTCAGAAGGCAGAGTATGTGTTACCGGTGATGCGGCTTGGTGTGTGACTCCTATAGGCGGTGGCGGATCATCGCTCGCATTGATCGGCGGATATGTTCTTGCGGCATTCCTATCACAACCTGAATCCAATGAAGCAGACGGAATAGCTATTTGTCTAAACAAGTATGAACAATGGATGCGCCCTATTGTAGATAAAGCACAGCATTTGCCTCCTGGAGCTCCTGATCTATTTTATCCTAAAACCAAACTTGGAGTCGGCACAATGCAGACCCTTGTACGAATCGCTAGTATGGGTCCTATTCGCAAACTTGCTTCCCGTATCGGTCATGTAGCCCGTACTGACCAACAACTGCCTGATATCAGACTTGTACAGACAACAATATAAGTATTTTATTTAGAAAATTCTCTGCACACATAAAATGGATATTATAATTGTATTGACCTGATGTTTAGCCTTCTTCATGTACAGGTTATCTCCTATAAAAGATACAGAACTTTGCTTTCTGTCCAATCTCTTATAGGAGAATAATGTTGTATATAATCAAAGTTTAGAATTTTTCTTGAGGTACTCCGGTTATTTTTTCGATTATTTGAGGATCTAATTTTAATTCTATCATTTTCCTCATCAAATTATCTCTTTCAGTCCATATTCCAAATGCTTTCCCATTTATAAATCCATCGTCTCTGGCTTCTTCAATATCTTTTGAAACATCCATATACTCACTAGTTAATTCACCGCACCACGAAGATTGCTCTTGATCATACATAATTTTCGCTTCTACCTGAATATCCTCAGCATATAAAATGATTTTTTTCTCCATCGATAAGTTCAAAATAGTTCATATCAAAAGCAGGGATTCTTATTCTATTAGGATTAGGGTTATTAAAATCTGTACATATCTTTTTCATATTGTTCTCCTTCATTTGCCGGATGTGTACTTAGCCATTTGATCATAAAGTCAAAAAGTTCTATCGAGTATCTATGTTTATGAGTACAATATGGCAATTCATTTCTAATCTTTTCTATATTACTCTCAATATCGACTGATTCGATAAAATATACCAGCCCCGGACAAAAGTCATTTAATGCTTTAAAATATCGTTTGTGCGGTTCAATAAATTGCAAATTCAATTCAAACCCTCTTCTTAACCGAGTAGAATCACCTGCTTTGCGTTGTCTGAGATTAGCTTCATCCGTATAAAGAACAAAATAGGTATCTGGAAATCCTAACTTCTGTTGCTTTATCAAAGGACGATAAAAATGCTCTACAAAGTCCAAACTTTGCCCATCAAATAAAGTAAAATCAAAAGACCAGTTATACCAGAATGGTTGAAACAGATCGATATCAATAATAACTTGTGTATGTAATTCCTTCTCCAGCGCAATATTCCATCGATCCAGTTGTCGCTCAAAAAACCATTCAGGATATGCTCGTTCTGGCTTTTCCCACCAAACCGCAACTTCAGGAATATGAAAAGCTTTGTTTGCTCTAGCAAGTGCAGTCGAAGTAGCCGTTTTTCCTACGGCACTTGCGCCTTCAATACTTATAATCGTCATAACCTATCCTTTCTACGATTTTTTAACATGCTTGGATGCAATAAAATCATAATAAACTATAATACAATCATATATAGCTCGATATTCATTCTACAAGATAAGTACAAAAAAGAACTGATCATTGAAGATCAATTCTTTTGTATAAAGCATAGATACAATAACTATATCGCTATCTTTCCTTTTCTATTCATGATAGAAAGCCAATACTTCCTGATTGACCTTCTAATCAACTCGTCCACTGCTTATATCCCATAACTGAAAAATGGTTATTTGTGCTATTCACAATAATGCGAAAATTTTTATAATCGTTTTTAGATAATTTCAAATGTTTTTTCTGGATTTTGGAATAAGGTTGGAATGGTGTTACAAATACAGGTTCCCATCCTTTGTCTGTCTGAGCTTCTAGACTAAAAATAACGACTTCTTTGTTTTGACCTTCGAAAGGAAAAATAGTAAATTGTACATCTGTTATTCCTTCCGCATTGATATTATCCAAAATACGTGGTGTAGAACTAGCCACGAATGTATAAATAATATAATAATCCAGGTCAGGTACAGGATCTCCTGGTTGTGGTGGTTCTGGTATAATGATCGGTGCTGCTTGCGTACTACTAGAAGGCGTTTCTGCAAAAGCAGTAGACGATTGACCCGCCAAAGCCCCTACAGATGCGAGACTTAATGTTAAAGGAATAACTAAAAGATTTTTTAAGAAATGATTAGAAATTTTCATCATATCTTCCTCTCGTTATTATTATTGACTTACTGTGCATCTATCTGCTTCTATATTGCTGATCATCCTCCTTGTTTTATTTGAATATAATTAACCTATTTAGTTAATTTATTCCATTTGAAATATATCATATTTAGAAATAAATGGATATAAAAAATAAAGAAATAAAGGTTATTTATTTCTGACTGAGATTCACAGCACATCACAAAAAAAAGATCGCTCATAGAGCGACCTTTTTGTATTATTTCCCCACTGAAGCAATAAACTTCTCCAATGCTGTAGTATCAGCAATATTATGATTACATTCTTCATGATCTATGCAAATATACTGACCTACAGAAGCAATATTATCTGGTGATCCACTTGCTTTGATTTTCACATTAAAAAATCCCAGCTCACGATGTCGATTACAAAACATACAGAATCCTTTTTTGTTCATCGAAGTCATCTGTCCTTCAATCCCCACCATCTGATCTTGATACGGATATACGATATACAGACGGTTTGTAGCAATATCTGTCCATCTTAAATACGTAGTATGTGTATAATCAATCATTTCTAGATTAGGTGTTTTTAGCTTTTTGGCTTTGGGAAATAGCTTCTGAATTTGCTTCAATGATACTTGTGGAAATGGAATCACATAAGCATCCAGTTCATCCAGATAATTTTCCAGATCATGCGTTGCTTCATACGTAGACAACTGTTCTAACAGACTTTTTTGTTCTGGAGTCAAATGTTCAAAAGCTTGTATAACGTTCATAACAGTAGTTTCTCTGACTGTTTCTAACACTTTGCGATCGCCAACGCTACGCATCGTTTTCAACAGAAAGTCTGCCTGTTTTTTAATAAAATTTAATTGATCATTCTGAATAAATGGTGTTTGCATTGCTTTCAGCCCCTTATATTTATTAAATCATTCATAAGGTGCAAAGCCTACGTATACCCACATACGTTAAAAACCGGGCGATATCATTACATTTATCGCGCCCTACACAAAGATATGCGCCCCGTTTAGGCTTTGCGTAAGGCCTTTGTAGTGAACGAGCAATCTAGCACTGCTACCAACATTGCCACGGTATGACCCCCAATTCAATAGTATATGAAAAGTATAGCAGTAATTTGAATTTATTGACAAGCTATCGTCTAGCCTTGTTTTCAATTTACCTTCGTTTTTAATGATTTAATAATTGCTCTATCCACTCTTCTAATTGCTTCTTATTGCGTATAATCACAACGTTTTGATGTTCTTTGACTTGCTTCAATTTTTCTAGTGTTTTAACTCGATTTCTTTTCCTATAATTCCATACCCATTTGATAAATCCAATATCAAGCTTTTCCGGGCAATCTTTATTAAGATCAGGTCTTGTTCTGCCATGATACTGTATTCTTCGCTTCATAATCCGATACATACATAACCATCTAGGCATATCCAAAAAGACAATAACATCGGCTCGCCCGATCCGTATATCTAATGTTCTAGAGTAATTTCCATCTATAATCCATCGATCTGTCAGCGCAAATTCTGTGACTTTCTGATCCCATGCTTCCTGCTCGGTTGATTGCCAGTTCGCTTGCCAGTAATAACGGTCTAGATGAATAATAGGTAATTGTAATATTTTATGTAGCTTTTGCGAAAGAGTCGACTTTCCCGAACCTGAACAACCGATCACTATCACCCGATCCATGATATCTCCTCCTTTTTCCAGATATTGATTTTATGTTGGAAAATTAATGATATTCATAGCGCTCATATCACTTTGTTACAATTCAAATGTTTCTATAATCAGTTGTGCCACCGTATCTGCGGATAGATTACTGTTATTGATTCGTACATAATGTTCATATCATTTAATTATGAGATAAAATGTGTTAAATACCACCATACTACTTTGTGATAGCCCATTAACTTAGAAGGGATTTCTTCTAAGCTGTGAATACTATATTTATTCAAATATTCATAATCACGATCATAAATGTAATACGTTCCATCTAAAGGTATTTCATTTCTATATTTGTATAAAGCAACTACATATTTTGAATCATCATTACTATCGTCATTCGCCAAATCATTTCTAGTTATTTCTTCTATATGAGTTATCGATCTTATTGTATTTTTAACTTGAGTAGTGACATGAGGACCAGACTCTTGTGGATAAAAAGCTATTGTTATACAACTCGTAACACATACCACTATTATAATTTTAACGATATTCTTCCATATTTTTTTGTGCACGATGAACATGGAAGCGACAACTATTATAATATTCACAATAAAAGTTGCAGGAACAGTTAAAATTCTTCCCAGACCTGTATATGGAAACCATTTAATTAAGAGCATAGTCCAAATAACAGTGGGCAACAGTAATAATAAAAAATACCATAATGGTTTTAATTTTTTCATTAGTATTCTCCAATTTTATGATGTAGTCTTTTAGTTAATCTGATTTAGAAAATGTTATTCATATCCCCTTGTGGGATTAGTCAACCTTTTATATTACAATTTCACCTAGATAGTTTACAAATATTAAATTTTCTTTTGGAGAAACGCTCCATTTAATTATTTTTTCAATAAAAGAAGGTGTAATGATATCATCTTTCCAAACCGGTGTAAGCACTCTCTGATAACCAGTACGACTCTGCGCAATTCCTGCAAATTCTAATCCTTGTATAACAATAAAAGGTTTTGTTTTTTGTATTTTAGTCTGACCTACTTCATATACAACGATAAACTTTTTATCTTCTGAAATAATATGTACATTAACCTTACCTGCATCCTCCCAATCTGGCTTTACATACCAATAGAAAACGCGATTTAAGCAAGTAATTTTTCTTTTACTCTTTCTATTCATTCCCATTTGTTCACCTCCTTAACGATATATAATAATATTTAATATTGTTGAGAACATATTCGGCTTGATCTAAATCAAAAGAAAATAACAGTGCAACGTATAATGTACTTTTGATCAAGTATACAACTTAGATTTTCCCTGTCTAATATAGTATAGAGTTGGACATATTTTTTTCTCCTTCAAGCCATTATAATATAACCAATAAATGAATGATTAAAAGCGCTGATCAATCAACCATTTATCATTTACTTTAATAATTGCATAGCTTACTTGATCTGTATCTCCATTTTCCCATGTTCTTGTAACACGTATATTGACAAGATCCTTATCGATTTGATCTATTTTATCGATATTGCATTCCGCCAAATCTAACGTGCTCTGATTAATTTCAAAGTAACTATTCTTCATTTCTTCGATTGTTTTGCTATCGCTCGTATCTCCCGAACATAACGAATACGCTTGCTTAATAAAATCATTTGTCGCAACATTACTCCATTTATGTATATCATTAAAATCGTGAAAATAATTAGCAATCGTATAGTCTAATCCTGGAATAGTAGCACTTTGATTCCGACCATCGATTTTCACTACTGATTGAGCATCTACACTACAGGAACATAACAAAAGTAATATGATAAGCAGAACAGCAACCTTTAGAACATTCATCTTACACCTCTTTTATTGTTTTTCTATCTATTCTTACTCATTAACTTGTTATACTGTTCCCACTCAAAATAAAAAGGGCCGATAGGTATAGTTCGATTATCTGGCTCTAGCTTAAAATCTCTCCATACGATTAAATCTGCTTCTTTTTCTATCAAAACGGAGATAAATCCGCATTCTTCATCCCCACACCAGGGACAGACTAATAGTGGATATCTATAATATAGATCAGGATGCATCTGTTCTAATAACAAATAATCTAAGATTTGCTTTTGATACTCTTCACCTCCCCATCCTAACGCGGGAATCCTATCATATTGTTTTAGCATAGTATACAGAGATTGGCCATCGATTACAAAATCAATAAAAGTCACATTTTTATTTCCCTCTTGCTGAGGATCGAACTCATCGTATCGCTGTGTACTTTGTAGCTGTAAATGATTGATATTGTGCATAGATTCTCCTTATTATGTATTTCTTTATTTAGTATATCAGCCCTTTTACCAGTTCAACATGCTCTTTTTTGTACAAATAAGATATAAGACACTTTTCTATCTATTTATTCGATCTCTAATCTTAACCAAATCAATGAACTAAAGGAGAATCATTATGCAGCTTACAGGGAATACGATATTGATCACCGGTGGAAGTGCAGGAATTGGACTTGCTTTTGCAGAGCGTTTTTTGAAAGCAGGTAATAAAGTGATTATCTGTGGACGACGTGAAGAGGTTCTGCAACAAGCAGAGCAACAATATCCAACATTAATTACACGTGTATGCGATGTGGAAAATGAAGCTGAACGGATTCAACTATTGGATTGGGCCACAACTCACTATCCAGAAGTAAATGTGCTCGTTAATAATGCAGGTATTCAGCAACGCTTAAATATATTAACAGCAGATGCTAAGAACCATTGGAGTGATTTTAGCAAAGAAATCACGATCAATATTGAAGCACCTATTCACCTTTCGATGTTGTTTGCTCCTTATTTTGTGACTCAACAAAATGCTGCTATTGTTAATGTTACTTCGGGATTAGCTTTTACACCATTTGTGATTGCTCCTATCTATTCAGCAACCAAAGCAGCACTCCATTCATTTACGATGAGTCTTCGATACCAGTTAGAAGATACATCGATTGAAGTGATCGAAATTGCACCTCCTGCTGTAAATACAGATTTAGGTGGAGCCGGACAACATACTCAAGGCGAGCCGTTAGATGCTTTTGCAGATGGTATATTTGAAGGATTAGCGGCAGGTAAACAAGAAATTGGTTACGGTTCTTCGGTAGATCGCCTACGAATGTCACGCGATGATATCGATAAATACACCAAGCAAATGTACGAGATGACTAAAGGCTTTTTGAAATCATAAAATTTTTATAGTCCTAAACGTAGTACAATTACGCAATAATCATTCCAATAAAGCCCATACTATTAAATCCAATCATATTTTGTTCTTTGTAGTACTCAAAAAAGAGTCCCTCTGTAGTTTATACAAAGGGACTCTTTTTATTTTGTTTTACTTGTAGTAGTTCTTATTTAATTATAATAATTTATGCTTATTTAGATCATTACTTGTATGATATTTTGGATGTATCGTTATTGGGTATACCCATTTCTTAATCAATCATCATGCTATACTTGCTACGCTAACTTATGAATGAATACTTTTATTTTTCTCATAAAAACGCGCATTATGAGAAGACACGCCTGCCATATGAGAAGCATCCGGTTCTAGATACAATTTGGCTGCATTGACCGCAAGTACAGCATCATTAAATGCTCCAGCGATCAGTCTAACTTTGCTTCCATATGTGATACAATCTCCTGCACCAAATACGCCTTGAATATTTGTACGCATACGTGCGTCTACAGATACTCCGTAATCTTCCCGTTCTAGGCCCCATTCCATCAGATTACCGAAATTACGATCGTATCCATGATTGACGATAACTTCATCTACTTCAATGTGTTGCAGTTCGTCCGTATGCATATGTGCAATTTCAACATATTCGATCTTATCTTGTGCACCATGTAGATGAGCAATGCGATAAGGGGTGTGTACATGGGCAAAAGATTTCATCTGAGCAACAGGGTGTTCATGCCCTCCAAATTCATCCCGTCGATGAACAACAGTCACCTCCTTCGCTAATCCAGCCAATTCATTTGCCCAATCTACTGCCGAGTCTCCACCACCAGAGATCAATACCCGTTTACCGGCAAAGCGAGAAAGATCGGTTACTGTATAGTGTAGATTAGTCAACTCATACTGATTCGCGCCTTGAATATCTAGCTTCTGGATCTGAGTCATTCCTCTACCGATACATAATACAATCGTGCGTGTATAATGACGTTCACCGGTTCTGGATGTCAGCATTAATACACCATCTTCAAGACGTTCCAGATGAGCAATTTCCTGACCAAAGACAATTGTAGGTTCAAATGTTTGAGCTTGTTTCTCCAAAGATTGTATAATCTGCTCACAACGGGTAGGCTCAATTCCACCCACATCCCAGACTAACTTTTCAGGATACGTACGCATAAATCCACCAAGTTCATGCTTAGCTTCAATAATCTTCGTACGCATCGCCCGCATGCCACTGTAAAAAGCAGCATACATTCCCGCTGGGCCGCCACCAATAATCGTAATATCGTAAATATCGAGCGGTTGAGTATTCATCTTATTTCACCAACTTTTCGACAACATTATTCATTAACAATACTGAACCAACAGGGCCTACTCCATGGACAAAATCACTTGTTTTCAACGGGAAAACATGATCGTTTTTGACAGCAGTTAGACTTGCCCATACTTTGTTTTCTTTTAACCTTTTCATCGATTCGGTATTATCGTGATCTTTCAAAATCCGATCTTCGACAAAAATATAATCAGGATTCATATCAGGTAAAGCTTCGAGTGATATTGGAGAAAACCAATCGGTCGAGTCTTTGATCGCTTCAGGGCTATGTAGACCTAGCGTTTGATAAAAGAATGCACTACTGTTCGCAGCTTTGGGCCCCATTACACGATAACGTTCGGATTCAACACGCAAGATCAATACCGTTTTATCACCAATCGCTTGTTGAATTTGCTCTCTAGCTTGTTTGGCTTTGGCATCGAATGTGGCTAATACCTGTTGAGACACTTCTGTTTTATCGAAAATAGCTGCCAGATCAGGCATGGCTGTTTTCATTTCACTATCTGCATTAATCGCTACAGTTGGTGCAATTTTGGATAATTCTTCGTACGTACCCGGCTCCATACCAACACCAATGCCTACGATTAGATCAGGAGATAATGATAATAATTGCTCATAGTTGTATTGATATTGCTCTGCTTGAATCATTTGCACGCCATTCTTTTCAAAATAAGGTGCACGATAATCCGGCTCTACCTCAGGTACAAAAATAACCATCTGTGGCGGAACACCCATTTCAATCAAATACTCTGCATAGATCGAACTAAGCACCAGTACATTTTTGGGATGCTGTGGAATCGTAACTTCTCCGAAATAATCTTTGACTATTTTGGTAGCTGTATCTTGCTCAGTGGCTTTTGCTGTATTAGCTTCTGTATTCGAACCGCTAGCACAAGCGGATAACAACAAGCTGCATATCATAACTAGTATTCCCCAACTTAACAACCGACGCGACATATCTGTATCTCTCCTTATATGATAATGATTATTATTATCATATAGTATCAGACAACAACTCTTCCTTACATGGGGAATCGTGCGTATTGATTTGAATTATTGTGCACTCTTTTATAACTCACCTGTCAAATTAGTCACAATTTCATCTAATATCATCTTATATCCTGTGATACCGCGTCCTTCTACCCAGAGACGTGTATCCATATCGAACACTTGATGTTGTTGAACAGCCTTTAACTGTTGCCATACATCACTTTCTAGCAATTTTTGCATACTCTCATCGGTACTGAACTGCTCTATCATCCTTTTCTCTATAAACAGATAATCAGGATTGGCTGACAATAACAGCTCTAATGTACAAGGATTGAACCATGACTTGCCTTCTTGTAATACTTCGGGTGCACTCAATTCCAATTGACTATATAGTAACTTTGCTACACCAACAGCATCTACACCAAGATAACGATAACCGTAAGGCTCTATTCGCAAAACCATAATCGTCGCTTGCGCATCAATGATCGGTTGAAGCTTTTGTCTGGCGATCTCGATCTCTTGTTCTAAATGGAATTGAATCTGCTCTGCTTCTGCTTGCTTGTGAAATATAGAAGACAATTGTTGCAGTAACGTTAGCACATCAATACTCAAGTTCGTAATAAAAGGGGCTATCGCACGTAACTGTTGTCTCACTTCTTCAGACCATACATTACCGATCAGCAATTCTGGATTTAGTTGCTGAATCTGCCCAATATCTTGTTCATACTGTGCCATCTCTACGATCTTTACACCATGTGCTTCAAATTGTTGCAATTGATGAGGTGCTAACAGAAGCGGCGTTACCATCACTGCATAAGGGATAATACCGAGATTGATCATGATATCGGCGCACGTTGCAGAAAGGCATACTATTTTACGAGACGATAGACTTCCTGCATACAGACTTGGCGATACACCGACAACCTGCTTGAATCGTCGGCTAAAATAATGCGTATCTTCAAAACCAGACTGTTTGGCAATGTCTTGCGAATTGGTCTGGGTAAAGATCAATTGTTCTTGCGCACGATACATACGGAACGAAGCCAGATAATCAAGCGGTGGCTTCCCATATCGTTCACTAAATTTACGCGAGTAATACCAGGGGCTTACTCCGGCAATTTCTGCTAACTGCTTACGGGTGATCACTTGATCATAATGAGTATGCATATATTCAGCAGAACGGATAATGCCTTGCGTTAGCGTTTGCTGATCATCAGTTATATGATGTTGAGCTTGATATATATAGTTGAGCAATTCATAGATAACAGATGGATATTTTACCGATAATTCATATTGTAGATCCGAACTTTCTTTACTCAAATGTTGACTGATATTCGCAACAACCCCACCTGTTAATTGCACTTTCTGATAGGTGCCTTCTGCTGGAACAGACCATAGATAAGGACTCCATGTTGACGTATTTTCGGTCAGCACATATGTATTAAATTCAATGCACCAACCGGACAGATCAAGTTGACCACCTTCTAACACTTCAATCAACGAATATGCTTCTACTGCAATCAATTGACCAAATGATACTTGAATACGTTCACCGTTTATTTTCCAGATCGCTTGTCCATCTATAATAAGAATCAATGATGGATATATAAAAGAATGGAATGCTCCTACAGACATCCATTGATGTGTTAACGATTGAGTCGATTTCCATTGTACAATCCACTGATTTTCAACTGACATTCTAACTTCCCTCACGATCATTCGTATAAGCTTGCTGTTATGACTAATTGATTTGAAGCTCAACTTACTTTTTTGTGTATTGTATCATATGCTATAAAAAAATAAGCCTACCTCTACAGCATCGTTCACTGTACAAGCAGACTTATAGGTGTATCTATATAGTGGTTATATTATGCTTGATTTAAAATCTCGCGGAATCCTTCTTGAAGTGGTGTATTCGGATGACCTAATACTTTTTCGAAATCTTGACTTTCTACAGCGAGTGAACCTTCGCGGATCGCTGTTTGGATACCCACTACAAAAGGAAGTGCATCAGCAGGTACGCCTGCTTCTTTCATGACTTGTTCATACGTAGCATCATCTACTTGTTGAACAGGAATATCTTTTCCGCTCACTTCAGCCAAAATGGCTGCTAGTTCTTCTTGTGTCAATAATGGGCCTGATAATTCATAGACTTTATTATTATGACCTTCATGAGTTAACACATTTGCTGCTGCTTCTGCATAATCACGACGAATCGCCCAGCCTACTTTACCATTTCCAGCAGATGTTAACCAGGGAGCACCTTGTAATGCAGCTTGAATCGTACCCATTTCATTTTCCAAATACCAGTTGTTACGTAGAATAGCATATGTGATTCCTGAAGCGACCAAAGCATCCTCAGTTTGACGATGATCTTCGGTTAAAAAGAATGTACTTTCCTGTGCATTCGGTGCACTGGTATAAGCGATAAAGCTAACGCCTGCGGCTTTGGCGGCATCGATAGCAGCTTGATGTTCAGCAACACGATTTCCCGGAGATGTAGAGATCATAAGCAATTTATCAACACCTGCAAAAGCGGAAGCTAACGTTTCAGGACGGGCAAAATCACCTTCTCTAACTTCTACACCTTTGGCGCTCAAATGCTCTGCTTTTTTCGGATCACGTACACTTGCCACGATATCACTAGCAGGAACCGATTGTAACAATTGCTCAACAACAAGTGAACCCAATTGACCTGTAGCTCCAGTAACTAGAATTTTCATAAGTGTAACCTCCATCAAATTTAGAATCGTAATCTGCTTTGTTATCAACTTGCCTATTCATCATAATCAATAATCCGTATAAATAACATGACATTCAGTGAAATAAAATAGTTTTGATCCAATGATCTTCAAAACTCATTTTATTTACTTTATGTAAGTTAGTATATTTAAAATATAAAGTTTCGTCAAGTAACTAAATAAAAAGCAATTATTTGTCGTCTTGTATATCGATATGCGAATACTGATGAGTGGCTACACTGGATTCTCGTACGATTAATCTAGGCTCAAATTCTACCCTTTCATATGCCGATACATTCGGTGACTGAATGCGTTTGAGTAGTAATTCTGCTGCTAATCTGCCTACTTCATTCCCCATGATAGATACTGAACTAATTTGCGGCGTTGTGATCGTTGTCCACAAATTGTTATCGATTCCTACTACCGCGATATCTTGTGGCACACGAACCCCTAACTCTTTGAAACGATTCACAATTCCAATCGCGACCATATCGTTCACTGCATAGATTGCATCAGGCATATGCTTCAAATGGTAAAAGTAATTAGCCGCTTGTCGTCCGGTCTCAAATGTAAAATCTTCCCCAAAATACACCAGTGAAGCGTCTACCTGTCTAACCGATTGTTCATATGCTAGATAACGCTCTTCAATTTTATCTTTCGGTGCACCCGCATAAGCAATACGGGTACGTCCAATCTGAATAAGATGTTCCATAACCAGCTTACCTTCTTGTCTGGCAAGACCGACAATATCAGCTTTGAGATCAGGGCTTAGCGTTTTACTATAATTTATAACCGAGATAGGAATGCCCGCTTGATTGATCATACTTTCAAGTGACTTGGGATAAGCAAGTGGCATCATCACTAATCCATCTACATGAAGTTTTTTGATTTCACGTAACGTTTCCAACTCCAATCTTGCATTACCCAGTGTATTAATCTGTACAACTCGATATCCATGTTGCTTGGCGGCTTGCTCTACTGCCCAAGCAATATCAGGAATAATAGCGTTACGAATATCAGGAACAGCAAGAGCAATCTGACGGGTCTGACGGATTTTGAGACTTTGAGCAGATGTATTTGGTGTAAAGCCCATTTCATCAATAATTTGTAGTATTCGTGCTCTGGTGGCCTGGCTAATTCCTGTACTATTATTCAAAGCTCGAGATACGGTAGCAATACCTACCCCTGCTTGCTTGGCTACATCTTCAATCGTTACTTTTTTTGAACGCATATATTAATAGTCCTTCCTAATCGGAATCGTTTCCATAATAATGTGAAATATTTCATGATTTACATCCATTATATCATGGGCAATGCTATACAAGCTTGATCAAGCTTTGGGAGACCATCTGGATTCATCATTTTTACTATTATTGTTTCTATATGTTTGATAGCGATGACATGTCAATGTAAAAAGATCATATTGTTTCAATGATGATGATCACTTTTTTTAGTGAAATCATTTGACTTTATGTCAATAATGTGACATCATATTTTTCGGAAACGTTTCCCAAATTATTTTATACTTAACTTTGAAATGATACATTTTAGACTAGGGAGATGACAGGAATGCAAGCATTAAGATGGCATGGTGTTAAAGATTTAAGAGTAGAAACAATTGAAGAACCACAAGTAACAGCAGGTAAAGTAAAAATTAAAATAGAATGGTGCGGTATCTGCGGTAGCGATCTACATGAATATGCGGCAGGACCTATCTTTATTTCGCAAGGTACGAATCATCCGTTAACAAATGAACAAGCACCTGTAGTGATGGGTCATGAATTTTCCGGACAGGTAGTTGAAGTCGGCGAAGGTGTTACCAAAGTTCAAGCTGGCGACCGCGTAGTGGTAGAGCCTATTTTTGCATGTGGAAAATGTACAGCTTGTAAGCAAGGTAAATATAACCTTTGTGAACATATGGGATTTTTAGGGCTTGCCGGTGGTGGCGGTGGCTTCTCTGAGTATGTAGCTGCTGATGAACATATGGTGCACAAAATTCCAGATAGCGTATCATATGAGCAAGGGGCACTTGTTGAACCTTCTGCGGTTGCTTTGTATGCTGTCCGTCAAAGTCAATTAAAAGTCGGCGATCGCGCTGTTGTATTCGGTGCAGGTCCAATCGGTCTACTTGTGATTGAAGCGCTCAAAGCATCAGGAGCGGCAGAAATCTATGCTGTTGAATTATCAGAAGAACGTCGAAGCACTGCTGAATCATTAGGTGCTATCGGACTTAATCCAGCTGAAGTCGATGTAGTTCAAGAGATTCATCGTCTTACTAATGGCGGTGCAGATGTTGCTTATGAAGTAACAGGGGTGCCAGTAGTCTTAACTCAAGCGATTCAATCTACCAAGCTTAGCGGACAGATTATGATCGTTAGTATTTTTGAAAAAGAAGCACTTATTCATCCTAATCAGATCGTTATGCAAGAACGTAATATTACAGGCATTATCGGGTATCGTGATGTATTCCCTGCGGTTATCAGTCTTATGAGTCAAGGATACTTCTCATCCGAGAAATTAGTCACCAAGCGTATTGCTTTGAATGATATTGTAGAACAAGGATTTGAAGCATTGTTAAAAGAAAAAAATCAAGTCAAAATCATAGTTTCTCCTAACCAATCTTAATAGATACGTGTATATCTTTCTTTTTTTGGATTGCTTAATATAGGTGTATATACCTTCTATATATAATGTAGTGAAAGACCTCTTTTTACGAAAAGAGGTCTTTTTGTAATTATTTCTAGAAATGTGGACAAACTAAGAACCATCACCTACTACTGTATGCTTGGGGTAAGAACATGATATAATCATAGAAATACTATAAGAGAGGGGGTAGTCCAATTGGGAAGGCGATATTGCAAATGGATCAAGTTGCTCAATTAACAACATATCATACTGTAATCAAAGTTCTTTGTAGGCTACCTTTTCTATACGGATGTATCACACAAAAAATGAACAAGGCTTTTTACAATTCTGGAGGTGAATCCCTTTTTTAAGGGAAATAATTGGACATTATTACGATCATTAATTTACTCATACTTGCTGTTTTAATCGTGTTAACTGCGTTTTTTGTTGCTTCTGAATTTGCTGTTGTAAAGATTCGGATGTCCCGGATCGATCAATTGATTGCAGAAGGTAACAAAAAAGCTCATTTGGCTAAAAAAGTAGCAAGCGATCTAGACTATTACCTTTCTGCATGTCAGTTAGGAATTACAGTAACAGCACTTGGACTTGGAGCTATCGGTAAACCTGCTGTAGAACGATTAATGTATCCTGTATTTGATCTATTGAATGTTTCAGCAGCTACCGCTTCGTTAGCTTCGTATGCGATTGCTTTTGCTTTAGTCACCTTTTTGCACGTCGTTATCGGAGAAATGGCTCCCAAAACGTTGGCGATTCAATTTTCGGAAAAATTGACGTTAATGCTTGCTCCTTATTTATACTGGTTCGGTAAAATTATGAACCCGTTTATCTGGGCTTTGAATGGTACTTCACGCGTGTTGCTACGCTCTTTTGGTGTAAAGCCAGCAGGTCATGAAGACATTTATTCTGAAAGTGAATTGAAGATTATTATGACTCAAAGTTTCCAGGGTGGCGAGATCAATCAGACCAAGCTGGATTATATGGAAAATGTGTTTTCCTTTGACGAACGAGTAACACGCGATATTATGGTGCCACGTACGGCACTGGTGACTCTTGATCTGAATATGACCGAACAACAGATTATTGCTACGCTGGATGAAAATTATTATACTCGCTATCCGGTTACTCAAGCGGGTGATAAAGACTTGATTCTTGGTGTAGTCAATGTCAAAAAAATGTTGCCTCATATTGTTGCTGGTCGAGAACATCAATTACAACAATTTGTGCGCACTCTTCCTTCGGTACAAGAAGCAACCCCTATTCAAGACGCTATGATTCGCATGCAAAAAGAACGTGTGCATATGGCGCTTGTGATTGATGAATATGGCGGTACTTCAGGTGTCATTACAATGGAAGATGTGTTGGAAGAGCTAGTTGGTGAGATTCGAGATGAATTTGATGCTGATGAAGTGGCTGATATTCAACCTATCGACGATACTACGTATTTAATCAATGGACGTACTTTATTAGATGAGCTTGAGAAGCAGTTCGGTATGACTTTTGAAAATGATGAAGAGATTGATACGATCGGTGGTTGGATTCAACATTATAAAGGAACCGATGTGCAAGTCGGTGAAGTATTAGAACAAGATGATTATGTATGGACGGTAACGGAGAAAGATCATTTACAGATCAAACAAGTACGACTTTATCGAGCATAATCTTTACCTATTTCATATGTATGGTTCGCCAAATTATAATTATACGGAGGTGAATCCCTCTTTCTGAGGGAAATCATTGGACGGAACAATTGGTTTAAATTTATTTTTAGTAGCTGTATTTATCGGCTTAACTGCTTTTTTTGTAGGAGCAGAATTTGCTATATTGAAAGTCAGGATGTCTCGAATCGATCAGTTGATTGAAGATGGTAACAAAAAAGCAGTACTCGCTAAAAAAGTAGCTCATGATCTTGATTACTATTTATCGGCGTGTCAGTTAGGTATAACGATTACAGCGCTAGTATTAGGTGCTCTTGGTGAGCCGACAGTAGAGAAAATACTGCACCCGTTATTTGATCAATTACAGGTTCCGGCGGCGCTATCGACTGTTCTTTCATATGCGATTGCTTTAGCTATTATTACTTTCTTACATGTGGTTATCGGTGAATTAGCACCCAAAACGTTGGCGATTCAATTTGCTGAAAAAATGACGTTATTGTTAGCTCCTCCACTGTACTGGTTCGGTAAAGTGATGTATCCGTTTATTTATATTCTAAATACTTCGGCTACCCTTCTACTGCGTATCTTCGGAATCAAGCCGGCAGGTCATGACTCGGTCTATTCTGAAGAAGAATTACGCTGGATTGTAGATCAAAGTTACGAAAGTGGCGAGATTAACAAAACCGAATTAAGTTATTTACAAAATATATTCACTTTTGATGAGCGGACATTAGAAGAAATTATGATTCCCAAGTCTCAAATTGCTACACTTGCTAAAGAAATGCCTCTTGCCGGGATTATCGAGATATTGGACGAATATGAATATACTCGCTACCCTGTTATCGACTTGGATAACCCGGATCATTTTATCGGATTTATCAATACCAAAGAATTATTAACAGCAGTAGCCGCAGGTCGCGATTACAAAGTAGCTGATTTTATTCATACGATGCCTCATTTCCCATCCACTTCTTCTGTTAAAGATGTATTGATTAAAATGCAACAAAGTCGTGTGCATATGGCAATTGCGATTGACGCATCCGGTCAAACGGTGGGTCTGGTGACGATGGAAGACATTTTAGAAAAAATTGTCGGTGCTATTCGAGATGAAGCAGATACAAGTGATCTTGTATTTGAACCCAAATCGATCTAATCTTGATCTGTAATACTGATACAAAAAAGGTCTCTAGCTCGTATAGAGACCTTTTTCTTTGTTTATTTATGATAGACATTAGAGAGTTGAATTAAATGATAATCAAGATCATATACATACATAGACAGTCGGTTCGATATTTTTGACTGTGAGTACAAGATGATATAATAAGCAATAATCACTAGCGACCGATCAAGGAGGTTTTACTTTGCATCCACATATTGAACTTTTGTTATCAGAAACATGGTCACAGCTTGAACCATTATATCTAGCTGAAAAAAAGCGTATTGATGAATTTCCAAGATACAGCCCATTACAAGCAGGGCTGCGCGATTATTTCAAAGTCGGGTATCGCAAAGGCAAATCCAGTTATAAGCAAGGTTCATTTTTTATCGAAGTGGAAGAACCTTTTTCATGGAGCGACTCCGCCTATACATGGGAAAGTGAAGTTTTTATTGATGATCTCTCCCCTACACTTTTACAAGAAGAATATGCACCTGCACTCCAACAACGTCTGCATACTTTATTTATGTCCGATGAATATGGTAGTCACTTTTTTGATTATCGTTTTACAGTCTCATTTGCATTTGAAAATGAACAAGGCGAACCGCTGTATGTACATACTGAACAATGGATCAATCCAGACAAATTACAATCGCTTCAACAAGCTCTGAATGATTTTATAGATCGTAAAATTAAGTCTGATCTGCCGGTATTGCCTCAAAAAGAAGATTTATTCTTTTTCGCTAATCTGATGTTAAATCAAGATGTAGTGCCGCTTGATGTACAGAATGTTTCATCGCTATTTGAGCATACAGATACAAAATTAATTACTTTCCGAGAATTATATAGTGATTGGCAATCCACTTCTAGACTGGCATTACTTCACTGGGCGAATGAAATCTTTTTACCGCGTTATTTCGATATCGAAAGTGAATATAATACGACATTACATCTCAAATCAGAAGATATGCTTCCTGCTATCGATGCAAAAGAATTGGAGTTATTGATCTATACGGCACTACGTATAGGTAAAAGTAATGCAGATCAACGCCAAACGTATCTAGAATATGCAGTTCAGTTACATTCAGACCAAGCAGAGATTTATCTTCGTCAAGGTAGTGGAACGATCGAAAGTGAACGAAAAACCGATCTTTTTCATGGCAAAGCCAATGATATTTTACAGACGATCCAGATCAAGTTGACTACAGAAGAGGAATCCAATTATCGGGAAGCATTAACTTATATTTGTGATCTGTTGCGTACAGGGTTCCCGCATGAATATCAATTAAAATATAGCAGTAAATCCAAAAGTTTGTTGCCTGTAAAAGGATTAGCCAAATCTCCTTCACATCGTTTTTTTGCTAATGCGTTGCAGTATCCAGCACTACATCCGTTAATTGCAGAGTATGGAGAACTGGCTATGCAGGAATTTGCATGGTATAGCGATGTAGAACCCGGTGAGAAGTCAGTGATGCCTGGAACATATGCTATATTAGGTCTGGGATTGTATAGTAGCGATTACTTTCCTTTATTGATCCAATATATGCAAATGGTCGATACAGAACATCAATCTGCACAAGATCATTATGCGGAAGCGTTAGTAGAGGCGCATGGAATGGATGTATCGCTTGTACCTGTGCTTATGTCTATTTTAGTAGCAAGCGGTCAATCTGCTAAACCGATTAAAGCTTGGACAGCATATATAGAGCGTCCTGAGATCATTCTAGCGTGGGATCAACAGCTTCAAACGATAGAAGATTACCAGCGTGATCAGGTGTTATACCGTTTGTGTGGTAGTGCCGCCAAGCAGAAGTCATTTATACAAAAAGCCGAAAAACTTCGTCCATCTAAAAGTTAAGTTATTTGGAAATCACTAGCCGACAGTGATCAAGAGGTAGCATCTATACCTATTCTAGCTTCTGTAGCGGTTCCGCAATCCTCTTCTCTATAATTGCTTAATATATAGTAGCTTCGAGCATAAGCCTGTACTTTCTTTGATCTAAAGAAGTACAGGCTTTTCTGTTCGATACTATCGTTCTCGGTACATGGTCTTGATAGATAATCTGGATAGCTTGATACATAGAAAAATCTTTATACCTAACGATTGTGAGTGTTCTCTTGTAACCTTGTAATAACGAGGTACACTATATCTAGATGCGATAACTATTTGAATAAAAAGGAGCAGACTTGATGATCTATATTGCTTTGCTACGGGGCATTAATGTCGGTGGGAATAACAAAATCAATATGAAAGCACTCAAAGTCACATTTGAACACGCAGGAATGAATCATGTCACTACTTATATCAACTCTGGCAATATTATCTTCTCCCACGCTACGCTGACTCATCATGAATTGTCAGAGCTTTTGCAACAAGCGATAGCGACAGATTTTGGTCTACAGATTAAAGTCATGATTCGAGATATCCTGCAAATACAAATCGTCATAGAGCACCTACCCGAAGCGTGGAGTAATGATGATCAGATGAAAAGTGATGTCTTTTTTCTCTGGGACGAGATCGATGATGAGTCTATTGTAGAGAAGCTTCCTCTCCAAGCTGGTGTAGGCACATTGATATACATACCGGGCGCTATTTTATTCGCAGTCCCTCGTGAAGATGCTGCCCGAAGTCAGATGAACAAATTGGTAAGCTCCAAATTATATCCGTTAATGACGATTCGTAATGTGAATACTACCCGCAAAATACTAGAATTCATGCAAGCCGTACAAGAGTAAGATTAGGATACACTTGGCTTATTTACTCGGTATATCTTACTATTTCTTTACTATTTATCATGTGATCCAGACTGTTTAGAGTCATACGGGAAATCAGACCACCAACTTTCGTTTTGGTTGGTATATTCTTGGAATGTATTTTTTTTACCGTATTGATGTAACAATTGATCAAATGCAGCCATTTTTTTAGGATTTTTCAAATGGGCATATGCTCTTTGTAGCGATGAATTACGCATAAGTGGTTTATAGGATGATACTTCCATTTCCCATGCTTCACGATGAACCCATTCAACTAGTGCCGGAGCATATTCAAGTGTCTCCAGATTTTTCAACTTTTTCATGCTGACTAATTCGATTTTTCTTAATTTGTTCAACTCTGTGAATGTAGGGAGTTCAGTAATATGAGGTAACCCTTCTAGATATAAATATTGTAATCCATACATAGCAGAGATCGGTTGAATATCATCTAACCCTTTAATTTGGGACAACCGCAAATATTGTATATCGGTCATCTTCTGCAATGCTTTCAGATTTCTTGTACCACCCCATATGATACCAAGAGACAACAATCGATAGAGATTAGTTACAAAATCTAATTGTGGCACTGAAATAGAATGTAATCCTAATCGTTCTAATGTGGTTAATTGCCCGATCACTTCAATATTTTTGTGATGACCATTGATAACTAATTCGGTTAGATGAGTAAAGCGTTCTAACACTTGTAGATCGGGCTTACGAGAAGATGTTTTGCCTAGTGTTAACTGTTCCAAATCTTCAGGGATTTCTTTTAAAAAATGAAATTGATCTAGCCGGTATATATTTATATGGAGTTGCTTCAATTGTTGAAGTGTTGTTATCGATTCGATATGAGCCATTTCCCCTGTACAATCAATCGATAAATTACGTAAAGCTGGCATTTGTTCGAGAAATTCAAGATCGCATACCTCATCATAAAATCCATATACTCGCAAGGTAATATCAGAGCGATCGGCAAATATTAGATCATTTAACTCGGTATACGTATCTGCCACTAGTGAATGATTATATTGAATGATTCGCAGTTCAGGCATATGTTGAAGTTGTTTTAACTCGGCGGTGGTTAATTCTTTTTCTACTTCAATAACACCTTCTCGAATTGTGCTATACACCGATCATCACCTCAGCTTAGTATTCAAGTTGTTCATACTCTGTTGCTGTCGCATAGCCATATATCCAGTAATCGTGCTCTTTTTTCACATATGGAATACGTAGCCTTTGCAATAAATTGACCCATTCAGCTTCAATAGTTAACGTATTCGGCGCTGTGTACTTTCCTGTATGTTCAAGTAAGCGAGGCTTCGCTCTTACCCATTCGACATTGTACCAAGCTGTGCTCAAGCTTTCCCAATCTCCTAGATAAAATACATCTTGTTCAAACTCTAACGGATAAGGTTCGGCTTCCAGTATATATTTACTCTGAAATGCGGGTGCAAACGCAAGCTCACAATAAATAGCTTCTGTTAAACTGTTCCATTTTGTATTGTTCATCACCGAAGTTAGTGAGCGCTGTTCTACTTCTGCTATCACTTTTTGCTTATGCAATTGTTGTGGATTGTCTCTCATCTAGAGATTCCTCCTCGTTGTGTAGAGATTATTGCTTATATTATCGCTATCTATTTCTTATAAATATTCGCCAAAATAATATGTTAATGCAGACGATGAGTACCGATCTTCACCTTGCCACATGGCTACTGCATTAAAGTCACCAGAACCTCCACGTAATTTGCGTGGTGTATCCAAAGGAACCAGCAAGCCAGCATATCCCCATATTTCCATGATCACATCACGTTCATGTTTATTAGCCGGAAAAAGGTCTTTCCAGCGCTTTTCTAATTTGCGTGCACCTTCATCTTCATTACATTCTTCTATAGCCTGGATCATCTGCTTTAGAATATGTACATCTTCCGGTGTAACCGTGATTGCTGAATGATAGTGTTCTACAAATAATTTCAAATCTAGCCAGCAATATAGTAAATGATTCAGACGGATACCACCCCACTTGATCCGTTCAAAATTCAATACATTGATATCAACATTAGTATACTGATCATCGGACATCAATCGGTTAAAGTTACAATCTCCACAACTGCTCGTATTTGCATGTACAGCGCGTCTTTCTTCATAAGTATGTAGCGGTAGATGAACGGTTAATGCCCAGCTAGATAATATACTACGCAAATGAGTTTGACGTGTCGAAAGACTATGTAAAAAAGCTTGCACTACCTGTTCTTTGGTAATCACTTCTTGATGCAAGCGATAGATGTCTTGAATAATAGCATCATGAGTGATAGAGAGCGGATCAAACATCATGCCTTTACTTTTAGCATAGTCAAATTCTTCACCTGCAAACGATGTAGGTGCTGATTTCCATCCTTGTGCTGACCAGTATGTGTTTACCAAAATCTTTTTCGCTTTTTTATCCATGATGTTCTCCTTTGCATTCACGATCTAATAATAGAGCCAGTTCTTTCCAGCGCGGATATTCTTCGTGTTCAGCTAGTTCCTGCTCTTCTTTTGCAAGCCAGTAGTCTGCTTCTAGTAATTCGTACATATCTAACTTAGTAATAGACAAACATAACGGATGCTTAGCAACTGTCAACATCGGTTCTGGACCATCATCCCAATTATATTGATGAACTATCGCATGCAATATAACCGAAGAATCGAGTTGTTCTATTTTTCTACATGCTACCGCCATATCTTCTTCATACAAAATAGAATCAAGCTGTTGTTCTTCTTGTGCTAGCAAAATAGACCGTACTGATCCCACTGTATCTAGTAACATATCCGCAATACCGGAATGATGTTGACGTGCAAAATTCCAGGGTGTCGCTAAAATACCTTGCTCTGAATCTAATCGTGCTCCTGCTTGAATCAAGGCAGTTATCAAAGCACTTTGTTTGAATTTAATCGCTTTTTTTAGAGCGGTATGTCCAAGTTTATCTTCTATTTCCAAATCAGGTTGCTTTTCCAACAGAAGCTGAATCGCTTCCAAAGACGAACGATTGGTAATCAATAACATCAGCGGAGTTCGACCACGTTCATCTTTTTGATTCACATCTAACGTCTGTACTGCTTGACGAAGCTGTTCTATATCTTGACGTTTTATTATGTCTTGCCAGTTCAATATCATATGCCTCCCTTGATGTAATAAACTATGTTGGTGAGATATACATAAATAAAGTATACATCTATAACACAACAGAATTGACAGCAGCTTGAGCGCATTGGAGTAGCGCTGTATACAACTGTTCTGAAAGGTCACGATATTGTTGTTCTAACTGATGACTATGCGCGCTATTCGCTGGATCGTCATTCCAAGATCCCATTCCTCCAAATACCCATGCTTTGTATACAGCATTCAGTAGACGATATGCTTCTTCGGCATACACTTCTGGCAATTCAAAAGCAAGCTTAGGAGCAGTCTGAGACCCTTGCAATATTTCTATCGCAGGATTAAAAAATTGCTGTTGCCAGAATGTCTGATCAATCTGCTCTGCAAAGATAGAGATTTGTTGCAATATATGGTGTAAATGAGCTTTATATTCGCTCAGCGGCTTAAATGCATATTGTTCTTGCCTGATGGCTTCATAAGGTTCTGCTGTATACGATACGTCCCACGTGACTTTAGAAGGCAGACGGTGCACCTGCCAGTTCGGTCTCCATACGATATCAAGTGCAGTTCCGATCGTTCTTACACCTATCGGCTTACCTCCGCCTACTAATCCACTACTTTGCCAGGATGAAGAGGGTGCCTGACTACTGACTAGCATTAAGCGCTGATATCCTGATTCTCGTAAATAATCTAACCATTTGATCCATAACAAGCTGTGCTCCTGATATTTAAATTGAACATGCATACTTTCTTGATAGATCAGCTCGGGATGAGAAGCATCTATACCCCGTATTAGATAAGCATTCCCTAATGCTGTAATCAATAATTGTTGATGAACTTCACCGTTCATATCCAATCTCCTTTAGTGTTTGATCATCCAACAGTCACAAGCAAGCAGTTATTGATTTGTTTCTATTTCAAAGGTATATTATCGCACAAAATAAGCCCACGATAAACGTGGGCTAGGTGACTCTTATCAAATCAAGTTATTGAACGGTAATGATCACACGTTGATAGTGTTTAAGTTGATGTTTGCCATGATCTTGTACTTCAGCAATCATATGAATCGTATCGCCTGCTTGAGCATCTGTAGGAACAGTGAACCCTACTGTATTCGTATCTTTACCTGTCAAAGCAATCGTATCTACTTGTTCACCTTTAGCTAACTTTTGATGTAGACCAAGCTGTAGATCGCCCGCCATAGTCGGTTCTACTTTTTCAGGTGTTCCTGTAAAGTCTTGATACGTATCGGCTTCAAAGTATCTCCACCACTTGTAGGTCAATTGATCACCGTCAGGGTCTGTTCCTTCAGCATGTAAAGTCATATGTTGACCCGGCATAGCCGTAAGATTTAACCCTTCTTTAATCGTTAATGTAGGATTATGATTCGCATCTGCATATTGATCCGCTACCGCCCAGTCTGCACGAGCTGCAAAATCATTTTGAATATCATCAAACCAACGCATTAATGAATATTCAGCTTCATATTGCTTGGTATAGATATCATAATCAAGAACAGTATTACGGTACAATGTGTCACTAACTTGTCCAAAGCGACCGCCCCATCCACCATAGCTAGGGTCTTCCATACTGCGTAGACCATTATCGATTAGATAAAAGAATGAAGGTGAATCACCTTCTGATATAAAGTCATACTTTTTGTACTGTGGATTGTTAGCTAAATAATCTGTACTACCACGTTGTTCTTCTGCAAGTTCTCCGTCGATCATTTTACCATCGCCCATCAGTGCATACATATCAAGCAATTTGCCATGATCCTTCTGAATATTTTCCACATTCCATGATCCTTGCAATTTGTCATTTACTTTATCGGTATGCATTTTCCATGCATAAGCGAAATGCCAGAAATTCGATTGGTCATTGATAATACGAATATTGGGCCAGTTTTTGGCAATATATTGGGTATAGCTATCATCTTGATCAAGAATAATATAGAGCACTAATTTATCGCTTACTTTTTTCTGAATATCTGCCCATTCAGCTGTATCTTTGTATTTCTCTTCAATCGATTGAAGTGCTCTTGCTGTTGTATTTGTTCCACCCCATGTCTGTACATATAGATCACGTCCATCATCATCTAAAAATAACTGTTCAAGAAATTCAGAACCTTCGGTTACTTTTTTCATTTCGCCTTTATCTGAGATATTACCAATCTTCGTGACACTGCGAATATAGTCAGGCGTAGGATAACCCTCTGCTTGTTTGCTCAAGTTAGGATAAATCTTTTCATAAGCATCTATCATATCAAATACCCATTGTGTACCTGTCCAGCGAAAAGGCTTAATTCCTGCTTGCTTATCTCCTGCATAATGATACACAGAACTGGTCAATACGATACCTTCAAGATCCATTTCATTGGCATATAATAAAAAGCGAATAACCGAGTTCATATCATCCACTTCACCATCTGTAGTGATCACTGTTCGAGCTTTAGTGGCTTTATTTGCGGCAGGTGTAGTTACTGTAGTCTCTGTCTCTGATGTGGTCTGCTGATTGGTGCTTGCTTGAGGTGTTGCTTGATTACAAGCAGTTAATGTCCATACGCATAGAAGACTAACTATTCCTACTTTGAGCCAGTTTGCTTTTTTCATCATAAATCCCCTTTTCTAATTGCTGATCGAATCAGTTGCCTGAGAACGAAAAAAAACCTAAATACATGTATCCCCCATACGTATGGGCGGTACATATACTTAGGTTTTGCCTGCATCATCAGTCACAATCCGTATCCGTACAATATCATGTTCATTTCTAAATGTAAACGGTTTATTATATAGACAATAAAAAAAGCTCCTTTGCTATCAAAACAAAGGAGCTTGCTTATTATACTTTTGCTTTGCTTACTTTGATACGGTTGATTACAAATGTAATGGCGAATACTACAACCAACAGAACAAAGAATGTAGCATGTCCCATATGATAAATGCCTGCTGTGTCTAGAATCATTTTAAGCCCGATAATCGCGATAAGTACAAATGCTGCATTCTCAAGTTCAGGAATTTTATCCATCAACTTCAGAATGAATCCAGCGACTAGACGCATCATCAAGATACCCAATAATCCACCCGCAATCAGAATCCACGGGTTAGGAGATACAGCAAACGCTGCTAGAATTGAATCGATAGAGAATGCGATATCCATCATCTCTACAGTAATGATTGTACGAACAAAAAGACTCATACCGGTCTTAGCAAGTAATTTCTGTAGACCGCCTTCTTCTTCACTTTCATCATCGCCGTCTTTACTTTTGAATTTATCCCAAAAGTGTTTGAATGCAATCCAGAGAAGATACGCTGCACCGATATATTTAACCCATGCGATCTGCACAAGATAAATACCGACTCCAATAGCGATAATACGGAAAATGTAAGCTCCCCACAAACCATACAATAGCGCTTTTTTACGCTGGTGAGCAGGTAGTTTGTTAACGATAGCTGCTAATACCAATGCGTTATCCGCAGATAGCAGACCTTCGATAATCACAAGGGATAGAATAAATCCCCAGCCTACAGGTGTTGCGAATGCTTCTAAAAATGTACTCATTTCAAACAAATGACTATACGTCATTACCGCACAACCCTCTCTCTTTTCTAAATGTTTTCAAAAAATCAGATGAAGAAAAATAATTTTCTTCTATCACGCACACTATATTGTATTTGCTACTCCTATAAACTCATAAATATACTACATATTTCCTTGTTGTCAATCTGTCAATATGAACAGACATATTATCCAAATCGTGTTATCCAAGTACAAAAAAATGAATATATTATGCTATAGTCTGAAGCAAATAAAATATCATTTGAACTTACGTTATATGGATCTGATTCTTTTTACATATAAGAAATGCAACTTTTTGAATAATACGTTGGAGAAGGCAAATGGTTTCTTTTTTATTTCAAAAAGAATCTATATCCTTTTTTTCGAATGTCATGTAGGTAGATATGAGCTAAAACACATGATAAAACCTCTATGCCTATACAGATGTATAAACATAGAGGTTAGAAGATAGAGATTATAATAATGCTGGAGATCGATTAACGATTAGTTGCTGATTTTTTAAATAATAATCCATCAACAGACCAGCTTCTTGTATTCGCTACAGCCAAGTAAAGAGCAATTACGATATAAGTGATATCTAATTCGTATCCTGCCATTTGACCATTGCCCATCAGACCTGCGGATAACTTCGCTGTAAAAATAGCACCTAACAAAATAACAATAAATACGATAGAGATATAACGTGTCAATAGACCAATAATCAACATAATACCACCCACAACTTCGATCGTACCTACAACGTAAGCCATAAATCCTGGAATGCCTAGACTTTCAAAAAATCCAGCTACATTGCCGAATCCCATTTGTACTTTGCTAATCCCATGTGCTAGGAACAAAATTCCTAGTACGACTCTCATAATTGTTGTAACGACGTTAATTTTCATCATTAACAGCTCCTTTTTATTTTCTAATAGTTACTTTTATACTGTAACTTTTATTTTGTAACTATAAAGCAATATAAACATAACTGTCAACAAAAATATTATTATTATAAATAAAATATTTCTATAACTAATAAAAATGTTTCGTTTTTAGTTGCTACGGTTTATTACTTGTTGTTACAATAATGCGTAATATACTGTGAAGAAATGTGAGGAATTGGTATGAATATAGGGGCTATGATTCGTTCGATTCGTAAGCGTAAAAATATAACGATTGCTGAAATATGCAAAGAAACAGGATTGTCTCAAGGATTTATGAGTCAGGTAGAAACCAACAAAACATCCCCTTCGATCAATACATTGGAACATATTGCGCAGACGCTACAAGTGCCTTTAAGCTATCTGTTATTACAGCAAGAAGAACGGATGACTGTCGTTCGTAAAGAAGAACGAGAATTAACTTCAAGCGGCCCTGACCAACTCAAAGTCTCTCATTTGGGTCATACCTCGAATATGCAAATGATGTTAGTCGAAGTGCCTCCAGGAACGTCTACAGGAGAAGTGCCGATAGCGCATCAAGGTGAAGAAGTGCATCTGGTCGTTAAAGGAACGATTTATGCAGAACAAGGCGAAGATCAATTCGAGCTACATGAAGGCGATTCATTTAGTTGGAACGCTTCTGTACCGCATCGGGTGAAAAATATCGGCGAAGATACTGCTATCGTGCTTATTTCTGTATATAAAGAGAAGTAAAAGAAACATTATTTTATACAGCGTTAATACCCTACTAACATATGAAGTCTATAATTTAGCTTATCAATACTCTTGCTGAATATTTACATTTTTTTGTTATGACTATGTAAGTGTTCAACAAAATCTACTACTTTGATGTAGCTAAAGGATGGCTTATGTTATGGGAATTCATGCATATTTTCGATCACTCAATGAATTAGAACGTATTATTCGTTGCCCGGGTAAATTTAAGTTTGAAGAACACAGTGTATCTGCTCATTCGTGGAAAGTAGTACAATATGCCAAAACGCTGGCTGATATCGAAGAAAAACATGGTGTTACTGTCGATTGGAAAAAGTTATACGAGATTACCAGTAGTCATGATTATGGTGAAATTTTTATCGGAGATATCAAAACACCGGTCAAGCACTCTTCGATGGAACTGCGTAAATTGATCCAACAGGTAGAAGAAGGTATGGTACAGCATTTTATCGAGGAACATATTCCGGAAGAATTCAAAGCGATATTCCGTCAGCAATTACGTGAAGGTAAAGACGAATCAGTCGAAGGTTTGATTTTGGAAGTGGCGGACAAAATGGATCAGGTCTATGAAGCTTTTGCAGAATTGCAACGTGGAAATACCGAAAAAGAATTTATCGTCATGTATCGCAATGCACTCGTCAAAATCAAGCATATTGAATTACATTGTGTTGATTATTTTCTCAATGAGATTTTGCCGGATATGGTTAACGAAGAATCATTATCTCCGATTGATATCAAACGCATTACAGAAGAAGCACTGGCACTATAACCAGCACTTCCCCCTGCTCTCTTACTCTTATGAGAGTTTTTTGCGTTGTATACATATAACATTCTGTTACGTGTAGGTAATACTTATCGAAGAACTAGCAGAACGAGGATCATACGATGAACTAATGCTGCCATAGGCTACTTTATATTCGATATAAGGATAAGGTTTGGAGCGCCGAACATCTGGTTTACGTTCTAGTTCTTGGCGGAGCAAAGCATCATGTTCTTGCTTGCGTTGCAACTCTTTTGCTTCTGTCCAATCGTCCCAGGATTGACCATACTTTGGATGAGAAATGCTCATCATCGTCATGCGAAATACTGAATTTTCGAATAACAAAGACACTGAGAATACATGAGAACTAATCGGCACGTCTTGAAAATAGTACCATACATAACCATTATTCATATCTCGAATTTCTGTAAAATAATCGTTATACCATTGAGATTGTAATACTTGTTCTAACGTCAGTGCTGGATATATTGCTCGTTCTTGATTCACCTCTAACTCGCCTGCAATCCAATTGCTCATCAATAGACTCCTTTCTCTATACTGTACATGTTCACTTTGATTACCAGCGTAACGGTTGTTGATCTTTCCAGAGAATCCAGCGGCTCTGCTCACGAATCGGTGCTGTCCCAATCGTATACTCATCTTTAGAGCCACTTTGTAAATCAATCCAGTGTGCCATTCCACCATGTGTGCCTACGACCAGCCACTTTTTATCAGGTGATACGACAATACCTACTATCGTACTGCCTACAAAATAACGCCATATTTCTTGTCCATCATGATCGATCAAGCGCAGATATCCATAAGCATCGCCTACAATATTACCTGATTGTAATGAAGCCCCTGCATAGACACGCATTTCTTGATCCATAAGTGGTAATTCATCTTCTTCGTTGAGCACATCTTTTTGAATATCGTTAAGATCTACTTTGATCGTTGCTCCATTATAAAAATGACAGGCATTGTACCATACACTTTGATTATCCTGCGTAAATAGACTGTAATGCGGATAACTGGAAGCTGGCTCAAATTTGTGTATTTTCTGCGTATACGTATCTAACAAGTAATGCTCACTCATCTGGCCACCGTAAGCAATCCAGCGACTGTCTGAAGAGACCGCTCCATGCGCCATATCCACCGATATCGTCGTATAGTCCTCTCCGTACGACTCTACCTCTTCGATTTCAGGATATAACAGATGTACTTGTTCGCCTTCGATCATATAAATACCATATGCACTGATCAACAATACTTTGGTTCCTGATGCAAACGGAATAATATCGATCAGAATATCTACAGGGGATATACAATCAGCTAGCGATTCCCAACGTGCTAATTTCTTTTTAAGTGTCTGCTGAATATGTTCCCAACTAAAATAAGCGGTATGATCTCCATGTAAAGCAAGATCGGGGTTATGTACAACACTAATCCCTGCTGTCGTGACTTTGGCTATATACTGCTGGTCTGGAGACATGCCGATACGCAATACATTTTTAATTTCGATCAGTTGCTCTGTATTGGCTAAATACAATCGGCGATGTTCACGCGTATTGCCTGCTTCGACTACAACATAATCTTGAATATATCCTACCGGGCATACCGGTTGTAAAGATTCTTCAAATTGTGGAGTCAAAGGTGAAGATGCTGGAGGCACCTGTTCATGTAGACGCTCTATATCATCAGCTTGATTCGCTGCTATAATCATTTGCATAATATCTGGTGCTAACATAGGACGCTTGTCTTCCTCCGGTTCTGCTTGGGCTTGTTGCCAATCACTTGCTATACCTATACGTACAAATTCATTAATAGCATGTGCATATGTTTTACCTTCTTGTCGCCACTCTGATGCTACTTCTGGTTGTAACCAATCCATACTACTCATCTCTCTTTCTATTCATAATCTTATTATTATCTCAAAGTTTTTCACAAAATAAAAATAGCCCTAACTATTATTAGGGCTGGACTATCAAAATGCATATCTGAACTGTCTACTATATTCGCCTGGAGACACTTTGCTATATCATTTAAAATACAGTTTGGAAGACGAAGAAGATTCTTTGAATGCTTGAATAAACAAAGAAGGATCATCACGAATCATATATGAAAATACGCCCTTGCGTGTATGCAAATAAAAGAATCCTTCGCCATCGCTAAATGTGCGATACGACATATCAAATACATCCAAAATAGCAAATTCTCTTCGGTGGGTCGTTACTCGATCATGATATAAAATAAGCATCCGTTCATCGATCCAATGCTGTTGTTCTTGTCCATCGATTTTGCGCTCTACTTTGTAATAAGGTTGTACCGCAATTTGATTCATGTCAGCCCTCCTTATCAATATCATAAAGCTTATGGTATCTATTACCCAAAGTGTGCCAAATGATCAGTCAATTGGGTAAGGAAATCATAGATATAGCCAATAAAATAGTATTATCTGTATGGACTTCTTTGGTGTAAACAAAAAGCCGCTTTGCTTTCCTGTACTGACAGAATAAGCAAAACGGCTATATAATCATAGTATTCATGTATATTGATTGGATTAGTTCGTAAATGTATGTTGACCTAAAGAAATCACTTTAGGACGTGCAATACTCCAGCTGGATGTCGCAATCTTAGGATTGTAATAGTACAGTGAACCGTTAGTCGGATCAACCCCATTTAATGCTTGTCTTGCTGCATCATAAGCCATCTGATTCGGCTTCATGCCATACTGTCCATCTTGAACAGCTGTAAATTGCCCTGGTTGTAGAATGACAGCAGAGATCGAATTAGGGAATTGATTGGATTGTACACGATTTAGCACGACTGCGCCTACCGCTACTTGTCCGCGGAATGATTCACCACGAGCTTCAGCATAAATAATTTTAGCTAGCATATTGAGTGAATGATTGCTCACTTTACCGGATGGATTGAGCTTCGCTAATGTAGCAGGGCCAGCGACTCCATCTGCAATTAGACCATGGTCTCTTTGGAAATTTTTAACGGCTTTGCTGGTAATTTGACCGTAATAACCGGTAACGCCAACATGAAAATATCCGCGTGAAGCCAGTTGCTCCTGTACCTGACTTACATGTTCATTTTGCATACCTTGTGTCAGCATTAATGCATGGGCTGGCGTAGCCACCGTAGCTGTACCGAACAAACATGCACAAGATATAAGAAGAGCGGGTAATTTTTTCATCTTTTGAGATAACCTCCACTTTGATTTTCTGACCGGTCCTATATGCCGGGCTGTCCATCCGAGAGACGTTGATCCGCCTGAATCGAATATACACGCTCCAAACGGAGAATGTAACGCACTAAAGGAGTGGGACTAAGCTGTATTAAAGCATCGGTAGGATTCTAGCACATATTTCTGTGAATAGCAATTTAGTTGCTAAAAAGAGGAATGGAAGCAATATAAAATGCGTTATTGTGAACTTCTGCTATTACCTTATTACAGTCAAATTTGCTCCTTGAATCACTTTTTGATCATGATATACTTTCGTATAGTTAAGAAAGGAGATTACAAATGGACATTCAAGTGTATACATTAGATGCTTTTTCGTATCAAAATCAAGGCGGTAACCCGGCAGGTGTGGTGTTAGAAGCAAGTCATTTATCGACTGTACAAATGCAATATATTGCCAAGCAATTAGGATTTTCTGAGACTGCTTTTATTCTACCTTCTACTGTTGCTGATTATCGGATTCGTTATTTTACACCCAATCATGAAGTCGATTTGTGCGGACATGCTACGATTGCTAGCTTTTACTTAATGGTAACGCAAAATCATATCGTTGCAGGTCATTATCGCATAGAAACGTTAGCAGGCATACTGGATGTGCATATTGAAGATGATCATCATGTCTTTTTGACACAGACACCGCCTCAATTTGATATCGAAATCAATCGACAAGAGATAGCAGATTCGTTAGGAATCGCTGTAGACGAATTGCATGCAGAAGCACCTGTACAGATCGTATCGACAGGATTACGTGATATTATTGTCCCTATCCGTTCATTACATACATTACAACGTATAACTCCCAATTTTGACCGTATTAAGCGTATTTCTCAAACGTATAATGTTGTCGGATATCATCTATTTACACTGGATACGCATAGTGATGCTATCGCACAATGTCGTAATTTTGCTCCACTATACGATATTCCCGAAGAGAGTGCTACAGGAACATCGACAGGGGCATTAATGTGTTATTTGCATCAATATAACTTGATTCCGGCCACAAGTACTTCACCCTTTGTATTTGAACAAGGATATACGATGAACGTGCCTTCACAATTGCTTGTTACTATACAACTGCATGATGACGGTGCTATTAAGCAGGTACAAGTAGGAGGTCTTGCCTCCAATATGCAGCAACATATTATGACTGTGGAGACGTAAAATGGTGAGTATCGATCCAGACTTGAACAGCTGCAAAAAAATCACTTTTACGCTCTGCATAACAGACTAAATGTCCACTATTAGGTACAATAATCACTCTGGTATCCGGTGTGCCTACATGTTCTGCTAGATAAGAAGCACTTTTCATTTTAACAAGATGATCTTGATCTCCCTGTACAATAAGTGCAGGGATTTTGATATGAGGATAGATCGTAAATGATTCGTGAACAATCCGGTAAAATTCACGTGTTGCTTTAGAAGGCACAACAAACAAATTACGGATATAAGCTTTCACCATCGGCCATTGATACAGTGTTCGAATAATCTGCTGTGGATTCAATGGAAACACAGGCGTCGATAACATTGTCAACGAGCAAATATGATTCGGATATTTCACCACTAAATGAGCCGCAATTAATGCCCCTGTTGAAAAGCCGATCAGGTGTATTTTAGAATATGTAGTTAACAATTGCTGTAATTCAACTTCAGCACTATCGATCCAATCAAGACGAGTGGCATTTCTAAGATCCGCTTTACTGCCACCATGCCCTTGTAAGGTAAACATTTTGACAGTATATCCTTGCACTTCTAAATACTCAGCTAACGGAGAGACTTCATGTTCTCCTCCTGTGAACCCATGAATAAGCAAACATACTTTCACAATAAGCTCCTTTGGTCTTGATAAATGTAAAATATTGTAGAATGCGCTTATTATCCCAAGCGCTAGATTCTTATCATAACTGGTTATGGTACACTATGAAAAGTCTGACAAAGGAGGATAAGTAACTTATGAAATTAATATCTTGGAATGTAAATGGACTGCGTGCCGCCGTAAAAAAAGGATTTAATGAGTATTTTGATCAGATGGATGCTGATATTTTCTGTATCCAAGAATCCAAGTTGCAAGCCGGTCAGATTGAACTGGATCATGGGGATCGGTATCAACAATACTGGAATTATGCTGTCAAAAAAGGATATTCTGGCACAGCTATTTTTACCAAAATCGCACCTCTTTCTGTTCATTACGGGCTAGAAGAGAATTTTGAAGAAGAAGGTCGGATGATCACGTTAGAATTTCAACATTTCTATCTTGTGAATGTCTATACCCCTAATGCCAAACGTGATCTAACACGCCTTCCGTATCGTTTAGAATGGGAAGATCGCTTTCGCCAATATGTTCAGCAATTGGATCGGGTCAAGCCGGTTATTATTTGTGGCGATCTCAATGTGGCTCATCTTGATATCGATGTCAAAAATGCCAAGTCTAATCACGGCAATTCAGGCTTTACGACTGAAGAACGCAGTAAAATGACTGAATTGTTGAACACTGGCTTTATCGATACATTCCGTTATTTCTACCCAGATACTACTGATGTATATAGCTGGTGGTCGTATATGTCCAAAGTACGTGAGCGTAATATCGGATGGCGGATTGATTATTTTCTAGCTTCTGCACGTCTAGCTCCTTATCTTGCTGATGCTTCAATAGATCATCAGATTATGGGTAGCGATCATTGCCCGATTATTTTGCAGATAAATGATTTTACAGATGTGCTTGCAAACTCTTCAGTACAATAACTGCCAAGCTGACAATAGGATGCACACAGAGTGGTGAATAGGATTGTAAAGGAGGATTTGGATTGAAAAGAGACAGAGTTGATCATTTTTTTGCAAGCTTTGGAGCTATTTTAGCTATACTATTTCTAGCTGTTGTAGGATTGGTGGGAGTTGCACTATTTAGCAATATGCAAAAGTTTTATATCCCTTTTATTATAGTGATCGCAGGTCTTATGATTATCGCAGTCATTCTTAGCAATATTCAGCCGATTGCTCGCCATAGATTTTTTCCAATAGGGGTCAAGCTTTGTCTGGGACTATTTGTTGTGATTGCTATTGGATATCATGTGGATCGTGCTTATGATCAACATCTGATTGTGAGTGAACAAGATGTGAATGTAGATGATTATCGTCCGTTTGCAGATCATAGCAAAGTATCAACACTGGACAACCCTTCTACCTATACATTGTCTGCTCAGGATCAATTACCGGTGCTTGATGGTGCAACTGCTCTATATCCACTCTACTCTGCATTTGTCAAAGCTGTGTATCCTGCTCAAGATTATGAGCCTGATGATGCCAAAAGTATTGTTCGGATTACAGGGACAGGCAAAGCATACCAACGCTTAATCAATCAAAATGTAGATATGATCTTCGCTGCTGCTCCATCCAAAGAACAGCAGAAATCAACTCAAGCTAAAGGATTACAATTGAATATGCAACCGATTGGGCGAGAAGCTTTTGTATTTTTTGTACATAAAAATAATCCTGTACATAGTCTGACTTCTACACAGATCAAGCAGATTTATACCGGTGAAATTACCAACTGGAAGCAAGTAGGTGGCAATGACGATCCCATCCGAGCATTTCAACGTCCTGAAGATAGCGGAAGTCAAGCAATGTTACGACGCTGGATGGGTGATCAGCAACCGATGACTCCGATTGTCGATGATGTGGCTTCAGGAATGGGCGGTATTATCGAACAGACCGCAGATTATCATAATTACAAAAATGCAATTGGTTATTCATTTCACTATTTTGCAACACAAATGAATGCTAATGATGATATCCGTCTACTCGCTATAGATGATGTGTATCCAGATGTAGCATCAATTCGGGATGAGAAGTATCCGATTATTACTCCTTTTTATGCGATTACTGCTTCGTCTCGTAAAAAAGATACACCATCTTCGGTTAATCCCAATATTCAACCTTTTATAAATTGGATTTTATCCGAGCAAGGTCAGCAATTGGTGAAAAAAACAGGCTATTTTCCGATTCGATAAAGGTGCTCTCCCTCTATTTTAAGAAAATATACAAGTTCTCTCTACTTTTCATTGTGATGATGTGCTTTTAAAGATATACTATCGATGAGGATGATAATCATTGTCAACAACTTGGTGGAGGGAACACACAAATGAATCGAAAGACTGCTTACTCTGCAACAGCTATTTTATTAAGTCTGGTGTTACTATTAAGTGCTTGTTCTTCAAGTACATCTACAACAGCACCAGCAACAAGTACTGAAAACACAGCCACTACAGAATCAACTGCTACAGAACGGACATTAACAGATGCGATCGGTAACAAAGTCACTATACCTACTAATCCGCAACGTATACTGGCTTCTTACCTTGAAGATCCTCTTGTAGCTCTAGGCGTTACACCTGTTGCTCAATGGGCGATTGGCGAAGGCAATACACAAGGTTATTTGCAAAAGCAGTTAGCTAACGTTCCACCGATTGATTCTACACTTCCTTATGAAGCTGTACTGAATACCAATCCTGATCTGATCTTGATGGATAGCGCAGAAATGGTAGCTGGCGATAAATATGCGCAATACAATCAGATTGCTCCTACGTATGTAGTCGGCAAAGCGCAAAACAACGATTGGCGTCAAGAGTTACTAACGATTGGCGATGTACTTGGCAAAAGCGATCAAGCTAAAAAAGTATTAGCTGATTATGAGACCAAAGCCAAATCTGCCAAAGAACAATTGCAACAGCAAATCGGTAGCGAGTCTGCTGCGGCTCTATGGGTAACTGGCAAAAGTATCTATGTAGTCAGTCGTAATTTATCCAGTGGAGATGTACTTTATAACGATCTAGGCTTAACCGCTCCTGCGGTGGTAGAGGAAATTTCCAAATCAGGAGAAGCGAACTGGCAAGCGATTTCGTTAGAAAAGTTAACAGATTTGGATGCTGATTATTTATTTTTGATTAATAGTACTGAAAAGTCTAAAGAAGAAATCACTAGCCCTGCAGTATGGCAAAACATCCCTGCTGTTAAAAAAGGGCATGTGTACGATTTTAGCGCTGATTCTAGCTGGTTATATACAGGTGCTATTGCGAACGGTCAAATGATCGATGACGTGCTTGCAAGTGTACTGAAAAAGTAAAAAAAGAAGAAGCAGATTTGTTCTGCTTCTTCTTTTTTTATAGTTTGTCGTGTTTATATGATCCAATGTTTAATTCACTCGTTCAAAAATCCACTGTTGTATCGTATTATTCAGATCGCTCCATTGTTTGACATCGCCACCATCATCCAGACTTCCATTGGTCACATCTAGTAATTTGCCACTATTACGATTTTTAATTTCAAAATATTGATTCTGTGTCGGGGTAAAGCTCCATTGTTGACTGGTCGCGCCTGTTGAAGCAAATTGTGCAACATCTGCTCCGTCTGCTGTGCTTGCTCCGCTTACTCCAGCTAACCGCCCACTATGACTGGCTCGCAAGTTAAAAAATCCACCAGATACAGGATCAAGCGCCCATCGTTGATCTCCTGTACCATTGTATGTCCATTGCAGAATATTAGCGCCTTCTGCGGTAGAAGCATTGAATACAGCCAATACTTTACTGCTGTTTTTATTTTTAATACGGTACAAAATATCGCCTGTACCTTCACCAGAAGGACGAGTAACTGCTATAGCAGAACTTACCGGTGATCCCAACACAGGAGTATCTCCATTCCAACTTATTTTCTGAATACGAGTCGTTCGTTGTTCTGCACATCCTTGACCTGAACCATCATTGGCATGGTAGACGATCCAATCTTCTTTGCCGTCTGGGGATTTGACAAAGCTATTATGACCGGGTCCAAAAACAGTATTTGTTTTCTGAAAAACAGGATTAGCACTTTTCGTCCAGTTGCTAGCGACGGTTAGATCAGCAGTAAGATTAGCACTGAGTAGACCTAACTTGTAATCATCTGTCCAACATCCACTGGCTGAAAAGGTTAGATTGACTTTGGAGCCATGCGTAATAAAAGCAGGAGCTTCATTCACTGTTCCACCGGAAGTCTCCCATGCATACGTAGGACTAGAAATAATAGTCGCTTTGCCTTGAATCGCTGTAGGGCTACTCATTTTGGCAATAGCGATCTGTTGCGGTTGATTCGGAGCGATCTGTGACCATGCGATATATAATTGTCCATTGATGTTAGCCACCGTATGGTCGATCGACCACCAATCATTGCTATCTTTCAATTTAATCGGTGCCGACCATGTGCCTTGTAACGGATTCGCACTGGTATTTTTAATCACCCACATCCGTTGATTCGGTGTACCTGTTTCACTACTTCCTGCTGAAAAATATAGATACCATGCGCCATCAATATAATTTAATTCCGGTGCCCAAATATTGCTAGAATAGCAATTAGCGCCTGTACAGTTCGCTGTTGATCTGGTAAATACTGTTTTGCGCTCTCCATTGCCGATTCCGCTTAATGAAGAAGAACGAGTAATATCTATTTTGTCCCAATTCTGCGACGTATGCACAAAATAATAATAACCATCGGTATGCTTCATAACAAAAGGATCAGCCGATGAGTAAGGTGCTACTGGATTAATAAATGTGGTCGATGCAGCTTGCGCTTGAACAGGTAAAACCGTTAATAGAAGCAAAACAAACACTAATACAGATACTATATAAACATTCTTATTTAACATTAATATTCCCCCTTATTATTTAATCTTTTATATTGTAAGCGCTATCATCAATTCATACAATATAAGGATATGGCACTACATATTTAAATTCATTTCTCATGCTCACATTCTGGTGTAATATAGATAGTCTGAACGAACGATATATATAGAGTGTGTGTATTTATGAAGGAGGATTGGAACGTTGAACGTCAAAGAAGAAGCTTCATTGCAAAAAAAATTACGTCCACGTCATATTACATTTATGGCTATGGGTGGCGTGATCGGAACAGGGATTTTTAAAGGAAGTAGCGAAACGATAGGATTAGCAGGACCTGGGGTTATTTTCACCTACATTTTCGCAGGTATATTGCTATTAGTAGTAATGGGTGCTATTGCTGAAATGGCTACCGTTTATCCTAATATGAATATGAAAGACTTTATCCGCCAAGCGTTTGGCGAACGATTATCTTTTATTGTGGGCTGGTTGTACTGCTTTATGTGGTTATCGGTCTGTGTGATAGAAGTTATTGCTGCGGGTAGCTTTCTTCAGTACTGGATGCCTGATGTACCACTCTGGATACTCAGTCTAGCAAGTGCTGTTTTTATTTTGTTAATTAATACGATGAGTGTTGGTAATCTAGGCGAAGTTGAATTCTGGCTTGCAGGGATCAAAATAGGAATGATTATTATTTTTATCGTACTAGGTGGTTTGTTGTTATTTGGTATTATTCCTAGTGATCCTACACCTTACTTGAGCAATTTTACAGCTCATGGTGGATTTTTCCCTAACGGGTGGACAGCTATTATATCTGCTTTGCTCGTCGTCATGTTCTCTTACGGTGGCTCTGAACTGATCGGACTGACATTAACCGAAACAGAAAATGCAGATAAAATTTTACCTAAAGTAGTAAAAAGTTTTATTTTGCGTGTTGTTTTATTTTATACTTTACCGATTCTTGTTATCTGCGGATTGATTCCGTGGAACCAGCTTAGTGACCAGACCAGTCCATTTGTACAAGTATTATCTTCTACAGGGCTACAAGGTGCAGCTCATATTATGAACTTTATTCTGATTACAGCTGTATTGTCTGCTGCTAACTCTGGAATCTATGGAGCAACGCGGATGTTACATTCACTGGCTACGAATAATGAAGCACCCAAAGCACTTGCCAAAACATCTGCAAAAGGAGTCCCTATCAACAGTCTGATTTTGTGTGCTGTTGTGCTTTTAGGTGGATCTATGCTTGCTTATGTAGCACAGGATCAAGTATTCGGCATTTTGCTTGCAGTACCCGGCTTTGTCGTATTATTAGTATGGATTAGTATCTGTCTATCTCAATTAAAATTAAGACGTTCTTATCCGACTCAACCTACATTCCGTATCTGGGGTTATCCTTATATTACAGGGATTACTACGCTGTGCCTGATGATTATTGCAGTGTTGTTTATATTTGATGCTAATAATCGAATCAGTATTGGAGCTTGCTTGATCTTCCTGGCTTTCCTGATTGTATGGTCTATCTTTAAGTTCCGCAAATCTGCTCATTAAGTAGAATTGAACACGATGTAAAGATACATTAGACTAAAAATACAATATTTTGGCTGGCAGGTGTCATACCAATGTATCAATCTTATCTGTTTCCGATTGTCTATGCTTTTATCGCGTTTCCGTTTGTAGCTGCTTTATTTACATTGCCATTTCTGATTGTACAGTATCGCAAATATGGTTATATTCACAAAGTACGTGCGATTACGCTTTATTTGCTGTTACTGTATCTGATGAATGCTTTTTTTCTGGTGATTTTGCCTTTACCTTCTTCACGTCATAATCCGGCATTGGCTAATGGTGATCTACAATTGTTGCCATTGCAATTTGTATATGACTTTTTGAAAGAAACATCAGTTTCGTTTGCGCATCCTTCTACTTACTGGCATATGTTTGTCGAGCGAGCTTTTTTACAAGTGATCTTTAATATTTTGCTGACTATACCGTTTGGAATGTTTTTGCGTTATTACTTTAGAGTGCGCTGGGTTAATGGATTGATCTTATCGTTTTTATTATCGCTTTTTTTCGAGACGACTCAATTGACCGGAATCTATGGTATTTACGATCATGCTTATCGGATATTCGATGTGGATGATTTACTATGTAATACGCTAGGCGGTATGCTTGGATTTATGATTGCGGAATGGATTGCGAAGCGTCTACCCCGTATTGAACATCTAGATCTGCATATTGATCGCTCCAGTAAGCGTGTATCGTATACTCGCCGTGCTGTTGCTTTTATGATTGATCTATTCATCTGGTATACATTGATGATCTTGCTGACACTTAATGATGTTCCTGTACCTTTTTGGATATCTAGTGGTATCTACTATATTCTTATTCCTTATTGGACACATGGAATTACGGTAGGAAAATGGATCGTCCGTATCTATGTAAGTAGCACCCATCCTGATCATTCGAGAGTGTCTTTGTTAGCTTTGACGATTCGATATGGTCTGCTGTACTGGGTATTTCTTGGACTCAATAATATTCTTAGTGATACGATTGTGTTGCCAGATATTCATACTTTTTGGCGTGCGCTATGTAGTCTACTTTTATTTGTAATCGATATTAGTTTTTTGATGCATCTAATGTCTTGTTTTTTCCGCAAAGGATCATTGTTATTTTATGAAAAGCTCAGTCATACCAAGCAACATATTCAGTGGCCAGAGTTAGAGCAACCTTCTGCTGATATCCAAAACAAACCAAATAGTTAACTGCACTATAAAGACAGCTTGATATCATCGATCATTGGGATCTGTGTATATCTGAGCTGTCTTTATTTGGGTGGTTGGTTTTATGATCGATACAACCATGTTACAATACATTTAATTATCTAAGTAGATTCTAATGGATTGTGTCTCTGGTGCGCAATAAAGAAGGCGGTTGATCATTTTTGATTTATATTATTAAGTTTCTGTATAGTTTTGTGCTTCCTCCCGGACTTTTTCTAGTCTTGTTGTTCGGTATTGTAGTCTGGTTATGGAGAAGCCAGTTTAATGTAGCGATGGTGTTACTCGCTATTACTGTATTGTTATACATATCTTCGATTAGTATTGTTAGTAATTTGCTCATTGGCAGTCTAGAACGTCAATATCCACAACCTACTATTGCTGAACTTCAAGGAGATGTGATCGTTGTACTGGGTGCTGGAGCTTCCAAAGGTACACCTGATATCGATGGTACAGGTAATATGTATGGATCAGCAGGCAACCGTCTGATTACAGCTGCACGTCTACACCGGATTACAGGGTTACCGATTTTATTTTCAGGTGGTCAGGTGTTCTCAGATAGCGGTAATGAAGCTGATATTGCGAAGCGCCAGCTTTTGGGAATGGGTGTAGAAGAAAGTAAACTTATGGTCGAAAATCGTTCACTTAATACCGCTCAGAATGCTAACAATACGGCTGTTATATTAAAAGAAAAAAGATTGTCGCATCCGATATTGGTCACCTCTGGATTCCATCTGCCACGCTCTGTGATGCAGTTCAAGCGTGTAGGATTAACGGTGCAACCTTTTCCAACCGATTATTGGGTAAGTCAGCCTTCGTCAATGTATTTCAGCAAATTTTACCCGTCAGCAAGCGCAATGTCTTCTACAGCTACAGCGATCAAAGAATATCTAGGTATGCTAGCTGTAAAAATAAAAAACTAACATTATCTTATATCAAGCTAGTTTATTCTAATCAAGCTACTTTGGATTCAAACCACAGCAAAAAACCTCCTTGCACTGTATACGTGCTGAGGAGGTTTTTTCGTTTAGCTTATTTAGTATTCACATCTACGTGGTAGACGATTATTTCCACTCTGCTACTTTTTCTACAGGAAGACGACCTGAACCGTGACCTTCGCTGTCTGCTTTACCCATAGACAACAACATCACCGGTACATAACGATCTTTTTCCATACCAAATGCTTCAGCAATTTTGGTTTTGTCATATCCACCGATAGCATTTGTATCATAACCATGAGCACGAGCAACCAACATCAATTGCATCGCTACAAGACCGCTATCGATCAATGCGATATCTTTACGTGCAGCATCTGAAATATTTTCATAATATGCTTTAGCAAACGGAAGTTGTTGATCTCTTACGTCAGCAGGCATATGACCCGCTTCTACAGCAGCATTGAAGATTTCATCTGCATTTTCTTCATGACGAAGATCACCGAAAATAGCAATAACCGCAGAAGCTGTTTCTACTTGACGTTGATTAAACATCGCAAGTGGCAACAATGTAGCTTTAGCTTCATCACTTTCGATCACTAGAAAACGCCAAGGTTGCAAGTTGATCGAAGATGGTGCACGTGTAGCTTCTGCCAAAATTTCAGTCATTTCTTCGCGGCTAATTTTTACAGTTGGATCGTATTTTTTAATCGAACGACGCTCTAAAGCAATTTTGTTAAAATCATTTGTTTTTGTAATTTGGTTTACAGTATTCATGGGAAAACTCCTTTAAATGTAAGTTATAATTATATTTTTTATTTACATCTCGCTCATATTTTGATTGAGACGACGCAACATATTCAATAATTGCTCTTGTTCTTGCTCTTCAAAATTCTGAAGCATCTCTTTAAGAAATTGTTCTTTTTCTTTGGTGTATGCTAGAATTTTTTGCCGACCTTCTGCGGTTAGCTGTACCAGTGTAAAACGATTGTCTTCAGGACTCATGCGACGTGTCACCATTCCCGATATTTCCAATTGCTTCAAATGTCGAGTGACAGCTGCACTATCGATACCAAGTGTTTTTTGCAAAGAAGTCTGACTGATCTCTTCCACTTGATAAAGCTGATGTAACAATTGTAGGCGTGACGCACTTATGCCAGCACATCGTTCAAAAACACAACTGATCTGACGATGTAGCCCTTGCAACTGGTTAAAAATATCTTCAGACGATGAATGAAGCACAGCGTCCCTCCTTGTCCAAGACCAACCATTTATATAGAAATGCTATCAGATAGCATGTTCTCAATTGAATTACTTCTTATTAATTGACCCATCAACTATTGAGCACTCAACTAATATAACACATTATACATATGCTTGCAAATACTATTCTAAAAATTAAATAGTGCGAAATGATAAGCATGTAAAACATAGATTTATTATTACTTTTTATATTTTACTTATCCGCCATATATAATTCTAAAGAAGTAATTTGATTTTGTTCATCTAAATTTGCAATTAAATCATATTTCCCAATAGAATACATACTATATTTTTCATCATCTACTTCACTAATATCTGTTTCTTTTGGTTGACCGAAACGTTGATTTAGTAATGATATAGTTATTTTCATACCGTCTGTATCTAACATCAATTTGGCTATCGGATCACTATCTTTAATATCTTCCGGTAATCCTTGAGGAAAAAAGAAGATCATTTTATGATTGTATTTATAATAAGCTCCTTCATAATTTCCAGTAAGATCAGGTTTACCTAATTGATCAACAACTTCTTTTTTTGTATTACCGAGTCCCAATGAATCATCATTTAAATGACCAGTCATCAGATTTTCTTTGGTTAGCCATGGTAAAACAATATCTTTATTTGTGTTATTTTGAGAAGACTTTTTTTGCTGAGCTTCTTTAGAGATTGTAGGTACGATTTGGTTTGCTGTTTTATTTTTCATTAGATACGTAATACCACCTATAACTACAATCACTGCAATCATAAATATAATGACTTTTTTCACTTCAAATTCATTCCTTTGAAATATGTATTAAAAACCGATGTAAGTTTAACACTCACATCGGTTGCTTTCAATCTTTTTATTGTATTAGGATGATGCTTTCAGATCAGAAGCTTTTACTTTCAAAATCTTGCCTGCTGATTCAGAGACAGGCTTGGTATCTGTGCCAAGACCGAAGTAGAAATCACCATTCAATTCTTCAAATGATTTGGCGTACGTATCTTGTTTGAATTGTAAGATTTGAGTCCATTTCTTGAGGTTCTTGGTCATATAGACACGATTGATATAAGAACCGTCAGCTTGCTTGGTGTAGGTCAATACATATGTTTTGTTAGGACGTGTAATAATATCTGTAGGCAATGCTCCTGCATCTGCGAAAGTCACTGTACGTGCAGGATCAGTTATATTTTTGGTGACGATTAGCGCTTTGGGAGCTAATTGAGCATCGTTATATACATCCCCTACAATATAAGCCAGTTGCTTTTTAAAGACCACCGTTTTGCCCATTTTCATATACGGCGTTTTGCCTGCTGTCTGTACATATGTCATACCAGGTAACAAATTAGCACCGGATACTTGTTGTTGGGTCACGTTAAAGTTTTTATCAATAGCCAGCAGATGAGTCTGATCTTTCCAAATATTATTATTTGGCATCAGGATAGCGGCTGTATACAATGTTCCTTTAAATTCAAAAAATTTGTAGGCTCTTGTACCAATACCTTTGATCTGGGCTAACTCTTTCCAGTTGGCTCCATTATCTTCTGAAATCAATACTTTTGGTGCACTATCTGTACCAATCGCTGCAAGTAATTTGCCATGATAATAAGCCATATCATACACATGGATACCATCCGGTAAATTGCGATACTTGGTCCATTGATCTCCATCTAAAGTGTAAAAGTTACCAAAGTTCCATTCTTCACTTTTGGAATCGTTACCTGGGATATACAGTTTGCCTTTCAGAATTTTGAACGTATCGATCTGCTCTTCATTTGTTGCATCTTCTGTACTTTTTTTGCCTGTTTTGGGATCGGTATATGTGACTTTTTGCGTTACAAATTGACTGGTCTGGGGGTTATAATAGACAATAGGAATCGGCCCTGCATTAGGTGAAGGCTGTGCATTACTACTGTTGCCATGACCTAGATAAATTTTGCCATCAAAGACTTGCATATCCCACACATTGCGCGCGTAAGCAGGTGTCGAGAAAGGTTGTCCTAGCAATTGTAATTTGGATGTAACATCGGTGCTCTGGTCTGCTTTGCTACTTGCGGCGCTTACGACCTGTGTCGTAGCTGCTGGTAACGATAATGAACTTCCACTCACCAGTAGTCCTGCACATGCTGTACAGATTAAAGAGAACTGTACTATTTTCTTTTTGGTAATCATTATATTCCTCCACTCAGTTAGTGAACTATAGATTTTTAATAATCCCGATTTACGGGTATTAAAGCATATCAGCGTATACGGTTATCTAACCTCCTTATGAATGTACGATAGAAAACGTTTGACGATGTAGAAAGGAATCACAGAAATCTTATGAAATTTTTAGTAGGTATGCGTAACCTCAAAACAGCACTAGCTGTTTTTATTTGCATTATTATCTCACAACTTCTGCAATTAGAGTATCCTTTCTATGCTGTGATTGCAACTATCATTGCGATGGAAAACTCGGTCACCAATTCGTATACTGTCGGCAAAAACCGAATGATGGGTACATTGGTAGGTGCAGCTATTGGTTTTATTTTCGCTTGGATTGATCCGCATAGCGCCCTCTTTTCAGCGATAGGAATTGTGATTGTAATTTATATTTGTAACTTGCTTCACTGGAACAAATCGATATCGATTGCAAGTATTGTCTTTCTGGCGATTATGTTGAATTTACGTCCCGGAGAGAGCCCTTTTTTGTACGGTATGCACCGGGTAGCAGATACATTGATCGGTATTGGCGTAGCTGTAATCGTCAATTATCTTGTTTTCCCACCGGATCATGAACGATTGATGGAGCAAATGCGCAGTGTATTACGCAAACATTTAACCAAGCTTGCTCATGAATTACTGCGTGAAGGTGGAATTATTCATATTAGTCCGCTAAAAAAAGATATGGCTAATCTGGAAAAAGCGTATGAGACATATGCTTCTGAATTCCATCTCAAAAAGAACAAACAAAAAATGCTAGCACATCTAGAACAAGAAATTGATGTGTATCATAATACGTATTCTCATATGCGGATGATTCGTCTATTGACTGATGAATTGCCTACACATCATCACTGGGATCTGCCAGAGCAACACCATAGTCATCTGATGGCTCAATTGCCACTGGATCTATCTTCTCAGCAGATTATTTATAATTATCATGTAAGTTGTATTTTGCAAGAAATGAGTACGCTTGGCTTGCTGATTCCTGCTCATATTGCGCAACCATTTACAAAGTCATCCACATAAAATAAGCGATGCTATCCTTCTATTGATAAGGAAAAAGCATCGCTTATTTATTTTTTATAATATAGGTTTATGCCAACTGATTTTGATTAGAGGCAATGCACAATATTGAATACATCTAATAATAACAAAACATCTTGTTTTGATACGAAAAAGGGCTCTATTATTCTTTATGCAACAATTGCTCGCCTGCAATACCCGGTTCTGTCATTTGATAAGGATCGAGAATAATATTCAATTCTTCTTCTGTCAGTACGTTATAAAGTAAGCACAGTTCACGTACAGGCTTACCGGTCTGAATCGCTTCACGCGCAATCCGTGATACCACTTCATATCCTAGATGAGGATTCAGCGCTGTAATCATCCCTACACTACGCTCTACATATTCACGACAACGATCCACATTCGCTTGAATACCATCGACACAATGCAGACGGAAAACAGTGAATCCTTGCTTCATAATTTCTAAAGATTGCAATAAATTATAGACCAATACTGGCTCCATTACATTCAGTTCCAATTGACCTGCTTCTGATGCAAGACAGATGGTATGATCATTACCAATCACTTGAAATGCAATCTGATTCACTACTTCACACATTACCGGATTGACTTTACCCGGCATAATAGAAGAACCCGGTTGGCGCGCTGGCAGTACCAATTCGCCCAGACCTGCGTATGGCCCAGATGCCATTAAGCGAATATCGTTAGCCACTTTGGACATATTCATCATACAGATTTTGAGAGCAGCCGATACTTCCGTATACGCATCGGTATTTTGAGTAGCATCTACCAGATGATCAGATGCTACTACAGGAAATCCACTAATATCAGCCAGTATTTCAGCTACACGCACAATATAACGCGGATCAGCATTAAGCCCTGTACCGACCGCTGTTGCTCCCATATTGATATGCAGTAAGTTTTCTTTGGTTGCTTCCACACGGCGAATATCCCGTCCTAATACACGAGCATACGATTGAAATTCTTGCCCTAAGCGGATCGGTACCGCATCTTGCAAATGAGTACGTCCCATTTTGATCACTGTATCAAATTCGTCTGCTTTGACCTGAAAAGATTGTTGTAATTCACGCATCGCTACAAGCAATTTTTCGATCATCGATAATGTTGCGATATGAATTGCTGTTGGAAAAGCATCATTGGTCGATTGTGCCATATTCACGTGATTATTCGGGCTAATATCCACATAACTTCCTTTGTCTTTGCCCATAATTTCCAATGCACGATTAGCGATAACTTCATTGGTATTCATATTAATTGATGTGCCTGCTCCACCTTGAATCGGATCAACGATAAATTGATCTTGCCATTGTCCGGCAATAATCTCTTCAGCCGCTTGTACCATCGCTTCCCCTTTAGGGCCATATAGACGCGACAATTCCATGTTTGCAATCGCCGCTCCTTTTTTGACGATCGCCATAGCACGAATTAATTCAGGATGTAGACGTTGTCCGGTAATTGGAAAATTCTCTACCGCACGCATCGTCTGAATACCATAATAAGCTTCATCTGGCACTTGTTTCGTACCCAAAAAGTCTTTTTCTATTCTCACAATTCATTCCTCCGACTGTTTGCCTTTTGTTAAAAACGTCATAGTTGTTCTACATTGACTATTATATGCTTCCATTATAATATACGCCACTACATTCAACCCTTATTTTGTAAACGTTTACAATTTGAAAATAAATCAAACAGCACTGCTTCTTGTTAAGAAACAGTACTGCTTTGAGATCAAGATATTTAGATTTGAATTATACAACCAATAACCATAAGTACAATCCAAGCAATGTAATAAATAACGTTGGAATAGTCAAAATAATTCCGATTTTAAAGTACGTTCCCCATGAGATTTTGATTCCTTTGGTAGCTAATACATGTAACCATAATAACGTAGCTAACGAACCAATCGGTGTAATCTTAGGACCTAGATCCGACCCGATGACATTTGCATATACTAGCGCTTCGCGAATCGGCTCTGAAGTTACCGTCGCTTTGACTGCTAATGCATTAATCAATACTGTCGGTAAATTATTCATGACAGATGATATGATCGCTGCAATAAAGCCCATCCCCATAGTAGCTGCTAACATTCCATGATCAGCAATCTTTTGAATAAGTATCGCTAACAGATCTGTTAAGCCTGCATTACGTAGCCCGTACACCACAACATACATACCGATAGAGAAAAATACGATCGACCACGGAGCATTTTTGAGTACTTCTTTGACAGGCACAATAGGGCTTTTGCGTGCCAGAATTAAGAAGATAATGACTATTACACCAGCAACAATAGAGACTGGAATTTTCAAAAATTCACTCACAAAATATCCGATTAACAATACGATTAATACAATCCATGATAATCGAAACATCCGTACATCTTTAATTGCATCCATAGATGGTTTTAGATGAGTAGTTTCAAACGTACGAGGAATACTTTTGCGGAAATAAAGGTACAATACACCGATACTTGCAATCAATGCGAATAGATTAGGCACTATCATATGCCCTGCATATTGCATAAAGGTAATGCCAAAATAATCAGCAGACACAATATTTACAAGATTACTCACCACTAATGGCAAAGACGTTGTATCTGCTATAAACCCGCCTGCAATAATAAAAGGAAACACTTTACGCTCATCCAGATTCAAAGCCCGTACCATCGCCAGTACAATAGGTGTTAAGATTAAGGCTGCTCCATCATTTGCAAATAATCCGGATACAATTGCTCCTAGAATACCTACATAGATAAACATCCGTACACCGTTACCACGGGAGATATGAGCGACATGCAGTGCTGCCCATTCAAATAATCCTACCCGATCCAAAATAAGCGAAATTAAAATAATACCTACAAATGCTAGCGTAGCATTCCAGACGATCATGGTCACATCCCAGACATCATGAAAGCTAACTACACCTAAAAGAAGCGCAAGTACTGCTCCTCCACAAGCAGACCAACCAATCGATAGATTTCGTGGTTGCCAGATCACAAATGTTAATGTGATTACAAAAATAAGACACGATAATATAACCAAAACCACGTAGTTAGCCTCCACTGTACATCATTCTTTATCTAATTATTCAAGTTGATAGTGATCCAATACATACAAAGCTTCTGCGATAATTCGTTTTTCTTTTTTGATCACTGCTTTGCTCATCACTTGTTCTAATAATACACGCACACTTTCTATTTGTTCAACTGTGTCAAAAGTTTGCTTCAATTCTGTTTGTTTGCCCAGAGCAGAAATAGCGATTTGTTGATGTACATTTTTGCTTTGTAGCCATTCTTTATAATCGTCACTATGAGGACGAGAAGCTGCAAATAGATCATCCCAACCATCATATGGAAAATTCACTCGATCTTTGATCCAACGAATCACTTTACGACTGTGAAAATTCTTCAGCCCTGTGTTAGCTTCATATCCATTGAGTTTGCGTCCTTTTTCCTTTTCTTTTTCTTCGATCTTTTGCCATATCCGCTCTAGTCCTTCATCTTCTGGTAAACAGATTGCTGTCAGATACGCTAGAATATACGAATTGATACGTTGTTCTTCCGGTAAATTCCATAACTCACGCACCCAATCTGCCGCATGATGACGGTTGATTAAGCCTGTATATTCCAGTAACCCATCTTTGATAGATTGATTATGTTCGGTATGAAGCCGTTCAAGCCATGCTTGTAATACATCATCTGGACGGTACTCTGAGAAGGCTTGAATTATAGTATCGTCTACTCCATTCAATTCGGTATAACGAATCAATTGATGAAGATTTTGCTTTGCTTCTTCAAATGTAAAATAAAGATAATCATGAATCCATTGCTTCCACTTCTTCGATTGTTGACTATAGAGATTAAGACCACAGTTATCGATAAAAGGAGTGTATTGCCATTCCTCTGCACCGATTCCACTCAACTCTGTGACTTTATTTAAAAAGTCTGTGAGCGATACTGCTAAAATGCGAAATTCACCTGTCTCATGTCCCCAATGAAATACCATTGGACGCTGAGGATTACTATACAAATCTAACAGCAGTTCATCTCCGTTACCAGCATGATAAAAACATAAATAACGCTTTTGATCGATTTGCTCATCGTCTCCAAAGTCTGAAAACATAATACTTTCGATATTCCAGCCTATATCTCCTGATAGATCAAAAGCTGCTGTCTGTGGATACGTAATCTGCCAGTACATAGTGACTTTTTTACCACCGTCTTGTAACAGACTTCTTAATTCTTCTGGTAAAGTCACTTCTAACTCTTGTTCCATATCAGTGATTTCTTGATCAGTAGCTGGTTCTTCCCACAGTAATGCTGTAGATGCTCCTTTCTGCTCCAACTGGTGCAGTAATTGCTTCCATTGTTGTTGCCATTCGATTAGATTCTGTTGCAGCATTGCTATGTCATCCTTTCCATACTAAAACATTTGATTTTATCATATATGCTTACAAAGAATCTGTAACTGATACAGCTTCTTTTTAGTACCCATTTTAATATAGGCTTAACGCAAACAAAAGATCGCAGACTCATCCTCTGCGATCTACAATGTATAACCTATGAAGAATGAGATGCCATAATTTCAGATTTGATCGAGACATCAATCAACTTTTTGTTTTTGAGATACTCTTCCATCTGACCTTCTGCTTCAATCATAACCTGCTGAATCGCACACTGAGCATTGTTATTTAAGCAACCGGTGAATAAAGAGTTCACCCCTTCAATTGCATGAATAACTTCCAGAAATGAAATGTCTTCACCCTTGCGCTTGAGTCGGTAACCTCCATTTGCACCTGACGCTGATTCGATCAATCCGGCTTTAACCAATTTGGTCAAAATTTTGGACAGATATGTGGGCGATACTGAGAACGTTTCAGCGATTTGTTGAACACCTAACGATTTGTTCACTTCATTTTGAACAAGATATACCATCGTATGCAGTGCATAATTCGTTGCTTTTGAAAATTTCATAAAGACACCTACTTCCAGTGTTTAGCATCATATATTCGTTAGTTTGAGCTTGTTTATTTTTATTACATATAATCAAGATGTATGATGTCTTTTATTTTAACGAACGAAAGAATGACCGTCAATCTGTCTGCTCTTATACCTATAATAAAAACATCCTTTACCTCTAAATCTATAACAATGTTTTACATCATCATAAAGATATAGAGGATAAAAGGATGTGATTGAATGCTATATATGATTTGTTAATCTAACGCATAAAAAGATTCTAATTGACGTACTATCTCTGCTGTATCATGCTCTACTACTTCTTGATATTGAGGTTTGGCGAATAGTTCTTTGATTTCTTCAGGGAACTCTTGCTCAATCTCACACAAGATAATCGCTTCATCAAATTTAGCTGGATGAGCAGTAGCCAATGTAATACAAATCTCATCATCACCTTGATATTTCTCATAAGCTGTAATACCACAAGCGGTATGAGGATCAAGTAGATAATCATGATCGCCTTTGTATTTCAAAATCATATCCAGACATTCCTGATTCGATGCGCCATAAGCTGCAAAGTCACTTTGTACTTTGGCAAGATCATCGCCTGTCATTACGATTTGTCCTTCGCTTTTTAGTACATTCATATATTCAGATACTTTAGCTGCATCTTCCCCTACAAAGTAATACAGATAACGCTCAAAATTACTAGCCACTTGAATATCCATAGAAGGGCTGTACGTACTTCTGAAATCACCAGGCTTGTACTCACCTGTCTGTACAAAACGCTCTAAAATATTATTTTCATTCGTCGCAATAATCAACTTGTTAATCGGTAAGCCCATTTTTTGAGCCAAAAATCCTGAAAAGATATTACCAAAATTACCAGATGGTACGCTAAAGTTGATTTTTTTCAATTGATGCTGTCCTTGATCGATATGCAAGTAAGCATAGAAGTAATAAACCGTCTGTGCTAGAATCCGCAAAAAGTTAATCGAGTTGATTGCACGTAGATGATATTCTTTTTTAAATGCAAGATCACCGAATAGCTCTTTAATGATTTTTTGACAATCATCAAAATTACCTTTTACCGATAAGTTCAGTACATTTTGATCATCTACTGTTGTCATTTGTAATTCTTGTACACGACTAACTTTCTCATGTGGATGCAAAATACAGATTTTAATTCCTTCTTTACCACGTACCCCTTGAATCGCAGCCGCACCGGTATCGCCAGAAGTAGCTCCCAAAATATGAATAATTTCGTTTTGCTTTTTGGATACATAGGAATAAAATTCACCCATAAATTGCAATGCAACATCTTTAAAAGCAAAAGTAGGTCCGTGGAACAATTCCATAATATACAGAGAATCATCAATCTTAGTAATCGGTGTAACTTCAGGATGACGGAAGTTCGCATAACTACGAGTCGCTAAATCTCTCAAATCGTCTGCGGGAATCTCATCATTCGTATAATAAGAAAATATAGTAAGGAATAAATCTACATAACTTAGACTTTTCCATTCATTTAACGTCTCAGGAGCAATCACCGGAATATGCTCGGGTACCATAAGACCGCCATCATCGGCAAGTCCCATCAAAACAGTATCAATAAATCCTTTTGGCTCTACTTGTCCTCTAGTACTGATATACTTCATGCTTCTCCTCCAGTAATAACGAATTCGTATTTTTATTGTCTATCATACCCTGTCACAGTGTCGCATCCAAGCATTAATTTCAAAAAACATATTTTCTAGCTAAATATTAATTTAAATTTGAAATAATTATAGATTCCACAATAAAATTTTATAAACGAAGTTCTACGATTAACCGATATAAGAAAGGAAGTTATTTATTTTGGGATTAGAGAGGAATAGGAGAAGTATTATGAGAAAAAAAACATTTCTGTCTGGATTTACAGCTTTGATCGCAATCATGCTTTTATTAAGTGCTTGCTCTTCTCAGCAAGCGACCACAGAAGCAGCAACAGCGACTACCAAAACTAAAGTAGGTATCGTGCTATCAGATATTGGATTAGGTGACCAATCTTATAGTGATGCGGCTTTTCGTGGGTTGATCAAAGCACGAAATGAAGAAAGTATTATATTTGATTATAAAGAAATTTCTCAGACCAAAACGTATGATGAAGCTTTTAACCAATTAACGAAAGAAGATAACGATGTTATTATCGGACTTGGTTACATCATGAAAGACAGCTTAGAAAAAGCGGCTAAAGCTAATCCCAACAAACAATTTATTATCGTGGACGAAACATCAGAATTGCCTAACGTGGCATCGATTACTTTTAAAGAAGAAGAAGGTAGTTTTTTGGCAGGTGCTGTAGCTGCTATGGCAAGTACATCGAACCGTATTGGATTTATCGGTGGTGTTGAATCCCCGCTATTACACAAATTCCAATCTGGATTTGAACAAGGAGCGCGCTCTATCGATCCTAATGTTTCTTTTGTTACGAATTATACAGGTGATTTTGGTAATCCCGCTGTGGGTTCCAAAGCAGCTAAAGATATGATTGAGAACGACAATGTCGATGTCATTTATACAGTTGCTGGCTTGACTGGAGTCGGTGCGTTACAAGAAGCCCAGACTCAAGGTAAATACGCAATTGGTGTAGATAGTGATCAATTTTTTGTCGCTGAAAAAGCAGTACTGACTTCGATGATCAAAAATGTCGATGTTGCTCTTTATAGCGCATTACAATCGTTTGCCAAAAACAATCACACCTTTAAAGATAAAGATATGGTATTTGGTCTAACCGATGATGGTGTAGGCTTAACTGATATTCATGTTATTCAATTAACCGCAGAACAACAAAAACAATTAGAAGACTTGAAGAAAAAATTAATTTCAGGCGAAATCAAAATCGATTTGACTTCTTAATTAATGAGTACATTATAGCTCCTTAATTTCAAGTAACTACGTGGAGGAACTTATGAAAATACAAGGTAAATTAGTATTAAATGCGATGATTTCGCTAATTGCTTCCTTAATTCTTGTCGCATATATCATTTTCCAATTACTCAATATCAATTCACAAAATAATAATCTTGTACCAGCGATGCTAAATGTTAAACAGCTAGACGGCAATATGGTACAGACTGGGCAAGCTTTGGCTAACTTCTCCTTTACGATGTCAGCTAGTAACAAATCGATTGTAAATACACAGTTGAATCAAACACAAGCTACTATTGATACATTATCAAATGGCATGTTACAGACACCAGAAGAGCAAAAACGTCTGTCCGCAATCGTAACGAAATTCAAAGAATTAAGCGACGCTTCTCAACAAGCATTAACAAATAATGATAGTGCAGAAGCGAAACGTCAAAGTATTCGTATTGAAGGTGTTCAAAATGATATTTATATTTTGAATGAAATTACGCAAGCACGTTATAACGAATACACGAAAGATTTAACCAACAGTATTGATCTAACGTGGCAAATTGCTTTGATCGGTGCAATCTTCTTATTGATTGCTGTCGGTGTATTCAATACATGGACTGCTCGCAAATTCGCACGTCGTACTCAACAAATGAATATTGCAGCACAACGAATTGCAGATGGTGATCTTACAATCAAATTAGCAGAGACTAAAGGTAAAGACGAGTTGGATGATCTGAATCGTTCTTTCCATATTATGATTGATAACTTGCGTAGTATCGTGACTTCGATTGATCAAGCAGGAGTTCGTGTAGACAATATGGCTCAAGATATTGACCGTAGTAACGATGTGATGCAAGAAATTGTGAATCAAGTTGCTACTTCTACTGAAGAGCTAGCTATCGGTAGTCAAAAGATTGCAGAAGATCTTAGCACAACTGTTATGGTTGTCGATGATATGCAACAGAAATTTTCATCTAATCTAGAGACTACTACTGAATCAGCAGCATACAGCGAAGAAGCAATCCAAGCGATTCAACAAGGTAGTCTAGTGATGAAGCAACAATTACAGCTCGTTGCTAACAATCGTTCTGCAATGGCTGAAGTGGAGAAAACGGTCACTGAACTCGAAAAAAATGCAGAACAAATTACAGATATGACCAAGTTAGTCTCTGAAATTGCTTCGCAAACGAACTTGCTTTCCCTTAATGCTTCGATTGAAGCGGCTCGTGCAGGTGAAGCAGGTAAAGGTTTTGCTGTAGTTGCAGATGAAGTGAAAAAGTTAGCTTCTCAATCTGTCACAGCTGTACAACAAATCTTCGCTGCTGTGGATAGTATTACTATTGCTATGAACAAAGTAAAATCTTCTGTCGCTCAAAGTATTGATCTGTTCCAGGAGCAAGAACAAGCTACCAGTTCTACTGATGCTTCATTCGCTGCGATCAGCCAAAAAGTAGGACAGATTGCTGAGCATGTAAGTAAACTCGCTACAGATATGAAAGTGTCTCAAGATATGAGTAATCAAGTGCATCAAGCGATAGAAAATATCAGTGCAATCACTGAACAATCTGCTGCAGGTAGTGAAGAGATTACTGCTTCTACTGTTGAACAACAACGTTCGTTCTTGGAATCCAGTGAAAAAGTGAAAATGCTTCGTCAGATTCGTGAAGAGATGCAACATGAACTGAATCGTTTTCAAATTGATATAAGTGCTGATGAATCGGCTAATACTGAGACATCAAACAATGTTGAACCTATCATTCAACCTTCACCAACTGATTCTACTACGCATAATGAGAAAACTTCTGCTTAATCAGTAACAGATCGTATACTATGCTGTTAAGTAATCTATTCACATCAAAAAAGAAGCATGACCGTATAAACGCGGTTCTGCTTCTTTTTTTGATGTATAACATACAATATTAATGTTTGATATGAACAGTCGATCCGCTCAATCCTTGCTCATGATAGTTGTTCGTATCGCTGACTGCTTCAGGAGACATACTAGCTTCTGTTGTATATCGATACGCTCCGAAATATGCCAACGCGACGAAGATAGCTCCCCCTACTAGATTTCCCAAAAAGACAGGCACAAAATTTTCTACATATTGTGTCCATGTAATATCCGAACCTGCAAAAATAGCGGCTGGAATCACAAACATATTAGCAATAACGTGCTGAAATCCGATAGCAACGAACGCCATAATCGGGAACCAGATCCCTACAAATTTACCGACTGAATCTTTGCTACCATAAGCGAGCCACACTGCCAAACAGACCAACCAGTTACAACCAATCGCCGATACAAAAGCTTCACCAAAACCTTCACCCACTTTGGCATGAGCAATAGCGAGTGTTTTTGCTAAAAAATCGCCTTCTGTTAATCCAACCACATGTCCAAAAAAGTAAGCAACAGCAATAGCACCGATAAAATTAGACAGCAATACCAGTACCCAATTTACCACTACTTGAGATAACGTAATTTTTTTGGCAAACCATGACATCGCCATAACCATCATATTCCCTGTTAATAGCTCTGCCCCTGCAAGAATCGTTAACATAAGACCGACAGGAAACACCGCTGCTCCAAAAAATCCAGTGATCGAACCTAATTCTTTGGGTGCTGTCCCGATCACACGTATATCTGCCAAAAATCCAAGCGAAATAAAAGCGCCTCCAAGAAACCCTAAAATAAGTACTGTCCAGAACGGTAATTTTGATTTTTTGAGACCATTTTCAGCGGTGATATTCATAATTTCTTGCGGGGTGTAAAAAGACATTGTAAACCCTCCATGTTCATCGTGGTTGTTACTCATCGTTGGTATTATCAGTTCAAAAACGCCAAAAAACCACCATTAACAATGCCCTAATATTCCTCTTATATATGGCTAAGCATCAAGAGGGCTAGAGAATAATTAATGCTGGTTAATGCCCTTACAGACTCCTATAAGGATATCAATCAACGGTCGATTCAGGTTTAAAGCAAAAACATCACATGAGTCTGCTTCAAACACATATTGCTACTGCTCATTAAGATTAATCTCGCCTTAGAAATTTGTCAATACTGTGACAACTAAAATTTTGCAATATACAATTCTGCTACATTTTGAAATAAAAAAATAGAAGGGTTGCCCCTTCTATCCTCCAATATGCGACATTTCTACTTTATGACCATTCGGATCATTTTTGTCAGAAGCTAATCCTCGTTCTAACGAATACTGGTCTTTACGATTGGTCCATACCGCTTGTATATAATCGGCAATCTGTTCATCACTACGATCTGAACGCAGCCATTCTCTTAAATCATGACCTTTTGTAGCAAATAGACAAGTGTATAATTTGCCTTCTGCTGACAATCGTGCTCGTGTGCAAGAAGAGCAGAATGCTTCTGTTACTGAAGAAATAAAGCCTACTTCTCCAATACCATCTGCAAATTGATACCGTGTAGCAACTTCTCCATCATAATTTGGCGCAATCGGTTGAAGTGGGAAATGTTCTCCGATCCGATCCAGTAATTCTTGCTTGCTGACTACATGCTGACGATTCCAGCCATTGCTATTGCCTACGTCCATATATTCAACCATCCGCAGAATATGACCTTTTTGCCGGAAATAATCGACCATCGGGACGACAGCATTTTCATTGAATCCTTTTTGTACGACCATATTCACTTTGACTTGAAGTCCCGCTTCTGCCGCCGCATCAATCCCATCAAGCACAGGCTGAACACGACTTCGTCCTCCATTCATCTGTAAAAACATATCGTCTTCCAGACTGTCCAGACTCACAGTGACACGATGAAGCCCGGCTTGTCGCAGACTTACAGCCATACGAGATAACAGACTGCCATTGGTCGTTAGCGAGATATCTTCTGCATCCAATCGAGATAGACGCTCTATAATATTAGGCAAGTCTTTACGCAGTAAAGGTTCTCCGCCGGTAATTCGTAATTTTTTGGCTCCTAATGATACAAATATTTTAGCAATTCTACCGATCTCTTCCTCTGTCAGTACGCTTTCTTTAGGTAAAAAAGAATAATCCTTACCAAAAATTTCTTCTGGCATACAATATCGACAACGGAAGTTACAGCGGTCTGTGACAGAGATGCGTAAGTCTCTTAATATACGATTATGCTGATCTTTTGAAGTCATAGACACCTCTCCATTCCTCACTTATACCGTGTTGCAACGACTTCGAACTGTATATTTATTTTTCGGTTTCCTACTAGAGTATCATAGAATCCGGTGCTATGTCCTGACATTCCAAAATTCTTTGTGAATGTGTATATACATTGCAAGAATCTCCGCGAATAAATCCAACTGTGGTTATACCCAAATGATCGGCTAACTCTAACGCTAACCCTGTAGGAGCAGATTTGGACAAAATCACTTCACAGCCAATCTTAGATACTTTCGTCAAAATCTCGGAAGACATCCTTCCGCTAAATACAATAATTTTACCTTCTAGACTTAGATTCTGCTTTAAGCACCAGCCATAAATTTTGTCCAAAGCATTATGACGACCAATATCACTTCTTGCTACAATAATCCCATCAGGATCACACAAAGCAGCGGTATGCACACCACCGGTATGCTGAAATAATTCTCCACTGTGTTGCACTTCATCCATCAGCCGAAAACAATCTTCAAACGACAACGTAACATTTACTGTATCCATCACTTTGGCTGTACGAGCATCGTTAAAAAAAACAAATCCTTGCCGGCTTGTTCCGCAACATGAAGTGATATAACGCTTCGTAAACAATTGACGGTGCTGAGGTTTCCAGCGATCTGTGCGTACATGCACAAACCCTTCTTCTGGCTGTACCCACAGTTCTTGAATATCGTCATATTGTTTAATGACTCCTTCAGAAGCTAAAAATCCTACAGTCATATCTTCAATATATTCAGGCGTACAGACCAACGTAACAAATTCTTCGCCGTTTACTTTGACTGTAATCGGTTGTTCACGAACAACCTGATCTGTGGTCGTGGTGACTTGCCCGCGCCGATAACGCACAATCGTACGGTCTTGTTGCAATTCTTGATCCATCTGCCTCATCCTTGCTCAATATTTTTTTCAAAAACGAATACAGAGATGGCAAAATCATCTTCCACCTTAATATCGGTAAACAAATGCTGTAGTTTAGAACCGCATAATTCTTCCATTCCATCCGGAACATGCTGATCATATAGCCCTTGAACCATCTGTGTACGTGCACGGTGTACCATTTCTTTGCCTTCAGGAGTAAGAGCAATAAATTTTTCGGTAGGTGTAAAATTACCCCACATTTTAGTAATCGCCATATTATCAACAAAGGTCGTATGAATCCGTTCAGGGCCTTTGCCAAATGTATCTTTACGCACTTTACGTACGATTTCATTGAAAGTTGTTTCTTTTTTCATCAATAATCCTCCTTGCTCTGATGTTTTGATCATACACCTCATTTTGTAGATTTCAACTATTCCAAGCTAGCATATCGTGTTAATTGTGTCTTGAAATTTCACAAAAGAAGAGTATAATTTAGAGTATTCACATTTTCGTCATAATATAATGGGATTGGTCAGTTAGTATGTCATTGCTAAACGATTACTCCACTTTAAAAGTGCTACCTGAAAAGAGGTAGTGATTTTAAGGTGGAGTTTTTTTATGCTCTTTTTTCTATACCCTTTATATGTATCTAATAGATAATAATACATATAAAAGAAATAAAAGTATAAATATTATACTACAATTATCCGTTATCCATTATATTATGCGCTAATGCTGGGCGATATTTTGTTTCACAAAAATCATTTTTGATTTCACTAGAAGAAGCCGCATTTATATTGCCAAATGCTTACATCTAGAAATACAACTGTTAAATAAAGGGGTATCTGCATGAGCGAACAACCTATCAAAATTACAATCAATGGCGAATCGTATGAAGCTGGTTCTGGATTAAGTGTACTGAATGTGATCAATCTTGCTCAAATTGAGCATCCACAAATCTGTTATGTTCCTGAAGTCGATCCTATTCAGACGTGTGATACGTGTATTGTTGAGATCGATGGCAAATTAGCACGTGCCTGTTCGACTATCATTACAGAAGGCATGAATGTGCAGACGGACTCTGTCTCTGCCAAAGCGGCACAAACAGAAGGTATGGATCGTTTACTTGAAAATCATATGTTGTACTGTACCGTTTGCGACAATAATAACGGCAATTGCAAACTCCATAATACGGTCGAAGCGATGGGTATTGAACATCAAAAATACCCTTTCCAACCTAAAGTGCCTACAACCGAAGTGGATATGTCACACCCATTTTATCGCTATGATCCCAATCAATGTATCGCTTGTGGTCAATGTGTAGAAGTGTGCCAGAATTTACAAGTCAATGAGACATTGTCGATCAACTGGGAAGCCGAACGTCCATACGTAATGTGGGATGAAGGCGTTTCTATCAACGAATCTTCCTGTGTAAGTTGTGGGCAATGCGTCACGATCTGTCCATGTAATGCTTTGATGGAGAAATCAATGCTTGGCGAAGCTGGATTTATGTCCGGGATTGGCGAAGAGATGCTGAATCCAATGATTGATCTAATCAAAGATGTAGAACCAGGATACAGCGGTATTTTTGCTATTTCTGAGATCGAAGCAGCAATGCGTGATACACGTACTCGCAAAACCAAAACTGTCTGTACTTTCTGCGGAGTTGGTTGTTCATTTGAGGTCTGGACCAAAGGTCGTGAGATTCTTAAAGTACAGCCTTCTCATGATGCACCGGTAAATGCTATTTCTACTTGTGTTAAAGGTAAATTTGGTTGGGACTTTGTTAACAGTGATCAACGTTTGACCACTCCATTGATCCGTCGTAATGGTGAATTTGTAGAAGCGACATGGGATGAAGCACTGGATCTTGTAGCTGAAAAAATGTCAGCAATTAGCAAAGAACATGGTAGTGACAAATTAGGATTTATTTCTTCTTCCAAAATTACAAATGAAGAAAACTATGTGATTCAGAAATTAGCGCGTCAAGTATTTGAAACGAACAATGTCGATAACTGTTCTCGTTATTGCCAATCTCCTGCTTCCGATGGTCTGATGTCTACTGTAGGTATCGGTGGAGATGCAGGTACGATCAAAGATATCGCCGCTGCTGGTCTGGTTATTCTAATCGGCTGTTCACCGGCTGAAGGTCATCCGGTACTGGCAACTCGTATCAAACGTGCACACAAATTGCATGGTCAACAATTAGTTGTCGCTGATCTACGCAAGCATGAAATGGCTGAACGTGCAGATCTATTTATTCGTCCACAACAAGGAACAGACTTTGTCTGGATTACAGCGATTATGAACTATATGGTTGAACAAGGCTGGCATGCAGCAGACTTTATCCAGCAACATGTTAACCAATTTGATGAATATCTCAAAGCATCGGAACCGTATACACTGGCTTATGCAGAAGAAGTGACCGGAATAGCTCAAGCTGAATTAATCCGAATTGCTGAAATGATTCGTGATGCAGATGGTACTGTTATTTGTTGGGGTATGGGCGTTACGCAAAATATCGCCGGATCACATACATCGGCAGCCATCTCTAACTTGCTGTTAGCAACAGGTAACTATATGCGTCCAGGTGCAGGAGCGTATCCACTTCGTGGTCATAACAACGTACAGGGTGCTTGTGATATGGGTACTTTGCCACCATGGTTGCCAGGTTACCAACATGTCTCTAATGATGAAGCACGTGCTAAATTTGAAAAAGCTTATGGTGTATCGATCTCTTCTGCTCCTGGTAAAGATAATATTGCTATGGTTGATGATATTGCGCGCGGAGAACTTAAAGCGATGTATCTTGTAGGGGAAGATATGGCATGGGTCGATTCCAATGTGAATCATGTACATGAAATGCTAGCTCAACTTGAATTTTTTGTTGTTCAAGATGTATTTTTGTCCAAAACGGCTCAATTCGCAGATGTTGTGTTACCTGCTGCTCCATCACTTGAAAAAGACGGTACATTCTCAAATACCGAGCGTCGTGTACAACGTCTATATCAAGTGCTTGAGCCTTTGGGCGATTCCAAGCCAGACTGGTGGATTACAACCCAACTTGCCAAACGTTTAGGATTCGATTGGGGTTATACTCATCCTTCTCAAATTTTTGATGAAATGGCAAGTCTGACTCCTTTCTTCTCTGGTTGTAATTACGATGTATTGGAAGGTTGGGGAAGCTTCTTATGGGGTTCAAGCACAGGCGAAAGTACACCTTTGCTTTACACCGATGGTTTCCATTTCCCGGATAAAAAAGCTCGTTTCTCTCTCGTACAATATGTTCCTGCGGCAGAGTTCCCGGCTGAATTCGATCTGGTGCTCAATAATGGACGTTTACTTGAACATTTCCATGAAGGCAATATGACGAACAAATCTAACGGAATTAATCGTAAATTGCCGGAAGTGTTTGTTGAAGTCTCTCCTGAGCTTGCAGTAGAACGCGGTGTTGAAGATGGTACACTCGTTCGTCTGGAGTCTCCATATGGAGCGATCAAATTAAGAGCAGTCGTTACTGATCGGGTACGTGGTAATGAAATCTATGTACCGATGCACTCTACTAGTCACGAAACAGCGGTCAATCTGTTAACCGGTTCTGCTGTTGATGTACGTACACATACACCTGCTTACAAGCAAGCTAAAGTACGTATGATGGTCTTAAATGTTAAAGGGGTTAATCCATTACCTTCCTCTAATCCTCGTAACAAAAAACGCCATCCGCAAAATGGTGTTGAGGTGCAACGCAAATGGAATCGTGATGATTATGTTTCTTTGGTGGATATGTAGGTGGGAGGGTTGATGGCGCTTCGTGAGTGAATTGTTCTTGTCGTCGCTGTTGTAACAGAATCCCTTGATTTACCGCTGGGCGGTAGGGATTCTATTACAAAGGCGAGCGCTTCGCTCTTTCAGAACAATCTCACTCCCTTCGCTGGTGCAACTTGGGGTTGTGGAGCAGGGTAAGGCATAGAACCTTTTAAAGAGTTTAGTCCTTAATTGCTTTAGAGAATTTAATAAAGTAGTTTGTTTTTTTGTTTTATAGAGATTGGTTTTATAAGGATTGGGTTTTACTTTTATCTGTTCTTCATTTTATCTACTTTCATTTTATTTGTTCTTTTTTATTGTTGGGCTTGTGGTTTGGATGTTTGATGGTGAATTTATATGTTTTGTAGTGGTATATCTTATTAGATGTGTGGGAGAAAGGAGAATGAATATATGGCGACTCCGATTACTACGATTCGGAAGCGGGTGCTGACGGAAGAGGAACAGCAGCAACAGACGATTGATGAATTGAAAAAGGAATTAGCTGAATCTAATGCGGCTCTGGCACGTTCGATGTCGATTTTGCGGGAGTTGAATGATAGCGGGATTTTGGAAGCGGCGGAATCTATGCTCAAAGCAAAAGCACATATTGCAGAGATTGCACTCGGGCAAGTATCACGTAAAGAAATCACTAATCTAATTAACAATGGGATGGCGGCAGCGGGTGCGTTAACTGCGGTTGATCCTGCGCAGACTACCCAGTTAATGAACAGCGTTACCAAAGGATTAGAAGAAGCAGGCAAAGACGATAATACAAAAATAGGTGTATTTTCGCTGATGAAAGCTTTGAAAGATCCTGATATCAATCGAGCGATCCGATTCGGTATGCGATTTATGAAAGGACTTGGTCAAGGATTGAAAGAAAAAAATCCTACAGATCATTCCTAATATATAGCATTAACTATAGCAGACAGTACAAAGTTTATTGACTTTGTACTGTTTTTTTATATCCAAGTAGTCATATCATATCTATATAATCATACCTATAAAGTAGCCTTTAAAAACTTGACAATTGGTTGTTAATCGTTTATTTATAATAGTGATTGCTACTTTATTACTCAGGAGGGATATTTAATGAACAAAAAGGTTGGTTTGGGGATTCTAGCAGCTACATTGACATTTGGAATAGGGACAGGTGCTCTAGCGGCGACAGGATTAGAACCTATCAAAGCTTATTTGAACAGTACAATTTCTCTGAAAATGAATGGTACTACAGTTACTGCTAAAGATGCGAATGGCAAAGCTGTTCTCCCTATTACTTATAACGGTACAACTTACTTACCTGTACGTGCAGTCGGCACTCTAATGGGAACTTCTATTACGTATGACAGTGCTTCTTCTTCTGTTATTATCGGAGGTTCAGGTAACACAGGATCACCTACAACTCCTGTAGAAACAAGCGCACAATCTTTAAGTACACTGGGCACTAAAGTATTGGGTAGCTCTGACTGGCATACCAAAGATCCAAGCAATACTGTGTACAAAGATAAAGATTACAAAGACGTTTTCCTATATACAGGCGAAAATAACCAGAGTAAAAGCTTTCAGATTATGACTGAAAATAAATATTCCAAACTACATCTAGAACTAGCAGCACTTAGTGGTAACCAAAAAATTGTGATTACGAATCAGGATAATACAACACTCAAAACGTTATCTGTTAATCCTGACAATGGCATGGTGAGTGCTGACGTAGATATTGCTAATACCCAAGCCATTTATGTTGACATTAAAGATGCTGATAATGATTCCAAATTATTTGTGCCTTTAACAACTTCTTCATTAACTAAATAATCTATAATCAATTTATGTTGCAAAAGAACGAGAGAATAGTGTTAACGATAGATAGAGTATTCGTTGACTTATGATCTCGTTCTTTTCTATATACATCTACTCTTTAATGATCTGCGCAAATTAGTTAAATAGTGAATCTTCTGGCTTTGACTATGATTTTATAGATTGACTCTCCTGCAAATGCTCTATCAATTCATTTCCCATCTCTACTACTATTTCGATCACTTGATTAATCTCTTCCCCACTGATCTGATCAATATGAACTCCTCCACAGATTACAAAATTCCCACGCCATTGTTTACGTAAATGGATAGCGATTTCTTCTGTAAAATAAAATTCTTGATGTTGTTGAAATTGGATCGTTTGCAGTGGTTGGTTCGGAGTGCCTGCGGTAATGGTTCCTATATGAGGACGATCTCCTCCACTGATCAATATCACGATATCGTCTGTACCCATATAATAAACATCCATTTGAATCTGGATTCTTCCTCTACTTTTATGTATATGAATCATAATCTCTCCTCGCTTTCTTTAATTATTAAAAGCGACCAGATCTAATGACACAATGAACTTTATAACAATGATATGTATTATCTTTCTGCCAACCCAAACAAAAAAAGCCAACGCTCGGGGGAACGTTAGCTTTTTTATATATAAACTACTCCATAAGCATTTGGCAGATACTTAAGGGTAGATAATATTTAAGCCGATCAGATGGCAGTTGATCGAGAATGTCTAAATTCTTATTTTTGAGGAATAGTCAATTGGTATCCAGCAGGTAGAAGGTTGTTGGCAGCAACCAATTCGTCTACAGTTACACCATATTGAGCAGCGATTTCAGTAAGGCTAGCACCTTGTGGAAGAACTACAGTGATTTTGTTGTTTGTTACTGGCTCAGTTGTTTTTGTAGGCTCAGTAGTTGTGTTGTCTGTTGGTGTAGTAGGTTCAGTTGTTTCGTTAGCAGTTCCGAACATAGAGTTGATTTGTGCACTTACAGAATCTACATAAGCTTGGTTGTTAGCACGTTGTTCTGCTTTGTCTTTGTTTTTCTCGTGGTTGCTTTGATCGTTAGAAGCTGCAGATACTTGGTTAGCTCCGATTGGTGCTACAACTGCTACTGCTCCAAGACCTAGTGCTAAAGTAGTTGACAATAAAACTTTTTGAAATTTGGTATTCATGATTAATTTCTCCTTTGGGATGTTAGCTGTTTTTTGGTAACTAATTTTCTCTTAGTAACCTTATGAATTAATAATAACATTAATTCAAGAATATTGCAATACTATTTAAAAATATTTTATTATATTTTGTACAATTATTCTTCGATATTATTTATTAACCAACCTATCTAAATTTTAAACAGCTCTTTCCTACTATTTTCGTACTATTTTTACTTTCCAATAACGCTTCTATCTCTTCTTAATCGAAGCTTTACTTGGTGATACGGTGTACTCATTCGCAAAAAATGCTACAATACGAAAGATGATGTAAAAAGTGAAAGCGAGGAATCCTCTCTATGATTATTAAACCTAGAACACGTGGTTTTATTTGCACGACAGCTCACCCTGTCGGCTGTGCACGTCAAGTTCAAGAACAAATTGAATATGTACAATCTCAACCTAAAATTAGCGGACCACGCAATGTACTTGTGATCGGTGCTTCTACTGGATACGGATTGGCTTCTCGCATTGTAGCAGCATTCGGTGCAGGCGCTAATACGATTGGTGTTTATCGTGATGGTGGTTCTGTCAAAGGACGTACTGCTTCTGCTGGTTGGTATAACTCGGCAGCTTTTGAACAAGAAGCTCAAAAAGCAGGTCTCAAATCTTGCAGTGTGATTGGCGATGCTTTTACCAACGAAATCAAAGCCAAAACGATCGAAGCGATTCGCAAAGAATTCGGTCAAGTCGATACTGTCATCTATAGTGTAGCGGCTCCACGTCGCACAGACCCAGCAACAGGTGAAACATTCAGTTCTGTTCTTAAACCTATCGGTGCTGAGTATACGAACAAAACGGTTAACTTCCATAATGGCGAAGTGACTCCAATCACGATCGAGCCTGCTTCTGAACAAGAAGTACAAGATACGGTCAAAGTTATGGGCGGTGAAGATTGGAAATTGTGGATGGATCAATTACACGAAGCAGGTGTATTAACTGAAGATGTAACCACAGTGGCTTACTCTTATATCGGTTCTGAAATTACACAAGCGATCTATCGTCAAGGTTCGATAGGTCAAGCAAAAGATGATCTAGAACGCACTGCTCAACAAATGAATGATCAATTGAGTGCAACAGGCGGACGTGCTTTTGTCTCTGTAAGTAAAGGATTAGTGACTCAATCCAGTTCGGCGATTCCTGTTGTTCCTCTTTATATCTCAGCATTGTACAAAGTCATGAAAGAAAAAGGTATTCATGAAGGTTGTATCGAGCAAATGTATCGTCTATTTGCAGATCGCTTGTATACAGAAGGCCCTGCTCCTGTCGATGAAAAAAATCGGATTCGTATTGATGACTGGGAGTTGCGCGAAGACGTACAAGCAGAAGTTGCTGAAATCTGGGATAACTTAACATCAGAAAATATTTATGAATTGACTGATCTGGAAGGATATCGTCGTGAATTTTTCCAATTGTTTGGTTTTGAGACCGATCATGTTGATTATGAAGCTGATGTAGAACCCGATGTAAAAGTTCCTAATATTTATTCAGAATAAGCTTGTCATACCAAAAAGCACATGCCTATCTCATATAGGATGTGCTTTTTGTGTATAACTATAGTATAAGGATCAAAATGATCTACATCTCTTCTATCCCTCATCGCGTAGCTCCAAATACATGTTGTAGATCAGCAGACTCCGATTGTAGTGATAGCACTAATTGGGATGGATCTTCAGGCAAATAGATAACACGAATAATCTGTCCTTGTTGAACTTGAGCTAGACTGCTTTTAAAAATTTCTTTTTGCACATTTACAGTTAATGTCTCTCCTAATGGTTGAGTGATACTAAGTGTAAGTTGAAGACTTATTTTATGTGCGTCGATATCTCCTAAAGGTACAACATCAATTATTTTAGCGTACGCTTGTTGACCCTGTGTAGCGATATTCATCATTTCTGGTGATACGCCTTGTTTGATCATTTGCTCATTTAATAATTGCTGTGCTTCTGCTTGCGAGACCTGCCCTTTCCAATCGATTCCTACTTTAGATGGATCTTTAGGAGAAACGAGTAATGGAATCAGTGCACCTGGTTGAAATTGAGCCAACGATGTAAGCGGCACTACAACTCGCAATTCAGCAGGATATGAATCTTCACCCTGACAGGTCACAATCACTTTACACTGAATCTGCGGTTGCTCATTGATATAAGTACCTGTTTGTTGAATAGACTCAATAAGACCAACTGCGGACTTGCCAGATTTGACAGTTTTGAGACTGAATACTGTAGAAAGAATCGTGGGTATAAAAATAAGCGCAATTCCAATATAAAGCAAAGGATGATACCACGGTTGATCTATAACTTCTAGCACATCGCCCCCTGTGATATTCAAGTACATCGGTAGTCCCCATACAAGCACTATACATAATATACCTATTGTTAGCAGAATTTTTTTCATTATTATGGCTCCTTATTTGTTCAAATGGTTGTTTGTTTGGTTGTTAATTATGAAGAAGATATGATTCCCATATAAATAAAATTAGCAGGTGAAGATGGATGAATGCCTAATCCTATATGATCACCCGGACGTGGAATATGCATTTTAGATACCATTGTTTCTAATGTTTTCTGATATCGGGTTCCATTGTTCTCAGTCACATCTAAGACCAGAATAATAATAGGATCAAAATTTACTAACTTGCCTGTATCTTTTACAGAGATAACCTGTGCGGTAGCAGTGATCGGAATTTGTCCACTTGCAGAGGATTGGGCTTGGCGTGCCATCTCTAGGCTAGCATTTATCTGATCTCGCTGTTCTTTAGGAACTATACTTTTCATAATTAATCCGCTTAATCCTTTGTTCATAGCTTGATCTGCTTGCTCCATATGATCTTGCTCTTTTTTATTTCGTTTAAAAAATCCCATAAGTGTATGCTCCTTCTGTTCAGGTATATTGTGGTTCTGCTTTTATTATATAAATGCTTTTGACACACAACAATAGATACAGGCACATACAAAAAAAGCAGACAAATCGTCTGCTTAATCTATCTTTTCTATCAAAATAGGGTTCGTTTCAGTAAATATTCGCAAACAATACGTACAAACCTTTGCTTTAATTCTTTTTCACACTTAGATATTTGTAAATTAATCAATATTTTTATTTAAATAATATAGATATATGAGCCAATAATATTAATAAGTACGTAACAAATAGACTAATTTTCGATAATACTGAGCAGCTTCTTTGTATCGTCGCTGATCTTCTGATACAACTGCTAAAGCTTCATATAATATACTGAGTCGGGTAGATTGATGGATTGATTCAAAGTAAGGCAAACACACCAAAGCTTTTTCAATAAACAGTTCTGACTGTCCTTGAGACAAAGCTATCTGACTTTCATAAAATGTAACAGCCATCTGCTGATCCTGATGAAGAGTGAGCGTATTCAATTGTTCGATATGATTTATTACGGATGCCCAATCTTTGGTCGCAAGTGCTATCTCACAACGATAAATAAGTAACACAGGCAACATATTTTGCTTTGTTTCTTCAGACTGATGATCCACAATCGCTTCAAATCGTAGAATCTCTACTTCTGCCTGTTCTAGTTGCTCTGTCATGGTTAACATCATAATCCGATTATTCATAATCACACTTAACATATCACTTTGATGTTCTGCATAGACGAGATGAGCTTCTGCCATAGAGAGAGCAGTTAGCGATTCTTGTATAAATTTCATCGAAAAGCAGTAACCACTATAGATGATATACAGACCGGATAATCGGTGAAACCATCGCTGTTCATACACTTGCTTCATAATTTGTTCAAAGGTTTTTTTCGCTTCTTCAAACTGCTTGGTATGTACATATGCTTCCATCCGAATATGTTGCGCTGTAAGCCATGTTTCACTACCGGTCTGAAGCAATGCAATCCAGCGTTCTACTTGATGCAGAACATCGTAATATTGATGCTTGGAGCGGAAATGTTGAATTTTATAAAATAACAACGCTTTGAGTAATGGAATAGGCAACAGAATATCGTCAGGTCGTCCAAACTTATCCAGATAAAAATTCAAGTACGATTGATGCAAATAGTCGTACGCATCATGATCATTCAATTGTTGAAAATAGGTCGCTTTCATCAAAGCCGTTGTTAATTCTATCGTTAAAGTATCATCACGATCAGGAAGATCATTTACTTCTTGCTCAGGAATACTGGAAGCTTGCATCGATAATCGTTCAAAAATCTGTTCAGCACGTTGTAATGTCTCCAGATCATCAGCTGCTGTACGTTCCAAATACACCTTACTCACACCCAGACGTTCAGCAATCTGCTCTGCCAAATCTTCTGGTAGTGGATAACGTTCTGCTAAAATATTGGCAAAATGAGCTTGAGTGACTAATCCTTCTACCAAGTCTTTACGAGTAATCTCCTTTTTTTTGCACAAATAATCAATACGTTCTTTTAGCATAATATAACCTCCTTGAACGATTGTTGTAGACATGTAGCTACTGCTCATTGTAATCAAAAACAACCTGACGGTCATCTATTCTGTTAGTTTATGCACAGAATAAATGATCATCAGGTTGTGAGAGATTGATTATATTTTGAAGCGACTTACTAATGCTTGTAAATCTTCGGCAAGGCTTGTTAAAGCGACAGCAGAATGTAAAACTTCTTCACTAGAAGCTAATTGCTCTTCGGTTGCCGCTGCAATTTCCTGTGTGCTATCTGATATTTCTTGCGTGCCTTTAGTCATCGTTTGCATAGAATCGGCAGAGTTTGCAAACGAATCGTTAACATGTGAAGCATTGGAAGCAATACTTTCAGTTTTAGTAGAAATTTCTTCAACAGCACGTAAAATATCATGGAATTGCTGTACTGTTGCTTTGGTCATTTGATTACCTGTTGCCACATCTGTTTGAACAGTTTGAATAGCAGACATCGTAGATTGAGTTTCTAACTGAATATGACTAACCAGTTCTTTGATCTGTTTACCTGCATTAGCTGATTGTTCTGCTAATTTTCTAACTTCTTCTGCGACGACTGCGAATCCACGTCCATGTTCTCCAGAACGAGCTGCTTCTATAGAAGCATTTAAAGCAAGTAAGTTCGTTTGAGAAGAAATTTCATTGATTAGGGTAGTAACTGTATCTATCTTAGTGGCATGTCCTGCCAGTACGCTAACACTTTGATCTGCACGAGACACTGAACTTTGGATAGACGTCATTTGCTCGCCTACACGTTCTATAGACTCTGTTCCTTTTTCAGACTGCTGTTTCATCAATTGCGAGAAGTTCACCATCTGAGCTGTATTATCTGAAATTTCAGACAATTTGTGGAATGAATTTTGTAACGATGTAGATTGATACCCTAGTTGTTTGGCTTGTCCACCTGTCTGATCTGCAATCACTTGCATCGATTCAGCAACCTGTTGGGATGTAGACTTGGATTGCTCTGCACTGGCTGAGAACTCTTCTGCTGAAGCTGCAACCATATCAGATGATACCCCGATCTGGCTAACAATCGAATGTAATGTAGCTACAAAAAGATTAAAACTAGAAGCCAATGTACCAAATTCATCTTTTTGCTTCAAATCAATCGTTTGAGTCAAGTCTGCTTCACCTTGAGCAATCTCTAACATTTGACGATTTAATAGATGTAACGGTTTGAGGATAGCACGTAATAAAAGAATACCTAGAATAATGCCTATTACAGACGAAACGATAATGACAACGACAATAACGACTTTACTGATATGTGCTTGTGCTTCGTTTTGCGCTTGTAATTGAGCTACTTCTTGATCCAGTTTGGTAATCACATCATTGACTACTGGTGTTAATGCTGTTTTGCGTAGTGTACGTTCTTCGCCGAAATGATATTGACTAGCAGCGGTAGGATTTTCGCTTTGTAATTTGACAACATTGGCATTTAAATCCACGACTTTAGCAAAAGTAGTACTGATGTTTTGCAAAGACGTTTTATAAGGTGCACCTGCGGATGATTGTTGTAACAACTGTAATATATTATTAATTTCAGTGATCTTTTTCTGCATCTCAGGTACGTATTCTTGTTCACCTGTAAGTAAGTAACCACGTTCATCATTTGAAAGTCCTGCTAACCTAAAATCGATTTGTTTCATATTTTTTTGCATTTCCATTTTCGATTGCAATAGAGCACTTTGTTCAATCGTATTAGAGATGGTGACATAAGATAATATCCCGCTCCCTAAAATAGTAAAAATCAATAAACTGATAGTGGTGATTAATCGTGTTCTGACTGTCATGGTGTATCTGCCTCCGGTATATTCTTGTATAAAAATATTAGTTAATAAGACCTAATAATATTATCGAATTTTGTCGTATTATGTATTAGCTTTTTTCAAAAATTTTACACTGCGTTAACAAATCAAAAAAACTTTATCTCTGGTATGATAAAGTTTCGTGTTTATTTTATATTTTTTTCTAGATTGCGGTCATTCTTCATACAAATATAAGTAAATCTGACATGCCATTCGTACGTTAAACCACTCATCTCCATGATCAAAAGAATAACCTAATAATTCTTGAATCCTTCCAAGACGATAATACAGCGTATTATGATGAATATTTAACGATTGAGTAGTATTTTTAAGATTACGGTCATATTTTACAAATGAGACTAACGTGATCATTAGATTGGCTTTTTTTTGCTGATCATATTGAATAATTGGTTCTAATACATCATTCAAATACTCTTCTAACTCTTCATGCGATTGTTGCATAAAAAAGCGAATCACACCTAGATCACCAAAATAAATCAATCGCTGTTGATTGCCTTCTTTGAGCAATAACTGCATACATTGTTCTGCATCTTTGTAAGACCGACTCACTTTATCTAACCCTTGATACATTCTACCAACACCCGATGACAATTGACGATCTCGGCGAAGCTCTCGTAACAATAATTGAAATTGGGATTGACGTTCTTCTTTATTTAGATTTCCTGCAATATTAACAATAATAATCGTATGATGATGCCGTTCAACCAATAGATAATGGATATGTAGCTGACTCATAATAGATTCAAACGAATGTCGCGCAGTCACTGACAGGGGTTGCATTAACATCACTGCATAATGATCTTCCTGTTCAAATCCAAGTACACGAGCTTGTTCTTGTAAAGACATATTCATTTCACCCGATAGAATACTTTCGAAAAAAACATCTTTGGCACGCATCTGAGATTGTTGAACGGCTTCTTTTTTCACCCAATCTAGCGCAAGCACAGTAGCGCTGTATTCAAAAATCATTTTATTGGTACTCATCACTTCCTGACTTCCTGTCCAAGCACACAAATAACCGAGCAACCGATCAGTGCCAACAATCGGAGTAACAATAATAGATTGAGAATTATCTTCTTCCAGTACAATTCGTTGCCACTTTTTGCTACGTTGTACCCACTGCATCGCAGGATGTTGCAGAAATTGATCAGGTAAATGAGGGGTCACTTCAGCAGGTAAATAATCAATCGGTGTGAGTAATAGATCAAATACAGCGATAGGCATTTTGACATTGCGATATAAAGCAGACAAAATTTCAGGCGTTCCATATCCTTTGGCTGCTAAGTTATTAATCTGATTATGAAAATCCATTGTGATTTGCAAACGTTCATGTTCTTGACGTAAAGCATCATGAGTCAAAAATAATTCATGATTCTGCTCTTGCACCTGTCGAAATAAACGATGATGTTCAATCGCTATCGTTGCCAGATCACAATAGATTTGTAACGTTTGAAGATCATGTTCAGTTAAAGCTTGTGAATCAGTAAAATTATCAAGCGTTATTACTCCTATACAACGATTATCAGATAATAAAGGTACTGAAATACAACAACAAGGAGTTTCTCCTTGAGTAGATGATTCTACATAATATTTGTAATTAAAAGCACTCATATTATCCATAGCGCTTTGTAGCTCAGAAAGATTGTTGATTCGAATAGGCATACGTTCTGCAAAGACTTTGCCTGATATCCCTTCACCTGAAGACAAGCGAGTCATCGTCATCACTGCCGGAAGATAGCCGACTGTAGCTTGAATAATCAACTTATTAATTAACGGATCATGCAAAAATAAAAATCCTGCCCCTGCGGCTGGAATACTATCTATCGCTGTCTGCAAAATCAGTTGAAGCATCTGTTCTTCATGAACAGGAGACATAATCGTCTTCATGAAGCGCATCAGAGAATGAATCGGTGGATGCTCCATCGGTTACGCCTCCTTTAAGTTCATTTTGTGCTATAGATTACAAGTAATTGTTGTGTATCTATGCGGGTGATCCAGACTGTTCAAATGTAATCTGTCCACCTGCAATTGTGAATGCCACTTCGCCGGAATCGGTTAATGGATGTGTATTCCAGATCACGATATCTGCATCTTTGCCTACTTGTAATGAACCTGTAGAATCTGCTAGATGCAAATGACGAGCAGCTTGAATCGTCAACGCTTCCCATGCCGCATCTAGTGGTAATCCTGCTTGAATAGCCATTTTGGCAGACGTTGGCAAATATTGAATAGGTAATACAGGATGATCGGTTGTGATCGATATTGGCACTCCTGCTTGGTACAAAGCAGGATACGTTCCCCACGAAAGGTTACGCAATTCTACTTTACTACGTGCAGATAATGTAGGCCCTATACTGCAATAGCGACCAGATGCTGCTAATTCTTTGGCGATTTTGATCCCATCCGTTGTATGTTCAATCGTAAGATCTAATCCAAATTCATCTCCTAATCGCAGTGCTGTAGCGATATCATCGGCACGATGTGCATGAAAGCGAACAGGGATTTTCTTTTCTAATGCAAGCCCTAAAGCTTCCATACGTAAATTACGTGGTGATGTTGGTATCGATTGTTCTGTCTCTATCGATTGCCGCTCTGCTAAGTAATGTTGAGCCTGTACTAATTGTTCACGAATAATACCAGCTATCCCCATACGAGTCAATGGGGCTCGGCCACTCGCTACTCCATGATATTTTTTAGGGTTTTCGCCTAATGCCATTTTAAGACCGGATGGATGTAGTACTACCATCTGCTCTACAGTTGAGCCTGGAAGTACTTTGAGACAACACATTAACCCTCCAATCACATTAGCACTACCCGGTAACACTTGAACGGTAGTCACCCCTGTTCTAGCGGCATCGACAAACCCATCATCATAAGGATTGATTCCATCTAAGGCGCGCAGATGAGGAGTCACCGCTTCAGATGTTTCATTGTAATCCGCGCCTTCCCACCCGATACCTTGTTCATCTATACCGATATGAGTATGAGGATCGATCAATCCGGGTGAGACTAAGCGATGGTGTGCATCAATGATTCGAGTATTTGATACATTGCTCACTTGTTGTTTGTACAATTCCCATTCAGTTGTATCGCCTAAGCCTGCAATTTTATTATCTACGATATGAATCCAACCTTCATTTATCGTTGTTCCTTCCATCGTTAACAGAGTTGCATTGGTAATCAGGATAGAGGATGTGTTCAAAAGAGATGGTGTAGTAAAAGAAGGATCATGTTCTGGAAAATAACTCATCGACTCAACCTTTCTTTTCGAGTGGAATGCCTTTCATAACGGTGTCCACCCAGTCGTAGTATTGTTCAATTAGTACTGACCGATTGCTGTAATAAATTCTTTCTAATTCAAGAATAGGCTCAGGATGATCATCTACACGAAAATCGACATAAGGGAAACCAGGCGTAGCCGCTACTTTGAGCACGGATGCTTGCTTGCCACGACGATCTCCACCAGCATCTGAACCTGCTTTGAGAGCGGCAAGTAGACGCTCTGCTAGTTCAATATCTGTGCTTTGTTCAAAAGCTTGCTTCATAGCAGGTAAAACATCTTCATTTGCAAGCAGATTGCCGGATAGACAAAATTGATCACCGATCAGATGCCCTTTGACATCATCATTCTCACTACCTGTAAAAGCAGCACAATGACCAAACCGATCCATCACAGCCACCTGTCTCAAATCTCGGCCTGGATCTTCCATGAGTAGATCATCTAATACTTTATTAGCGGTAAGCCCTTGTCGTAGCAATTCAATACCACGAGGCCCAAGTGCCGGATTCATCCACCCTTGCGTAGCTACCACACCATATTCAGGATCAACACAAGGAGAAAATGCGCCGACACCGGGAAATTTAGAAGCCGCCGCCGCACCAAATCGCTTCGTTTGGGGACAACGGGCAATAATAGCAAAAGTATTACATTTAAAATCAGCTAAAGGTCGATCTGTCGGATAAAAGATAGGCATCACACACCACTCCTTTCTTCTAAGATGATTTAATGTTTATTGGATTTGGGATCAAGAACATCTCGTAGACCATCTCCCAAAATATTAAAGCTTAATACAGCTATCGTAATCGCCAGACCCGGGAATACAGCAATCCACCAAGCAGATTCCATCCAGTCTTTGCCTTCATTCAGCATCGTTCCCCATGATGGGGTATCTGGTTCTGCACCCAGTCCTAGAAAGCTAAGTGCTGCTTCTGCTAGAATAGCGAATGCAAAAGATAAAGTAATCTGTACAATAAGTGGAGCCATAATATTAGGCAATACATGCTTGAGCATAATTCGAATATGTCCTACACCGATTGAACGAGCGGCTTCGATATAAAGAGAGCTTTTAATCGACAATACAGCGCTACGAGCAATACGTGCAAATATCGGTGTATAGACAATGCCGATAGCGATCATCAGGTTTGTTATACTTGCGCCTAGAATCGCCATAATGGATAAAGCTAACAAAATATCAGGAATCGAAAATAGAACATCAGTGATACGTGAAATAATAGCATCGACCCATTTGCCAAAATAACCTGCAAGAATTCCCATCGTTGCTCCGATAAGTAAAGCAACCCCTACAGCAATAACACCTACTCGCAATGATATCCTTGCTCCATAAATAATGCGAGAAAGAATATCGCGTCCTAACTGATCTGTACCTAGCCAGTGATGAATACTAGGCTTGCCTAACATTTCGCTTCCTAGTGCATACGGATCGAATGGAGCTATCCAACCTGCACCACATGCGATCAGTACAAAAAAACTAATACATAGGAGGCCCATCATGGCGAGTTTGTTTTTGCTAAAACGATACCAAATCTCTTTCATTCAGAGCTCCTCCTAATAACGAATTTTGGGATTTAAGATCGAATACAGAATATCAACAATCAGATTAATGACTACAAAACAAAAACCTACAAATAATATCGTTCCTTGCATCAATGCGTAATCTCGATTCGTAATCGCTTGGAGTGCTAATCGTCCAATTCCGGGTAACGAAAAGATTTGCTCAATAACGACAGAGCCACCGATCAAATAACCAATCTGGATACCGAGTACTGTAATGATCGGAATCATCGCATTTTTGAGTGCATGTCTTATTAAGATTCGCAAAGGCGACATTCCTTTGGCACGAGCCATTTTCATATAATCTTCACTTAATACTTCAAGCATAGTTGAACGTGTCATCCGCATGACTACAGCAGATACCGCTGCACCAAGCGCAATACCTGGCATCCACATATGATGTAAGTTTTCGAGTGGATTTTCCCAAAATGAGATATACCCGCTGGAAGGAGCCCAACCTAACTTCAATGCAAATAATAAAATAAAGATCGTTCCTAACCAGAATCCTGGAATCGAAATTCCTAATAGCCCTACAACAGTTGCCATATAATCCGGTAGTCGGTTATGACGATAAGCTGCCCATATGCCCAGTGGAATTCCTATAAGACTGGCAATCAATACACTGATCAATGTTAATTCTAGGGTGACGGGTAACCGTTCGATAATCGATTGCATTACCGAATCTCCGCTAAATGAAGAACGTCCTAGATCGCCACGTAGTACATTGCCAATCCAGATCAGATATTGTACATAAAGAGGCTTATCAAGCCCATAATAAGCTTTCAATTGTACTGCTTGTTCTTCACTATAACGTGTTCCCAATAGAGCAGTAACCGTATCTCCGGGCACTAACCGAATCATCAAAAAAGTAACGATAGAAATTCCGAATAACACAGGGATAGAAACCAGAATCCGCCGGACAATATACTTCAACATCTTATCCCTCCTTTAACCAAACAGGAACTGATAAGGACAAGCCTGTCAGTTCCTTTGTTCATTGCTAATATTTACAGTTCACACGATATACGCACATCTTTTGTATAGATAGATCATTGTGTTCTATATTTCGATTTACTGGACTTTGGTTTGTTTTAAGAAAATAGAAGTTACTGTCGGTTCTACGATAAAGCCTGTCACATTATTACGATAAGCGGCTGCACGTTCATTCATATACAGGAATACCATCGGAGCTTCATCGGCTACTGTAGTCTCGATTTGTTTGTAAATGTCTTTACGTGCTGCTTCATCTGCAGTGGTACGACCTTTTTCGAGTAAAGCATCCACTTCTGGATTAGAGTAACCTTGTTGGTTATACGCTTCACCTGTATGGAATAGGTTATACGTATATTCGTCTGGATCAACAAATCCTTGCCAGCCGACTACTGCCATCTGGAAATCCCCTTTACCTAAAGCATCAAAAAAGACGCTAGATTCTTGAGATTCCACTTTCACTGTAATCCCTACTTCAGCTAATTGTTGCTTAATCACTTGCGCGGCTTGTACCTGATAATCATATTCAGAACCAACTTTAAGTGTAAGCGAAATAGCTGGACTTCCTGCAGCTTGTAATAATTGTTTGGCTTTTTCTACATTCCGCTGAGCATATGGATGAATATCAGGGTATGCCCAGTGATTTGGAGGAATATTTCCACCATCAAGCACAGTCGCTTTACCCAACTTCACCAGTTGATTGATCTGATTGCGATCTACCGCATTGGCAATCGCTTGACGAACACGAACATCACGTAGTGCAGGGTCTTTAACATTCAGACCAATATATTCCCAGAAAGTACCCGGTTCTGACTTCAAAGTTATTCCTTCTACATTTTCTAATACTTTATTTTCTTTTTCTGTTGTCTCCAAAATTAGATCAATCTCATTATTACGAAGAGCGGTTGTACGAGCAGTTGCATCTGCAATAGGCTTGAAATCCACCTCGTCCAAATAAGGTAACCCTTTTTCATAATAATCAGGATTTTTTTTCAATGTTAGCTGTTGATCTTTTTCCCATTTGACCAATTCGAAAGGCCCTGTTCCTGCATCCACATTATCCAGACTATTGTTGTTTGCTTTTACAATATCGCTATCTACAATGCCATTCATCGGGTTCGCTAGGTAAGTAAGAAAAGGAGCCATCGGCTGTTTTAAATGAAATACAACTGTATATGGATCTGTTGCATCTATACTTTTGACAGCGGTAAATTGATTCGCTCGTACTCCTTTATCAATAATTCGTTCTATGGAATATTTCACATCGGCTGAAGTCATTTCTTTACCAGAACCATGAAACTTCACTCCTTGATGTAGATTAAATGTATAGGTAAGTAGATCATCCGAAATCGTATACGATTCAGCAAGCCCCGGTTCAATTTCACCGTATTTGCCATTGTATTGCATTAATGTACTATACATATTTTCGATATAGTGCATTGAACCTGCATCTGTAGCGGTATGAGGATCAAGCGTTTTGCCATCAGATTGTACTGCTACTCTAATCACATTTGATGCTGTAGATTGATCAGTCGCTGTTGAAGAGGTTGTGGTTTGTGTTGTATTTGGAGCTGAACTAGAACAAGCTGTCAATATAATTAACATTGCAATCAAAATTCCGCCTGTTATCTTTCTCAATATACTCACCTCATCTATAAATTGTTATATTTGATGTTTTTCATGTTAACAATGTTTACTTTTTAAACATACGTTAAATCTACCAAAATCGAAGAGCACTAATTGGTATAATTCCTAAACAAACTATTGACCATTGTCCAAATAATTCGATTCAACTACCAAAACCTATGTATTTTTATCCAATATCATGTGTTGAATAAGTACTACAATTAAAGAAATAACAATTTTTGTCTATAATCAGTTGTCAGCTAAGTTATCATAAAGATAAACTACGTATATAGTTTCTTATAAATAGGCACTTTCGATATTTTGTAACTTTTAATTATACTTTTAGCAGAGTATTTACGTTATATTTGAATTATTAAAATTGTAATAAAGGAGATTGTACTTATTATGATCAAAAATGCTCTAAGTATGTTACGTGTGATTGGTAACGTGGAAGCGGTATCTTATCTTGCGCTAGTACTGATTGCGATGCCTCTTAAATATTTTGCGGATATGCCTCTTGCAGTAACTTATGTAGGAATGATTCACGGGGTATTATTTGTAGCTTATGTAGCAGCGATTGGATTGACTTTGATTTTGCGTAAAATATCATTCAAACAAGCTGTATTGGGATTAATCGCTTCTGTTCTTCCGTTTGGACCATTTGTATTTGATCGTTACTTGCATCGCCAACATCAACGTGATGCGGTAGAACAGACTCAAATTTCTTAATTGTTGACAGATCATCAGGAGTGAATATACATAAAAAGAGATAGATTAGCTTTATTGTGGCAAAGACAATTCTTTTGAGAGAATTGTCTTTTTTGTATAGTATTGTATATAGAAGAGCAATGAACTTAAATACAAAGATAACGATTTGCACAAAGGAGACATGTATAATGCAACTGGAGCAAGAACATCAAGACTCTGCATTAAGACGCTTTCTTTCACCTGTACGTCAATCTAAAGCATTTACATATCTCTGGTTAGGTCAATTGATAGCCATGTTAGGTAGTTCGGTTACTATGATTATTTTGCCGATTCTAGTCTACAGCTTAACCGGTTCTTCTACTATTATGGGGCTTGCGATGACGATCTACATGTTGCCGATCGTCATTATTTTACCGATATCCGGTTGGATTGTAGATCATACTGATCGTGTACGCTTGATTTTACTGACCAATAGCGTCCGGTTTGTTTTGATGCTTAGTGGAGCAATATTGATTTTTACAGATCATCTGTCTTTACCTGTATTGTATGTAGGACTTGCACTATATGGATTGATGGAAGGAATATTCCAACCTGCGTATTCTGCGTTGCGTGCTGAAATATTTACACCTGATATTCGAAATGCGGCGAATGCTCTTACTCAAGTCAGTATTCAATTTGTACGTTTATTAGGCCCGACTTTGGGAGGAATCCTTGTTACAGTAGCTTCTCCGGGAAGTGGATTCGCACTCGATTCCCTTACATATTTATTCTCATTACTTTGCTTTACATTACTTAGTAAGCACTTTATATCCGCACGTCAGCAACAACGGGCAAATCAACAGACTGTCGACAATCTGGACACTGCTCATTCTCTATCTGTAGCAACCAAAGCATCAGTCTGGCAAGAGTTTACCGCCGGGTTTGTAATTTTGAAAAAACAACCCTGGTTGTGGATTACAATTGTTATTTTCTCATTACTGAATATCTGTTATGTCGGTATTACGAGCGTTCTGATTCCATGGCTTTTCAAAATTCATCATCAGTTAGATCCTGTTGTCTATGGACTGGCTATGACATCTGCTGGAGTGGGCGCTATTATCGGGGCAGTCTTATTTGGTAGTCGAAAGCACTGGCGCAAACGCGGTTGGATTGGTTATGGTGGAGCATTGTTAAGCGGAATCGCTTTATTTTTATTATCTGTGATTACATGGCCACCGGGTATGGTGATGATTATGGCTCTGGAAGGATTCGGTTTGATGATGTTTGCTCTAGTCTGGGAGACCAGTATGCAAGAGTTAGTCCCTGTAGAAAGCTTTGGTCGGGTAGCTAGTCTGGATATGTTTGGTTCGTTCGCTTTTTTACCAATTGGATTTCTATTGATTGGTTGGTTAGCAGATCAGATTGGAGGCATAATAACGATTAGTTTATTTTCGGGGATTGGGATGTTACTGGTGATTATCGGGTTATGCGTACCTGCGATCAGACGATTCGACTAAAAGGCATAAAAAAGAAGCATCATCGTGTGTGATATGCTTCTTGTGTTTTACTTTTTGTAATCGTTCTTGTTTGGTAGAAGTTATACGAGTATGTTGTGAGATTGCCGCATAATCTTCGTTGGCTTTGCGACTATACTCTGGAATCCAACTGCCACTGCGTTTAGCTTTACGAATAGCTTTTTGAGTCTGTGTACGTGCCATAAAATCATTCACTCTCCTGAATACAAATAATATCGTTCTTTATGAGTATACCATATTTCTCCAAATAGAATAAATAGTTGAATAAGCGAATAATATGTTACTTATTATCACATATTATTCGCTTATTTTTGTTTAAAACTCAAAATTTGTTGTTCTGAATTGTGAAATATACAAAAAAGGATAAAATCTATAGTAACCCCTTTATTCAAATGTTATAAAATGCTACATAAGATAATTGCAGATTGATAACAACAACACCTATCATATGATTACTTTTTTATGCAATGATCATGTATCGTAGCCAAGCATTTGAATATCAAGGAGGTTTATTATGATTTTTTTTAAATCGTTGTTTTTTCAAATTATTGTAGCTGTTGTGATCGGTATTGGTGTAGGTATAGCCTTTCCCAACTTCGGAGAGCAGTTACAACCGCTTGGAACTGGATTTATCAAACTAATCAAAATGTTAATTGCACCTTTAATCTTCTTCGTTGTGGTAGCCGGTATTGCCAAAGCAGGTGATCTCAAAGCAGTCGGTCGGATCGGTCTCAAAGCTATTCTATGGTTCGAACTTGCTACAACCGTTGCATTAATGCTCGGTCTGGTAGCCGCTCGTGTGTTGCGTCCGGGAGATGGAATGAATATCAATGCCAGTACACTTGACCCTAATGCAGTGGCAGCCAAAACAGGCGGTGCAGAACTTCCACATACTGTTGATTTTATTCTTAATATTATTCCGACCAGTGCTGTCGATGCTTTTGCTCAAAATGCACTGCTGCAAGTTCTACTACTCGCTTGTCTATTCGGCACAGCGCTGGCAGCAAGTGAAAGTAAACTAAAAGATAATGTATTAACTCTAGTCGATCAGATTATGGAACTTATTTTCAAAGTAGTCGGTTATATTATGAAATTAGCGCCGCTGGGAGCATTCGGAGCAATTGCTTATACTGTAGGTGCTTATGGCGCAGCCACTTTAGCTTCTTACGGAATGCTTATTATCGCCTGCTATCTATCGGCAATCTTATTCCTGGTATGTCTGGGACTTGCTGCATGGTGGATAACAGGAATGAATCTATTGCAATTTATCAAATACACTCGTTCAGAAATTATGCTTGCAATCGGTACAGCTTCATCCGAAGTAGTGATGCCGCGTATGATGGAAAAGCTGAACAAAGCAGGTTGCGATAAAGCCGTAGTCGGATTAGTCGTACCGACAGGTTATTCGTTCAATCTTGATGGCGCTTCGATCTACTTATCGTTAGCTACCGTATTCCTTGCTCAAGCTGTAGGGATCGACCTATCGTTAGGACAAGAGATTACGATCTTAGCTGTATTGATGCTTAGTTCAAAAGGAATGGCAGGTGTACCCGGTTCAGCATTTCTAGCGTTATCTGCTACAGCAGCAGCGCTGAATGCTTTCCCTGTAGCGGTTGTAGCGTTATTGCTTGGCGCAGATCGATTTATGGATACGATGCGTGTATTTACCAATCTTATGGGTAATTGTGTAGCTGCTTTTGTGGTGGCTAAATGGGAAGGCATGTTAGATACGAAGAAAATGAGAGCTGTACTTTCAGGAGAATGGACAGAAGAAGAAAGCGAGCAGATCGCTACTACCAAACATACGAAATCACCAGAAACTATCCCTTCTCCACTTGGTCATCCATTGGCTCAATCTTATACTGTATACGATAAAACCTAATGTAGTCTGCTAATCTAGCTACGAATATATCTATGTATCATCGTTCTCTACCACCATAGCAAAAAGCTGTTACCTTTTAACATAGGGTAACAGCTTTTTGTTGTCATTCAACTATAGTCATTCTGGTACAACTTTTTACTTATTATCTAAAGAAATCGTTTTGTTATCCGCTTGAGATTGGAAAGCAGACAAAATCACTGATAATGATTTTTTGCCTTCTTCACCTGAAATGGACGGTGGTGTATTGGTAACGATAGATTCGATAAATGCGTCTACTACACCACTTACTTCTTGCTTCTCATTTGTGGAAATTGCTCCAACACGATATTTCTCGACAGTACCATCACGAAGTTCTACAATAACTTGATCATCAGGATCAGTACCAATTTTCATAATACCGTTCTCGCACCACAAGTAAGTACCGTTATCTTCACCACGATAAGCTGTCCAGCTCGCTACCAGTGTACCGATCGCACCGCTCTTCATACGAAGCAAGCAGATCGCATTATCATCCACATCGGTATCTTTTTTATCCAATGTGCCGATAAATGCACTCACATCCACCACTTCATCATCTAGCAACCAGCGAATCATATCTGACTTATGTACGCCTAGATCACCCATCGCACCCATGATTGCTTCATTTTTGCGGAAGAACCAGCTTTCTTTACCATCGATACTCCAGAATTCTGGACCTCCATGACTAAAAGCAGTACGGAATGTGAGAACGCGTCCCAATTTCCCTGTTTGCAATACTTCTTTTGCTTTTACATGTGGTGGCATAAGGCGTTGATTATGACCTACCATCAAGTAAACATTGTTCTTTTTCGCTGCATCAATCATAGCTTGTGCTTCTTCTTCAGAGACAGCCATAGGCTTCTCAACCAATACGTGCGCGCCAGCATTCGCAGCCGCTATCGACATTTCAGCATGGAAAATATTTGGGGTGCACACGCTTACAGCATCGAACCCACCAGCTGCTAATAATTCTTTATAATCACTATATGCTTTGGCATCGAAACGTTTCGCATAACCTTCAGCACGTTCTATAATTGGATCAGCAAACGCTACCAATTCTACATTCGGATGTTCTGCATACTCTGGAATATGGCGACGTTCCGCGATACTTCCACAACCTATAACTGCTACTCTGACTTTAGTCATCGTTACATTCCTCCTGAAATATGAAGTTAAGTGTTCCACAGCTATCTTATAGTAATCCGCTCAAATTATCTACCTCTTGCGCTAAAGATTCTACATTTTCAGAGCTAAAAAACAGCTTTTTTCTAGAAAATAGTTATCATTTATCTACCATATATAGAAATAATTTTATTTCACGTTCTAAATATAGGTCGAATATCCATAGTATTTCGACAAAAAAATCTAGATATTTATTTTTAAATTTAATAATTACAACGTGTAAAAACATCAAAAAATGTAGTTCAACCCTGTTAGATAGACAACAGATTGAACTACATTTTTATAATAAACGATATTTCTATTTATTTGGAAGTGATCGGTACTTTTGTTGATAATGTTTGGAATGTTTTGAGATACGTAGCCACTTGAGGTTGGATCTTTTTAAAGTATTTCAGATTCGCTTGATTCTCTAGCTTTTTGGCAGCATCGTTTTCCGGGAAAATAGAGTATTCTTTATCTATTTTGCCTTTGCGATACTGAATTTGAATCAACTTACCGGTTGCCCAGTATTCTGCTATATTCTGGTTATCTCCATAAATCTGTAACCAAGTATCTTTATCTTTGTAATTGAAGCTAAAAGCAGGATCTGCTAACGCTTGAGTTACCGTATAGCCATTTTGAAAAACATCATTTACAAATTGACCTTGTTGGATCAAATTCGCTTCCGTTTGACCGGCTTTACTTTTAATAATTTGTCTCACTTCGCCCAGACCATTCCGTTGGTCTTTGCTCCATTCCCCTTTATAAGTAACGACAAATGTCCGTCCTTTTAACGTATATTTGTTTACATATTTTCCGGTACCTTGCCGAATTCCATCGACCCATTGTCCGGCATAAGATTTGGAATCACCCCAGCGAATCGTACCTGTTCCATTAGGCTTGCCATTTTCCACCTGTCCGTAATAAGAAGCACGACCAGAAAGTTGCAGAGATTCTTTATCCGTAGCCGCATGTATCGTTGTCGGCACAAATAGCCCTATCGAAGTAGCAATCATTATCGCAGTTAAAGCTATCTTTGTATATGTATGTACTAATGCTCTCATTGCTTCATCCCCTTTAGTGTCTCTAACGATAGAAAAAAAGAAAATCATACATATTCGTCTGTACGATTTTCTTCTCTCTAAAGCAAGTTACCTTTATGCTATTTTATACCCTGAACAGGTCATTTATAATCTAATGGATTAGATATCTTCGCCAGTCAGACGATTAAGGAACTGCTTAGCACGATCGCTTTGTGGATTGTTTAGTACATCTTTGGGATGTCCTTGTTCTATAATATATCCGCCGTCCATTAGAAGCACATGGTCAGCAACATCTGCGGCAAATTTCATTTCATGTGTTACAATAACCATCGTTCTGCCTTCGATTGCTAATTGTTTGATAACTTTCAGCACTTCACTAACCAATTCAGGATCAAGGGCAGAAGTAGGCTCGTCAAAAAGAAGTACATCAGGCTCTACAGCCATTGCACGTGCAATTCCTACACGTTGTTGTTGTCCACCGGATAATTGATGGGGATATGAATTGCCACGATCGCCTAAGCCAACTTTGGCAAGTAATTCTTGACTGGATTGGCGAGCTTCTTCTTTGCTTTTTTTCTGTACTGTAATTTGGGCTTCCATTACATTCTCGATCACCGTTTTGTGAGGAAACAGATTATACGATTGAAAAACCATCCCTGTCCGTTTACGAAGTTCAGTCACTTCTTTGCTAGACACTTTACGACCTTTTTGAAAATTTAAGGAACGATCACTTAATTTGATGTTTCCTTGATCTGGAGTCTCCAGTAGATTCATACAACGTAGCAAAGTGGTTTTGCCTGAACCAGAAGGCCCGATTATTACCAGTACTTTTCCTTTGTCCAAGCTTACATCGATTCCTTTAAGTACTTCCAATGCACCGAATGACTTGTGCAAATTACGAATCTCGATCATCATCGGCTAATCTCTCCTTTACTTCTTCAATGACTACTCTGTATGATAGTTAGTCCGCTGACGAGCGACCTAATCTTTTTTCTAATTTATTTTGGAAAAACGATAAAATTGAAGTGAATACAAGATATATGACTGCTGCTTCGGAATATACTAATAAATATTCGTACGTAGTTGCTACGATTTCTTCAGACTTACGAAATAATTCTACATAAGTAACAGTTCCTGCTAGAGACGTATCTTTCACTAAGCTAATAAATGAATTTGATAATGGTGGTAAGGATACACGTGCTGCTTGAGGAAGAATAATTCGGCGTAACGCTTGTCCACGCGTCATCCCTAGAGAATAAGCCGCTTCCCATTGACCTTTATGAATCGATTGAATAGCCGCACGTACAATCTCAGAACCATACGCCCCTACACTTAAAGAGAAACCTATCAATGCTGCTGGAAAAGGATCTAACTCAATCCCAATCGTAGGTAGTCCGTAAAAGATAATCGCTAACTGCACAATTAAAGGTGTTCCACGTATAATCCAAATATAGAAACGTGCAATAAAGTCTAAAATTTTCACACCCGATAATCGAGCTAATGCTGTTAATACAGCCAAAATCAAGCCAATAATAAATGAAAAAATAGCTAATGGAATCGTGAATCGTATCCCTGCTTCAAGCATAGGCCAAAACGAATTCACAAGTATCTCTATTTGACGATCGTCCATATTCTAACATCCTTTATTTTCAACAATTTGGAGTGGTACATCATGTATATACTAAGTAGATATCTTAGAAAGGCTTACAACGAACAAATATCTTGACGAGTAATTATTCGTCAAGATATCGTTATCGTCGCATATATACAAAATCAAACTAAACGTATTATTTAGATACATCTTCTCCGAAATATTTCTCAGAGATTTTCAAATAAGTTCCGTCATCTACCATATCTTTTAACGCTTTATTTACAGCTTGAACCAAATCTTCGCCGCCTTTGTTGAAAATAGCTCCACTTTGAGAAGCATTTGCTTCTTCAGCTACAACTTTGATCGGTGCATCTGGTTGTTGTTTTTTCAAATCAAGATAAGACAAGTTGTCGTTAATCGTAGCTTGAGCGCGATTGGACGTTAACAAACCTATAGCTTGTGTAAATCCATCTACAGAAACGATTTCTGCTCCATTGTCTTTAGCGATTTGTGCAAGGTTACTTGTTAAAGATTGAGCCGATTTTTTACCTTTTAAATCAGCAAATGATTTAATATCTGTATTATCATCACGTACAATCAATACTGCTTTGGAAGCGATGTATGGATCAGAGAATAAAAATGTTTTTTGACGTTCTTCAGTAATACCTACTTCATTAAATACAGTATCAAAACGTTTGGATTCCAAACCACCAAGCAAGCTATCCCAAGCTGCTTCTGTAAATACAGGTTCTACGCCAAGACGTTTACTTACTTCTGTTGCGATGTCTACATCAAAACCAGTTAATTTACCACTTTCATCATGGAACGTAAATGGTGCATAAGTTCCTTCTGTACCAATACGCAATTTACCGCTTGCTTTGACAGACTCTAATGTTGCCGCTTTGCCAGAAGAAGCTGTGTTGTCTGTTGTAGCCGCTCCAGTTGTATCTGTATTGCCTGTCGTTGCTGTATTAGAACTGTTACCACATGCTGCAAGAACAAGCATGGTCAGTATCATAACCAGTGTAAAAGAACCCCATTTTTTCATTTAAAAAGACCCCTCTCAGATGTTGGTGAGCACGCTTATGGTTGGTGATTCACTACTTATTAATAACGTACTGCAAATTGTATAGTACACTGTCTTTCATCGCACGTCAACTCTTTTTCCGATAAAAATACTTGGTTTTATTAAAAGCGATCTAATTCTGTCATATTTCTTACCCTTTATACGCTGATTTGAACAGTATTTCTCTCTTTTAAAGCAATATATGTATTCAAAATTAGGGTATATACTTTTTAGAATAATGATCTCAGCAAGGAGGATTTTATCCAGATGATATGGATCACGTTAGAACATATTTTAAGAGTATTAATCGCTGGATTAGGCGGAGCTATTATAGGATATGAACGAAGTAGTCGGCAAAAAGAAGCAGGAATTCGCACTCATTTTATTGTGGCGATTGGCTCTTCATTGATGATGATTATTTCCAAATACGGTTTTACAGATATGGGGAACTGGAATAATGTATCACTTGACCCCTCCCGGGTAGCTTCACAGATCGTTAGCGGAGTCGGATTTTTGGGAGCAGGCACTATTTTTATGAATAAACAAAAAGTCAAAGGATTAACGACAGCGGCGGGCATATGGGCAACAGCCGGAGTAGGAATGGCAATAGGAGCAGGGATGTATACAGTAGGGATCGGCGTTACACTTTTAATAGTAGCTGTTCAATTCGCTATGCATCGCCATCGTAAGCCTTTTGCAGCGACTCGTGTGCCTCATCGACTAACTGTGCGGATAATTAATCGTGAGGGGGCGATATCATCGATTCTAGACGTTCTGGATCAGCATCAGGTACGTGTGGTTAGTCTACATTCTGAAGTAGAACCCTCTGTACATCATCATGATGCCTCTGATACTTCATATTTGCTGTTACAATCTTCGGTTCAACTGGATTCTACTATTAAGAGTAAAGATATTGTTCCAATCCTTCAATCGATTCCCGATGTACAAATGATCAAAATAGATGAATAACTTTCAGTTCACTTTTAAGAAGTACCCATCAAAAAGCATCCTGCTATGATCCAAGAACGAACATATTACGGGTTCAGTTCTATTAGCAAGATGCTTTTATTGTATGATTGCATCGAAATATTAAGATCATCAAAAGTTTTGCTTTAACTGATCAAATTGATGACGTATCCGATCTCGTACATCTTCTGCCCCGTTTTTAAAATAAGCCTGACGCTGGTTATTCATTCGTTGTCTGGCTTCACGTTGCAATTCACGTTCTACTTCATATGCCTGATCAATCTCTGCTTCGACATCAATCACATCATGGCGACATATGAATTGAGAACCTAATTGACTTAACACATAGTTGAATACGCTTACATTATTTTCTTGCACAATACTGATCAAAGCCATTTGTCCTTCATCTAGTGAAAATAGTGTAGATTGAATCAGTCCCATTTCTTGTTCTGCGACTTCGTGAGTAAATGGCATACTAATGATCGAATCAATACTACGTTCTAATAAAACACCCAAAGGCCCTGCAAAAATACCAATCATCGAACCTAACAAACCACCTGTTGTCCATTCGCCTGCAAGTGCTCCTTGTGTACCGAATCCATCCCAAAATACGACTTTGCCTTTCTCACGTGCTACAATAGCAGCTTCCAGTACCGCATATCCTTCTGTAATTCGACTATGTCGAAGTGTAGATAATGCTCGATATGCTTTACACTCATCTGTAAAAATAACGGTCACTACATTTTCCATAGGACACCCACTTTCTTTTGCTTATCAAGTTGTAAACGTTCTCAGGTAGGGTTAGATAGCTAGATTTAGAAGTAGAAATAGAGATCATCAAACGGTTGTTTCTTTTATCTTATGCTATTTTACAATTAAATCAACTTATTTTATTGTAAAATAGTAGAAATAACGCGAAATTGAAATATATTTCATTTTTAGTATATTATTTAATCTAAAGGAGGGTATATGATGTTACAGGGTGTAGGTATATACGGGCTTATTTTGTCTATTATTGTATTGGTTGCTTTTGTGATCGCAGTACGTTGGTTGGTAGCGAAGTTATTTCGAAAAAGCTCTTAGATTAGTAGACTGACTTAGGATAAGATACACAGCTTACATATTCGATAGATACGAATGGAGTGAATACTAATGACTCAACCTCATCATTCATCTGCTGAATCAAGATCGACGATAGAAATGAACATAGATTCTTCTTTTAATAGTGTTACCGAGTACAATCATACAATTCTAGGGGTTCCCCGTACCGGGAATATCGAAAATATTTCGGATATGCCTGCTCCGATACGCTGGTTTGGCTATATAGCTTTTGGTGCTATTGCCGTAGGCGGAGTAGCTATTCTGGCTATTGGACTATTAATGTAGAGTTAGAACATATTCATATGTGTTCTTTGATAGAGGATAGCGTATTGATTATATTCATTCAGAGTTACGTCTAATTGTTGAGATTTATCCAAAACACGATCATCTGAAAATCCGTACATTTCAGCTAATTGATGCATCTCTTGACGTTGTTGTTCTATTTTCTGTAGGCATTGGTGTAAGTTCAATGTGCCACTCTACTCCCTCTCATTTTTTCTTGGATACAGACAGATCTTTATCATCTTTATTATTCTGTTACTTTTTCTAATGTGATATCTATAAAGAGCATATAAAAATCGATTATTCTTTTTTCTATATACTTTATATCGAGCAGTTTTGACTGTTGTGTGAATAGTTCCGAAGTCTGCTTTATTCGACATTATAATCACATGTGCTATGTTGGTAGCTATATGCAAATAGAAAAAACCCGACTTTATTGAACGATCTGTTCATTAGTCGGGTTTTTATCATTTTACATTATATAAGGGATATATCTATTATTCTGTAACTGTTCCGTACACCAATGTTGGAGCGTCTGCATGATCTGCGATACGAATACTTTCGTATAGTTTTTTCAATACATCTTCTACATTTTCACGATTAGCGTGGATGGTTACTAGAGAGTCGCCCACTTTAACAGCGTCGCCTACTTTTTTGTTTAACATTAGACCTACAGCAAGATCGATCTCGGATTCTTTCGTTGCGCGTCCAGCACCCAATAACATTGCTGCTGTACCGATCTCATCCGCTACCAGTTCAGCGACAAATCCGTCTTCTTTAGCAGGAACTTCGATTAAGAATTTAGCTTGTGGCAAACGTTCTGGTTGATCGACAACAGACGCATCTCCACCTTGGCTTGCAAGGAATAATTTGAATTTCTCTAACGCTTTACCGTTAGCGATAACTTCTTTCAATTTTTCTCTTGCTTCGTCAAGTGAACTTGCTTTACCTGCAAGATATACCATTTGACTTCCAAGTGCCATACACAATTCTTCTAGATCCGCAGGGCCTTCACCTTTTAGTGTATCGATGGCTTCTTTCACTTCAAGAGAGTTACCGATAGCTAGACCTAGTGGTTGGCTCATATCTGAAATAACTGCCATTGTTTTGCGTCCTACGTTGTTACCGATACTTACCATAGCATGAGCTAATTCTTTAGCATCTTCTGCTGTTTTCATAAATGCACCAGCGCCTGTTTTAACATCCAATACGATAGCGTCTGATCCAGCAGCGATTTTTTTACTCATGATTGAACTTGCAATCAACGGAATCGAGTTAACCGTTGCTGTTACATCACGCAAACCGTATAACTTTTTGTCCGCAGGTGTTAAGTTACCGCTTTGTCCGATAACTGCGATTTTGTTTTCGTTGACTAATTTGATAAATTCTTCGTTCGTGATTTCTACGTGGAAACCTTCTACTGCTTCTAATTTATCGACTGTACCACCGGTGTGACCTAGACCACGACCAGACATTTTAGCTACTGGAATATCCAATGCAGCTACAAGAGGAGCCAATACCAATGTTGTTGTATCGCCTACGCCGCCTGTAGAGTGCTTGTCGACTTTGATTCCTTCGATAGCCGATAGGTCGATCGTATCACCGGAGTTCACCATTGCCATTGTCAGGTCTGCACGTTCGCGTTCAGTCATATCTTTGAAAAAGACAGCCATTGCAAATGCACTCATTTGGTAATCTGGAATTTCGTCGTGTGTATAGCCATTAATAATAAAGTTAATTTCTTCTGTTGTTAGTTCTTTACCATCACGTTTTTTTTCAATAAGGTCTACCATTCTCATAATTATTCTAGCTCCTTGTACGTTTTATTTTTGAAAAGAGATTGCTGAATCTAGTGCAACTTCCATCATTTCGTTAAATGTAGATTGTCTTTCTTCAGATGTAGTTTCTTCGCCTGTTAGCAAGTGATCACTTACTGTCAGAATCGTCAAAGCATTCACACCGAACTTCGCTGCTAATGTGTACAATGCGCTTGTTTCCATTTCAACGCCTAGTACGCCATATTGCATTAATAGTCCTGTTACTGTTTTGTCGTCGCGGTAGAATGAATCTGAACTGAACACGTTACCTACATGCAAGTTCAATCCTTTTTCTACACCACGATCATACGCAGCTTTGAGTAAAGGGAAACTAGCTACAGGTGAGAAATCGTATCCGCCGAAAATATGACGGTTCATGCTGGAATCGGTACAACATGCTTGTGCCAAAATGACGTCACGAACACGTACATTTTCTTGCATTCCGCCACATGTACCTACACGGATCAAGTTTTTGACGCCGTATTCGCTGATCAATTCATTGACATAGATGCTGATCGATGGCAAGCCCATACCTGTACCTTGTACAGAGATACGGTTACCTTTGTATGTTCCTGTAAATCCAAGCATACCGCGCACTTGATTGTAGCAGACTACATCTTCAAGATACGTGTCTGCGATGTATTTAGCACGAAGTGGATCACCTGGTAAAAGAATTGTTTCAGCGATTTCGCCAGCTTTGGCTTCAATATGAACGCTCATTTTATAAAAACCTCCAAAGTGTGTGTTTAATAGTGGTTGCTTGGGTTGATCCGCTACGGCTAATGGATTGGGTTCCGCTCTCTGGTAAGCATAGATATCTTGAAAGACTGCTGATGCAGTCGATATCTATACTTACGAGGAGAGACTACACTCCAATCCATTAGCCTTCGCTCTGTGCGGATGCAACAATATCATAAAACAAAAAGGTTGGTGGTCAGCGCTGGGACTCGCTTGACCGGGTAGGGCAAGGATTAAATGATAAACATTGATATTGATTTTAGACATTGGTTTAGGATTGGGCTACGGGTTATTGGGTATGGTTTGATACTTCTTTGTGATACCTCAATAGATGTGAGCTTCGTCTTTAGGAATTCTATTGTTGTTTGACCAACTTAAATCAATGTATTTATTACTTAAGATCAGACAGGAAGCTTGTTCCGTACTCAGGGCTTGTTACACCGAAGTTTTCGGCTACTGTAGCAGCGATGTCTGAGAATGTTGTACGTAATGGCAATTCTTTACCGCCATTAGCAAAACGTTTGGAATATACAAGTAATGGTACATATTCACGAGTATGATCTGTTCCTGTGTAGGTTGGATCGTTACCGTGGTCAGCTGTAATGATCAATAGATCATCTTCTTCCATACCTGCAAATACTTCTGGTAAGCGAGCATCGTATTCTTCCAATGCGTCAGCATATCCTTTAGGATCGCGGCGGTGTCCGAATAGCGCATCAAAGTCAACCAGATTCAAGAAGCTTAGTCCATGGAAAGGCTTCGCTAGAACGTTTACCAGTTGATCCATACCGTCCATATTAGACTTGGTACGAATCGATTCTGTTACGCCTTCACCATCGTAGATATCAGCGATTTTACCGATAGCAATTACATCTAGACCTGCATCTTGCAAAGCGTTCATTGTCGTCGGTTTGAACGGTTTGAGTGCATAGTCATGACGATTGGATGTACGTTGGAAGTTACCTACTTCGCCGATAAATGGACGAGCGATAATACGTCCCAACATGTACGGGTCTTCAAGTGTAATCTCACGACAGAATTCACAGATTTCATACAATTCTTTCAAAGGAACAACATCTTCGTGTGCTGCAATTTGCAATACGGAATCTGCGGAAGTATAGATGATTAGTGCGCCTGTTTTCACATGTTCTTCGCCTAGTTCATCCATGATTTCTGTTCCACTTGCAGGTTTGTTACCAATGACTTTACGTCCTGTTTTTTCTTCGATGCGTCCAATCAATTCATCCGGGAATCCGTTCGGGAATACACGGAAAGGTGTATCAATATATAATCCCATGATCTCCCAGTGCCCTGTCATTGTATCTTTACCGCGGGATGCTTCTTGCATTTTAGTGTAATAAGCAAGCGGTTGATCAGCTACAGGTACGCCTTGAATCTCGCTGATATTCGATAATCCTAGACTTGCCATATGTGGCATGTTCAGACCGCCATTTTCGCGTGCAATATGTCCGAATGTATCGACATCAACATCTCCAAATTCAGCTGCATCCGGTGCTTCTCCGATTCCTACTGAATCCATAACTACTAGATGAATACGTTTAAATTCGCTCATTTGTATTACCCCTTTCAATGTTGTCCATATTCTATTGTGCTCGTTGCTCGTATACATTCCCATATCCAAAATGCGCAGTAGAGCATTTGGCTGCTATCATGCTTATGCAAAAATAGTGTACCAAATGCTCTATGTTATACCTATATCTGCTTTTTGAAAAGTCGGTTCATGATATGAAGATGTAACATTGCTCCTCTAATTATAAACCAAACTGTATTGATGGTAACAAATGTGGAGACATCTTACTTATTTTAAGAACAACCCTGTAATTGTAGCAGAAAGCACACTTACCAGTGTAGCACCATATAACAGTTTCAGTCCAAAGCGAGCTACAACATTACCTTGTTTCTCGTGTAGACCTTTTACAGCACCAGCAATAATACCGATAGAAGAGAAGTTAGCGAAAGATACTAAGAATACAGATATGATACCTAGTGTACGTGAGCTAAGTTCTGTGTGTTTAACTAGATCTAGCATCGCTACGAACTCGTTCGATACCAATTTCGTTGCCATAATACTACCTGCTGTTACAGCTTCACTCCAAGGAACACCCATCATGAATGCAAATGGTGAGAAGATATAACCCAAGATTTGTTGGAACGTAATACCGAAGATTAAGCCGAATAGACCGTTGATCATACCGATCAATGCTACGAAACCAATCAACATGGCTGCTACGATAATAGCAACTTTGAATCCATCTAAAATATATTCGCCCAACATTTCGAAGAAGGATTGCTTCTCTTCTTCTTGTACTTCTAAAATATCTTCTTCTTTGGTAACAACATAAGGATTGATAATAGAAGCGATAATAAAGCCACCGAATAAGTTAAGCACTAATGCAGTTACAACATATTCAGGTTTCAACATCGTCATATATGCACCTACGATAGACATCGATACCGTAGACATGGCTGATGCACAAAGTGTATACAGACGGTGTTTAGGAAGCGCACCGATTTGTTTTTTAACAGAGATAAATACTTCAGATTGACCTAAGATTGCAGATGCAACCGCATTGTATGATTCCAATCTACCCATACCGTTGACTTTACTAAGCACAAGACCAATGTATTTAATAATAAACGGTAGAATTTTGAAGTATTGCAGAATACCGATCAATGCTGAAATAAATACGATAGGCATAAGAACACTTAAGAAGAATGGTGTAGAACCTTCTGCAAAGACAAATCCACCAAATACAAAACTAATACCTTCACCAGCATAGGCTAATAAGTGTTTAAAGACAGTTGCAAATCCTCCGATAATCCATGTTCCTACTACTGTATTCAGAAGTAGAAATGCTAAAATGGCTTGCAACACGATCATAACAAACAATGGACGATAACGAATATTTTTTCTATTGTTACTTCCCAAGTAAGCTAATGCAAACACCAAAAGAATCCCCAAAATTGCGATAATATAACTCATAAATAATTAGCTCCCATTCTGCACTCTGCTTCATAATCACTTACTTAAAATCTTTTGAAACAAATTGAAATAATCAGAAATTATACATTAAGCGCTTACATTATTCGTAAAAAAGAACAAATCCTTGCGGATATATTCTTTTTTTGGATTATTCAGCAGGCTGGCTATGGTCCATATCATGTGCCTGGAAAAATCCTGGTAACATTTGAGATATCGTCCACTCGGTAACATCACCTTTAAGGTTAGTCAGGTATACTTTCGTATTCTCATCACTGAATTCAGCAATAACTTGACGACAAGCACCACAAGGAGAGACCGGACCTTCGGTATCCGCTACGATCGCAATCGCTTCGATCTTACGCTGACCTTCAGATGCAGCTTTGAAAATAGCGGTACGTTCTGCACAATTGGTAAGACCATAAGAAGCATTTTCTACATTACATCCCCCGTAGACTTTGCCATCTGCAAGCAGAGCAGCACCTACTTGAAACTTGGAATAAGGTACATAGGCATTTTTACGTGCTTCGATTGCTGCTTGAATCAATTGATCTTTCATGATAGGTCTCTCCTCTGACGGATAAGATAATTAGATTGGTAAGATAGATGTCGCATTTTTACTGCCAAATGCTTAGGTAAGATATTTTGCTTTGCAAAAATCACTTTTCATCCTACCAGAAGATATCGCATTTTTACTGCCAAATGCTAGTAAGAAGAAGTTCCTTCTTCGCCTTCAACGATTTTGACACCAGAGCTTGCACCGATGCGTGTTGCACCTGCTTCAACCATGTTGTTCAAGTCTTGAAGATTACGTACGCCACCAGATGCTTTTACGCCAACATCAGGTCCTACTGTTTTGCGCATCAAAGCTACGTCTGCCGGTGTTGCTCCACCTGTAGAGAAACCAGTTGATGTTTTTACAAAATCAGCTCCAGCTTTTACAGACAATTCAGAAGCACGAACTTTTTCTTCGTCTGTTAGTAAGCATGTTTCGATAATGACTTTGACTAAAGCTTTACCTTTAGCAGCATCTACTACAGCTTGGATATCACGTTGCACTAGCTCGTTATTACCATCTTTCAATGCGCCGATATTGATAACCATATCAACTTCAGTAGCACCGTTTGCAATAGCATTGCTTGCTTCAAAAGCTTTCACTTCTGGAGTTGTTGCTCCTAGAGGGAATCCGATTACCGTACATACTTTGACAGGGCTACCTTTTAATTGTTCTGCACAGTACGCTACCCATGTTGGGTTAACACATACAGATGCGAACTCATATTTTCTAGCTTCTTCTGTCAATTTAGTCACTTCTGCTTGTGTAGCATCCGCTTTCAATAACGTATGGTCGATCAATTTTGCTAAGTTCATATTTTTAAGCTCCTTTGAGTAAATTAGATAGGAAACATAGTAGTAAATCGCTTCAATATCCACATCATAACACCAACATGAACATATGTAAAATGATTTTTGAAATTATGTTCAGACACAATTTGATGATCTTGTAAACATTCTTTTGCAGATTGCCTTACTCTGTCCGCTAGCCGCATATCAGTGTAACAGGAAAGTAGGATTCGTGCTATTTTTTCGTTATAATACGGTATTGTATGTAGCTTTTTTGATGGATGATTTCCTTTATGACTTTACCACTTCACTTCTGAAAGGAAGATTAGATCATGACTCAATGGACACGTTATACATGGAATAAGCTCAATAGTGAGCAGCGGCTTCAATGGTTGCAAGAATTAGTAACCCGCCTTCCTGAAGGGTTTGCTTTGAAAAACATGCAATCCTTTAACAGATATGGACAACAGATCGAAACAGGTATTTTTTCATATCAACAATCTGAGTTTGTTTTTGTACCGGGTGATGAAGTTACACTCGGTTGGAATGATCCTCATGTATCTTGGGATCCATCTACATTAGAGGACTTGGAAAGTGGATTAGAGGAAATCGAACTAAATATAGACGAAGCTATACCGATGATAGCCAAACAAATGTCTCCTGTGCGAACAGTACATATTCCATCGTTATTAGTAGAACGCCGTACTCATTCTGTAGGTTGGCAGGAATACACACTTGAAGAACTTGATCCTATCGAAAATAAAGAGATTATAGATGCTCGCGCTACCTTCTCTCTTTCAAATTATAGCAGTCATGAAATGTATCAAGATTATCGCTTCGTACGAGATGGGCAACAAATCCGTATTTATGTATTTGAAGAAACAGAAGATGTTCATGAATGGCAAAAGCTTTCTCTAGAACACCCATTTACTATTTTTACCGAAGATGAATGGGAATATGTATATGGCGGTGGAGCTAGAACCTTATTTCCATGGGGAGACAGCTTTGACTATACGATGAATGTCAGACATTACGGCAATCTAAATCCAGCCGAAGATGAACCTTCTGATACAGACTCTGCACTTCCTTACGACTTGGAACAACCGAACGGATTCGGTCTTTGTTTTCTTGGCGATCCTTATGAAGCAGAACTAACGATTACGTCAGATAATCAGGTAATCGACAAAGGAAGTGACGGTGGTAGTGGCATCTGTGGAGGTGTTGGTATTTTATTAGGTTATTTACCTGTAGCGACTTATTACCGTAATCCTTATCAAGATCAATTGGAGTGGAATGAACGAATCAGTTCGATGCATTATCGGCGCATTATCCGGCTATAAGAGCGATAGTATCACTAGCGTATGAACAACAGCTTTATTGCAAATAAATCTATACCAAAAACCCCGTTCGCTTTCCAAGCTGACGGGGTTTGATTGGTTATTTTGAAATGGTAGGACGAGTAATTATACGAGATTGTACATAATATAAAACAATAATCACAATCGCTAACAATGCTTGTATAGAGAAAATATTGCTAAATACATATCCATCTGCATATATTGCCAGCGGATTCAAATGAACCGAGCCATGATTAGCTTCGATCATTTTACCAATAATACTGGTTGCTGTGGCTCCTGCTATAAAGTTCAACAGTGAGAACAATCCCATCCCTACACCGACTTGATCTTTAGTTAATGTACGTGAGATCGTATTAGACATAGCTATCTGCATAAAGGTCTGCCCTACATTACCGAAAATTAGAATAAATAAGACGATATATGGAGATATTCCGACCACGATGGATAATGAGACAAAACAAATAAAAATCAATGTTGTCGCAATATACACAAGTAACGGATTTCCTCTACGATCGGCTAACTTTCCACCTTGACGACCTAACAAAGCTGAACAAATCGCCGCCGGGAACATAATTAATCCGATCAATGCTGGAGATAATCCATTTAAAGCACTTAGAAATTGCGGTGTTACATACGGTAAGCCAAAGCTGAGACCTGTCGCTAGAAAAGCAATCAACAACCCGAATGAATATTGTTTGTTGCTAAACAACTTGGGCTGGATAAAAGGCTCTGCTGCTGTACGTATCCGAATAATAAATAAGATCAACAAAATGACTCCAATGACAGCAAACAACCAGTTTCCTTGAGAAATAGATAATAACAACATGGCTACAGTTCCACTTAATAACAGTCCACCGATAAAATCGATCTTTTGTGCTTCGCCCCGATAATCATCAAGATATTTACGGAAAAATGGCAAAGCAATCAAAGGGAACAAAGATAATAAGAATAAAAAGCGCCAGCTTCCAAAGCTTGTGATCAGTCCGGCAACAATCGGTGCTATCGCTGTTCCGAGAGATAGACCAATCGCTGTTGTACCGAGTGCTCTACCCCTTTTTTCAGGAGAAAAATAACGTACAGGTACAATCATGGCTGTTGCTGGAATTACCGCGGCTCCGGCGGCTTGCAGTACACGTCCGACCACCATCATCCAGAATTCACTAGCAAATAATCCAACTACAGATCCTAATGCAAAAAAGATCAGACCGAACGTTAACAAATCTTTTAACCGATATTTATCCGCAAGCTTACCATATACGACCGAACCTACAGCATACACAATCATATAACCGGTCAATAACCATGTTACATCTGCGGCTCCAATATTAAATTCTTTACTGATAGTAGGCATTACTACATTAAACATCGAAGCGTTCATTACCGAGAATACTAATGTAAATGCGAGTACACGCATTAATTTATCGCCATTAGGATAGACTCGTTCTTGTTTTGTAGACACTTATGCTGTCATCCTCTCTACTCATACCGTTACTGCTTATTTTGATTGTTATTGATACACATCCACTAATTTTTGTAGCAACTTTTTAAGCTGGGTTAACTCTTGATCGGTAAATGTATGAGCAGAACGACTTTTCACTTCATTTACGGCTTGTTGAGCTTGAATATGCTTTTGCTGACCTGCCGGAGTGAGCATTATTTGCTTCATGCGAGCATCATTCGGATGAGAACGGCGTACGATCCATCCCCTTTTTTCAATACCATTTACCAGACTGGTCACACTGGATTTCTCTATCAGTAATTGATGTTCTAGCTCATGATTCGTAATACCGGGTTGGGTCGCTATTTCATATAAAGCCTGACTTTGCTGTGAAGTCATATCCAGTGAGCGTAAAGACTGCTCAATCTGACGCTTAATCGTTATATATGTTTTTTTGATTAAGGGTGTAGGACTATTCAAAGCAGCTTTTGCATACTGTTCATGTTGTTCTCTATCTTTTGAACTCAATATGTCTCCTTCTCTCTTAGTTCGAATTCGAACTAATTTTATTTCAAAATAAAACTATTGTCAATACAAGTTGATGATTATATTTTTATTTCGATATCGCACAAAACAAACAAAAACAGCCTTTTACAAAGCAGTAAAAGACTGTTGACATAAGATAAGTATATTTTTTCTTGTTTATGTTAATAATGCTTGGGCTGTAAATTGATCTGTTACCAAAATGTTAGCATACTTGCCGATTAGCGCAGCTTCGATTGCTTCAATTTTGCGCTGACCCCCAGCGACCAGTATTGATTTTTCTTTTTTACGCAAATCGACCAGATCTATGCCTACTGTACGATCATTAATCGCAGGACTACAGATATTACCTTCTTTATCAAAAAAGCGAGAACAAATATCACCAGCACCGGTCTGTTGTAACAACCGTTGTTCTTCTTCATTGAAGTAACCTAGCCTGAACAAAAGCGCATCTTCTTTCACTGTACCTACTGTAAATACAGCGATATTCGCTTGTCTACCTAATTCAATAATACGCTGAATATGACGATCTTCATCCACCATTTTTTTGAGCTCAATACTATCGAAAATCACAGGTAATGGCAAATAACGAGCAATCGTATGATAAGCTTCTGCAAACAGATTGACTGTTTCTGCGGCATACGTGTTTACGTGCGAGTGACTGACTCCGCCTTTGAGCTGTACGACTTCCACTCCGCGTACTTGTTTTTGTTCCAGATGTTCTGCTACTGCATGCATTGTTGTTCCCCATGTGACTCCAATAATATCGGTGTCTTTGACAATATCAAATAAATAATCTGCGGCACGTTTGCTAATATGCTTTTGGATTTCTTTATATTCATTGATCGGTGAATAACAGACATGTACTGTATCTAATCTATAGCGTTTTTTCAATTGTTCTCCGAGTGCATCCAAATCTTCTAAAGGATCTACAATATCTATCCGCACATAACCTTTTTCTTTCGCATACTGTAGCAATCTAGATACAGTTGGTCTAGATACACCTAGCTTAGTCGCTATCTCTTGTTGACTATAATCAGAAAGGTAATACAACCTTGCTGTTTCTATACTCAAACGCTGTTTGTCATTATCCACGGCTTTTATCATCCCACATCTCTATCAGAATCTAGTTGAACAGTTCAAAGCATCTCATTTCACATATTATACATTTTTTATACATTTTTTAAAAATTTATTTCAAGAACGCTTAAGATCATTGTTGCTTCTCGCTTTCCAGTTGTTAACAGCTTTGTCTACTTCCTTTATATTTTTAGCAAGTTGTTATTTACCGATGGTCGGTTAGAATTTCCTTCATATATGGCGTTTGTTTTCGGCAATATAGGGTATGGATTAAGAGGGCCTTTTATTTCAACAATTTGGGTGTACACCCATTGCTGAACATTTTTGCAGAAGGCTACAAATACAATAATACTGGAGGTAAGATAATGTTCACACGTCTTGACCAAATCATGATTGAAATCCCGGATGTCAAAAAACCAGATCCTAATGCAGCTGCGGCTGTACAAGAATTACTAGGTGGTAAATTCGGTGAAATGTCGACTTTGAACAACTATCTATTCCAATCGTTTAACTTCCGCAATAAATCCAAGTTAAAGCCTTTTTATGACTTGGTAACCAGTATTACAGCAGAGGAATTGGGTCACGTTGAGTTAGTTGCCCATGGGATTAACAAAATTTTGGCAGGTTCTAGCTTGCCAGGCGAACCTGATTCTACACCACTTGATCCGCTTAAAGATGTTCGTCTAAGCTATCATCATTTAGCAGGCGCACAAGGTGCAATGCCTCGTGATTCTATGGGTCGTCCTTGGACAGGTGATAATGTATTTAATAGCGGTAATCTTGTAGAAGATTTGTTGCATAACTTCTTCTTAGAGTGTGGCGCAAGAACACATAAAATGAAAGTCTATGAAACAACTGACCATCCAGCTGCACGCGAAGTTGTTGGTTTCCTTCTAGTACGTGGCGGTGTACACGTTGTTGCTTATGCTAAAGCACTTGAAGTTGCAACAGGCGTCAATGTAACCAAACTTGTACCTGTTCCTTCACTAAGCAACAAATCGTTTAATGAAGCACGTAAATACGAGGAAAAAGGCGTTCATACTCGTCTGTATACACATAGCACAGAGGACTTCAAAGCTATCGATCAGATCTGGAAAGGTACTCATCCAGAAGACGGTTTGCCGCTTGAAGTGATTCATGGATTCCCTCAAGGTGTGCCTGTTCCTGAGTATCCTCCATTGGATGAAGAGTTCGCTCCAGGAATTTCTCAAGAAGATTTCAAAGAAATTGCGAAGCGTCTCAAAATGGCTGGTAACATCACAGACTAAAGCAAAAAAGGCTGGTTTCCAGCCTTTTTTTACATAATTTATTCTTCATATTTAGCGAATTACACCTATTATTTTTAGTTATTTATTTATTAAATTTTGAACATATGGTTTCGATTGCTAAACAATGGTTAATAAATAGACGAGAAGAGATTGCTGAATAAATCTTCTAAGTGCTTGTTGTAACACAAATGTTATGAAAAGTGATTTAGTGTAGTTATTCAACTATCTTAAAAAAGACATTCAATTATTAGGAGGCGACAACAATGGGTTGGTTATGGGCATTAATCGTAGGTGGTATTATTGGTTGGATCGCAGGTATGATCGTAGGACGTGACGTTCCAGGTGGTATTATTGGTAACATCATCGCTGGTTTCATCGGTGGTTGGTTAGGTAACATGTTGCTTGGTACTTGGGGTCCTGAAATCGGTGGATTCTTTATTATTCAAGCGATTATCGGTGCAGTCATCGTGATTGCTATCGTGAGTGCTATCATGCGTTCTTCTAGAAGATCACGCGGTTAACACAAAGCATACTTAACTTGAATATAATATTCAATCAGAAGCCTGTTCCTTTGGAGCAGGCTTTTTTTATGATTTTGGAAATCATTCTATCGTGCACTGGAAAATCGGTTAATAATACGTAACAACATAGAAGATGTAGCAAGGGATGGTGGATATGTACTTATATTCGTTTTGGGATAATATTGTTGCTTGGTATTACAATATCCGCTGGATCGATTTGCTTGTATCAATCGTTATCCTGTTTATTTTTCTCGCTTTTCGCAAATTATTTACGCGCTATTTGTTCACTTTTGTTTTACGACGATTTGATGGTCATTTAGCGATGCTTCGCTGGTTACAAGCATTTGAACGACCTTTACAAGCCTTTTTCACATTGATCGGAACGTATTTGGCGTTACGATACTTTATGCATGAACAATGGACTTTTATTATCGGTATAGATCGTATTTATCGCAGTATCGGTATTATTCTATTAGGTTGGGGAATTTATAATGTGTCTGCCTCCTCTTCTATTATGCTAGAAGGTATGAGTAAGCGATTTGGATTAGATGCAACCAGTATGATTATTCCTTTTTTATCTAAAGTATTGCGTGTGATCGTGGTAGTACTTGTTATAACAATTGTGGGTGGAGAATGGGGATTTAGTATTAACGGCGTAGTCGCCGGTATGGGACTGGGTAGTCTGGCTGTCGCTCTCGCTGCTCAAGAGACATTAAGTAATGTGATTGCAGGGATTATTATTATTTTGGAAAGACCTTTTTCGAAAGGGGATTGGATCTCTACACCGGATATCGAAGGAATCGTAGAAGATATTACATTCCGTAGTTCCAAAATCCGTACATTTACCGATGCATTGGTAATTGTACCGAATTCCAAACTAGCAGCTCAGCCAATTACAAATGGTAGTCAGATGGGGAAACGCAAAATTTCTTTCCCGCTACGGGTTGCGCTAGATTCTAATCGTGATGCATTATCACGAGTGGTATCTCGTATTCAATCTCAGTTAGAAACGGATGATAATGTTGTAGATGATTCAGCAATGGTCAAATTTAATGAATTTAACGAAAGCAGTCTGGGGATTCTGGTACAATGTTTTACCAAAACAGCAGCCTGGGGCGAAAATCTAGAATACCGTCAATATCTTAATTTGATGATTCTGGATATTTTAGAAGAAGAAAAAGTAAAATTAGCTTATCCTACGCAACGTATTGTCATGCAAGAAGCCGAAGCTTCTTCATAATATAGTCGATCAGATATGTATACTTATCTTATCAGAACTAATCACTACACAGCAAAACCACCTGCCTTGCTTCATGCACAAGACAGGTGGTTTTGTTTGTTGTAGGTTTTATTAGTGATGTTACAGTGTTATAGCCACTAGATAGATTTACGCAAAGGCAACCATTCAAGGACACGCTGAATTTTGGTATCCCAATATCCCCATTCATGTTCTCCAGGCTCTTCCTCATACGTTAATTGCAATCCAAGACCATTCACATGATCGCGAAAACGAATATTATGATCATACAAAAAATCTTCTGTGCCACAACATTGATACAATTGTGGAGCTTGCTTACTTTTATCTGAAGCTAATTGCTCAGCTAAATGGAATAAATCATTATCAGAACCACGTAACTCTTCTACTGTTCCAAAAATACGTTCTAGTTCTTGAGTGTATGCTACATCGCCACGTTCGAACAAAGCTGACGCATCTGTCGCACCGGAAAGACTTGCTGCCGCTGCGTAACGATCAGGTAAGCGTAAGCCTAGCTTGAGCGCTCCATATCCGCCCATAGATAAACCTGCTACAAAGCGATCCTCACGACGATTAGATAGCGGGAAAAACGATTCTGCGAGCTGTGGCAATTCTTCACTGACAAATTTAAAATAGTCGCCACCTTGCTTCATATCTGTATAAAAGCTACGATGCGCCGCAGGCATAACAACAGCAATACCATACTCTGCTGCATAACGCTCAATCGATGTCCGTCGTAACCAGATCGAATGATCATCCGAAAGACCATGTAACAAATACAATGTAGGATGCTTACCACCTGTTACTTTGCCTTCCATCCCGATCTGAGAATGAGTTTCCTGTGGTAAAATGACATTCATCGTGGATGAAAGCCCTAGTACTTCTGAATAAAAATCACATTGAATCAAAGCCATTATGATATCCTCCTCGAACTTGTGCTTATGTGTCATTTGTTGAGACATCTATTCTTCTTTTCTATCATACCTTTTTTCACTAATGAAAGCGATATCACCATGATATAAAGAAAAGCAAACAAAAAAAGTAACCGTTGGTGATTATATTCACCGGGTTACTTTTGCAGGTGTTCTATGGTATGCATAACGGTAAGCATGTATTCATAAAGAAACATGCTTAATATGTATATATTATTTTATACTATTTGGATTAAGCACGAGTTTTAACAGGGATTCGTGTAGAGCTCAATTGTGCGTTCAAAATATCTTGAAAGCTTTTAGGTGTTTCTTTGTCTACAGCTTTTTGAACGGTTGCGTTAGATTGCTGTCTGAAGTGGTTGTGGTTGTATGGTGTCATGTGGTGGATACTCATATTCATTTGCTTCACGCTTCCTTTCGTTCATCGAATTTGTTTGTTTTTGTTTTGTATCTTGTAATGTGTATATACCCCTGCTTTTTGCGAATGAAAACATAAATAACACATATTTTAGTATATTTTTGGTAATTGATTCTATAGACCCTGATCCAAGTTCAAAAGCGTTATGTTAACCAGGATCACGTTTGTCGGATGCTGTAGAAAACAAATTCTAAAGTCCTATAATCGACAATATGACTTTAGTTACATATAAAATCAATAAAATATATTCCTAAATTCAAACTATTAATTTTTAACTATCCTTTTGCAACTTATTTGGAATAGCTTGCGTCTGTAACGATAAGCAAGCCAAATCAGGCTAATAATTTATTGAGGTGATGGATCATGAAAAATAAACAAAAATGGATGACTGTAGTAGCGGCTTCTGTATTAACATTATCGTTGAGTGCTCCAACTTTTGCAGCGAGTGGAGATTTTTCAGATATCAGTAAAGTACCTGGACATGAAAAAATTGAATCGTTAAAAGATCGTGGATTTATTAACGGTGTTACCGATGATCAATTCAAACCTAATCAAACCATCAATTCAGCACAAGGCGTGCAAATGATCGTAAAAAGCTTCCAATTGAGTCTGGCTAACTTTAACTTCATCAAAGCGCCAGAAGCAAAAGACTCTTATGATAATGTAAAAGACAATGTGTGGTACTCTGATGCGTTTATTATTGCCAAGCTTAACGGTGTAGATATTCCTGAAAATGTGAATCCTGCGTCTAAAATGACCAAAGAGCAATTCACAACATTTGTGATGCAAGCGATGGAAAAAGCGGGCAATCTACCTATGATTAATATCAAGCCGGTTGATATCAAAGACGATAGCAAAATCAATCCTTCTTATCAGGGAGCGATTCAACGTTCATTAGCACTTGATATTAACACATTAGATAGCAAAGGTAATTTCGATCCGAAAGGCGAAGTTACTCGCGCAGAAGCAGCAGTGATGATCTATAATGCTCTCGAATATATGAGTAAAATCAAAACACCTACTATCGATCCAATACCTGAACCATCACCATCCCCTTCTCCATCCGATGATAGTTTGGATAAATAAAAATAACGTTCACCTGGAATGGTAAAAGAATAGTTTCTGAATCTAATTAATCTATCAAATAGCTCAATCATATTCTCCAATTGATAACGAGTATAAACAAACAGAGTCTATCCCTATCGCAATGTAGGAATAGACTCTGTTTTTGCTGTAATATACAGCGATATATATTTGTAAATCGTGATTATTTATCATTTAGATCCCGTTTTGCATCTGCTGATTCCATTCTTCACGTAAAATACCCATACGAATCGAATCGTAGTAGACACCGTTATACAATCTACATTTACGCAGACGCGCTTCCATCGTCATGCCTAATTTGTAACCGACTGCAATCATCCGTTCATTGCCTGACCATGTGGTGAAACCTACTCGTACCAGTGGCATTGCTGTAAATAAATGATCGATCCACAATGTCAGTGCTCTAGTACCGTATCCTCCGCTCCAATAAGCAGGCTCATAAATAATAATCCCTACCTCTAACCACAGTGAAGGTTCATGCTCCCAGTAATAACTGACGATCCCGATGATATGCTGATTCACTTCAATAATCCAAAAGCTTGGACTGTCTATAATACGTAGTCGATCTTGCCAGTATTGCTCATACGGCACGTGAACATGATCATAATAAGGAGCATCCCACTTTTTCCATTCTGGAGATTCTTCTTTGTATATCAATTCCCATAGTATTGGGATATCAGCTTCAGTTATCGGGCGAATCTGTAATTCTTGATCGGTATACTCGATATGCCTTCAGCTCCTTCAATCTGACTTTTGGATCATCGGTTTGGATCTTATAGGTTACATTTATAAATACTCATTGAACCAACCTGCGATATGATTGAGTCGTTGTATCCGTAATTGTGGATGACCGCTACGAGATAACTCATGATTGGCATCCGGAAAACGAACAAACTTGGTCACAGCACCTAACCGTTTTAGCGCTATAAACCACTGTTCTCCTTGTTCAATCGGACAACGCAAATCTTTTTCCCCGTGCAAAATCAAAATAGGTGTTTTGACGTTAGCCACATAAGCTAATGGCGAATGATCCCACAATGTATTCAAATGATCCCACGGATTACCGGCAATCTGATCTTCTACAAAGTGAAAACCAATATCACTTACTCCGTACATTGAAATCCAGTTACTGATCGAACGCTGAGTGACTGCTGCTTTGAAACGATCGGTATGCCCTACTATCCAGTTGGTCATAAATCCACCATAGCTACCGCCGGTTACACCTAAGCGATCTTTGTCGATCCAGTCGTAATGTTCTAGCGCATAATCTGTGATTTCCATTAAATCTTGATAATCTCCACCACCATAATCATGACGGCACGCATTCACAAATAATTGTCCATATCCATGACTACCCCGCGGATTACCGAAAATGACAGCATACCCTTGTGATACTAACAATTGAAATTCAAGCATAAACGTATACCCGTACATCGCATGCGGCCCGCCATGAATTTCTAGAATCGTCGGCACTTTGGTATGTTCTGCTTGATCACCTGCCGGACGCATAATCCAAGCTTGCAGACTTTTACCATCTACAGAGGTAACACTCATTTCTTCAGGCTTACTCAAAATCAGTTGTTGTAGCAAATCATCATTATGATGAGTCAGACGTGTCTCTACTTCCGTCTCTACATTCCAGCCAAACAATTCACCCGGTTGTAGTGGATCAGCCGCTATAAAGATCAGATGTTGCTCTGCTGTGCGGGCAAAATAATGAATATTACGCTGTCCACCTAATATCGTCTGCACTCCTGATCCATCGGTTGCTATCGATAGCAAATGACAAGCTCCAAATGTAGTGCATAACACATCTATCGCTTGACCATTCGCTTGATAGATCGGCTTATACGTAGAACTGAGTCCTGTATCCCCGACTACAGAATTTAACAACATGATATCATCATGATCACATAATCCAGTGATCTTTCCTGTAGCTAATGACAATTGATACAATCGATTTAATGTAGCATTATAATAAGACTGATCGTCTGCTACCATAGCGATAAATTGCCCATCCGGTGACCAATTCAGACTCGAAATCACATATTGATGTTGTGTCCATTGATGGCGCTCATGACCTTCTGCATTGATCGTAAACAGATCATTTTTAAGCGAAAAATCAGGATCAACTTCATCTGTTGATGAGATATGAGCGATATATGCGATTTGTTTGCCATCCGGTGACCATGCAAAATCGTCAATATCATAATCTCCTGATGTAATCCATGTTCCAGACTGGTCTGCTATCTTATGTACATATAAATGCGTTCGACCTCCATCCCACAATCCACCACTATCTGATTTGTAAATGATACGATTGATTTCGATAGCCTTTTTCGATAAAGGAACTGATTGATCCTCAGCATGATCTGGATTTTTCGATGTTGATTGTTCGGATTGATTAGAGATGTCTTGATGAGGTTGTGATGATTTATTTGTTGCTGCAATTAATAACGATTGACTATCTGGCGACCATAGAAAAGAACCGACTCCATCTGCCATATCTGTTGCTTGATGCGCTTCTCCACCATAAGCAGACATAATCCAGACTTGCGGATGCTGATCTGTCCCACTTTTACGTAAAAAAGCAAGCTGTTTGCCATCCGGTGACCATGCAGGCAAGCGATCACTTTGTCCAGCAGTCCATTGGATATCTTCACTACCGTCTGCATTCATACGGCGCAAATGCGAATCATACCCGTCTTGCTTGGCGTTAACTTTCTGCACCTCATATACAATCGTACCATCTAACGGAGAAATGACTAGATTTTTGACCCAGTTAAAGCGATATAAATCTTCAGCGATGACTCCACGTCTACTTCCCATATTTCGTTATCCCCCATCCTATTTAGAGTGTACAAAATGTATGCGTATTCTTGCTTAAATACTATATGATAACATTTTCAATCGCAAGAAGATCACTCCTACACTACGATCTTTTTTACCATCACTATTAAAGGATAATCCCTTTTATTACATTTCCTCTAGCAGCCAATACTTCATTTCAAAGGAACTCTCATCACTTTAAAGGAACCTTCATCACTGTTAGATTACTTACAATTATCACTCAAGATAATTTCTTCTAACAACTTAATATAGCAAAGCAACTTAAAACTACCTCAATCTTCCCCACTACCAATCCCCCATTATATTTCTGTGTATATCTTGTGTTCACCTCCAAATGCTGCTAGCGAAGGGCGGAGGATTGTTCCGTAAGTCGCCTTTAAGATTCGGATATCGACCGCCAAGCGGTCATTCAAGATATCCGATCTTACCAGCGACGATAAGAACCATCCACCGCCCGTAGCGTCCCTCCCATTAAACACCTTTGAACACTTATACACTTTCAATATAAAAACCGCCACAAGTAAAATGTTGCATAGGACTCCCATAACGTCCAACCTGCGGAAAGTTCTAAAATATGGGCTTTTGTCGGTTTGGCATCCATTTTCAATACATGCTTAATCGAATTGTGTAGACCTACATCATCAATAGGAAAAGCGGACGGCATGCGTAGACAGCGCATCAATACATAATGAGCAGTCCAGGGGCCGATACCGCGAATTTTCACCAGTAATTTTTCAGCTTGTTTGACATCTGTAACTTGCAATAATTGTTCTTTGGACAATGTACCATCTACGATTAATTTTGCAGTATCGATCAGATATTCACACTTTTTGACTGTAGTCATACCTGCGGCAGACAGTTCATCTACAGTAAGGCTAGCGATCGTTTCGGCTGTTGGAAAAAGCCAGTACGTCTCCGCTTCATATGTCAGCGCTTGTCCAAAATGTTCTACCAAGCGTCTTTTTAAAGTATACGCAAATCCTAAATTGATCTGTTGACCTAGAATTCCCCAGCAGATCGCTTCATACAGATCAGGAATACCCATATTTCTCAATCCATAAAAGGAAACAACTGCTTGCTCTAGCAAAGGATCTTGAGCCGCCATTTTATAAAAAGGAGCTAAATCTGTGCCTAAATCGAACCAATCGTACACATATTGAGCAACACCTATACGTAATGCAGATGAGATCGACTGATGTTCGTCTACGAATCGAATCAGCATATGGTGTTCATCATAATTGCTAATCTCTATAATCGCCGCTTCTTGATCGACAGCAATCGCTTTGTAAATCATACCGTCTCGTAAAGTATATAAACTTTCATTGGTAGCCGTTGATAAATGACTGTAATTTTCGGTAAAGCTAAATTCTTTCGGTACAGAGATCAACATATCTTGTCCATGATCTTGTATTTGATTCGTAATCGATAGATTAGAGTGAGCATGAAGTTCATGTTGCATAACGTTAGACTGCCTCCATTCCTATCCTTGATCAACAAAATAACTATGTATCCGTATCAGGATGTATCAACCTATTAACCATCTCTGTCTATTCATTAACGGAATGATATCTAATATCAATAGCTTACAGCGCACAACACAAAAAGGAACTTGCAATAACAAGTCCCTTGAATGATATCTATTCTATTGACGATTACACAAAAATCTCTTCAATATGCAGTGCTCTTACTTTAGTCAAATCTACAAATTGATCATTCACCTGCACCAATGGTCTAAAAATATCGAGCGGATTATTTAAAATAATCGTGCCATGTTCTCCATTGGTTAATTGCACTTTTTTGCCTATCAGATTAGGAGCAAGATGATGAATCAATGCTTGAACAGGCTTTTCATTTAATTTGGAAAATCCTAATTCATAAATACTTTGCAGTACAGCCACAAATCCCTGTTTGTTTTGTTCATTTTTGGCGGCAGTCATATTTACAAATACATCTGCTACTGAAACGATCTGGGTAAACGGATGAATTCCTCTTTTGTACAACCGATTCGGATATCCTGAACCATCTCCACGTTCATGATGCTGTAGAGCAACAGATGCTGTCACTTTATCATTCATCGATTCCATAATAATATCGTAACCGTAGGTAGTATGGTTTTTGTATTCTTTCAGCTCTGAAGCATTCAATTCTTCAGGACGGCTACGCAAAATAGAAGGCAAACGACTTTTACCGATATCGTGCAAATACCCGGCTTTGCTGATTCGATAACAATCATGTTTGGAATAATCGAGCCATTCTGCAATATAGTAACTCAACAATCCTACTTTAAGCGAGTGACTATACAGATGATCGTCTTCTTTTTCCAAATGTAATAAAAGAGCGACTACATCTTTTTGTGCATCCAGATCTAGCAATAACGGTTGCAACAATTCGTCAACCCCATCAGCATTGAACTTGCCTTTTGTGAGAGCTTCCAAAAAGATCGACTGATACGCATCAATCGAACGATTGATTTTCTCTTTCAACACAGGTGATAATCCTGTAATCGCTATCATATCAGCGACTGGTTTGATTTCTTCTTTTGCTTCAATATCCACATATTCTACTTTATGACGTAGTAGTAGAGTGATATCTTCCTCTTTAATGTCTACTCCTTTTTTGAGTAATGGGACACCCGAGCTATTAAAGGTATCACTGCTTAACCGCTGTCCTTGCTTGAGTTCAGTAATATGTATAATCAAATATTTTTCCCCATTTCATCGTTTTTTATATTTACATGTCAAAAATCAAAATAGCGTATATACGAGTAAATAGAAGCCAGATCAGTAACTATAGATAGAAGGTAAATGATACACAGATGTTTTTCTAAAATTATGTATACCTTTTTCTGATATTTACTCTATTATATCGACAAATTACTGAAATATTGTATAGCTCTTAATCCTCAATTCTAGGTAAAATGACCTTCGCCTTTATGCAAAAATAGATTTATAGCGTGGATGATCTCTTTTTGGAGAAAATCTCTTATTTGCGAATTATGATGTTGCATCTTATATCAAAAAAAGATGAACCGCCTAATAAACGGTTCATCTCTCATTATTTATTTACCTATTAAGATCATTTATTACATCTGCAACAGCTTAAGAATACGAAATTAATTGTTGACGTTTTGCACTTTCTGGATCGTGTACCACATTCAGCTCGCGATTAAAGAGCATTGTGGAACGGTCTTTGAGATCATAATCAGACCATGGTAAATTGCTTGTGACTGGCATACTGTTATGTGCAAAATTAATCCAGGCGGTCTGCATCTGCTCTGCTAGATTATACGTATCTTCATCTATTTCTAATCCAAGATGTGCAAATAGAGGTAGATTGTTAAATGCAAATGCAATTTCAGCACCATGTGTAGCTGTTCCTAACAACGGATGACCGGGTTGACACCAATCAAATCGATACATCCATACAGGAGCATGCCCAACCTGTGCTTCTGCATATTGTAAAGCCGAACGCCAGAAGAACAAATCAGTCATCAGATCCGCATGACCTCTTACTGTTAACGGATATTGCTTCGCTAATCCGTGAGTATCTTCTCCGAGCAATGCTTGGACAATATTCACAATTTGACTTTCACTCATTAACTGAGTCGGTTGATTGAAAAATAATGTCCCTTCTTCCAAGTTAGTACCAATAATCAAAGGAATATGTTTGGCAGAGCCATCTTTGATCGCTTGTACAGGTTCAACCGGTAATGTATGTGGATGAATCGTTGGTTGGAACAACAACGCCCATGTATCATTATCCAGCGTTTGGCTAACACGATTACCTGCTTGCAATATCTCTTCTGTTGAAGCGGTATACAATTTGGATAAATCTTGTTCGCCTACACCAAGTGCTTGTACAAATCCGTCTGCAATTTGTCTGCTAACTTCAGCTGGCATTGCTTGGGAGGCTCCACTTTGCATAATAGCGCTTTGGAATAACCCTTTAGCTGCTGGCATCGCTAATAAAGACGCAATACTCATCGCGCCTGCTGATTCGCCGAACACCGTTACTCGTTCAGGATCGCCACCAAAGGCTTCAATATTATTTTTGACCCATTCTAATGCTGCAATCTGATCCAGTAAGCCTACATTAGCATGATAATCATCACCATATGATGACAAATTCAAAAATCCAAACGGCCCTAATCTATAGTTAATCGTAATCACAATCATATCTCCATTGACTGCAAGCGATGTTCCGTCATATAAAGGAATACTGCCTGCACCTGTTACAAAAGAACCACCATGAATCCAGACCATCACCGGTCGTTTTTGAGTGGATTTATCAGAAGCCCATATATTCAAATACAGACAATCTTCTGATTGTACAGGAGGTTCACTTCCAGAACCAAACATACTCGCTCCCTCGTATACTGGCTGAGGAGCAATCGGACCAAAATGCAATGCTTCTTTGACACCTTGCCATGGTTGCGGCGGTCTTGGAGCTTGAAAACGCAGTTCTCCAACAGGTGGTTCTGCAAAAGGAACCCCTTTCCAGATCACTGCTCCATGTTCACGTATACCTTGTATTTCTCCGTATTGTGTATGAATTTGTGTCGTTTCCATCTTTGTCTCATCCTCTCTAATACGCTACAACAACAATCGATCCAATGGTCATTTATACATAATGACTATCTTTAGTATAGTACACTTCTTCTATGTATATAAACATACGCCCTCTTTTTGAAGATAAGAGCGCGTATGTTTACCAAAATTACACGTATATATCTACATGATCATATCCAACTACAATGTATTCTGCTCTCGCTTCGCTAAAATAACAGCATTATCCAGACGACTGGAAGACAGTGATTCGACACGTGCTTCTGGAAAAGCAGCAGAAGCCAGACCACTGAGCACTTGACCCGGTGGCATTTCAAGAAATAAACGAGCACCCAGTTCGTAAAATAAAGTCGTTACTTCATGCCAGCGTACAGGATACGCAATATTTAATGACAAATCTTCGATAATACCGTCTGCTGTACGAATAGCTCGTCCTTTGTAATTGCCTGCATAAGGAATCTTAGGTCGAGACACTTCCATCTTGCTCAACGCTATAGCTAATTGATCAGAGACTGAAGATAACAAAGGACAATGGGAAGGCACACTGACATTGAGTCGTTTGGCAGTATGCGCACCATTACTTTTGCAAGTCGTTAACAACTGATCAATCGCTTCCCATTGACCAGCTACTGTAATCTGTGTTGGTGCATTTAGATTAGCGATATATACGGGATGTTCATCTGAATGAATAGCCAAGCGAATCTGTTCTACCTGACGCGCAGTCATTCCTGTAATAACGCCCATTCCATACCCTTGTGGATAAGCTTGCATCATCAATTGTCCACGTAAACGGGTTAAATGCAGAGCATCTTGAAATGAAAGTGAACCGGCAACCACTGCCGCAGCAAAAGCACCTGCACTATGACCTGCAACAAGATCAGGAAAAACACCTTCTGCTGCCAAAGCTCTAGACACCGCTACTCCTGCAATACATAGAGACATCTGTACATGATCTGTTGTCTGTAATGCTTCTTCACTATCCAGTTGTTGGATCGATAATTGCAGTATTTCTTCTGCTTCTGTCAGTGTCTGCTTGATAACAGAATGATCAGGTAATTCATGCAACATTCCGGGACGCTGTGAACCTTGCCCTGGAAAAAGCATCACTACACTCATCTGGCATCGCTCCTTTCTCTTATCATGTCTATGCTAGACGTGGATTCCACGGATCTTTCACCAGTACAGGCCCTTGTAGTGTACGCATCAACACACGGTCAGTAGCAGGCTTTGCCCATTCACTAAGAGCGATTGCTCCATAAGGTGTCTCGATCTGCACATCGACACGCACAGGCAGATCAAGCGTCTGTTGCCAGAATTGCTCTGCGCTAACTCGATCAATAGATTGAGAACAGCGTAGTAAAATATCCAGATCGCTAGTCATCGTTAATGTAGGATGTCCTGTAGCCAATTCAAATCCAGCACTGCCTGTCGGTCCCCAGATCATCTGGTTGTTATTCCAATATGAATACAGTTGCTTTAATGCTTGCAACGCTGGCGTACTGTTCCAGCGATCATTGTCAGATGCAGTCTGTAGATTCGAATCGAGCTGTGATGCTATCAATTGCTCTGGTGTTACTTTTTGTACAATTAGCGATGCAGGAATATTTAATGCTTGTCGTAAATGACGCTCTTGACCACGCACCCCAACAGCAATCTGTCCTTCTAATGCAGGAGCGCGCCGCACGACCACCCACGGTGTCTGCTGTAAAGACACATGCACCCATGACGGTACATCCTGTAACTCTTCTGCTTCTGTCCAGTGCGGATGCAATTGGAGCAGATCATGAGGAGCTGTAATTAATCCCATTGTTCTGCGAGTAACTGTCTTACTTTGATCGAAGAAGCTCTACCTGTAGCCGCTGTTGCACTGGTTAGACGGTTACTGAGATCGCGAGAACCTTGACGTGCATCTGTGATCGCTGTCATCAGATACTGATGGATACGTTCGATATCTTCTGATTGTGGTTGATCGGCTTTGATACCTTCAATCAATTGATCTAGCGCCCCCAATTTGGCAAAGGAACGAATATCATATGCTGCACCTGGCACTTTGGTTGCTGCTTCATTTAGTTGATCGATAGAGCGACGGGTAATACGTGCCGCAGACTGTTTGGACATAACCTGTACAGTTACTTTTTCATCATCTAACGCAAGTAATCGATTCGCTTGCATACCATGTGCTAGAAATGCTCCAGAGATCGCATTTCCTACAATTAGAGCGATCACAGGATGACCGGCCAGACGTGCACTAGCATAAGCATCTACCGCTGATCCGCATGATAAATGAATACCTAACACTTCTTCGCGGTACCCATAGGCTTGACTGGGTACATCAACTATCGCTACAATAGCACGCTTTTCTCCGTCTTGGTCTGCTTCAATAGCTTCACGAATATAACGGGCAATATTCCAACCTTCTTCTAGTCCAATCTCTCCTTGGCGAGCTCGGACAAAGCGCGCATTAGGATTTGGAACAACCGAGATATAACGTACCGATTGACCTTCTAACGAGGTATCGGCACACAATACAGAAGCAATGCCTTGTTGGTCTGATGCGGATCGACCAGACAACGCTTCGAACCATGTCCGTCCTCTAGTGATCGGTGCTTCACTACTATTGACTTGAACTTGCTCTGCTCTCGCTTGCTGTTGTTGAAGAGCCTCTTGATCTACCACACCGGATTTCCATGATTCACGAATAGACGATGGTACAATCAATGTATCAGCATCTACTGCTGCTAGTAATTCCAGATAACGATCCACTTGAGCTGTACGAGTCACTTCTTTTATCCCTTGACGGAATACCTCATGAATCGCTTGATTGATTTCTTGTACATCATCATTTACAAGTGCATCAGCGAATCCAGCACCTACCCGTTGTTCACCGCCTACCATCGACCAGATTCGGGAACGATCGGAAGCATCCATTTCTTGAATCCCTGCTTCTTGCTCAATGACTTCTGAACCATTCAATTGTAAGCGACCTTGACGGGTCATAATCAAATGACTGGATAATCCTGCCGCGCAGATCGACATCCCACCATAACAGCCAATCATACCAGAGATAACGCTAACGACCGGGGTGTATGGACGAAGTGCCATAATAGCTGCACCAATCTCGGCAATAGCGAGCAGACCATAATTTCCTTCTTGTAGTCGTACTCCACCTGTTTCCAGCAATAATACCGGACGTGTTTTGATCCCTTTTTGATGGTCAAGCAGTACTTGCTCTAATGCACCTGAGATTTTGGCTCCACAGACTTCCCCTATACCTCCACCTTGAAAAGCACCTTCTAAAGCAATCGCTACCGCAGGTTCTCCATCAATCGTTCCTCTACCTACAATGACACCATCATCACTTTGTGCCACTATTCCTTGTAACGGTAAATGAGGTGAAGTGATTCGATCAAAAGGACCGATCAATTCACGAAAGCTACCTTGGTCCAATACAGCTTGCGCCCGTTCCCGTCCAGATAATTCGATAAAGCTTGCATTAGCGATCTCTATCGGTTGAGTATTATTGTTCATCACGAAGCACCTCCATGGCTTGAGTTAACCGCAAATTAACAACACCTGGTGTAGCGCCAAAATCATTGATCTCGATCTTAACCGCATAAGAATAAAGTTTGAAAAAACGATCAAATACTGCACGCCAGATCTCTTCAAATCCATTAGCACTTGTATTGATCTGAATATAAGCTTGATTGTCTGTTGAAGGTTCGATCAATAGTTCCAAATCTCCTGAACCTGCTACACCAATATGAGCGCGCTGGGTCAACAATTGCTGAGCTGGATATTGCAGATGAATAATTTGCATTACATACGACCTCCTGTCGTTTTTGAAAAGGATTCGGTATACGACATATGTGTAATACCTGTAAGTATAGAATCAATATATAAAGTAGCTGCAAGCAGATCAGCACTACCACCGGGTGAAAAATGATGCTTCACCATCCACTGGTCGAATGCTAATAGCGCTTGCCAGCCTTTATTAGTACATGTTCCACCTTGCGCCAAAATCGCTGACGCACGCTCCTGTGTCTGCACAAGTGCCTGCTTCCCTCCACGATATAAAATGCAGGTGTCTGGCAACACAGCGATAATCGAAAGTAAACTATCTAAACGGGCAGAACATTCAGCGATCCCATGCTGACGAGCTTGTTGCAACGCTGGCAGACCGATATCGATCACATGCGGAAATCCACGCTCTGCTTCGTCTTTTGCTCCACCTGCTCCGTATTGACGCTTCACATGGGTTCCATGCGAACCACTATTAGGTGCGTAACGATCGGTATAGCGAGCGATAGTTGCTGCTATATCAGCGATTTGTGTAGCAGAGATAGTATCTAATGATGATACATCTGCTGATGAATGATCTGATTCAGCGATCCACAGTGAAGTCGCACCTGTTAACAATCCTAGTGCCCAGATAGCACCCCGATGGGTATTCACACCTTTGGTCACTTCTAACATATGTTGCTCACCTTGACGTCCGATCCAAGCCAGTTGTTCACGTAATGATTGATTAGCGCTATTACCATACGATGATTGAGCCATCTGAATAAATGTAGAGCGCAATGATTCTGCTGAATTATACATTAACTCTATATTCATATCTTGATGTGAACCATTATGATGTAGATCGACAAGCCCGGGCTTAGGTGTCAATGAAGCTTCGTCTTTCAGAGCAGTGACAGCAAGTTCACCTAACCACATTGCATAATAATCGGCTTCTGCTTTTCGCTGGCTTGGTATAGATATAGATGGGAAAATATCAAGAGTGCTCATATTACCAGCTCCGGAATTTGGATGGTGGTTCATATAGTCCATCTGACCAGTCTACAAGTTCTTCTATACTTTTAGCAGCTAACAATGAACGCTTCGCATCCGTACGACGGATATCCAAATCTTCTGGAAAAGCGATCAATCCATCCTGACGCAACTTCTCATTCAGATCGGTATCATGACGTTGTCCCAAAGGTGTGACCCCTGCGATTGCTGCCAAAGCTGTGCGACGTTCTTCGATATTTTGTGCTTTGTATAGATAAGCGATTCCTTCTTCTGTAACGACATGGGTCACATCATCTCCATAGATCATCACTGGAGCGAGCGGTAGACCTGCATCATGACCGACTTGAATTGCATCTAGAGAATCGACAAATGTCGGTTGATCTCCTGATTGAAATGTTTCGACCATTTGCACAACTAATTTACGTCCACGCACAATCGGTTCTTTATCTGTAATCATATTCAGCCAAGCTTCTGTATCATGACGGCGACCACGAGCATCACTACCCATATTCGGTGCACCACCAAAACCGCTTAACCGACCCGAGGTGACTGTCGATGAATTACCATCTGGATCGATTTGTAGACTGGCTCCAATAAACATATCTGCGGCATACTGTCCGGCTACTTGTCCCATAGCTCGATTAGATCGAATCGTACCATCATGTCCGGTGAAAAAGACATCCGGGCGAGCGGCTGTATATTTTTCCATTCCTACTTCGCCACCAAAGCAATGGACACTTTCCACCCAACCGCTTTCGATAGCTGGAATCAATGTAGGATGCGGATTAAGCACCCAATTTTTGCAAATCTTGCCCCGTAATCCAAGCGATTCTCCATACGTAGGTAATAATAGTTCAATAGCGGCTGTATTGAATCCAATCCCATGATTCAGCGATTGCACTTGATGACGTTCATAGATCCCGCGAATCGCCATCATCCCCATTAAAATATGCGTTTCTTTGATATGACGAGGATCACGAGTAAATAAAGCTTCCAATTGATACGGTTGATCGGCTTCGACAATCACATCAATCCATGAAGCTGGCACATCGACACGTGGTAATTCGTCTACAATTTCATTGACCTGTACAATTACAATCCCATCACGGAAAGCAGCGGCTTCAATAATCGTTGGCGTTTCCTCGGTATTGGCTCCTGTATAGAGATTTCCTTGACGATCCGCTTTGTCTGCGGCAACCAGTGCAATATTAGGAGTCAGATCAACAAACATTCGACCATACAATTCTAGATACGTATGAATCGAACCGATACTTAGTGTCTGATCTTCCACCATTTGTGCAATCCGCAGACTTTGAGGCCCTGCATAAGAAAAATCGAGTTTGCTCGCAATATTTTTCTCGAAAATATCTAAATGTTCAGGTCGAGATACACTGGACATAATCATATGCAGATTGTTCACTACTTGCGGATTCACATTGGATAATGCTTGAGATAAGAAGCTTGCTTGCTTCTGATTGTTACCTTCTAAAGCTACTCGATCACCGCTAACCAATAGTACTTCCAGTGCATCTACAATATGATCTGTAGGCAAAATCACACCGTTTAACATCGAGCGAACTTTTTCCATACGACGTTTTTTTTCATCACGACGGGTCGTCCAAATACGCGGTGTTCCAGTTTTCAACTTGCTGATGTGGGTTGACATGATACTCCTCCTTGATGTTTGATTAACTGAGATTGGATGGTGTTCTGAATGGAACTGCTTCACTTAAAATATTTTTGCAAAGTGGCAAAACTTCAACATATGACCCATGCTGCGGAAGAACTTCATATCGCTCAACCTGCACTGAGTAAATCGATTAAAATGCTCGAAACCGAACTCGGTGTTTCTTTATTTGACCGTACAGGACGTTATATTACACTCAACGAATATGGAAAAACATTTCTCAAACATGTGGAAAAGGCACTACAATCGCTGGAAGATGCTACCCGCGAAGTTCATGATCTGGCGACAGGTACTGTAGGCTATATTAAGCTTGCTTTTCCTGTTGGCTCACATATCGTACCGAATCTAATCACAGCTTTTCGTGAACAATATCCTGATATTCATTTTCAATTGCTTCAGCATTACGAAGAAAATGTCAAACCTGAATTCGATCTATGCATCTCTTCGTTGCCGCTAAATTATGAACATATGCAAAGTATTCCACTGGTAACAGAACAGATATTTCTAGCTGTACCCAAAGGTCATGCTCTAGCAGATCGCCCTAATATTGCTCTGTCTGAAGCCGCTCACGAACATTTTATCGGGCTTCGTCATGGACATAGCTTGCGTGAGACGACCGATGATTATTGTCATATGGCTGGCTTTAAGCCTAAGCATATTTTTGAAAGTGACGATCCTGCTACAGTGCGCGGACTGATTCGAGCTGGACAAGGTGTTGCTTTTATTCCGGCTGTCTCGTGGGAAGGATCGACAGGACCGGATATTTCGCTTATTCCTATCCATAAACCTGTCTGTCAGCGCACGATTGGTATCTCATGGCGTGGAGATCATTATTTGTCTCGTGCTGCACTCGTATTTCGTGAATTTACGATTGAATTTTTTGCCAATGCTTCTGATCCTACTACATTGTCTTGAGTAGTCGTCTGCTGTGATGTCGGTAGGGATGATTTGCGAAATAAAGCCATTATTTTTTTGCAAATCCATTCTACGATATACACGATAGTAAAGGAGAAAAAAGCAGTTATTCCAAAAGTCATCAACAGATTCAGACCTAAAGGAATCTCACTAAAATAATCTCCTATCAAAGCCACTGTAAGTTGAAGCGCAAAATAACTGGCGAGATACGCACGAAAGGCATATTTAGCGATAAATTTAAAGTGCTTTAACGATTTGGAGCCTGTGTTGATTAACGATACAGTGAATCCATACACGATAATAATCAATGTAATATTGAATAGCACCATCGACCATTTCAAATAACTGGCATCTAGTAAATTTAGCGTATCCAGTCCGAATGAAAACAATTCATGATTGACCATTATAAATAGTAATGCACCAACAGGTAATGCCCACCAGCGAATGCGTTCTACTAATGCACGCCATTGCTGATTGTACGTAGAAGCAATCACACCGAGTACTGCATAAATGCCAAACATAAACAACAATCGATCCCACTGAACCCAGCCGGGATGTTCTTGATTATGGAACGCATAAATAGAGTACCATGCAATCAACCCTGCATAGATGATTACGGTAATGATCATTACCCCAATCGTATTCTTTTTATTTTTTAGTAAAAAGAATACCAATCCTGTAAGCAATGGCAACAACAGATGAATCTGAAACATCATAATCGTATACCAGAGCTGTGGTGCGGCACCGCCGAGTAAAATACCTTTAACAACACTCCAGATCGTTGAATAATGACCTGCATTAAAAGCAATCATATAAACGGCTGTCCAGGCAAGATAAGGCCCTATAATCTCTTTCGTTTTGTGCCATACATAATGAGAATAATGGGTGTCTCTTAACTTCGCCAGATCAAACGCAATCGCAAAAATAAACATAGGTGCTGAAAATTTAACCAGATCGTATAATATGCCAATTTCTATCTTTTGGGCTGTACTATGGTAATGAAGTAACATAACATTTAACATCAATTGCCATATTACAGCACTTACCGCTAACGTCTTCATGATCTCCGGCTCAGTCGCTCCACTTACACGCACAGCAGGAGATGTGGATGACATACTCAAAATGACACCTCCAGTGACCAGCCACAATGTATTGCACATGGCTTAACGGTTCTTTTTGAATAAAATCCTTACGATGAATATGTATCATCAAGCGCTTGAAATCTCATATTCAATTCCCTTACATTTATAATAGTAGAACAGCTATACGGCTATGTATAATACAGAACGAGTTATCAGCTTATAACCTATTTGGTATAGAACAAGACGTACAAATCATGTTTCAAATCAGGAGGATATTATGATAAGACCCGCTACACCTACAGATGCACCTGTTGTTTTAGAATTAATGTATACCGCTATTGGTGATATCGCCCATGCTTTTACAGGGACAAATAACAAAGAACAATCTCTACTTGCTCTTCGTCCATTGTTTGAGCAAACCGGCAATCGAATCAGTTATGAAAATATATTTGTAGAAGAACGTGAAGATCAAGTGATTGGCTTTGTGCTTGCTTATCATGGCAGTCAGATTGCTTCTCTCGATGCGCCCCTTATCGAACGTGTTCGACAACGTGGACAAGATCCATCAGCTATTATTCCTGAAGCCCGGGAAGACGAATATTATCTCGATTCACTTGCTGTCGATGCGGCTTATCAAGGACAAGGGATCGGAACAGTATTAATCCATGCTTTTGAACAGCAAGCACAGCAATTAGGACATCACAAAGTAATGTTGATTGTTGATAAAGAAAATCCCAAAGCGAGAAAATTATATGAACGGCTAGGCTATACCGAAGATGGTCAGATCACTGTGAATGGACATGAATTTTACCGGATGATTAAGATAGTTTAGCTATTGTTTGAACATGTACTCCGATGTTTAACCATGTATTAAAGGCTAATTATGTTAAATAATTGAAATTAATAGCTTGGTTAACATGCATAGGAGGATCATCATGGAAAACAAAAAAGCTAGAGAATCTGTTATTTATCAGATTTATCCGCCTAGTTTTATGGATAGCAACAACGATGGTTGGGGAGATCTCAATGGGATTGCTTCGCGGATTACTTATCTTCATCAACTGGGCATTGATACGATCTGGCTCGGCCCTATTTACGATTCGCCGATGATCGATAATGGCTATGATATCAGAGATTATTATCAGATTGATCCCAAATATGGCACGATGGAACAATTCGAATCTCTACTTGATCAGTTACATGATATAGATATGAAGCTAATTATGGATCTGGTCATTAATCATACTTCAGACGAACATCCATGGTTTCAACAATCCAAAAGTGCGAAAGACAATCCTTATCGGGATTACTATATATGGCGACCTGCCAAAAGCGATGGCACTGAACCGAACAACTGGCGTTCTTTTCAAAGTGAATCGGCTTGGACGTATGATGAGCAGACTGACGAGTATTATCTACATCTATTTGACCGCAAACAACCTGATCTGAACTGGGAACATCCACCATTACGGCAGGAAGTCTACAAAATGATACGCTGGTGGCTAGATAAAGGGATTGATGGTTTTCGTCTGGATGCGATCAATATGATCTCCAAGCATCCTGATCTTCCTGATGCTTCAGAAGACGATCCACATCCAATCGGACAAAAATTTTATAAAAATGGTCCTCGTATTCATGAGTTTTTGCAAGAGTTACATCGAGAAGCGTTTGCTCATTATCCACATATTTTGACGATAGGAGAAGCGCCTTCATTAACGATGGAACAAGTGTTGGAATATACGTTGCCTGAACGTAAAGAGTTAAATATGGTACTGGCAATGGATATGATGCGTATTGGTAAAGACCCTCATGATCCCTGGGATTCAGCCGATTGGTCGGTATTACAGTTAAAAGAATCGGTATCCAAATGGTATGAACATGTTTTTGCCCGTGGAGAATATGGTGTGTACTTGAGTACCCATGATCATCCACGTATGATTCCTGATGTGATCGGGCATAATGAACATAATATGACAGCTGCCAAATTAGTAGGCACATTTCTCCATCTTATTCCCGGTGTACCACTAGTGTATCAAGGTGAAGAATTGGGGCTACGTAATACTACTTACGATCGAATTGAAGATTATCGGGATCAAGGAACAATTCATTATTATAACGAAGCGATACAAAAAGGTAAGTCTTCGCAAGAAGTGTTATCTGGTATTCATAAGCGCAGTCGTGATGGTTCACGTTCGCCTATGCCGTGGGATGGAAATCGTGAGAATTTTGGCTTTAGCTCATCTGCCACTACCACACCCTGGATTCCTTTTCCAGCTAAAGAGAATCTAACCCACTTGAGTGTGACTGAACAAGAAGAACAGCGCGGCTCTGTACTTTCGTATTACCGTCATCTGATTGCGATGCGTAAGCAGTTCCCGATTATGTCGCATGGTTCGTTTACGATGTTATTAAAAGATCATCCAGAAGTGTTTGCTTTTATAAGAGAATGGCAAGGACAACGATGGTTAATTTTACTGAATTTTGCTGATATAGAAGCCGAGATTGATTGGACACAGGAATATAGAGTCTTTCCTACTTCGATGGTCAAAATTCTCGGCAATTATCCTCATAATGCTCACCCTCCTCATCTGGAAGAAGAACATCATATTGATGATCTGCAATATTTGCGCCCTTATGAAGTATTAATTTATCGAATGTAATTCCGCCGCTCCAATCAACACCTATCATCGAATAAATGAATCTAATGTTCAAAAAGACCTTTTTCTTCTGCACAATCAAGCAGATTAGAAAAAGGTCTTTTTAATAAAAATCTGTAATTTTCAGCTTTTTTAAATGTATAAATAATGTTGTATTTATTTATACATTTAATGTTTTGGACATTTGATAGTCTGTAATCTGATAGCCTGCTTTTTCGTATACATGGAGCGCTTTAAGATTATGACCGAATACATGCAGTCCTATTTTGACTGCTCCTTCTTGTTTTGCGACCTGATCAAGTGCTTGCATCGTTGCTTGACCATATCCTTTGCCTTGATGTGCTTCATAGATCAAAATATCGTATAAAAAGGCTTGCTTCCCTGCTGGAGCATCACTGATATGTAACCAGATATATCCGATAATCTGCTCACTCGCTACCTCAACAATATGATAAATATAAGCTCCCGGTGTATCTTTTCCCTGAGGCAAATATTTGGCAAAACTTTCTTGGGCTAATCGCTGTGCATCGGCAGCATCCCATGTACCTGCCAATACTTTTTCAGCAGCATAATCCGCTGCCGATTGATCGCGAAAAGCTTCATATTGCTCCTGATTCATCAATACTAATTCAATCATACAATAGCCTCTTTCTTTTTGCGGTTTTTAAAAATAAGATTAATGATCAACGTAATTACAAACGAACAGGTAAGACTTCCCAACATAGCGATAGCAAAACCTGCGATATGATTCGATGAGAATGGAGCGGCAAATGCTGGAACATACGCAATCCCACGTACATTCAGTACACCAACTAACAATCCACCTAACCCAGCAGATACAATCGCTCCTCCAAATACCCATTTACTTGCAAACATAAACGGATAAGCCGCTTCTACAAATGTTCCAAAGCCAATATTAATTAGAAATCCGGGTGCGGCTACAGCGGCTGCGCCTTTATCTTGTGGAGCAATAATATTGGCAAGTGTAATCCCGGCAGACACCATCACCAAGCCTGTCATATCGACAGCTCCCAAAAAGCTGTTACCGCTTCGTTCCATTTCTAACAATACGATTGGCAAAATAGCAGCATGGTAGACTCCACCCAAAATAGCAGGCCAGATTAACAATCCAGCAATTAGACCAGCAAGTGCACTATTGGCGGCTACCAGTGTTTCTAATAAATATCGTATCCCTTCACCAGCTTGAGCGGCAAGAGGTGCGATAAAAAAGTATACCACTAACCCGGCTACAAGACCCGATACTCCACCTGCTACTATATTAACGGTTGTGGCAGGAAATCGCCATTCGACACATTTACGAAATAAATAATTGGCTAACAATCCAGCTCCGATCCCGCCAATCAATCCGCCAATAATACCACCATTCACAGACAATACCCCGGCTACAATCCCAGCTACGATCGATACTTCATCTAATTCAGCCACTTGCTTGGCGGCAACCACTGCAATAATAACAGGCAATGCCGCAATCATAATATCAAATACTTTACTCAAAGCAGTCAATCCGGGGATCTGACTTGCCGCTAGAATCAACGCCATCGCTATAAATCCCGGTAGTGATGCCAGCATAATCCCTCGAATATTAATACGTGAAAATCCTGTACCTTGCTGTATCCCTTGCCCGCTGGAAGCTTTGCCGATCACCGGACGGTACGACAGACCCCAATACTTGCTCAAAGAAGTAACAAAAGAAACTGCACGCGTACGGTTCGTTGTTCCTGTTGTACCGGACGTAGAGATCACTTTCAGTCCTTTGGTTGCGGCTGCCGCCATCGATGTTCCACCTGTACCTGTAACGGGCAGTTGAGCAGTTGCCGCCGCTTCAATCGCTAATCGGTTCGCTCCACCAGGGCTTGCACTCATCAAAATCACACCATCAACTTCACCACTAGCGATCATCGCAGCTAATCGCTCATCTTGGGCTACAGCCGCTTGATTGATTTCTTCTAACGTGCCCTCCACACTAATCACCGGACGTTGTTCTTCTTCGTTCCATATGTATAAAGAAGCAGGGGTGGATTCTTTGATATGATCCATAGATGTTTGCGCAGCAATAAATTGGATACCTGCACAATGAAGCTCTGCTGCCTCTAATTGTATCAGTAATTCTTGTAGTAACCCTTCTGGATTTTTGCCACCAAGACTATATAAATTGCCTCCGCTACTCCCTAAGATAATAATATTTTTCATACGATCCTCCCCTGTCTATGTGTTCGATTCTAATTACTATACCTTTTTAACGATTCTGTGGTAAAGCGATAACTCATTAACCCGATATACTTAACCGGAAGTAACCTATTGTAAACGAAAAAAAGATTACTGCTAATATACACAGTAATCTTTTTTCAGTAAATATCTATGTTGTTTGCTTATTCATTATTTCTACTATTATCAATGATTACAGATCATCGCTATCTTTTTTGTCGATAGGTGTGTATTTATCCAACATTTTTTGCTGGAAATCAGCGATATCTTCATAATCTTCTTCAAATTTACGAGATATGCGAATATAGATCGGCAATAGCTCGCGGTAAATGGCAACATGTTCTTTGTATGGTTTGTGCTCATACGTTGTACCGATCATTTTAGACACTTCATCTAAAGAATCGATCCGTTTAAGAGCATACAATCCAAGTACTGCCGCACCCAGACAAGAACTTTCGATACTTTCAGGAACGACTACTGTCTGATCGAAAATATCAGCCATCATCTGACGCCACAATTCAGAACGTGCAAATCCGCCTGTCGCATGAATTTTTTTCGGTACACCGATTTGCTCTTCTACTGCTAACATTACTGTATACAAATTGAACAAAACGCCTTCCAGTGCCGCGCGAATCATATGTTCTTTTTTATGATTCAATGCAAGTCCGAAGAATGAACCTCTTGCATCTGGATTCCATAATGGAGCGCGTTCCCCTGATAGATACGGATGGAATAGTAGTCCATCTGCGCCAGGATGTACTTTTTCAGCGATACGAGTCAGTACATCATACGCACTAAGTCCAAGACGCTTCGCTGTTTCTACTTCAGAAGCGGCGAATTCATCACGAATCCAGCGGAAAATAATACCACCATTATTTACAGGCCCACCGACGACCCATTTATCTTCAGTAAGTGCATAACAGAAAAAGCGTCCTTTAGGATCAGTCACCGGCTTATCCGTTACTGTACGAATCGCTCCACTGGTTCCGATCGTTACTGCTACAACACCCGGTTCTATCGCATTCACACCTAGATTCGAAAGTACTCCATCACTTGCTCCGAGTACAAATGGAGTGCTTTCGATCAGACCCATTTCAGTCGCATATGTCGCATGTAATCCATGCATCACATGTGTTGTAGGTACTAATGTAGATAGATGATCACGCGTAATACCTGCTGTTTCTAGCGCTTCTTGATCCCAATCGAGTTCCTTCAAGTTCATCAAGCCTGTCGCAGAAGCCATCGAATGGTCAGCAACATACTCCCCGAACAATTTTAGGAAAATATATTCTTTAATCGAAATGTATTTGTACGCTGCATTGGCAATTTCTTTGCGATCATGTGTAATCCACATAATTTTGGTCAATGGAGACATCGGGTGAATCGGTGTCCCTGTGCGCATATAAATCTCATGCCCTTTTTTCTCTTTTTGCAATTGACGAGAATATGCTGCACTCCGATTATCCGCCCATGTCATACACTGGGTAATCGGCTTGCCTTCTTTATCCACAACTAACATACTGTGCATCGCTGAGCTGAAAGATACAAATAGAATATCTTCCGGTGCTACACTGCTTTTGTCCATCGTTTGTCTTACAGAATCAATCACTGCACGGAACAATTGATCTGGATCTTGTTCAGCAATGGAAGGTACAGGTGTATGCAAAGGATATTCTGCTCCACCTTGTGCTACAATTTTGCCATCTTCTTCAAATAATACAGCTTTGGTACTGGTTGTTCCGATGTCTACACCGATCATATATTTTGCCGTGCTCATGATCTAACCTACTTTCGCTCTAATTTCCAGAACTTCTTTTCTTATTTAGACTACTACATTCAGTAGTAAAATTAAACCAAACGCTACTAGAGACAATAAGGTCTCCATCACTGTCCATGATTTCAGTGTCTGTGGAACCGTCATATTAAAGAATTCTTTGACCATCCAGAAACCTGCATCATTCACATGAGAAAGAATCAATGAACCTGCACCTGTTGCCAGTACAACCAGCTCAATATTCGCTCCCGGTGTCAAAGCCAGTACAGGCGCAACAATACCTGCTGCGGTTGTCATCGCTACTGTAGCTGATCCTGTCGAGACACGAATCAACGCAGCAACCAGATAAGCAAATACAATCACATTTACATGGGCTGATGTAGCCACTGCGGCGATCGCATCACCGACACCACTATCAATCAATACCTGTTTGAATGCTCCGCCACCACCGATAATCAAAATAATCGAAGCTGTTGGCGCCAGACAATCTCCTGCAAATTTGGAGACTTGTTCTTTGGTGAATCCTTGTGCAAATCCAAGAGAGAAAAAGGCAAACACAGTCGCAATAAACATCGCTACAATCTCATTACCAACAAATCGCAAAAATACACTTATACCATGAGTGCTTTGCGGATCTGCAATTTCAGCGATAGATCCTGCTAACATCAGAATAACGGGCATCAGAATCGTCAACATCGTAATACCGAATCCCGGCAACGGTTTGTCTGGACGATCTAATTTATTATTCGTTGTAAATTGCTCTGCCAATCCTTCAGGCGGATGCACGATGATTCGTTTCCCAATAAATGAACCGAATAACGGCCCAGCTACTATCGCTGTAGGAATCCCTACAATCAACGCATAAATAATCGTTTTACCAATACTAGCTCCAAAAGCATCAATAGCAATCATAGGTGCAGGATGCGGAGGCAACAGTCCATGTACAGTCGATAGACCTGCCAGCATCGGAATCCCGACACGCAATAGCGAAATATTCGTTTTGCGAATGACGGTAAATAAAATAGGAATCAGCAAAATAATACCGACTTCAAAAAAGACCGGCATCCCTACAATAATCCCTACAATCAGCATCGCCCAGGGAATATTTTTCTCCCCGAATCGATTGACCATCGTCGTGGCAATCTGTTCCGCACCACCCGATTCAGCCATCATTTTACCAAGCATGGTACCCAGACCAATAACGATCGCTATCGAACCCAGTGTCCCACCTAGACCACTTTGTACCGATTTGACCACGTCTAGTGGCTCCATCCCGATAATCAATCCCAAAAACAAGGATGCCATGAGCAGAACGACAAATGGATTCCATTTGTACTTCGCAATCATGACAATCAAAATAACAATAGCAACAAGAGCCCATACCAATAGTGTGGTTTCATGGCTCAAACCAAAAATGGAATACATTCATTTTCCTCCTTTTTCTGCTTATGTACATCTTTTCCCAAATAAACCCCTTCTATTATTACCCCAAATTAAAGATTTTTCAAACGATAATGTCATTTTAATTATTTCATGCTCATTTGTGACCGTTTACATTTTCTGAGAATACAGAAAAGAGATAGACTGAGCATACCTTTGCAGATAACACGTATACAACGCAAAAAAAGCTGTTAGCACTTCATCGTTAGATGTGTACTAACAGCTTTTTTGTATTTATGAACGAGGACGTGAAGAAGCAGATTCAGCTGTAAAAAAATGGTGTGAAAGACCGTCACTGAGCCCCCGCCAACTAGCGAGCAATGCCGAACATTTCATATGCTTTAACAGCGTACGCAAAATAAGTGTACCTGCTACAATAATGTCTGCACGATCTTTACCGAGATCAAATTGATTAACACGTTCTTCCAGACTAAGCGTTGCTAGCGCTTCTGCATAAAAGAAAATCGTATCGGGATCAATGCGATAAGGATCACTAGCTGGTTTGGATTGACGTTTTCGTTCTCGCTCCATTCTTGCCAGAGCACGAATCCCTCCACCCAGACCGATTAAAGGCAAATCAGGGTGCATTGCTGTCCAGGGATAATCTGCTAATTGCTGATTGATTTTCTGTTCCAACTGCGCTGTTGATTGTTCGCTCCAATGGTCTGTTCCACCATTTTGCATCGTCATATTCACCGCCCCGCAAGGCAATGATGTACTTTGTATTAATTGATTATTTTTGAAATATGAAATCTCTGTACTGCCGCCACCAATATCAACAATAAATCCTTCTGTGACATAAGCTGGCATCGAGCGCATCACACCCAAAAATCCAAAATAAGCTTCTTCTTCACCTGATAATATCTGAACTTTGATATCTGTATGGCTTTCCCAACATGCAATAATATCTTTGGTATTGGTTGATTGTCTGACTGCGGCTGTAGCTACAGCGCGAATCTGACCTGTATGATTGGTTGCACAAATATGCTTAAACTTCTGGAGGATAGGAATAACCGTTCGGATATCTTCCTCAATCATGCTGCCATTCTCATCCCTGCGTACACCGAGTCGAACCGTTTCTTTGGCTTTGTGTATCATACGACAGGTTCCATCTGCACCTGCTTCATAAATGATCAGACGGATTGAGTTTGAACCAATATCAATGACTCCGAGTCGATTCCGGTTTTCGCTCATCGTATATTCGCCATGAACGCGTCCGCTATTCCATTAATCGCCATTAACGAGTTCCTCCTTCTATCTATTTTAGGTGCTGGCTATTCCACATTCTTAACCTCTGTATACATATTTGACTTTGCAACCATCTTGTTCATTTGACACCAGATCTATATTGTCAAATGTTTAGTTGGTTATGATTTTATCAGGAACGGTCTCTCATTTCCATAATTACTCTGTAGAAACCCTATTTATTATCAAAAATAACAACAAATAGCCACTCTTTGTTTATAAAGAAGTAGCTATTTGGAGTCATTATATAACAGGTTCTATTTCAAATTGCGGATCCCCGCTTTTAATTAATACTTTGATCGCGTCTTGATTGGTATTTACGAAAATATAACGATCGGTATCGACATCTTTGGCTTGCCAGTCTTTCAGACGGATAATAAAGCCTACACTGGTCTCCTCAGGGGCTACAATAATTTTGGCAACCGCTCTGCCTTCTTCGATCCGTTCAAAATCCACCTGTCTGTGACCTAAAATCGGCCCCCATACCCACAGATTCCAACCTTTGTAATCTTGATTCGGACGCTCGTATTCCACTTCAATACTGCGAGGAATATAAGGTAACACTTCTACCAACCACTGTGCAGTCGCTTTGCCACAAGAAGCAGTAATCTTCGCTGTACCCGGACGAATACCACGTACCAATCCATCTTTGTTAACACGAATAATTCGTTTGTCGCTGGAATCCCAATATACTTTCGGGCGAGCAATAGGACGACTGTATTGATCTAGCACTTCCGCTTTTAACGGAATGCGTTTGCCACCATACACCTGATGTTCTCCATGTAAATGAATCATATGTGGCACCAAAGTTTCTACATGTAACAAAAGCGTACTTTTCACACTGCCACAAGAAGCACAGATTGTACTGTCTCCTTCGTGTAGAGCAATAATCTGTCCATTTTCACGAACGATAATATTTTGCTCATTGGAAGAACGGAACACTACAGCTTCTGCTTCAAAAATACGTCCCCGTTGATCGCGTGGAGTTACTTTGAGTTGTAACTTTTCACCTGGCTCCATAATACTTGGCGTATAATCCCACTCCAAGCTAGCTGCTACTGGAATATATTGATCTTCTTCATCGTACAATACCATCATAGATAGCTGTGGTACGATCACCTCTTGACCGACTACACTTGCTAATGGATGAATACCGGCTTGGTTCTCATTAACAACGATTTGCCATGGACTGACCGATGCTGGCAAAGATACGGTCTGATCATGAGTACTGGCGTTATAAATGACTATAATTCGGTTCCATTTATCACCATGCGCATATTCTCCCAGTTGAAACGCAACCACTTGCTTATCACTACGCAATACTTTTAAATGTTTTTCGACATCTTCTCGTTGATCCATACGAAAAGCAGGATGAGAGCGCCTTAACTGAATTAGACCTTGATAGTAATCAAACACCGGACGGAAACGATGTTTATTTTCCCAGCGTAATCCATTGATCACATCAGGGCTACGATAACTGTTATGATCGCCAAATTTGGTACGTAACATTTCATCACCAGCATGGATAAATGGAATCCCCTGACTGGTTAATACAATACCATTAGCTAATAAAGAACGACGAACCCAATCATTCGATAATACATGTTCAGGATCGATATATTTGTAAGGCTCTGCGGCTTGTACTGCTTCTTCTACACTGCTTCCATCGGCTAATTGACCGTTATCCATATGCAGGAATGAAAGGGCATCATCTTGCCCGTAAGTGCGTACAAGCTTGTCCCATAGATTCAAATTATCATGAGCTGTCACATAGTTGACTGTTTCACTAGGATGATCGGTAAAGTCTCCGATAGCGCCATAAATGCCTTTGACAACATCGCCTTCTACGCCAAATGATCCTGTAGCAAATCCCTGAGTATCCCCATCGCTATCGCCTTTGATCGCTTCACGGAAATTATCATTAAATACAGCAAATCCTTTACCACGTTGAGAGCCTTTCAATGTCTGTTGTGGAAGAAGCGACCAACCACCTGTCCACGGCTCTCCATAGATCAATATACAAGGGTCTACATCACGACGTAGCTCTTGTGTCAATTGAGTAACTGTATCTGTATCGATCAAGCCCATCAAGTCAAAGCGGAATCCATCCAGATGATATTCATTCGCCCAGTAACGTAGTGAGTCTTTGATATATTTGCGTACCATTGGACGCTCTGTTGCAATCTCGTTACCAACACCAGAACCATTGGTTAATTGACCTTTTTCATCAGTGCGGTAGAAATATCCAGGAACCAAACGATCAAAAGGTCCATCATCTACAGAATACGTATGGTTATATACCACATCCATGACTACACGCAGACCTTGGGCATGCAATGCTTGGATCAGACGTTTAAATTCACGAATACGTGATGTTGGATCTGTAGGATCGGTCGCATAAGCACCTTCAGGCACATTATAATGCTGTGGATCATAACCCCAATTGTATTTGATTTGAGTAGACTCAGGATCTTGTACTTTTAATTCATTGACTGTATGAAAATCAGCAATCGGCAATAAATGAACGTGAGTCACACCCAGTTCTTTAAGATGATCGATACCGATAGAATTGCCATGTTCATCTTGCAGACCTTTTTCAGTAAAAGCAAGATATTGACCTTTATGCTTCATACGCGAAGATTCATCAATAGAGAAATCACGTACATGCAATTCGTAGATCACCGCATCAGTAACACTGGACATACGAGGTTTGATATCATTTTCCCATCCTTCAGGATTGGTTGTCTGTAGATCTACAATAGCCGTACGTTGCCCGTTCGGAGACACTGCACGAGCATAAGGATCAACAGCGTATTGAACAGAACCGTCAGCAAATGTAGCACGGTACATATAATATTGACCTGCAAGATCGCCGTATTGCACACATTGCCATACGCCGCCTTCTTCTGCTTTCATTTTATGAGCTTCACCTGTTGTATGATCATGTACAAGACCATCTTCATCATACACACCCATATCTGTATATAACATTAGATCCATTTGAATTGCATCAGGTGCCCAAAGTTTGAATATACTTTGCTGAGGCGTATAGTGCAGTCCAAGATCATCTATATCGTAAAAGTAGTCAGCCGCTACGTCTAAGTTTCGAATTAAGGAATGATTCATTTTATCTAACATTATATTCACCACCATATTTTAGGTTAACAATGAGCATCAATGCTCATCTTCACTTCATACCATCAAGCTTTACTAACAAGTCTAGTATTTATTTACAAATGCTTATAATAATAGTATCGGAAATTTTGTCGAATTGTTGAAGGTTTGATGGAACTTTAGTCCTATGTCATGGGGGTTTTTGTAATATTCAAAACGTGCAATCGTTGGCACAAATATTTAATGAATATCATACCGACTATTATTATTTATCCGATTAGCGATTGTATAGTTGGAAAAGCGGAGGTTGTATTGCATATCGTGTGTTTATTATTTACCTCAATAACTTGCTTTTGAATACAAAAAAGGATAACAATTCCTAAACCCTATCTCTGCTACATATGATAATACCATGATAGCAGTCTCAACAATGCACTTGTTAAAACTGCTACTACATCGATATGTTCAACCACTTTAGCGCAGCAAACTATTATTGAGCTGTCAAAATAATCGGGCCATCTGCTGTAATCGCTATAGTATGTTCATACTGAGCAGACCATCCTCCATCGGCTGTGCGTGCTGTCCAGCCATCAGCATCAATCGTCATCCGATAAGTGCTTTCATTAATCATCGGTTCAATCGTAAATACCATACCTTCTTTTAGACGTGTACCTTTGCCCGGTTTGCCTGTATGGGTAAAGTTAGGTTCTTCATGAAGATCACGTCCGATGCCATGACCCAATAGATCACGTACCACATGGAATCCATTGCTTTCGGCATGATGTTGTAGCGGAGCCATCGCATCTCCTAGACGATTGCCTACGATAGCATGTTCTATTCCGATATAAAGACATTCTTTGGTAATACGCATTAGCTTTTCAGCTTCTGGCGAAATGTTACCGACTGCATAACACCATGCAGAATCGCCTAGCCAACCATTATATTCAGCAACGATATCGATTTTGGCAATATCGCCTTCTTGTAAAGGCGTACGATTTGGAAAGCCATGAGCGATTACATCATTAACCGATGCACAAGTCTCATATTCAAACCCATTATATCCATTGGTGAATTGTTTACCACCTAATTTGGTAATATGCTTTTTGACAAATTCATTAATTTCCATCGTTGTAATTCCCGGTTGAATCAGCTTGGCAATTTCACGATGACAATCTGCTACGATCTGACTAGCTGTTTTCATTTCTTCTATTTCTTGAGGTGATTTCAGTATGATCATTGATCGGCTTCCTTTCCACAAGCTATTTCCTTTGGGCATCTGCCCCAAATACATATTATCTCTACATAACTGATATAGTTCCTCATACATATTACCGTCAACTGTATATTTGAGCAACCTACCGAGCGGATCATATCACGATAGCAGTCAGTTGTTGTTTGCTGAAATAGACCAAAACACCTGATAATCATTAGACGCATTATCAGGTGTTAGGTTGCATCTATACAGTTAATGTTTTAACCTCTGTTACTTGGCTTCTATACGTTTGCCTACAATCGCCAAATGACGTTCTACATCATCCAAAATAGCAACACGAGGCAAGTGTCCCCAATCTTCAAATCCAAATTTACGCAACAAATTCAGACTTGGATCATTATGAGCAAAAACAAAACCAAGCAGCGTATGTATATGCATTGCTGGAGCTTGCTCAATCGCATAAGAGACTAATTTGCTACCGATGCCTTTTCCTTGATAATCGTTGTGTACATATACACTTAGCTCTACCGTACCGTTATAAGCAGGTCGTCCATAAAAAGTCTGTAAACTTGCCCAACCTGCAATCTGTCCATCTTGCCACAGCACCCACAATGGACGACGATCAGGAACATGTTCATCGAACCACGCTTGTCGGCTTTCCACTGTTACAGGTTCTGTATCCGCAGTAGCCAACCTTGCAGGAATAGAAGAATTGTAGATATCGACAATAGCAGGTAAATCTTCTTGTCTAGCTATTTCTATCGTGTAAGGTAAATGTTGATCACTCATTTAATCTGCCTCCTTGTATAAAAACAAATGTAAAGATCAGCGTGATTGACGAAAGATTACGTGATGGATTAACGAACAAATGTGTTTTTGACACGTACAGAACGCATAAAGTAGAAAATCCAAGCAACCAGCGTAGCAATACCAAAAATGCTACTAATTGTTGGTGATATACCTACCTTTGGAATCAACAACAATGTCACAACGCTTACAGCGATTTGGAATAAGCAGTATGCAATCATAACACGTGGCAAGAATTTTTTACGTTTATAAAAGAACACTAGATTAGTAATCATCCACAGAAACGAAATAATAGATAAGACAATTCCCATAATCATCACCAACATAAAGTTGTTGCCATAAACAGAAAATACACTATTAGTCATACCAGGTACTACCGCATCAAACTGCCCTGGATTATTATGCATCCAGATTAAAAATATGTAACTAGGAATAGTAAACATAAAAGCAATAAGTACATAATACATATACACTTGAAAACAAGCTAACCAGCCGCCTAATCCTTGCAAAGGTGGTTGCATATACGGCGGGTATGGTGGCATTCCTCCATATTGCTGTTGAGGTGGAGCTTGATACGGATTCTGCTGAACGTCATTAGGATTCGGCGGATATTCGTTACTCATTCGGTATCATCATCCTTTCTTTTTTTGTTCTGATTATAACAAATATCAGATGATTCTATTGTACCAGTAGATGATAGATCATGTAAGACAGATCGCATAACAGATTACAACGATTAGACCTGATACTGTCTTTGACCGAAATTACTTTCTTATTGCTCTTGTAAGCCCACCTGCTCTTGACTCCATTCCCAGAAACGAAGCGCTTCTGCATCATCCAGTGCTTTGGGCTTGAGCTTATGGATCTTTTGGCGATAATAATACAGTCCTGAATGTTGAGCTACAGAAGAATCATCTACAAGGAAAATAGCCGTTTCTGCGCCTTGCTCGGGTGTCTGGAAAAAAGGAAGATACGCTACTCCAGCTAAAATGCGCTTACCAAATCCGGTATCCCGATCTACTCCAATATTAGTCGCTACTGCTCCAGGATGCAGACAATTGATCGTTACCTGAGTATCTTTTAACTTTTCCGCCATAACACGTGTAAAAAAGATATTCGCGATTTTGGATTGAGCGTATGACTTGATGACTGTATATCCGTTGTGTAAATGAGGATCATCCCAATGAATTTTACCAATCTTATATGCCCCTGAACTAACAACAACGATTCGTCCTTGAGGAGAAGCTTTAAGTGCATCTAACAGCAAATGAGTCAGCAAAAAATGACCGAGATGATTAACCCCGATACTCATTTCAAATCCATCTTCTGTTTCTTGACGCTTCAAATTAACAACCCCTGCATTGTTAAGTAAAACATCCAACCGATCGTATTTCTGATTAAATTGTTCTGCAAATTCCCGAATATGTTGCAGTGACCCTAGATCACATTTCATCAGTGTAATCTGATCAGAACCGCTTTTTTCACGTGCTTCTTGTAATGCTTTTTGTCCACGTTCTTCATTGCGACAGCCCATAATAACTTCATAGCCACGCTTGGCTAATTCTATAGTAGAAGCAAGTCCCATGCCGGAATTGGCACCTGTAATCAATACACGTTTTGTATTCATGATGTTCCTCCTGTAAGTGATTCTTTTCTTGTTAATAAACCAGTCCATCTATTTCTACGCATCTGCTAATTAGTAATAACGTCGAATCGTGGAAATGACATACCAAAAAACTGTAACTACACCTCATTGCCTACTCTGTCTGAGCAGAATAGAACAAGACGTAAATTACAGTTTTTTTGGTATCTAGCATTTTTTGTTACCTATCATTATAGAATCGTTTTGATAAATATTTCGTTATTGCTGATCATTTACTTGTTTATGCAACAAGTGATTTACTGCTTTAATTTGGCATAAGCTTCTTCGTATTCTTTGATCAATTGATCACCACCGGCAGTACGCCAGCTTGTAATCGCTTGTTGCCAGCCAGCATCATCTAACTCACCCATAATGTATTTGGTCTGTGCATCACTAATCATCTGATCTAGCTCTTGTCCGCGCTCTGTATAGATATCAGATACGAGATTGTACGCAGGATTGGAGATAGCATATTTGCGATCATCTTTTGATAATTTTACTCCTTTGGTTCCAAGTTCGGTATCGACCAATTCAGTTACATGATAACCTTCAATATTTAGCAAATTATCACGATAAGGCTTCACATCTCGTTGATATCCATCGAAATCGATAAATTCTGTTTTGCCGTCTGCTGTTTTTTTGTAATGTTTGCCTTCGATTCCGCGCAATTGCAATGTACTTGTAGGCTCGTCCATCAGTTTATCAAGTGTACCTAATAATTCTTTGAGTTGTGCTTCGTCTTGGACGGTCGCTTTGGGGAAAGCTAGAAAACCAAAGTTACCGGGTTCACCTGCAATACGAATCCCTTCTGGCCCGACAAATGGAGAAATATCAACCACTCCATCCGGTACAGCCGCTGTTAATAATTGTTGTGTACTTTTTCCATTGGTTGCTACGCCATTTAGTTTCATACCGATTCTACCGGATGCCATCATTTTATCGGCTTCTGTAGAATCCAGTGAAGGGAAGTCAGCATTGATTAATTTTTCAGCATAAAGACGATGCATCATTTGTAACACTTCTGTATATTGTGGTGTTATAAATTCAGGCGTGAATTTCCCATTATCATCTACTCCCCAGCGATTAACGCCACCCAGACTGACTGCAATACGAGTCAGAGGAGCTTGAGAACCTTCAGTATATGTTTTGAATAATGGAAAAGCATACGTATCGTTTTTGCCATTACCGTCAGGATCTTTAGTCGCTATCGCTTTGGCGGCGTTGTACCAATCATCTATACTTTTGGGCACTCCTAATTTCAATGTATCAAACCAGTCTTTGCGGTATACGATAGCAGCCCGCCCTATATCGCGGAAATTCGGAACGCCGTACAATTTACCATCGACCGTGATATTGCTGTAATACTCAGGATCTTGAGCCGCTAGATTCGGATAGTCTTTAAGATAAGGGCCAATTTCCCAAAATTGATCTGAACGAATCGCACCCACTGTTGTTGGAATATAATTCAGACGCATAATATGAGGCAAATTGCCTGAAGCGATCATCACATTGACTTTATCGTTAAACGCAGAGCTGGGAATCCATTGAATATCCAAATCTTTGCCGATATGCTTTTCCAGTCCTGTCTCTACATCATTTCCAGTTTTGGGAATATCGCCGACTTGCATGAGTGAAATACGTACGGTTGAAGAATCCGCTGTTGCCGCTCCTGAATCGCTGTTCCCACAACCTGTTAATCCCAAAGCCAATACAGCAGTAAGTGTCCAACAAGCAGTTTGTTTAACCACAAATTTCATTATTATTTCCTCCCGATCATTATGGTATGAACATGGTTATTTGCTTTGCTTTTGTTGTTGCTGTTCTTTGTAGGAGCTTGCGTATTCTTGCATCACTTTGTCGCCGCCGGATGTTTTCCATAGTTCCACTTGTTGTTGCCAGCCGTTTTCGTCGATTTTGCCCATAATATATTTGGTTTGTGCATCGTTAATCATTTGATCGAGATCGCCACCACGTTCTTCATATGTTGGTGAGTACAACGTCAATGCTGGATTCGGAATAGCATACTGTGTAATTTCTTTTGCCATCGCTACTCCTTTTTCGCCAATTTTGGTATCTTTTTGCGCAGGCACATTATATCCTTCTACCAGTGGCAGATTATCACGATAAGGCTTTACTTCACGTTGAAAAGCAGCAAAATCGGTCATTTCTACCCGTCCATCCTCTAACTTTTTATAATGCTTTCCATCGACTCCACGCAATAACAGCGTAGACATTTCAGGGTCCATTAATTTATCCAAAAAAGACAACAGCGCTTTGAGGTCTTCTTCTGTAGGCACAGAGACTTTGGGAAATACCAGAATACCTGCATTACCGGATTGAGCAGGTACACGATAACCGTCCGGCCCTTCTAATTTGGCAAGATCGACTTCGGCATCAGGTACATTTTCTTGTAAACGTTCAAGCTGACTTTTGGCGGTCTGTGCCACAGCGATCTTCATACCGGTTAGACCAGAATCGAATTTCTTATCTGCTTCGGTAGAATCAAATACTGCAAAATCTTGATTGATCAATTGCTCATCATATAAACGCTTAAGTAGATCCATTACACCTTTATATTCAGTGGTCATAAATTCTGGGGTAAACGAACCATCATCTTCCACTTTCCACTTATTCGGTGCTCCTAGACTAACAGCCAGACGTGTTGTAAATGAATACTCGCCTTCGTTATATTTTTTGAACAACATCATGCCATACGTATCTTTTTTCCCATTTCCATCAGGGTCATTTAATGTTAACGCTTTCACATCGTTGTACCAGTCTTCTGTACTTTTCGGTACATCTAGCTTGAGCTTTTTAAACCAATCCGAACGGTAGAGCAATGTCGCACGTGCAATATCGGAAAAGCGAGGTACGCCATAGATTTTGCCATCGACTTTAACATTATCGTAAAATACATCTGCTTGTGCCGCTAAGTTGGGATAATCTTTGAGGTAAGGGCCGATTTCCCAGAACACATCGTTACGCATCGCATTGGTGACAGCAGGTGTGTAATTCACTTTTAAAATATCAGGCATATCTCCTGAAGCGATCATGACATTGATTTTGTCATCATATGCCGAGTTCGGTATCCATTGAACGTCTAATTTTTTGCCAGTGTATTTCTCGATTTGCGTTTGAATCGGGTTGCCTGCGGATGGAATATCGCCGACTTGAGAAATCGCCATCGTGATCGTATCATCGACCGATGCTCCTTGAGATCCTTTGCTTCCACATGCACTCAGTACAGTAGATGTTGCTAATACAAGGCACATTAAAACTGCTGTTTGCTTTTTCATAAATAATTATCTCCTTTCGTTGAAGGGGGTTGTGGAGGGCTGCGGGGGAGATGGTTCTTGCAGTCGCTGGTAAGACAGGGATATCTTGATTTGACCGCTGGCGGTCGATATCCCAGTCTTAAAGGCGACTTTCAGAATCCATCTCCCCCTCCGCCTAGCACAATTGGGTGGGTAGTGGCAGAAAAGATGTAAAGATATAAAGATTTTTAAGATCGTTTTAAGGGATTTGAGTTTTGAGTCTTTGAAAATTAGGGATTAGGGACTTGAGTTTTAAAGTTTTAAAGTTTTAAATATTTAAGGATTTAATGGTTTAATGATTTTGAAAAATGGTTTTTGTGTGAGTTGAGATGGTTGTTTTTGGCATGTAATGTAGGTGTTATTGGGTTTGGTAATGATTTTTTGGTGCAACACTTGTTGTAGGTCGTTAGTGTAATAGTTAGTGATGGACATGTATGGGTGTGATGTTTGGTTATTGAATTAAATGATGAGAATAAGGATTTGGTTCATTTTACTTATTTAAGTTATTTTAAATTACGTTATTAAGTTCTTATGGATTATGGATAGAATTTAGCCTTTGACTGATCCTAGAAGTGCGCCTTTGGCGAAATGTTTTTGTAGGAATGGGTAGACCATTAGTATAGGCAATGTTGAGAATACGATAACTGCCATTCGGATGGTTAGTGGCTGGATATCGGCTTCTTCGATGCTGGTGTCTCCGATTCGGCTTTGAGCTAGAATAACAATTTCGCGTAGCCACACTTGTACAGGCCATTTGTCGCTATCGTTAATGTACAGAATAGCACTAAAGAAGCTATTCCAGTGAGCTACCGAGTAGAACAATGCGAATGTTGCCATTGCTGGTAGAGATAACGGTAGCACGATACGGAAAAGGATTGAGACATCGTTACATCCATCGATTTTGGCGGCATCTTCCAGTCCGTCAGGAATTTGTTGGAAAAAGTTTTTGAGTACAATCAAGTTAAAAGCACTGATCGCACCTGGAATCATTAGCGACCATAACGTATCGGTCAAATGAAGAGAATTCACAACAAAGTACGTCGGAATCATACCTCCACTAAATAACATGGTGAATAATACACCGAGCATAATGTACTTTCTGCCTCGCAAATAAGGACGTGATAACGGATACGCCATCAATGTGGTCAGCAGTAAATTGATAAATGTGCCGAGCACTGTAATATAGATCGATACCCATAAGCTATTCAGTAGTGTAGATGTAGAGAAAATATAGCGATAGGCAGCAAGTGAGAATTCTTTCGGAAAAAGAATAAATCCTCCTTTGGCGACTTCTGCCGGACTGGTAAATGATACAGCAGTGATATAGATAAAAGGCAATACCGTTACAATCCCTAACAATAACAACAAGGTATGATTGGTATAATCAAATAGCCGATTTCCTAATGTACGATCTTGTTTCATAATGTTGTCTCCTTCCGAACGATAGATAACTTTAGAATGCATAACATCGTTTGCAAAAGATTGTTTATACCATTTGATTTTTTTCTACAAAGAATAGATAAATCAATAAATACCTTCTTCTCCACATTTTTTCGCTAACTGATTCGCTCCGACAACTAACAGCAAGCCAATCACTGATTTGAACAATCCAACAGCAGCACTATAGCTATACTGCGCTTGCGTCATTCCTTTTACATAGACATACGTATCAAAGACTTCACCCACATCCCGATTTGTGGAAGTCAACATTAAGAAAATTTGTTCGAATCCGGTATCCAAAAAAGTACCCAGACGCAAAATAAGTAAAATGATGATGGTACTGCGGATAGCTGGCAAAGTAATATGCCATAACTGTCTCCAGCGGCTTGCTCCATCCATTCGTGCAGCTTCATACAATTGAGTATCTACACCTGACAACGCCGCTAGAAAAATAATCGTTCCCCAACCGACTTCTTTCCAGATCGATTGCGAAATAATCATCGTACGGAACCAGCCCGGCTCAAGTAAAAACGCTATTTTTTGACCGGTTATCGCAAAGATCAATTCGTTTAAAATTCCGCCTTCTGTCGTAAAGATCATATAAAATACACCGACAACAACAACCCATGAGACAAAATGTGGTACATAGATTAATGTTTGTACAAAACGTTTAAATCGTTCTGTCACGACTTCATTTAACATCAACGATACAATAATAGGTAAAGGGAAAAAGAAAATAATATTGTATAACGCCAGAATCAATGTATTGCGAAATAACATCCAAAACTGCGGTTCACTGAAAAAGCGTTCAAAGTGCTTGAATCCTACCCAGTTACTTTCCCATATTCCGCGGTACGGAACATAATCTTGAAATGCCATCACAATGCCGTACATCGGTACATACTTGAATATGACAAAATAAATAATCCCGGGTAACAACATAATGTATAACCAACGATTTTTGTAAAATTCCCTCCATGACATATTCGCTTGGCTTTCTTTTGTACGTATACGTGTAGATGATTTGACTGATTTGGCTTCCATCCTTCACCCTCCTTGAAAGCGTTAACATTTGTATAGGTTTATTGTCGCTTCCAGAAGGATAACAGGCTATCATCCAATTTTAGCTTTATATGTAAAAAAAGAAGCTAATCCTTGCTGTATCAGGGTTTTAGCTTCTTTTTTTCGAGAAAGAATAACCTTTTTTCAACCTCTATATATGCTAGATTCAACTATAATATTCTTATATTAACTTCCGGCTGCGATGTTCTTCTCGATATTTACCAGGTGTAGTGCCGACGATTTTGCGGAAAATACGAATAAATGCAGTCGTGTTACTATAGCTTAATTTTTCTGCAATATCGGCAATTCGCCAATCTGTCGTTTCTAACCACTTCTTCGCCTGATTCATTCGATATTCAGCTACATAATCACTGAACTTAATCCCTGTTTCTTTTTTGAATACACGACTCAAATACACGGGATGGAAATTAAGCTGTTCTGCACACATTTCTAATGACAAATCTTGCTCATACCGCTGATGAATCATCTGGATCATCTGATCGGCGATATTCATATATTGTGATTCTGCCTGACTTTGCAAAAACTGCTGTAACGGCTCAAATAACGAGTGTGTAAACCACTGCCTGATTTCTTCTACCGTCTGCAATTCTAGCAATTTATGAAGCGATGCTTTTTTGCCTAATACACTATTTACAGTTCCACCTTTTTGTTGCACAATCTCATAGACACGAGCTGCTAATTGAGTCAGCAACACCGGATAATCGCGAAAATGAATTTCTTTTTCCATCACATGAGTAATATACTCATCAAAGTAAAGAGGTGTCTGCTCGTAATCGCCATTTTGGAGCGATTGAATCACCCGATCTTCTAACTGCTTGAGCTGAGTATACACAGCCACTTCCATAGAAGTACTATGATCGATATCTTCAAAATGGATAATTAATTTGTTCCCCAGACTCATTCGTTGCTTGAGCGCTTCTAACCCTTCTCCATACGCATCAGGAGCACCTTGATAATGTTCAAAAGGACGACTAATCCCGATACTCACCGATAACGACAAATAGTCTTGAACCTGTGTACGCACCCGTTCTGCTTGAGCATGATACCATAAGGTCGCATCTTCATTGTCTACAGGTTCTACCAGAATACTGACTTGAGATTGTTCTATCAATACAGGGCTAAATCGATGCTCTGCCGAAATCAATTCAGACACCATATTATTAATAGCAAATAGAAGCAGTTCACGATCCGTCTCTTCATAACGTGTTCCTTGCACTGTATCAATCTGTAACACCAATACCGCCATAGAATGCACAGGTTCAGGAAATCCATAGATTTGACGACGACGTTCAAATTCATTAGCTGGAATCTGTCCGCTAATCAGCTTGATGACCGATAATTCACGTAACTGCGGGATTTGCTCTCGAATCTGCTCTTCAAGCTCTTTTCCTGTTAAGCGCATCCGCTCTACTTGTTCACCAATATACGCAAATTCATCTTGTCGCTTCACAGACTTTTTGTCATATCCAGTGAATGAATTGCTTTTGCCAAATGGAAACCGTAGCTGCCTGATCGTTGTAGACGATTGCTCTGCGTTCAGTCCTGCCTGATAATCTGCTGAATCTCCTGCTCCCAACAACTGCATTAATTTGGAGACAGGGGAATACATACGCCGACTGCTAAGAAAAGCTAACAAAGCCGTTAATAACAACATCGCTACACAGACACTAATTGTCAAAATCGCTATTTTTCGTGTCTGGGACGTAATTTGTCCTATTGATACCACAGATACATACACCCATCCATTTAATGTGGACGAAGAATAAGTTACGCCTACTTCTTTGCCTTCACTTTTCCAATTAAAAAATCCTTGTCGTTCCCCTTGTTCCACATGTTTAAACACTTCATTCTGCAAGCCTGGATATTGCGTATTCTGACCACTATCTAGAAATTCTTGTTGATATTGATCAAATACATAGATTTGTCCAAGACGAGTACTGCTGGTGACCCAGTTATCAATCTCATCATTAGCAATATCTAAAACTAACAGTCCACGTGGCTCACCAGTTGAAGGCAATAATGGAATTTTGAACACCATACTGACTACTTTGGTTTTCTTTTCGGAAGAGATCGAGGTTAATTCATTTTCAGTCATCATATCTATATTTGACGTATATCCGTTATTAGCGATAGAAGTATCTGTTACCCAGAACATACTATTTCGATTGTGTCGATAAGAGCGAAGCACAGCTTGATCGTCTGCATCAGACACCTGGCTAAATGATGTTCCCGATACCACCCAATTGTGTTCAAAGTTAATTAACCGTATTTGATCCAGCGATGTAATCGTTTGCAAATTATTAAAGCCTGTTGTTAAATTTCGTATCCTTTCAAAGTCTCCTGATTGTAACGGCTGTTTCATCGTTTCAGTCACTAATGGAGAATTAACATATTGCACTGCCGATAACTGTAACGTTTTGAGCACTTGATCTACACGTAATTGAGTCTCATTTAATAACTGTGCATTCCCATCCTGTACTTTTTGTTCCACATCACCGGCTGCTAATGTATACGAAAATATTCCGATAACCAGTACAGGTAACGAGCCCAATATCACCATAATCAAAAATAAACGATATAGATATTTTGACAACAATCTCCCCTCCAGATGTAGTCATCCCTATATAGAAGTGCAGTGCACATTTCGTACAAGATGGTACTATTGAATCTATGTAAAAAAATTCTATTTCTGCTTTATTTAATCATTCTATCGTATTATGCAGATTCCTCCAACCTAAAATTATAAAACATCCATACATACCAAAAAAGACTGATCGCCTGCTAGGCTTTCAGTCTTAATCTTGTTACAATACAAATAACTAGATGATTTCTACTTATTTTGTATGTATTCACTTTTTTTAGAACTTAGTCTTGTGCATGTTCAGCATATGCTTCTGCACTTAATAGACTGGATAAAGCTTCATCCAGATTACCACTAACTTTCACTTCTACCATCCAGCCACGTCCGTAAGGATCAGAGTTCACCAGTTCAGGTTCTGTTTCTAATTCAGGATTGAAATTAGTAATTGTTCCTGTAACCGGGCTAAAAAGATCAGATACGGTTTTAACCGATTCAATCGTACCAATTACAGCTTCAGAAGCAACTTCTGCACCTGATTGTGGCAATTCAACAAACACGATATCTCCTAGCTGATGTTGAGCAAAATCAGTAATCCCGATACGAACAGTATCATCACTAATGCGTTCTACCCATTCATGTTCTGCACTGTACAGCAATTGATCTTTAATCTCACTCATTGTTCATTCCTCCGGTTCATGGTTGTAATGTCTTCATGCACACAAGCGTATAGCAAGGCAGATTATACTGTCAATACTCTTGACATTGCTTTTTGAATCAAGTATTAATATAATATACATACATTCATTGCTGTTTCAATACTTAATGTTCGGAAATACATAACATCATATGTAGCGAATGAAAGTACAGGGAGAGACTGTTCAGAATCATGACAGCGCCGAAGGAGTAAGCCAGTAATGGTGAATCTCTCAGGTAAAAGGGACCTGTACCGGACGCAGCTCTGGAGAGAATTGGCATTATTCGGTCACCGACGATATCCGAATGATTACGCCCAATCACCCAAGGGGAAACTTGTTGCTTCTGACGTATTTAGAAGTGCAAGGTAACTCTCAGGTATCAAGGACAGGGAGAAAAAGAAATAGTTCAGGTATACGACCTGCTTATTTCCTTTTCTCTCTGTCTTTTTTTGTTGAGCTTTTAAGGTGTTTTGACCTTTTGTCTATTTCGCAACATATTGATAATCTTACTTTTTCGCCACAATACTAATTTGATGAGGTGACGATGATGACAACAGAATTGAAACGTACGCCTATTTTCCCTCTTTATGCTCAATCCGGTTCACCACGTTGTATCGACTTTGGCGGTTGGGAATTGCCTGTTCAATTTACAGGAATTCAAAAAGAACATGAAGCTGTACGTGAACAAGCAGGGTTATTCGATGTTTCTCATATGGGTGAAGTGATCATTTCAGGTGAAGGTTCACTTGCTTATCTACAGCAATTATTAACTAACGATGCTTCTCGTCTGCAAGATGGTCAAGCTCAATACACACTGATGTGCTATCCAACAGGCGGTGTAGTCGATGATCTACTTGTATACCGTCTAGGCGAAGAACATTACATGCTTGTGATCAATGCTTCGAATATTGATAAAGATATCGATTGGATGAAGCAGTCTTTACCTGCTCATGTCACACTTGAAAATATTTCAGAACAAACAGCATTAATTGCTCTGCAAGGTCCTCAAGCGGTTGCTATTTTACAAGCGGCTACGCAAAGCGATCGTTATGCTGAACTAGCAGGATTTTCTTTTATCGACAAAGCTGAAATCTTTGGTGTTCATGCTCTAATTTCTCGTACAGGTTACACCGGTGAAGATGGATATGAATTGTATGTATCTGCTACAGATGCTCCGGTGATCTGGGAACAACTGCTACAAGTTGGAGAACCACTTGGCTTGATCCCTTGTGGACTTGGCGCGCGTGATACGCTTCGCTTTGAAGCTCGCCTGCCACTGTATGGTCAAGAACTGTCCGCAGATATTTCTCCGCTGGAAGCTGGACTTGGTTACTTTGTCAAATTAGACAAAGAAAACTTTACAGGTAAAGATGCTCTAGTGTCGCAAAAAGAAAAAGGATTAGCTCGTAAATTGGTTGGAGTCGAAATGATTGATCGTGGTATTCCTCGTCCTCACTATCCTGTATATCGGGATGGTCGACAAATCGGCGAAGTGACTACAGGAACTCAATCTCCTACACTCAAGCGTAACCTTGGACTTGCTTTAATTGAAGCTGATAGTGCTGCTCTAGGAACACCGATAGAACTTGAGATTCGCGGTAAAATGCTCAAAGCTGAAGTAATCAAAGCTCCTTTCTACAAACGAGCATCTGCTGTCACTAAATAAAATCACAAGGCGACTGATATGTTGCCCCAAAGGAGTCTACCTTTATGAAATCGCATCGTTATATTCCCATGACACCACAGAATGAAGCTGAAATGTTAGAGGTGGTGGGCGCTTCTTCGATAGAGGATTTATTTACAGATATTCCGGCATCCCTTCGTTATCAAGGTACAATGCCGATGTCTGAAATGCTAGATGAGTATACACTTACTCGTCATATGTCCAGTCTTGCGGGTCAAAATGCAGATACAGATCGGTATACCAGTTTTCTTGGTGCAGGTTTATATGATCACCATTTGCCTTCTGTGATCAATCATGTGATTTCTCGCTCTGAATTTTATACAGCTTATACTCCATATCAACCAGAGATCAGTCAGGGTGAATTACAAGCGATTTTTGAATTTCAATCTTATATTTGTGAATTAACAGGAATGGCTGTTGCCAATGCAAGTATGTACGATGGTGCAACTGCTCTGGCTGAAGCGGCTTCTCTTGCAGCATCTGCTACAGGACGCAAAAAGATTATTGCTCTTTCGACGATTCATCCCGAGTCCCGCGGTGTTGTACGCAGTTATGCTCGTGGCTTGAATCTGGATGTAGTGGAAGTTCCTTATGGAGATGGAGTTACCGATATTCAAGTTCTTGCTGAAGCGATCGATGAACAGACAGCTGTAGTGCTTGTTCAATCCCCTAACTTTTTTGGCGGTATTGAAGCGATTCAAGCAGCGGCTGATCTAGCGCATGCCAAAGGTGCTTTGCTAGTAGTAAGTACGAATCCAATTTCACTTGGACTACTTGAATCTCCTGGTAAGCTTGGAGCTGATATCGTTGTTGGTGATGCACAGCCACTCGGAATCTCGATGTCATTAGGTGGGCCTACTTGTGGATTCTTCGCTGTTGCTCAACCGTTAATGCGCCGTATGCCAGGACGCATTGTTGGACAGACCAAAGATATCGATGGTAAACGTGGTTTTGTATTAACATTGCAGACTCGTGAGCAACATATCCGTCGTGACAAAGCCACATCAAATATTTGTTCTAATCAAGCATTGCTTGCACTGTGTGCATCGGTGTATCTATCTGTGATGGGTAGACAAGGTATGGTAGATGTCGCTGATCTGAATTTGCAAAAAGCACATTATGCTGCGCAAACACTATCTGCGATTCCTAATGTAACATTAGCGTTCCAATCTCCTTTTTTCAATGAGTTCGTGCTTGCTTTACCAGAAGGCACTTCGGTCGCTGATATCAATACTCAATTGTTAGCAAAAGGCATGATTGGTGGTTATGATCTAAGCTTGTCTTACCCTGAATTGTCCGGTCATATCTTATTCGCAGTCACAGAGAAACGTACCAAAGCAGAGATAGATCTATTGGCAACTGAACTGGAGGCAATCCTATGACAAACGAAACTGTAGTCCATGAGACCGTTACTTCTGTACAAGGCGCTGTTGTTACTGAAAAAGCTTTGATTTTTGAATTGAGTCAACCGGGTCGAATCGGTTATTCTTTACCAGAGTGTGATGTTCCTCGGATCGACGTATCTCAATTGATTCCGCAGGAAATGCTTCGTCAAGAAGAACCTGCTTTACCTGAAGTATATGAAGTCGATGTGATTCGTCATTATACCGAATTGTCCCGTCGTAACTTTGGCATCGATAACGGATTCTATCCACTGGGTTCTTGTACGATGAAATACAATCCTAAAGTGAATGAAGATGTAGCGCGATATGCTGGATTTGCCAAAATTCATCCGTATCAACCAGAACAAAGTATTCAAGGTGCACTGGAACTGATGCATACTTTGCAAAAAGACCTTGCTGCTCTAACAGGTATGGATGCTGTGACTCTACAACCTGCTGCTGGTGCTCATGGAGAATGGACAGGTCTGATGATGATTCGTGCGTATCATGAAAAACGTGGCGAACACCGTACCAAAGTGATCGTGCCTGATTCTTCGCATGGTACGAATCCTGCGAGCGCAACAGTCGCTGGATTCCAGACGATTACGATTCCTTCGACTCCAGAAGGTTTGGTCGATCTCGATGCACTTCGTGCTGCTGTTGGATCAGATACCGCTGCTCTCATGCTGACGAACCCGAATACACTCGGTCTTTTTGAAAAGCAAATCAGTGAAGTGGCTCAGATCGTCCATGAAGCTGGTGGATTACTGTATTATGATGGTGCCAATTCTAATGCGATTATGGGAATTACTCGTCCAGGTGATATGGGCTTCGATGTGGTTCATTTGAATTTACACAAAACAATGAGTACACCGCATGGTGGCGGAGGTCCTGGTGCAGGTCCTGTCGGGGTGAAAAGCAGATTGCTTCCTTTCTTACCTGAACCTGTAGTCGAAAAATTAGAAGATGGTACATTTACTCTTCGTAGCGGTTCGCCTGATTCGATCGGTCGTGTCAAAGCATACTATGGTAACTTTGGTATTCTAGTACGTGCGTATACGTATATTCGTAGCTATGGCCCAGAAGGTCTACGTAGAGTATCTGAATGTGCTGTGCTGAATGCGAACTATATGATGCACCGTCTTAAAGATCATTATGAAATGCCTTATACAAGCGTATGTAAGCATGAATTCGTGATGTCGGGTAAAGGGCTCAAACAGTACGGTATTCGTACACTGGATGTTGCCAAACGATTACTAGATTTCGGGTACCATCCACCTACTGTCTACTTCCCGCTGAATGTGGAAGAATGTATTATGATCGAACCTACCGAGACCGAAAGTAAAGAAACACTGGATGCTTTTATCGATACGATGATTCAGATCGCTGGCGAAGCGAAAGACAATCCAGAATTGCTACTGAATGCTCCTTATGGCACAGCAGTCAGACGTTTGGATGAAACGACAGCAGCTCGTAAACCAGTGTTGAACTGTGCTTGTAACTAAATAGCAACATACCAATCATCCCACCGACTTTTTATTTTGATCAAGTCGGTGGGATGATTTTTTTATAAGATGACTGATAATTGATATACTTGCTTTTTCTGGCTTGATTAACGATCTATAAAAGTCTCTATTCATCTATTATTTGAATCTATCAACTAATCATTTATACTTTAAAGCGATCGACCATAACATTTAATTCTTTAATATTTTCAGTGAGTAATCCTATATTGTCTGTTACCTGTTGTGACATTTTGATTTGATTTTCTACACTGGCAAGTACTTCCTGTGAACCAGCTGCTGTTTCTTCTGTAGTAGTGGAAGCCGATTGAATAAAGTCGATAATATGCTCTTTGTTGATATTCAATTGGGTGGTCATATCCTTCATGCCTACAATAAGACTGTTCATTTCTTGAATTGATTGACCAATTTCTATAAAAGCACCGCTTGTATTTTCAACACTTTGTGATTGGTCATTTAAAGCATTCTGCGAAGCATCCATCACTTCTTTGGTTAGCGTAGTAGAAGAAATAATACGATTCAAAATATCTTGTATTTGAGTAGTTGCTTCTTTCGACTGATCTGATAATTTGCCAACTTCAGAAGCTACCACAGCAAATCCTTTACCATGTTCCCCTGCCCGAGCGGCCTCTATAGAAGCATTAAGTGCTAATAATCCTGTCTGTTTAGAAATCTCTTGAATAAGAACAGACATTTTAACAATACCATTCACTTCTGTAATCAAATGATTTAAATTGACAGAGACTTGATCGGACAAGCTTGCAAATGATTGCATATGATTTTGTAGATAGATCACTGCTTGTTCACCAGATTGCTGACGTTGACCAATCAATGTACTTAGTTTTTCCAGATGCTGTGCATGTTGGTCTGTATGTTCAATCACAGTAGCTATTTTACGAATAGAAATAGTTCCTTGTTCAATTTCATCGTACTGACTTGCTGTAGCTTTGGTAATCGATTGTATAGCATAATCAATCTCTTTAGAAACGGTCATGTTATCAATAGATGTATCATATACATTTTTGGTATGAACAGAGGTTGCTGCTGCTGTCTGTTGTACTTGAGCTATAATAGACTGTATTTTTTCGATAAATTGGTTAAATGAATTCGCTACTCGTCCAAATTCATCTTCACTTTTAACGACTAAACGTTGAGTGAGATCACCCTGTCCTTCGCTAATCGTAGACATCATTTTTTCTAATGTGCGTAATGTTTCAAATTGTCGATAGACAATCCAGTAAATACATATTAAAAGCAGTATCATACTTATTGTTACTACAACAAGTGTAACGTTACGGATCGTATGCAATACATTTTCAGAAGTAATTAAAACTAGAATCTGTCCATTCGATAATGTAGTTGCCAAAAGATTGGCGGCTTCGTTCTTATATGTTGTATCTTGGAGTACCCACTCTTTACTGTCTTGATTTGCTTTTACAAATGTTTGCAACGTCGTTGTGCCAATATAATCAGTATCAGTCGCATATACAGGTGATGTGTCTTTATTTAAAATTGCTGAAAACAGAAGTTCATTGCCTAATTGTTGATGGAGTTCTTTTAGATACGGTTCTATTCCTTCATCAGGATTGTTACTTGCTAGTTCTGCTCCAATTCGGATAATCTTTGCCATAGCAATACCTTGAGTATCTGTTTCATCGTGAACTTGTAGAAAAATATAATACACCATAGAACAAATAATAGTACCAACAACCAACATGATAGGTAAAATAATTTTAAATTGAACAGAGAGCGTTTTAAATTTCTTTTTCTGGTTCATTGTCATTTTCTTTTTCCCCTATCGTAATCAGTTATAAATATAGATGTAGATATAACAGTTACTTCGGAAGTTAGCGGAAATCTAATTAACTTTTTTTATTTTGTTTACAATTATTCTGTGGTATTAAAAATAATAAAAACAAAAAAAGCTGATTTCTCTATAAAGAGAAACCAGCTAAAAGTAAATGTTGGGAAAACCATTTGTTCAAACGAAAGTTATTTAGCTATGCAAAAATTACTTTGTTTGAACGGATTTGTGCTTATAATGCCAAGCACGTAACGGAAGAAAACATTAAGCGTGGATTGCTTGTACGAGTTCAACCACTTGCTCAGCTGTTTGCATATCCAAAGCTTTAGCAGCTAATTCTTGCATGTCTGCTTTAGACAATTTAGCTAATTGGCTACGTGCTGGAAGAATAGAGCTTGCGCTCATACTGAACTCATCCAGACCTAGACCCAGTAGCAATGGAATTGCTGTAGCGTCGCCAGCCATTTCACCACACATGCCTGTCCATTTACCTTCTTTGTGAGCTGCATCGATAACCATTTTAACCAAACGCAAGATAGAAGGATTGTATGGTTGATACAGGTAAGATACCCGTTCATTCATACGATCTGCTGCCATTGTGTATTGGATCAAATCGTTTGTACCGATACTGAAGAAGTCCACTTCTTTAGCAAATTGGTCAGCAAGTACTGCTGTAGAAGGAATTTCAACCATGATGCCAAGTTGGATGTTCTCAGAAACAGCAACACCTTCAGCAACCAGTTTTTCTTTTTCTTCTAACAATACTGCTTTTGCTTCGCGGAATTCCATCAATGTTGCGATCATCGGGAACATAATACGTAGGTCACCATATACACTTGCTCTAAGCAATGCACGTAGTTGAGTACGGAAAATGTCTTGACGATCTAGACAAAGACGAATTGCACGGAATCCCAGGAATGGATTCATTTCTTTTGGAAGAACAAGGTAAGGTAGTTCTTTGTCGCCACCAATATCTAGTGTACGAACAACAACTGGTTTACCCGCCATTTTTTCCAAAACCGTTTTGTACGCATTGAATTGCACATCTTCAGAAGGCAATTCATCGCGACCCATGTATAAGAATTCTGTACGGTATAGACCTACGCCTTCGCCGCCATTATCCAATACACCAGCCACATCGTTTGGCGTACCAATATTAGCAGCCAATTCAACATGTACACCATCTTTGGAAACTGTTACTTCATCACGCAATTTGCGCCATTCAGTAACTTGAGCTTCATACGCTGCGCCTTTAGCACGGTACTCAGCAAGAGTTGCTTCATCAGGGTTAACGATAACATTACCTTCAAGACCATCAACGATAACGATATCCCCATTTTGAATAACTTCCATTACTTCTTTTGTACCGACTACTGCTGGAATTTCCAACGAGCGAGCCATAATCGCGGAGTGAGAAGTACGTCCGCCAATATTTGTAGTGAAGCCTTTAACAAAATTACGATCCAATTGAGCTGTATCCGAAGGAGTCAAATCTTCTGCAATAATAACTACTTCTTCACGAATCTCAGCAGGACTTTGGAAGTTTACACCCATCAAGTGATTCAAGATACGCTTGCTTACATCTCTCATATCAGCAGCGCGTTCTTGAAGATAAGTGCTCTTCATATTTTCAAACATGGTTACGAATTGAGCAGCAACTTCATTTAGTGCGAACTCAGCATTAACCATTTCCATAGAAATTTTATCTTTTACAGGGCTGATTAATTCAGGATCGTTCAGAATCAACAAATGTGATTCGAAAATCTCTGCTTTTTTAGCGCCCATTTCTTGTAACGTACGTTCTTTGATCGCCTCAAGTTCAGTTTTGGAAATTTCCAGCGCTGACTCAAGTTTAGCCAATTCCGCATCTGTATCGCTAATCGAGCGTTTGGTAATCTCGTATTCAGGATGTTCTAGACGGAATGCTTTGGCAATGGCGATGCCCGAAGACGCCGCGATTCCCAAAATATTAGCCATTGATTTCGCCTAGCCCTTCATTCACCATAACGTCAGTCAAAGCTTTCAATGCTGCATCTTCTTCTGCACCTTGTGTAGAAAGAACGATAACGTCACCTTGCTCAAGACCTAGAGACAATACTCCAAGGATTGATTTCAAAGTTACTTTTTTACCTTTAGCTTCTGCAAAAGATTCTGTAGAAGCAAATTTGTTAGCAGCTGTTACCAATGCTGTTGCTGGGCGTGCGTGGATACCATCTTCGTCAACGATTTTGAATGTTTTTTCCATTATAAAATTCACTCGCTTTCTTCATCATAGTAGGATAGTAAAAATAAATCATAACTAACTAATAACTAGATCATCCCTTATATTGTACAGCATTATAAAGCATGATGCACGTCTCAAAACAATTATTTTCGACTTTTTTCAGCAATCGCTAACATTATTCAGCAATATCCTGCAAATTCATGGTGTTTTTAGAAAAAATAAATCATTTTCTAAGTCTTGCTTACAATGCAGCTTAATAACAAAACTATAAGCATTTTGTAAGTTAAAGACGATAAGGATAGATTATTGCTGTAGCAAACATCGTGTTGACCCTTATTGCACTTTAACTTACAAGTACGTATAGTTTGTTATTTTATATTCTTTTGAGATTCATTGCAAAAGTCGAAATGAATAACATTACTTGATTGTAACGATATTGCCTTCTCCTGTTTTCACATTACCTGTTTTGTGCAATGTTACTGTAGCACCTTCTGGTAAGTTAGAGAAAATGATCGGAGTGATGATCGATGGTGCATTAGCTTTTACATACTCCAGATCCACTTCAAGGATTGGTTGTCCAGCCATAACATCATCGCCTTCTGCAACCAATACAGTGAAACCTTGACCTTTCAATTTAACTGTATTTACGCCTACATGCACAAGAATTTCTTTACCGGCTTCAGACATAATACCGATCGCATGTTTACTAGGGAATACGTTAAATACTTTACCATTAACCGGTGAAGAGATCGTTCCGTTTGTTGGTAATACAGCGAATCCATCACCTGTCATTTTTTGTGAAAATACAGGATCTGGTACTTCACTAATATCCATCAATTCACCATCAGCAGGAGCTACGATTACTTCTTCTGCCAAAATGTTTACTTGATTCTCTGCTGTTCCTTCTGCTGGAACAGAGTCTACTGTAACTGGTGTTGGGCGTGGAGTACGTCCTGCAATAATATCTTGCATTTGTGATTTGATCGTATCAGAACGTGTTCCGAAAATCGCCTGCACATTATTACCCACTTCTAGGACACCGGAAGCGCCTAAAGATTTCAAACGATCTTTATTTACATTTTTAGGTTCTTTAACTTGAATACGTAGACGAGTAATACAAGCATCTAGACTTGAAATATTTTCTTGTCCACCAAATGCTTCAAGAATATTATGTGGCAATTCGTCTTTGCTATTACCACCACTACCTACTTCACTATCATCACCTGCCGGCGTATCTTCACGACCTGGTGTTTTCAAGTTGAATTTGCGGATTGCAAAACGGAATCCGAAGTAGTAGATAACTGCTAGTACTAGACCGACGATGATAACATCCCACCATGCAGTACGGTTAGGAATAACGCCGAACAGGATAAAGTCAATCAGACCACCTGAGAAGGTCATACCAATTTTAACGCCTAGAATTTGCATAGTCATGAAAGAAAGACCAGCGAAGATTGCATGAATACCGAACAATACTGGTGCTACGAACAAGAATGAGAATTCAAGCGGTTCAGTAATACCTGTTAAGAAAGAAGTCAATGCTGCGGAACCCATAATACCTGCAACGTATTTTTTGTGTTGTGGTTTGGATTCATGGTAGATCGCAAGTGCAGCAGCTGGAAGACCGAACATCATGAACGGGAATTTACCAGTCATAAATGTACCTGCTGTAAATGGAACACCATCACGAAGTTGCGCCATAAAGATTTTTTGGTCACCACGTACATATTGTCCTGCTTTATTTACATATTCACCAAATTCATACCAGAATGGTGAGTAGAAAATGTGATGTAGACCAAAAGGAATCAATGAACGTTCAATCACACCGAAAATAAATGCAGTTAATGTTGGGTTCGATTCAACCATACTGTGAGAAACAGTGTTCAAGAATGATTGGATTGGAGGCCATACAAGAACCATTACCAGACCCAAAATCAACGAAGTAATAGCTGTCATAATTGGTACAAAACGTTTACCTGCAAAGAATCCAAGATATGAAGGCAATTCAATACGGAAGAAACGTTTATACATCGTTGCGGCTAGAATACCGACGATAATACCGCCGAATACGCCTGTTTGTAAGGTAGGAATACCAAGTACAGAAGCTACTGAGAAGTCACCTTTACCGACCATATCAGCTGTAACGCCCATAACTGTACCCATGGTTACGTTCATGATCAGATAACCGATAATGGCTGCGAGCCCGGCTACCCCTTCTCCTCCTGCAAGACCGACGGCTACCCCGACGGCAAAGAGTAGAGATAAGTTATCAAAAACAATTTGTCCGGAGTTCATCATTACTGTTGCAGTAATTTGAACCCAGTGTGCATTTAATGCAGGAATATACTGCAAAAAGTCAGGGTTAACCAGCATGTTACCAAAACCAAGCAACAAACCTGCTGCTGGCAAGATTGCCACTGGAAGCATCAATGCTCTACCTACTTTTTGCAAAACGCCAAACAGACGTCTAAACAATACCGCCACTTCCCCTCGAATAGTATAAATAGTATATTGTTGCTTCAACAAATTAAAGCGGAAAGCCACAAAAAAAGGCACGAGTGAACAACGCATCTGATAGGATAAGGATCTCGGTACATAAGGATAGACTACCCCTGTGTGCTTACAGCCTTACATCAAATACTTTGTTAACTCATGCCTGATCGAATCAGTAACACGTTAAAAAATCCGCTATTCATTTGTTGATTACGTTCTGAATTATAGCACCCACTTTTTAAATCTGCAAGCCTTTTCAATAAAAAAGGTTAAATGAATTTTGAATCTATTCTTGCGTACTTTCCTCTTCTTCTTCACGCTTCTCGACAAACCGTTGTAAATGCATGGTCAGGTAGCTTACTTCTGCTTTATAGACCGGTCGGCGTAATCGTTTTTCCATCATCTTTGTTAGTTTCCATGATAACGAATACACTTCGGGATATTCCATTTTGAGCATTTCTTCTAAGCGATGAGTAGCGGCTACTTTCTCACCTCTACGGATACGTTCGATTGCAAATCGCAAATGAGTAAGCAACCGCGAGTAATCCAGCGTATCTCCTGTAATCGAAATTTTGAGACTATCTTCGATAACTTTAACCATATCAGCAATCAGACGAGAATCGGCTTTGATCGCTGTGATATGTTGATCGGTTAGTGCACTATAAATATGCAGTGCTACAAAACCAATCTCATCTTCTTCTAAAGCTACACCTAGCTTATCATGAATTATTTCTAACGCATGAGCAGCTAATTTATATTCTAACGGATACATTTCTCGCGTCTCATATAGAAAAGGATTCTGAATCGTCATCCCTTGCTCAGCACGCTTAATTGCAAATGCAATATGATCGGTTAAAGCAATATGAATATGTTCATTCAGTGGAGTCTTACTTTCAGAATTAATATAATAAATAATTTCGTTAATGACTTCGATAATACGCTCGTCGATCTGAACCGCGAGTTGCTTGTATTGTTCCTGTTCTTGCTCATTGGTTAAAATAAACATCTTCTCGACAACATCCAAAGGAATCACATCACGCGCTTTACGGTTAAAGCCGATTCCTTTACCGATCACCACAACTTCTTCATACTGAGGATGATCAGCAATAATAACGTTATTATTCAGCACTTTAGCCACAAGTAGGCTGCTCACATTTGCACCCCTTTTACGATCACCTTCATCCCGTAAAGTTACCAAAAATTCACCATCTAGTCAATACAATCTACTCGTTAGTTATGTATACAAACAAGACGACAAATCCTTGATGAATAAGGATTTGTCGTCTCTGCATCATTGAAAGCAAGTTTGCTTTATAGCATGATTGTTACATATAAATCTTCCATTATCGTTCTTGTTCACTGGAAATTCCGATTCCTGTGGATGTTGTTGCACGATCTTGATCGTGTGAGCTTTGGGTTGGAAGTGCCAATATAGCTTCAGGACGGGCTGTCTGTTGGGTATGGTTATTTGCATTTACGCCAGCCGTAGTGTTAGAAGTACTAGGTTGAGCTTGCTGAGATTTGCCACCTGCAAATCCTTTAATTAATTCTTCTATATCGAGTCCCGATACACTTTTCAGCATTTCTGGAGCGGTCGCCATCAGTTCTGTCACATAGTTACTAACTCTTGTTGCTCCGCCGCCTTCGCCTTTACCTGTATCAACAACTGTTAATTTATCAATCGCACTGATTGGTTCTGCAATTTTACCTGCTAATTCAGGTAGCATTTTGGCAACTAGATCAAGTATAGCGGCTTGTCCATAATTTTCGAATGCTTCTGCTAATTTCTGCTTCGCTTCGGCTTCGGCGAGACCGCGTAGACGAATCACTTCAGCTTCAGCTGTACCTTTAGCACGTTCAGCATCGGCTTCCGCTTGTCCGGCTAGACGTTGTTGTTCCGCAGACGCTTTGGCTTCTGTTTCTATCGAATATTGATGAGCTTCTGCTTGACGCATTTTACGAGCTTTTTCCGCTTCGGCTGCTTGTTCCACCGAGAAACGATCGGCTTCAGCTTTTTTCTTCACTTCTGCATCATAGTATTTCTCACGTACTGTAATTTCTCGTTCTTGTAGATCTATTTCACGCTCTTTACGAACCAATTCGATCTTCATTTGCTCTTCCATCATAATTTGTTTGGCTTTGGCTTCTTGAATATGATAGGCCTGATCGGCTTCGGCTCTTGCAGTATCTTGATCTTTTTTAAATGAAGCTACTTTTAATTCTTTTTCTTTGGAAGCTTCAGCTATATTGGTATCTCTAAGCAATTCTGCTTTTTGCCCGGCTTCTTCTGCCAGTGCTTTCTGCACCCTAGAATCTCGAACAGCTTCGGCTTCAGCGATTTCTGCATCTCTTTTCACTGCGGCGATTCGAGGTTTACCAAGCGACTCCAGATATCCATGCTTATCGCGTATATCTTTAATTGTAAAGGAGACGATTTGTAGACCCATCTTTTTTAGATCACGAGCAGCGACACTTTGTACTTCTTGCGCAAATCGATCACGATTCCGATACACTTCTTCTACGGTCATCGAACCCATAATCGAACGCAGATGTCCTTCTAATACTTCTTGGGCTTCAGCTTGTAACGCTTGAATGGGCTTACCCATAAATTGTTCTGCTGCTGTAGCCACATCTTCTACAGAACTACCGATTTTGATAATAGCTACTCCATCGGCAAGTACAGGAACGCCTTGCTCAGTATAGACTTCAGGCGTTGTTACATCCAGTTTGTGCGATAACAACGATAGAAATTCAGACTTTTGGAACACAGGTAAAATAAATGCACCACCACCGCGTACAATCTTAATTTTGCGCCCTGCTCCATCATCTGAGATATTACGGCTTCCCAGAAAAGAACCGGTGACCACCATTGCTTCGTCTGTACTTACTGTTTTGTACCTTGCCCAGAATGTAATACCAAGTACGATCAATACTACAATCACAATCGCAGGTACAACAATCATTTCGTTCAAAAATGCCATAATCCTCGCCCCTTTTGGTTTGATATAGGCTTGCTTTGCCAAAAAGCTGTTATACTGCTCTCACACTATTATTCCTTATAATGAATCTTCTAAAAGCGATATACCTAATGTTCCTTCTTTTTCTTCTACGATCACTACCCGCATACCGGCGGCAATAGCACAACGATCGAAACTGTATGCAATATGTAACGTGTTGCCACCTGTAAGCTTAATCATGACCTCACCGTATCCCACTTGAGGAATCGGGATAGTCACTTCTCCTATACGACCAATCATTTCTTGAATCGAATAACTTGTCGATACTTCACTATGTTCCATTGGTTTGACATAGACAAAAAATACAAACATTCCTCCGACAACAGCAATCAAAAGTGCAAGCAGTATAACAGCGAAAGGAGCGAAAGAACTGTAACGTATTAACATGATTCCTGCTCCACCGAACAACGTAACAGCCGCCGCTAAAATAACAGGCTTAAACAGGTCAAATCCAGGCAGATCTATACCGCCTAACACATCACCAAGCAAGTCACCGAATAACAGACTGAACAATGCGTACAAAGCACCGGTGATCAAGCAAATCCAAAATAGCGTTTCCATTTCTGTTCGCTCCTTTCTTTGATTTGACGGAAAAAGGCGATATTCAGCCCTTTTCCACCATTTTTTGGCGTTATACCTATATTTACGTATTGTTGGTAAGGAAAGTTTCAATTTTTTGCGATATAGACAAAAAAAGCTGTTTATTCCTTATCATGACTGACAGGAATAAACAGCTCGAACATGTATGATTGTATTAATAAACGAAGAAATTATAGAGACATGCTATAGATTTTACGCACATCTTCTGCTTCTAGCTTGTTAAAGTTACCAAATGCGCCAAATTTCATCGCTTTGTCTACCATTACATCGATTTGGCTATCATCGATTTCATAATCTGCTAGACGGCTAGGTGCATCGATTGAAGTCCAGAAGTCGCGCAATGCTTGGATACCTTCATTTGCTACTTCTTCATCGCTTTTACCTGTTGGATCTACATTGAATACATTCACTGCTAATTTAGCAAAACGAGCAGGATTCACTTGCAAGTTGTGTTGCATCCAGTTCGGGAACAAGATCGCTAGTCCACCACCATGAGGGATATCATAGACAGCAGATACAGCATGCTCAATATTATGAGTCGCCCAGTCTCCGTTGTAACCCATATTCACTACACCATTCAATGCCATTGTACCTGCGTACATAATTGTTGAACGTAATTCAAAGTTTTGTAGGTCATTGATCAATTTAGGGCCAGCATCAATAACTCCACGTAGAATCGATTCACAGAATCCATCTTGAATATCTGTATTTTTTTCAGCATGGAAATAGTGTTCCAGTACATGAGACATCATATCTACGATACCATAGACTGTTTGATCTTTTGGTAAAGAATATGTGTTTTCTGGATCAAGAATAGAGAATGCTGGGAATGAATACGCACTACCCCAACCTAATTTTTCTTGTGTTTCTGTATTTGTAATTACAGAACCGCTGTTCATTTCTGAACCTGTTGCTGCCATTGTTAATACAGTACCTAGTGGCAATGCATCTGTAGGAGTTGCTTTGCGTTGTGCAAAATCCCACATGTCGCCATCATATTTTGCACCTACAGCAATTGCTTTGGCACAATCCAGTACGCTACCGCCACCAACAGCAAGAATTAGATCAATATTGTTGGATTTGCACAAGTCTACACCTTTGTGTACTGTGCTCAAACGTGGATTCGGTTCTACACCAGCAAGTTCAGTTACATTAGCTCCTGCTTCGTTCAAATAACCGATCACTTTGTCATATAGACCTGCACGTTTGATACTACCGCCACCATATACAAGCAATACGTTTTTACCGTAGTTACCTACTTCTCTTTTCAACTTTTCCAGTTGACCTTTACCAAAAATAAGACGGGTTGGATTATAAAATTCAAATGAATTCATTCAAAATGCCTCCTTGGGATATAACGATTAGTAGATAAAGTTATCCTTCTCTACATATATAAAAACACATCTAACACCTAAACTGTAGGATCACTGTTGTAATAAGTTATAAGTAAGTTACCGTTCCTCAGCCCTTTACAATTATATACCTTATACACATAAAAACAAAGTTTTCCGATCAAACTGCTTTTAACATCAATTTGAAACAATTATATTTATCGAAACCATAAAAAAATCTACTACCTCTTATCATTACCCAGAGATAGTAGATTGACTAGCATATAATTTAACTTTTTAGCACATAATTCATGCGAGTAATAAAACGACGGAACGCTTTGCGTCCTTCATCATTGCGTTTGTATACACCTGCATGCTCTAAAATCTCAGCAAATTTCGTACCGACTTCATCTTGAATCGTTAAAGTCGCTTGATCGTGATCCAGCTCTGTACCATATGCTTCTACCAGATGTTCAATCCATAACAAATGTATGGCTAATGGATGGTCAGGTTGTTGTCTGATCATTTCCAATAAAGCGATATCTCCTGTCAAAATAGAAGCAATCTGATCCAATTCTTCTTTCAATCGACCTGGTAAAATCGCTAAACCCATCACTTCAATCAATCCGATATTCTCCCGCTTCAAATGGTGCATCTCAGGATGAGGATGGAAAATACCATCTGGATATTGTTCATTGGTGCGGTTATTACGCAGTACAAGATCAATCTCATATTGTCCATCACGACGACGAACAATCGGAGTGACTGTATTGTGACGAACCTGTTCTCCATTTTGGATCGTTGATGCTAGAATATCCACTTCAGCGTCACTATATTGTTTCCACGCTTCATAGATATCATTAGCTGAATTCAACAATAAAGAAGAATTGTTCGCACGTAGACGCACTACAGACATCGGCCAGTTGACCAATTCTAAAGTAATATCATCATGAACAGTATGACCATACACTTCTTCTACTGTTGCTTGTTCGATCGGGAATGTATGTCGTCCACCCTGAAAATGATCATGTGTTAGAATCGAACCGCCTACGATCGGCAAATCTGCATTAGAGCCGAGGAAATAATGCGGGAATTCATCGACAAAATCGAGCAAACGACGGAATGTATCTTTTGTTAACTTCATCGGTACATGATCATGATGCAGTACGATACAATGTTCGTTGTAATACACATAAGGTGAATACTGGAACAACCATGATTCTCCATTCAATTGTAGCGGAATCACGCGTAAATTTTGTCTGGCTGGATGATTGATACGTCCGGCATAACCTACATTTTCGCGACACAACTGACATTTTGGATATGATGGTGGAGGCATTAATTTCGCCAAAGCAATTTCGGCTGACGTTTTCTCAGGCTTAGATAGATTGATCGTCATTTCCATTTCACCGTAGGAAGTTGGTTGTTTCCAATATACATTTTTGGAGACACGATCCATCCGAATATAGTTAGAATTGATCGACAATTGATAAAATTCACTTGTTGCCGATTCAATGCCTTCACGATCTAATGTATCGAAAAAATCACCTGTTACTTCAGATGGACGAGCCATCAATAGTCCCATAATTTCTGCGTCCATCAGATCACGGTACGTATCTGTATTTTCAGCTAGTAAGCCGATACTATACGCATAATCGATCAACGTATCTAACATGACTTGAGGTTCTGCTGCTGCTTGTCCTTGAGCGACCATATGAATAGCAGGTACATCTGGATTATAAGGCTCATCGAAATGGAATTGTTTTAACAATAGATTCCGTCCGTAATCGATATCTGCTCCTTTAATCAATCCTTTATCAAATGCGAACTTAATCAGTTCATCTATCGCAAGTAATGCACTGTTTTGTTCTGTTGTACGTTCTACTGGATTACTCATGATCACCATATCCTTGTGGATGAGATTCGTGCCATTGCCATGCACCACTGATAATATCTTCTAATTGATTATAAGAAGGTTTCCAACCTAGTACAGAGCGTGCTTTTTCTGAAGAAGCTACTAATACTGCTGGATCACCACTACGACGTGCTTCAAATTTCACAGGAATATCGCGTCCAGTCACTTTGACTGCTGTCTCAATCACTTGTTTAACCGAGAATCCCTGACCATTACCTAGATTGAATATATTGCTTGCACCATCATTGTTCAAATACTCTACCGATTTGATATGAGCATCTGCTAGATCACTTACATGGATATAATCACGTACACATGTGCCATCTTCTGTTGGATAATCTTCACCGAATACCGAGATAAATTCGCGTTGACCTAGCGCTGTCTGTAGTACCAAAGGAACCAAATGAGATTCTGGACGATGATCTTCTCCAATTTTGCCACTGATATGTGCACCTGCGGCATTGAAGTAACGCAATGCTACATAACGAATACCATGTACTTTATCGAACCAATTCATCATGCGTTCCATCATTAACTTGGTTTCACCGTACACGTTAGCTGGTTCTGTACGATCGCTTTCTTCAATAGGTACTTTTTCCGGTTCGCCATACGTTGCCGCTGTTGAAGAAAATACGATTTTTTTCACGCCTGCTTGTTGCATCGCATCCAGTAGACACATGGCTCCGTAGACATTGTTATCATAATATTTGAAAGGATTCTGCATACTTTCGCCTACCAATGAGCTAGCTGCAAAGTGAATGACTGCTGTAATTTCATTTTCTGCAAAAATACGTGCTAGCAATTCTTTATCACGTAGATCACCTTCATACAATGTACCACCTAACAGTGCTTCACGGTGCCCTGTTAATAAATTATCAATTACCACTACTTCTTCTCCACGCTCTAATAAATCTGCTACCGTATGTGATCCGATATAACCGGCTCCACCTGTTACTAATATTGCCATTTCATTCGCCTCCTAATAGTAGTATATCCGCTGATGTCTAGTGTAACGCTCTTTTGTGAAGAGCATATAAACAACAGATTTGCACAATACATCGATTTGAGAAAAGCTGATACTGATCTATATGTAGATCATAATGAGCAGTATCGATGTGACCTTATGTCTTTAATGACTAATTATGATTATACTGAATAAATATACATTTTGCGCGGTTATATCCAATAAAAGATACTCTTTTCGCCTTTATTTGCTTTAAATAATATGTTTTTGAATCTTTGGCTTGAACTAAGTATACTATATGAATATCATAAGATGTAATGAATAGATGTGTGATCTATATGGACAAATGTGACTTCGGCTGTGGAATAGTAAAAAGGAGTGCTTTGTAATGGCAACCGCCAAAACGTATCAAGTTTCACCTAATCCTATTTTTCATGATCAAGGAGCTTTATATGTATTGTTTGCTGGCGAAAGTCAGACTGCTCCTGATCATCGACTGGGTCCCAAAATATATGATTATTATTTGCTTCACTATATCGAAAGTGGTCATGGACAATTTATTACTGAAGAACGAACGTATCATCTTTCTAAAGGCGATCTATTTTTGATTCATCCGGGTCAACTGGTTAGTTATATTTCAGATCAAGAGCAACCGTGGCATTATCGCTGGCTTGCTTTTGCCGGACAACATGCGACTCCTTTAGTAGAACAGGTAGGATTCACTCTACATGCTCCGATTGCTCGTTCTGGTGATCAAGAACGAATCGGTGCTTATTTGGAACAATTGCTTGTATCATTTGCCAGTCAAAAAGAAAGCTCTGATCTGGCTGCACTGGGATATCTTCATCTTATTTTGGCAGAGGTCAGTGACTTGATGATGCAACAGTCTGTACTTCCTGGCACGCAATCAATGACCCGTCGTATCGTTAAGCAAATGATTCATTATATGTCCAGTCAATATGCTCATCCTGTATCGATTGAAGATATGTGCAATAGTCTCGGTTATAATCGGGCGTATATGTCTCGCATTTTCAAAAAAGAAACAGGCATGACACCTGTAACCTATCTGCTCAAATTACGAATCGATAAAGCTCGCCAATTATTGCGAGAACGTCCAGAGTTATCTACCCAACAGATTGCGGCATCGGTAGGTTTGACAGATGCTCTTTATTTTTCCAAACAGTTTAAACGATTTTATCAAGTGTCCCCTACTGGATATCGAGCTTCTGTTCATCAATACAAACATCAATAACCTAGATAGACGTAGATATGCTCGTGATAGTGATCATAGATATACAGAGACTATCATAACCGGGAGGAGACCATAAGATATGAATAAAAAAGAACAAGTACTGACTGATTTTCGAGACTTATTTAGTAAACTGGTCTGGCTAAATAAGCTTAAAATGGAAAGTACTCTTCATGATTATAAGCCTTCTGAAGTACACTGTATCGAATATATTGGTAACCATGCCGATGCAAATGTCACTAAGATGGCAGAATCTATGTATATGACCAGAGGAGCCATCAGTAAAATCACTAAAAAGCTAATCGACAAACAACTGATCGAAAGCTATCAGAAACCAGATAATAAAAAAGAAATTTATTTCAAACTTACAGCGCAAGGAAGTCAAATCAAACAAGCGCATGATCAATTACATCAAGAATTTGAAGAACGAGATCAAGTCGTATTTGAACAAGTCACCGATGAACAATTTGATCATATGCTTCAATTTATACAACGATACAGTGACCATTTAGATGATGAAATTAAAAAGCTAGATTATAGTCAAAAGTCTGAATAAACAGATACAGTATCAAAATATAAGATCTATCCGAGACAACAACTCTTCTATGAAGAGCAAGTTGTCTTTTTTCTATTTTTATTTTTGTTGACAAGGAAACAAAATAATAATATTATAAATTTGTTTCCTAGGAATCAATATAAAATCATAAGGAGAGATGACTATTGGCTACATCTCATCATGCACAACCTATCGAACCATCTGTAAATAAACATGCTTTACGCTTTGGACTGATTTCTGTATTTCTGTGCGGGCTTGGATTCAGTATTATAACGCCTGTCGTGCCTTTTTTAGTTCAACCGTATGTCCATTCTTCAGCAGAACAAGCGATTATGGTGACACTGTTGATGTCTGTATATGCTCTTTGTGTGTTTCTGGCTGCGCCTGTACTTGGAGCGTTAAGTGATAAATACGGTCGTCGCCCTATTCTGTTATTATGTCTTTTCGGTTCAGCTATCGGATATTTGATTTTTGGTATTGGTGGAGCGTTATGGGTACTGTTTGTAGGGCGAATTATCGAAGGGATCACAGGAGGAAGTATCAGTACGATCTTTGCTTATTTTGCAGACATTATACCTTCACAACAACGAACCAAATATTTTGGATGGTTAGGTGCGATTGTAGGTGTAGCGACTATCATCGGCCCCACATTAGGTGGATTACTCGCTAAATTTGATTATGCATTCCCTTTATACTTTGGAGCTGTTATCACGTTGTTAAATATGTTGTATGGATTCTTTTTTATGCCAGAAAGTCTTGCACAGCAACATCGACAACCAGAGATCACGCTACAAAAGTTAAATCCTTTTTCTCAACTTGCTAGTCTGCTTTCGACGAAATACTTGAGTCGATTATTGATATCTGCTTTTTTACTCTGGATTCCAAATGGATCTTTGCAAGCAATTTTCTCTCAATTGACGATAGATACATTTCAGTGGAAACCGGTATTGATCGGACTGATGTTTTCGATACTTGGTATTCAAGATATTATTTCTCAAGGTCTGATTATGCCCCAACTGTTGAAAAAATACACTGATCAACAAATCGTTACATTTGGTATGATCGCCGAAATTATTGGTTATGGACTGATTGCATTATCAATTGGATTCACATATTATCCTCTTTTTATCGCAGGGCTGTTTGTATTTGGCTGTGGTGATTCTATCTTCGGACCTGCATTTAACGGAATGCTTTCCAAATCTGTCGATGCAAGTGAACAAGGGAGAATTCAAGGAGGAAGTCAATCGATCCAAGCTTTGGCTAGAATGATCGGTCCACTTATTGGAGGTCAATTGTATATTTTACTCGGTCATGCTGCTCCTGCTTGGTTAGGAATTATACTGATTGTATTAGCTATCATGGTTCTGCATAAAGGAGTAAAGACTGTACAGCAAAAAGGCTTTGGAACGTAACTACGTTCTAAAGCCTTTTTAACTTAAAAATGAAAAATAATTATATTATTCTGTTATTCAAACTTCCACTCTACCTTACTTATTTTCGTCTGCTTGCAAAATCGAATCAATACGATCCAATTCAGCTTGAGTAAAATCAAGATTGTTTAGTGCAGCTACATTTTCTTCAATCTGAGAAACACGACTTGCACCGATAAGAGCAGACGTTAATTTGCCTCCACGTAATGCCCATGCTAATGCTAATTGAGCTAGACTTTGCCCACGCTCTGAAGCCACTTCATTGAGAGCTTGTGCTTTGCGAATACTTTCCGGTGTAATCGAATCTTCACTTAAAAAGACAGACGAACCGGCTGCTCGTGAATCTTCAGGTACACCGTTCAGATATTTGCTCGTTAACAATCCTTGTGCTAGCGGACAGAACGCAATACTTCCTGTACCTGTTTCTTCCAACACATCTTGCAAACCATCTTCGATCCAACGATTAACCATAGAATAATTAGGCTGATGAATAGTCAATGGTGTACCTAATTGTTTTAAAATAGAAGCCGCTTCTCGTGTCTGTTCTGCGGAATAACTAGAGATTCCTGCATACAAAGCTTTACCCGAACGTACAGCATAATCTAATGCCATCATCGTTTCTTCTAAAGGAGTCTCTGGATCAAAACGATGAGAGTAGAAAATATCAACATAATCTAGTTTCATCCGTTTAAGACTTTGATCTAGACTGGATAATAAGTTTTTGCGAGAACCCCATTCTCCATAAGGGCCTGGCCACATATAATAACCGGCTTTAGTCGAAATAATCATCTCATCCCGATAAGCCGCAAGGTCTTGCTTCAATACTTGTCCAAATGTTTCTTCTGCCGAACCAGCAGGAGGGCCGTAGTTATTCGCTAGATCAAAATGCGTAATTCCTATATCAAAAGAACGCGTGATCATTTCACGACTGTTCTCATAGACGTTAATTCCGCCAAAATTATGCCACAATCCTAACGAAATCGCTGGTAATTTTAATCCCGAACGACCGCTACGATTGTATTTCATCTCTTCATAACGCTTTTCTGAAGCTACATAGACCACAATAACCCCTACCCTTCTTCAAGCAAAATAGATATATTCACATCTTCCAAATCATAGCGTAAGCGTTACCATTATGCAAATAAATTCATTTCGCTAAACTTATATTAGAGGCGATGTTGTACTTGCTCCATTACACTGCCCATTGGATCGGTAATCAACAAATCAGCATGACGATCATGACCTGTCGGTGAAGCATTCAGTAATACTGTATGTTGACCGCGGAAATAAGAAACCAATCCTGCTGCTGGATACACAGTTAGTGAAGTACCCCCAATTAACAATAAATCCGCTTGAGATAATACCGCCACTGTCTGCTCTAATACAGCTTGATCTAATGATTCTCCGTATAATACAACATCCGGTCTGATTACTCCTTGATCAATAGGACAACGCGGCACTCCTGATTGAGCCAAAACATCTTCTAATGTATATTGTCGCTTACATGTTGTGCAGTAATTACGATGAATAGAACCATGCAATTCCAACACTTTTTGATTACCTGCCATCTGGTGCAGACCGTCTATATTTTGCGTAATAATAGATAATAATTTGCCTTGCTTTTCTAACAAAGCTAATACATGATGTACCGGATTAGGCTTGGCTTGTGGATGGATTAATTTACTACGATAAAATTCAAAAAATAACTCTGTTTCTTTTTCAAAAAAAGAACGGCTTAACATTTCTTCAGGCGAATATCCTCTTTTGCCATTTTCACTATACAATCCTTGTGCCGAGCGAAAATCAGGGATACCACTTTCTGTCGATGTACCTGCTCCACCGAAAAAGACAATTTTCTTTGATTGTTGTATCCATTCTGTTAATTGTTCTATGTTATCCATTATTGTATGCTCCTCTCTATTTCCTTTTATCTATTTGTTGTCATGATTTATTACTTGATTATACTAAGCTGATCATAATGCATAATAATGATATGAGCATCTGGCAGTTCTGTATACGCTGATTGTTCAGAGGAACTGATACCGATACAACAAGGTACACACGCATTCTGCCCCATCTGCATATCTGCATTACTATCGCCGATCATTACTGTCTGAGTCGGTGAAATACCCAAACGTTCACATGCTGTATAGACCAGATCAGGTGCTGGCTTGCTTTGTTGTACTTGATCACTGCCGATAATATGTTCAAAATAATTTTCCAACCCACTCCAACGAAGATGCTTTACCGCTTCAGAAGTCCAATCTGCGGTAATCACTGCAAGTGGAAGCTGTACTGCGCGACATTGTTCTAGAAATGGAAGCAGTCCGGGCAATGGTTGCACCGGACGTTCCTTTTCAATATGTTCTATAGCGATATCACTGAATCGACGAATCTGAGCTATCGCTTGATCCCATGGTGTACCTGTAGCATATAACTGCCATGCTAGTATCGCGGTAGATTCTTCGACAGAAGCCATCGCGAGCGGGCCACAACGGTCATAATCGATCAGATGACCTTCCTGATTATAGCGAGTACCAAATACATGCTCTCGATCTCCTGTAAAAGTATGACCACTTGCTTGCAAATGATTCTCGATCTGGGTCAACATACGTTCAGCCCATGATCCCCATAACTGCATAAAATCAAGCAATGTGCCATCTTTATCAAATAAAAGAGCATCGCAATCCACTTGTTGTGTTCCAATTTGCAAACGTACCATTGGCATTTACCCCTTTAGCTACAGGTATCTAGAACGTTTTATCGAAATTATTACTTTTTGGTGGCAGATTTTGAAGTGGTCGGAATTTCTTTCATCCAGCCAAGAATAGTATTTACCGTCTGCTTACGTTGCTCGTCTGCATCAATTTGAGCAGGAAGATCATCTTTTTGCTCTCCATAGCTACCGAATTGAGCATGATTACCACCTTCAATACTATAATAAACCGTTTGTTGCGGTAAAAAAGCACGTGCCGCTTCATACGTATCTTTTTTGAGTAATCCATCGTTAGAAGCAGTAATTGATAGTACAGGAATATCTGTTTTTTGCAGATTTCCTTTTTGCTCTGGATAAGAAGCTAGGAAAAATACACCGGCTATATGATCCAGATGCGCTGCTGCATAACGAGCTGCAAAAACGCCACCCAATGAATGACCACCAATAACAAATTTTTCATCAGGATGGCGATCAATCACAGCTTGCGCTGCATCGGTTTTGAAAAAAGCAAAATTAAACGGCAATTTCATAATGTATACCGTATGCCCACTTTTAGCTAGATCATGAGCGAACACACTATACGCTTCTGGCTTGACTCTTGCACCCGGATAAAAAATAATGCTATTTCCTTTAGGTTTGGCATTGCTAAATGATATCCATTCTTCTGTATCTTGCACTGCAATCTTGTCAGTTCCAGAGACTAAAGCTTGCTCAGCCTGACTTGTTGGCGTATACGGGGTAAATACATACCATGCCGCCGCTCCTGCTGCAAGAATAAGCACAATAAGAATAACGAGTAGAATTTTACCGATCTTTCCAGCTCGACTGCGCTTACGTGTACTACCATAACTTCCAAATTGATTACGATTCTTTCTAAACATAAATCTGTGAGTCCCCTTCCACATTCATCCTAGCGCTATATAAAGCAACAGCCCGTTTCCTTCGCAGGACAACAGGCTGCTTCTTATGTGATTATATCATGTTAGGGAATCATTGTTTATTTTTAAATAGTCTATCATTTATGCACACGTCTGCATTTCTTATCAAGACTAAACCTTTATTGCTGCTTAGCCTGATAGAAAGCTTCCATGTATTGTTCTGCTTTTTGGCGTACCAGACTGTAATCACCTGTTTTGAGTGCTTCTGTCGTTAGATCTGAACCGATCCCTACAGCGACAGCTCCTGCTTTGACCCATTCTCCTAGATTAGCTAAGGATACACCACCGGTAGGCATAATATTCGCTTGAGGCATCGGTCCTTTTAACGTTTTGATAATAGATGGATCATACAGGTTGCCCGGGAATAATTTGACGATATCGACACCAAGTTCAAGCGCATGTTGGATACCTTCAAGCGTAGTCACCCCTGGTAATACAGGCACACGATATAAGTTGCAGATTTTGACCGTTTCAGGATTCAATGAAGGCCCAACAACAAATTCTGCTCCTGCCATAATTGCAGCGCGTGCTGTCTGTGGTTCTAATACTGTTCCTGCTCCGATAATCGCAAAGTTTTCTGATGCATCTGCTTTCCAGCTATACATGCGACTTAATTTTTCGATGGCTTTTAATGCGCCAGGCACTGTCATTGTAATCTCAATAATTTTGATTCCACCAGCAATCGCTTGTTCTGCCATGGTAAAAACTTGATCTGCTGAATCTCCACGTAGCACAGCTACAACGCCGTTATCGACTATTTTTTGAATTAGTTGTAATTTTTTCATCGGTATATGCTCCTTTAGTTTGTAAGTTTAGCGTTCAATATGAACTTTGTTGTTCAGCTTCGCTTCTACCTGCTCATGAGTCGGTAATGCTTCCCAATCGCCTACAGCTTGGATCACCATAGAACCATTTAGATTACCGAGACGTACAGCTTCAGTCACTTCATACCCGCGTAACAATCCAACGATAAATCCAGCGCAGAATCCATCTCCTGCTCCTACAGTATCTAATACACGTTCTGCTTTGAAATACGGCACTTCTAACTTCTGCCCTTGATCCAACACATAGGTCAAATTAGGTCCGCCTTTGACAATACAGACTGCTGATAATGCATTCAGACGTTCAAAAATCTGTGTTTCATCTTCAGTTTCATACAATAAACTTAGTTCATCCAAACCTGGTAAAAAATAATCACATTGCTCGGCTAAACGCAATAATACAGGACGCGCTTGTTCGATACTCCATAATTTGAGACGCAAATTGGGATCGAAACAGACTTTGACACCTGCATGTCTAGCAATCTCTATCGCTTTCTCTACAGTTGCCAGCCCGGATTCACTAATAGCTGCTGTGATTCCTGTAACATGTAATATTTTAGCTTGACTGATATACTCTGCGTCCAGATCATCTGGAGTCATCCGACTTGCTGCTGAATGTTTGCGATAATAATGAACCGAAGCATGACCGGATACATTTTCTCGTAACATCAACCCTGTCTGTTCTCCTTCTGCTAGCATTGAGCGAGACACATCTACGCCTTCACCACGAATTGCTTTTTGGATCATACGCCCTAACGGATCAGCGCCAAGACGACCGAACCAACCGACTGTATGCCCTAAGCGAGCAATACCAATCGCTAGATTACTTTCAGCACCGCCAAATGATTTGTGTAGATTGGCAGCGTACTCCAGACCACGAGAGTCATCCGCAGTCATCAACCCCATAGACTCACCGAAAGTGACCACTTCCGGGTAAGTATGCTGATTGTTCATTGTTAAGCCTCCTGAGTGCATCGAATATCATGCGTAATATGTAGCTGGTCATATTTACCATTGTCGCAACCGCTTTCTTTGTTGTCAATGACATAGCTTCATCATATATACACAATTTTAACGATAGATACCGTTTTCAATTGTGAATTAAATCACAATATTAAAAAGTTTTTTGTTTTATTTTTAAAGTAACTTATAAATACTACTGAACACACTCTATGTAAGATCACTATGGCGACTGGATAGATCATATATATTTAGGAGGAACAACAGATGAATTCGTCAATAAGAACCCATACCTCTACATTAAATACTATAGGAGAAACGTATTTTTTAAATATACGATTTTTGTTAATTGTATGTGTAGTGGCAGGCAATTTATTAGAGCCACTTATTCAGCAGTCTGTCTGGGCACATACTATCTTTTTATGGATTTTCTCATTTCATATGCCTTTGTTTGTATTGGTAACCGGTTATTTTGCTCGCTTCAATCTACAGGGACCTGCAGGTAGCAAAGTATTACGTCATATTGCTCTTCAATATATATTATTTCAAAGTATCTATTCTCTACTCGATTATACTATTTTTCGTGTTCCTCATATTACTCATTCTTTTTTTGCTCCTTATTTGTTGCTATGGTTTTTGGCAGGTCATATCGTATGGCGTTTGTTGCTCATTTCGCTACGCACTTTTACATTCAAGCAACAACTTATCATCTCTCTAGCACTTGGATTAGGTGTAGGATTACTTCCTGTAGACGGTGTGTGGCTTGCTTTATCACGAACGTTGATTTATTTTCCTTTCTTTATTGTAGGCTATCATATGAATGTAGATAAAATGATGAGTTTCTTCTATAGTTACCGACACTGGATAGCCGTTTTTTCTTTTGCTTTATTAAGCCTAGTGTTTTATATGAATCTTCCGCTTTCGCTTGGATGGTTTTATGGAAATCAGACTTTTGTGCAATTAGGTGTAAATGCAGGTAATGGACTTTTCTATCGGATGTGTATGTACATTCTTCAATGTATCGCTTCGATTGGTTTTCTAGCTATTGTGCCTCTGTATGCGCATTATATAACTGAATTAGGCAGACGAACATTATATGTGTTTTTGTTACATGGTCTTTTAGTCAGAGCTATCGAAACGACAGGAATCTTGCATCATCTGAATACACCTGTAGAAATCATAATCCTTTTGATCTTTGCTGTGCTGGTGGCTGTAGTATTAGCTCAACCGCAGGTCAAATACTGGACTTCAAAATTGGTGGAACCTTCTATTCCTCAACCGTTCTACTCTATGATTCATTATGTTCAAAGACATACTTTATTTCAAAAATAATAACGGTCTATAACAGGGAAAATAAGGATGATTTTCTAACGTAATCTTATATTTTTTTCCAACTCATTCCTAATTTTTCGTTTCACTATAAATGAGACGGGTAAGTAACGGATAAGTATACATGGCGTTCCATGCTTACACTTATATGAATAAGGAGTGATTTGGTGATGGCACAGAATAACAACAACGGCAAAATGAGCCGTGAAGAAGCAGGTCGTATGGGTGGCCAGGCAACCTCCAAAAAACATAACAAACAATTTTATCAACAGATCGGCAAAAAAGGCGGAGAAGCTACTTCTGAGTCTCATGACAAAGAATTTTATCAAGAAATTGGTAAAAAAGGTGGCGAAGCTACTTCCGAATCTCACGACAAAGACTTTTATAGAGAAATAGGTAAAAAAGGCGGCAGTCGTTAATACCATAAAAAGCAGACTTTTCCATTAATGGTGGAATGTCTGCTTTTTTTTCGCATTTCTTTTGCATTTTATTTTGTTTTACTACAGATTTAATATATATTCGCTAGAAAAAAGCTAACACATATGATAGACTCTATAGAAAACTTCCGCGTAATTCGTATCTGTATACTACATTATGCAAGACTTTTTTAGCTTTTACCTTTGGCGTTACAACGCGCTAAAGCTTAAAAGCTTACTATTATATATTTGGGGGGAAATCGACACCATGGTAGTCAACAAGGGCAAAAAAATGCGTTCCGATATGATCAAAAAAGGGTTCGATCGTGCACCACATCGTAGCTTACTTCGTGCCGCTGGCGTTAAAGAAGAAGATTTTGGTAAACCGTTTATCGCGGTATGTAACTCTTATATTGATATCGTACCCGGTCATGTACATTTGCAAGAGTTCGGTAAAATCGTTAAAGAAGCGATCCGTGAAGCAGGCGGCGTTCCGTTTGAATTTAACACCATCGGCGTAGATGATGGTATCGCAATGGGACACATTGGTATGCGTTATTCATTACCAAGTCGTGAAATTATTGCTGATTCACTTGAAACTGTTGTTGCAGCTCACTGGTTTGATGGCATGGTTTGTATTCCAAACTGTGACAAAATAACACCAGGTATGATGATGGGTGCTCTTCGCGTAAACATCCCTACGATGTTTGTTAGCGGTGGACCGATGAAAGCTGGTAAAGACAAAAATGGTCGCTCGATTTCCCTAACATCTGTATTTGAAGGTGTAGGTGCTTATCAAGCTGGTAAGATTGATGATGCAAGTCTACTTGAATTAGAACAATTTGGTTGTCCAACTTGTGGATCTTGTTCAGGAATGTTCACAGCGAACTCGATGAACTGTCTAGCAGAAGCAATGGGTATTGCTTTGCCAGGTAACGGAACTATCCTTGCAGTCTCTGAAGATCGTCGTGATTTTGTTCGTAAATCAGCTACACAATTAATGGAATTGATCAAATTAGACCTTAAACCTCGTGATATCGTAACAAAAGAAGCTTTGGATAATGCTTTTGCTTTGGATATGGCGATGGGTGGTTCTACAAATACAGTTCTTCATACATTGGCACTTGCTCAAGAAGCAGGTATCGATTATCCGATCGAACGTATCAATGAAGTCGCTAACCGCGTACCTCACTTAGCAAAATTAGCTCCAGCTTCTGACTGGCATATCGAAGATGTGCACTTGGCAGGTGGCGTAAGTGCTGTATTGAATGAATTGCTTAAAAAACCAGGCGCTCTACATCCAGATTGTATTACAGTTACAGGTAAAACAATTCGTGAAAATGTAGAAGGTCAAGAAATTCAAAATACAGAAGTTATCCACAAAATTGATAATCCTCACTCTGAGCGTGGCGGTCTAGCCGTATTGTTCGGTAATCTGGCTCCTCAAGGTGCAATTATCAAAGTTGGAGCAGTTGATGCTTCTGTTGGTGGATACCATAAAGGCCCTGCTATCTGCTTCGATTCACAAGATGATGCTCTATACGGTATTGCTAACGGTCATGTTAAAGAAGGTCATGTCGTTGTTATCCGTTATGAAGGTCCTAAAGGTGGCCCTGGTATGCCGGAGATGCTTGCTCCTACTTCTCAAATCGTAGGTATGGGTCTTGGTGCCAAAGTCGGTCTAATCACCGATGGACGCTTCTCAGGAGCTTCTCGTGGTATCAGTATCGGTCATATTTCTCCAGAAGCAGCTGAAGGCGGTCCTATCGCTTTTGTTAATGACGGAGATATTATTGAACTGGATCTGAACGAACGCAAAATCGAACTTCATATCAGTGAAGAAGAATTTGCGGAACGTCGTAAAGGTTGGGTTGAATTTGAACCTAAAGTAAAAACAGGATATCTAGCTCGTTATTCCAAACTTGTAACGAATGCAAGTATGGGCGGAGTTATGAAAATATAGTCTTCTCTCCTTTCTATTATTCAATAGAAAATGATGCACCACTCAAAAGGAACTGTCCTCAGGGGCAGTTCCTTTTTCTGTTGACGTAGATGAAGTCCACTTATAAAATGCTTGTATACTCTGTTAGAAAAGGAGATTTAGTCTGCTTATGCTTCCTTTATACAAAAAATATTGGCGTACTGCTTTTGATATCGGGATTGTCATTTTGACGGTATATCTAGTGTTATTGCTTGCTAGCAAGCTTTATCATATTGCAGCGCCTATCTTTTTATCTTTTATTATTTTTGCTTTAATCGAACCTTTTGCTATGTTTTTAAATCGTCGTGGATTGCCCAAAATGGTCTGTTCAGCAATAGCCGTTCTCACCTTTGTATTATTTCTACTCGGTGCTTTATTTGGAGCAGGATTAATCTTTATTTCTCAATCTGCTCAGATTGCTGATAACTTACCTGAATACGCTAGAATTGTGCAAGGTCATTTTACAAGGCTGACTACACTAATGCATCAAGAGTTAAATACATTACCAGATAATGTTACACAACGGATCAATGAATATTTTGCTATCTTTACAGGGAATCTAGCGATCTGGGGCAAAGCGGCTTTTAATTATGTATTAGGCTGGCTTAGTTCATTTTCTACCTTTATCGCTAACTTTGCTGTAGGTATTATTTTAGCTTTCTTTTTAAGTGCTGAAATTAATCTCTGGCGACGTGTCGCTACCGAACGCACACCGAATACGCTCAAAAAAGCTTATTTCTTTTTGAAAGAACATGTTTTCTATGCGATTGGAGCTTATCTCAAAGCACAATTGATAATGGTGATGATCACTTTTGTATTGGTGTACATAGGATTGCTGATTTTAGGAGTGAATAATGCTTTTTCAATCTCGTTACTCAGTGCAGCATTTGATATTTTGCCCTTACTCGGTATTCCGGTCATTTTTATTCCATGGATTGTGTATCTTTTTGTAGTTGGTGAGACAGGGCTTGCTATCGGATTGATCGTTTTACTGGTCGTGGTGATGTTAACTCGTCAATTGCTTGAACCCAAAATCACAGGTAATTCGATTGGCATTTCCTCTGCTTACTTGATGTTGTCTGCAATGATTATTTCATTATCAATTTTTGGTGTGGTTGGATTGGTGTTATCGCCTATTTTAATTATTTTGTTAAAAGAATTATGGTTACAAGGATATCTACAACGCTGGATTCGACTTCCAAAAGAAGAATTTGAACCGATTACCGAAGATGTCCCTCCTCCACCTGTACAATAGCTATTCATTCAGCAGGCTTGGTGAGTGTAAATGGTGATAACGATATGGTATAGGTATAGATAGCAAAAAGCCGAAAAACCTTTATATACAAAGGTCTTTCGGCTTTTGTTATACATGCTGTAGATAAAATAATGACGTGATAGATACATCTGTACTCACATAAGCGAGTGTATCTATATTACGTTCTTTTGTCTGACTCGTTATTTAATGGTGTATCATTTTCCGCTGTTTGTGATTGGTCGATATCAACAGGTGTAGACGAATCAGATTCTTCGGCTTGTGCAGTCTGTTCTTCAACAACATCCTCTGGAGAATCTGAAGATACCTCAGAAGAATGAGTCTCTTCTTCATCTACTGTAAAGCGAGAAATGGTTTCTTTCAGATCAAGCGATACATTTTCCAATTGACCGGATAGTTGAACAAGCTGCCCACTAACATTGTGTTGTTCATTGCTCAGTGAAGCTACTTCTTGTGAAGTGGCAGAAGACTGTTCTGCTACCGCACTCACATTACTCATCGCTTCAGACATCGTATTCTGTACTTGACTCAGATCATTGATCGAAGCTGTTACAGAGTTTAACTTCGTTACAAAAGCAGACATCTGACCTTGTACTGATTCGAAAATAGTTGTTGTGTCTTTAACGGCTTCAGTTTGTTGCTTGAATAACGGATACGCGTTATTCAGAACTTTAATCGTTTCTTCCATTTCTTGCTGAATATTAGTTGTGATTTTACCAACCATAAGAATAGATTCGCGCGATTGTTCTGCTAGTTTTCGTACTTCATCAGCAACCACCATAAATCCTTTACCAGCGGCTCCAGCACGAGCGGCTTCAATCGTTGCATTGAGTGATAAAATATTGGTTTGTTTCGTAATATTCTGCATGACATCAAGCACTTGTTGTACAGATGAAGTACTTTGTTGCAATGAGTCAATACGAGCACCTAACGAACGAATCATATCTTCTGTCGTTTGTGTACGGGTTAGCAATTTCTCCATATGCTGTACACCTGTCTCACTTGCTTGTTCTACATCATGCGCAGAAGCACCCATTTCATTGTTAGCACTGATCACTTTATTCATTTGACCCATAATGCCATCAGCAAGTTCTGTACCCCGTTCTGCTTCTAAAGCAAGGCTACCTGCACCATTTGCAATTTCTTCTGTCGCTACTGCTATTTCTTTGGCTGATGTAGCAGTCTGCTTAGACGCATTACTCAATATTGTTGCAGTACCCAGTACTTCTTGAGCAGATTGATTGGTCTGTTTTACAAGGTTCGTAATATTTTCCATCATTTCATTAAAAGCGGCACCTAATTGTCCAATCTCATCTTCAGACTTATGAGTCGTACGCACATTCAATTTACCTTGTGCACCTTTGCGCATCAATTGTTGTAGATTTTGTAATGGCTTCGCAATAATACGAATAATAAAGATACCGATCAATATAGCAAATACAGCGTCAATCACTGCAAAAATTAATGTCATATTCAAAATAGGTTTGGCACTAGACACCAGTTCATTAATCGGTACAGTTCCTACCAATTTCCAATCTGAATTTTGAAGTGTACTATAAGCGATTAGAATAGGTGATTGGCCATCGCTATTTTCAACTCGACCGCTTTTCTCTGTCAATTGAGGTAAAAAGCTATAGTTGGATGGCTTGGAAATGTCTGCACTATTCGTCGATGCAATCACTGTATTCGTAGCACCACCAATAAGATCAACACGACCACCTGTACCCATATTCACATTAGCAATCTGATCTTCAATCAGCTTACTGTTCGCACTAATCACGAATACAAATGAATCGGAAGAATTCGTCGTACGTACAGCTCGTGCAAATAAAAAGTTTTTAACAGTGCCTTGCATCTCCATCGTAGGAACCCATTGCATTACACCATTGCCACTTTCTAATTCTTTGTACCATGCTGTATTACGCACATCCTCAGCTGCTGGAATTTGTACACCGGCTCCAACTACATTTACATTTTTGTTCATAGGTACGATATAGATCGAATCAATCGCATCTAATGAATTTAACTGATTTTGTAAATTACTTGTAATCGCATTAACAGCTTGGAATTTATCAAAATCATCTATACCGGGTTTGGATAAGTTGATTAACTCTTCTTGCATATTAGGATCAAAAAAGATTTGAGTCGATGAATTAACCAATTGTCCCAAAATAACATCTAATTTTTCACCTGTTTGAATAATCGTTTGTTCATTACCAACTGCTGCATTTTCTTTAATAATGCTTTTGGCAGTTAAATACGAGAATGTGCCTAATGATACAACAAGCAACATAATGGCGATAAAAAAGATAAGGAATAATTTAATCCCTACCGATTTAGCTGGATGTAAGCCACGCCAGCGCTGAGCAGGTACAGATGGATCATTGGATGGATTGTCTTTGTTTGTGGAAAAGGTTAGTCTTTTGGGAATTTGCGCCCACTTCGGAAATGCACGCGCCGTTTTGACGGTAGGAGAGGGAAAAGAAGAATCGGTTGTATCCGTTTTCTTTTGTTGTGTAAACCATTTTTTCTGAGCTGTTTCTTTCGCCTTTTTCGATAAACCTGTACGTTCACGTTTGAGTTGCTTTTTTTGCTCTTTTTCAAGCTTCTTGGTGTCTGGAAGTGTTATTTTGCTTTTTGTTTTGCCTTTTTTCTGCAATAACCCCATAATCTTCACCGCCGTTTTAGATTTCGTGTGCATACAGGTTTTTTTATGTAATTCGACTGGTTTATCCCTGTTTCACCTTAATAAACGAAACAAAAAATAAGCATCGAAAATGCTCTTGATTCCATTATCGGTTATAAAACAGGAAATTTGAACCCCTTTTCGCAAAAAAATAAGGTCTATTATACTATGACGTATAATAGACCTTATTACATAATATGATTGTAAACTATCTAGCTTATGATACAGAATCATGAACTATGATTAGACAGTTACTGTTGCTTTTACAGCTTGTTTGGCTTGTTTAGTGTTATTTTTGCGCATCATATCAAAATAACGAACAGGATGATCTACTTTCATTTTCACTTTTTGTAAAGGGTGACGGGCAGCATCTAATTCATTGCCTGCCTCATCCCATAATTGACCGACTGTTTGTTTGAAGAACATTTGATTCGGTCCAAAAAATTCAATTTGTTGTCCTGGTTTGAAATGATTACGTTGTTGCACAGTAGCGATCCCTGTAGCTTCATCATACTCCAATACCAATCCTGCAAAATCATAAGGAACTGCTTTTTCTTCTGCTTCGTAAATATGATCTTCATGATCAGGTGTATCATAGAAAAATCCAGTATTTAGCGGGCGATTAGCTGCTTTGTTAATATCTTCAAGCCATTCTGGCTTTAATACATAGTTCTCGGGATCAGCCATATAAGAGTCGATCGCTTGACGATACGCATTAACCACAGTCGCTACATAGTGAATAGATTTCATACGACCTTCGATTTTGAAGCTATCTACGCCGACTTCAATCAGACTAGGAATATGCTCTAACATACACAAATCTTTAGAACCCATGGAGAACGCAGAATCTTGTTCTTCGTATAAAGGCTTTTGATTCACGCCCAGACTAAACTGTTGCAACATCTGTTGGTCTGCTGCATCTTCTTCGGATACCCATTCTTGTTCTGAACGAGCATCTTCAAAAAGATCATATTTCCAACGACAGGACTGACAGCATCCCCCGCGATTAGAATCACGATCTGTAAAATGGTTCGATAATACACAACGTCCAGAGAAAGAAGAACACATTGCTCCATGAATAAACGCTTCGATTTCAACATCAACATGTTTTTTGATCTCCGCGATCTCCGCAAAGCTTGTTTCCCGTCCCAATACCACTCGTGGCAATCCTTCTTCTTTCCAGAATTTCACCGCTTGCCAGTTCAATGTGGATTGCTGAGTACTCAAATGCACTTCCAGACCCGGTGCACAACGAAGAGCGGTTTCAATAATCGCAGGATCGGCTACAATCACTGCAGAGATACCGACTTCTTCTAATTTACATAAATATTCTTCCAGACCTGCTATATCTTCATCATGAGCATAAATATTTGTAGCTACAAATACTTTAGCACCATAAAGATTAGCAAACTCTACTCCTTCGCGCATTTCTTCAAAGCTGAAGTTATCTGCATTTGAACGAAGACCGTATTTTTGTCCACCAATATAGACTGCATCTGCCCCATAATGAATAGCAAATTTCAGTTTTTCCAAATTACCAGCCGGTGCTAACAATTCAGGTTTGGCAAGACGATGACGTTTACCATAATACTTTGGTTTTTCCGTTGTTGACATGGAAAGCCCCCCTTTTTCAATCATTCCATTCTTACCTTTATCAAAATACTTGTTCTTTATAAAAGAATCCAAATGACAATTCACGTTCAGGATCTTGCATACGGCGAATCTCATCCATCCATGATTCATCAAATTCATACTGTTCTGGATCTTGAGCATACTGATCAATCGCTTGACGGAACATCCGGACTGCTGTTTCGTTATACGCGGTTGATTTGAGAATGCCTTCGATTTTAAAACTTTGAACGCCAGCTTCCATTAACAAATGCAAATCTTCCAGAATACATACATCTTCTGAACTCATGATATGCGTTCCATTGTTATCTTCATAGATAGGAAATTTCTCATCACGACGCTCAGCTTCGATCAAAAACAGTCCACGTTGCAGACCCAAATCATCACCATCAACCGGTCGACCTTGATGCTGCATATAACTACCTACTAGACGTCTTTTGGAATGATAAATATTGGTCATACCATGTACTTGTACTTGAGCTTCTACTTCTAGTGTATCAATCATGCCTGTAATCTCATCCATATTGAGCTCACGTGCTAGCACAGCACGTGTAGCGCCTTTACGACCCCAGTAGTTCGCTGTAGTCGCATTGGTAGAAGTCATCTCTGCATTCCAGTGCAAAGCGATCTCAGGCGCATACTCACGGGCTAGACCTACTATCGCCGGATCACCAAATTCGATCCCGTCGACTTGTAACTTTGCCATCTGCTTCATATAATCCGGTAAACCTTCTAATAAGTCATTTGTCATTAAATTATTAACCGCTACATAAATACGCTTGCCATGTTCATGCGCATAATCTACTGCTTGTGCAATATCTTCTACTTTGAACTCCCCAGACAACCGCATACCATAACGTTCTTCACCGATCAAAAAAGCATCGGCTCCCGCTTCTGCTAAACGATACAATTCTTCGAGTGAAGATGCTGTAACTAACAGTTCAGGTTTTTTGTTCATCTTGAAGCCACCTCCCACACAGCCTTATTTGGCTGTATTCTTGCTTGTTTCTATATTTTTGAGATGTTCTTGATACGTTTTGGCGAATAAATGACCGCCTGTACCGTCTTTTTTCGTAACATAATACAGATATTCTGAAGCTTCAGGTGCCAGTGCTGCTTTGATCGCATCCAGACCTGGATTAGCGATTGGCCCCGGTGGTAAACCTTCATGTAAGTACGTGTTGTAAGGACTATCTATTTTAAGATCTGAGTATAACAGTCGATCTTTTTGCTTGCCTAGGGCATATTGCACAGTTGCATCAATTTGAAGCTTCATCTTTTGTTTGAGACGATTATCGATGACACCTGCGACCTGCGCTCTTTCTGCTGGAACTACAACTTCACGCTCCACTAGAGAAGCTTCTGTCAACAGTTGGTGAACCGTGAGATTACGTTCTTTTAGTTGAGCATCCAGATTATCAATTGAGCGTAGCTTGGTGCGAGTCGCTAACAACATATTAGCAATAATATCGGATTCTGTACTTTCAATCGGTAGATCATACGTTGCCGGGAACAAATAACCTTCTAGTGGATGCAGAATACCATCACCTGTTGGCACTTTAAGTTCTTGAGCGAGTTTTAAAGAAGAAGGATCATCTACTAATTTCATAAAAGCATCGCGATCTACATATCCAGCCTCACTTAATTTATCGGCAATCTGAGTTACTGTATACCCTTCAGGAATCGTAAATTTCATCGTTTTGGGCACAACAACTTCTGCATTATCTAACTTTGAAATAATCTGATCATACGTTAAACCTGGCGTGAATTCATAATCACCTGCTTTGAATTCACTGCCTTCGCTTTTCATTTTCAAATACACTTTAAAAGCGAACGCATTTTTGATTAATCCATTTTGAGCTAATTCATCAGCTACTGTAGCTGTGCTTGTACCTTGCTTTAACGTATATGGTACTACTTGATCCGATGCTGCTGTAGGTTTCATAGCATTCCACCCATAGCCAATACCGGCTGCAATCACAATCAGAACAATCAATATAATCCATATCCCTGTCCTACCTCGTCTGCGCAATGAATATAACAGCTCCTTTTACAGCCAAAAAGAGCGGAAAGATCCCGCTCTTTTTGGAAGATAATTGTGCATATTGTACTGCATCCGTGATTAATCTTCAAACGGTAATGTCAGTTCGTCATATAGCTCGGCTACATCTTCCCATTCATCATCATCATCAATAGTCACAAGTTCAGGTTGTCCATCCGCAGCATCGATAATTTTTAAAATCTCGACTTCGTCTTCAGGAATACCATTATCTTTTTGCAAGACTGCATAAGTCCCTGTGTCTATCTGAAATTCACTGACAATACGATAAACAGTCACTTCGTTCTGTTCATCCGTTAGTTCAATCAACAGACCATAAGCTTCCAGCAATCTTGACGTAAACTTGACGTTACTCGCAGAAAGATCAGTCATAGGTTTATTCACCATCCAATTCAGCAACTAAAGTATTGAATGTTTCTTCAACGATCTGCCATTCCTCTTCATTTTCGATAATGAAAAGTTTGAGATCTTCGCCTTCTTCTTCATATCGAAACGCATATACTTCGTCAGTATCGTCCTCTGTGGATTCCATAGGCACGACCATCATATATTTGGCGTCCGAACCATCAACCTCGAATTTCATGATGACTTCAAACTCTTCCTCATTACCTTCATCATCAGGAATATAAATAATTTCTGGTTCTTCCTCAAGCAAATTTTGATCTTTAGCCATATTTACCACCCTCACCTTTTACTTTTGGCATCCAAGTAATTTTGTAAAATCAAGCTTGCAGCCATTTTATCAACCACTTGCTTGCGTTTCTTGCGACTTACATCTGCTTCAATAAGCGTACGCTCGGCTGAGACAGTGGTAAGCCTTTCATCCCATAGGTGAACAGGTAGCTGCACAGATTCTTTGAGACTTTCAGCGAATTCCATACTTAGTTGACCACGGGGACCGACGCTTCCGTTCATATTCTTAGGTAATCCAACCACGATCTCTGTCACTTCAAGCTCACGTATAAGCTCGACGATACGCGCATCCACATCTTTGGTACGCTTGCGATCAATGACTTCTACCCCTTGAGCGGTCCAGCCAAAAGCGTCGCTGATTGCAACGCCAATTTTTCGATCCCCATAATCTAACCCTAATATTCTCATTTCTTTACGCTCCGTCTCTACCGATGACTGGCCAGGTAGGATCGGACCAGTTCTTCTATTAATTCATCCCGCTCTTTTTTACCGATCAAACTTCTAGCATTTTTATGCCGGGGAATGTAAGCGGGGTCCCCTGAGATTAAATATCCAACCATTTGATTGATCGGGTTGTATTCCTTCTCAACCAGTGCATCGTATACAGTGAGAAGTATTTCCTGAGAAGAGGTTTCGTGCTCGTCACCCTTCACATTAAATTTAACTGTTTTATCCATGGAGTCCACTCGCTGACACCTCGCTTTTTGGAAAAAGTGTATACTTGTACACTTCCTCAAAATGGAATCCCTTGCTATTCATGCTGATTCTTTTTCATCATAACACAACAAGGGATATACAAGGAATATTTACGTTAAAACAATTCAAAAAGTTACAAAATTGTTTCAACTTTTTGAATCTAACACGCTATTCCTTATTTTTTTATACCCATTATCTGTTCCTAATATCATTAAATCGAAGCGACATGTTGCTTCGCTGCTGCAAGAGCTTCTGTTAATTTGGAAGCATCTTTACCACCAGCTTGCGCCATATCAGGACGACCACCACCACCGCCACCACAGATAGCAGCGACTTCTTTCACCAATTTACCTGCATGTAGTCCGCGTTCAATACCAGACTTCGGAACAACAACAACAAAGTTTACTTTGTCGTCTTGAGCTGCACCTAGAACAAGCACGGCTTCAGGCAACTTGCCTTTTAATTCATCTGCTAGACCACGCAAAGCATCCATACTTGGAACATTAACAGAGACAGCTAACAGTTGAGTAGAACCTACAGTTTCGACTTGATCTGTTAATTGACCTGCTTCAATCAAGCTTAATTTGCTTTGCAGTGATTCATTCTCACGACCTAGATCGCGTAGTTGTTGGTTAAGTGATTCGATACGTTTAGGAACATCATGTACGTTTGATTTCAATTGTACCGCAGCTTGCTTCAAAATATCCAATTGGCTATCTAAGAACATGTATGCTAGACGTCCAGTAACGGCTTCGATACGGCGTACACCCGAACCAATACCACTTTCAGATACCAATTTGAACAATCCGATACGTGCTGTATTGTCAACATGACAACCACCACATAATTCAATACTGTAATCACCGATTTGGACTACACGTACAATATCACCATATTTTTCACCAAATAGTGCCATAGCGCCCATTGCTTTCGCTTCGTCGATTCCTTTGTACTCGATCTCTACATCTAGACCTTTCCAGATTTCCTGATTCACACGACGCTCGATATCTGCAAGTTCTTCCGGTGTAATACTACCGAAGTGAGAAAAGTCAAAACGCAAACGCTCTGCTTCAACCAGTGAACCTGCTTGATTAACATGTGTACCTAATACATCTTTAAGCGCTTGATGCAATAAGTGAGTCGCTGTATGGTTTTTGATAATATCGTTACGGTTTGGTGCATCTACTTCTGCTGTTACGACATCACCGATATGAAGTTCACCCGAACTTACAGTAACGATATGCACAAATTGTCCGCGTGGAGCTTTGAACAATCCTTCGACAGAAGCTTCAACCGTATCATTGCTCAAACGACCTACGTCACTGATCTGACCGCCACTTTCTGCATAGAAAGGAGTTACATCCAGAATCACCTGACATTGTTGCCCTTCGCCTACACGATCTACCGATGCTTCTTCTTGAATCAAAGCGACTACAGTAGCTTGTACTGTTAATTGCTCATAACCGATAAATTCACTTTTGCCTTCAAAATCAGACAATACACCGCCTTGAACTTTCATACTGCCGCTATCTTGACGAGCAGCACGAGCGCGATCACGTTGCTCTTGCATAGCTGCATCAAAGCCTTCACGGTCTACAGTTAGTCCATTTTCTGCTGCATAATCTTCTGTTAAGTCAAACGGGAAACCATACGTATCATATAATTTGAACGCTTCTGCACCACTGATTGCTGTTTGTCCATTTTGCTTCGCTTGTGTACTCAGATCAGCCAAAATATTCAAACCATCGGATAAAGTCTCATGGAAACGCTCTTCTTCTGTACGAATAATTTTCTCGATAAATTCACGTTTGGATACCACTTCTGGATAGTAGACACCCATAATCTCGCCTACGATACCTGTTAAGCTGAATAAGAACGGTTTATCCAGACCGATCACTTTACCGTAACGTACAGCACGACGTAGCAAACGACGAATAACATAACCGCGTCCTTCATTGGAAGGCAATACACCGTCAGCCGCTGCAAAAGCAACAGTACGAATATGGTCAGCAATAACTTTCAATGCTACATCAGTTTCTTCGTTTTGTTTGTAAGTTACGCCTGCAATTTGAGCAGCTTGTTGAATAATCGGTTGGAACAAGTCAGTGTCAAAGTTAGAATCCACTTCTTGCAAAATCGAAGCAAAACGTTCTAAACCTGCACCTGTATCTATATTTTTGTTCGGTAGCGGTGTGTAGCTACCATCTTTGTTATGATTAAATTGAGAAAATACCAGGTTCCATACTTCTAAGAAACGTTCGTTTTCTCCACCTGGATACATTTCTGGATCATTTGGATCAAGAGCACCGTAAGCATCTCCACGATCATAGAAGATCTCACTACAAGGTCCACAAGGGCCTTCGCCGATATCCCAGAAGTTTTCTTCCAGACGAATAATACGTTCAGCCGGTAGACCGATTTTCTCGTTCCACAATTTGAAAGCTTCTTCATCTTCTGGATAGACTGTAACTGATAAACGTTCTGGATCAAATCCGATCCATTCTTTTCCTGTCAAAAATTCCCACGCCCAAGTGATCGCTTCTTCTTTGAAATAATCACCGATCGAGAAGTTTCCTAACATTTCAAAAAAGGTATGGTGACGACGTGTTTTACCTACGTTTTCAATATCGTTGGTACGAATACATTTTTGTGAATTAGTGATACGTGGATTTTCAGGTTTTTCGCGTCCATCAAAATACGCTTTCAGTGGAGCCATACCCGCATTAATCCATAATAGAGATGGGTCATTATGAGGTACCAGTGGAGCACTTGGCTCTACGTTGTGTCCTTTGCTTTCAAAAAAAGCGAGCCATTTGGAACGAATTTCACTTGCTTTCATAAGTAATGAGCCTCCTCAGAATAGTTAAACATCTATTTCTTGTTGATCCAGTGTGATCTATCCAACCTGTATCTACTGACAAGTCGGTAAAAAAAAAGCGCCCTGCGCAAAATCAGGGGCGGTGTTCTGGTGTGTATCTAACATTAGTCCCTGCAACCGCTCTTTTATTGTGTATAGGTTTTGTGAATCAAGTGACAAACAACCGCTTAATACGTCCAATAATATCTATGTAGGGTTCGGTCATCACTTCAATTACCTGTGTAACAAAAGATGTATGCCTGGATCTCCTCTATTTCGGGTCATGGATCGTCCATATTCCGAAATTTCACGGTTCTTTAACAACTATATCAGTATATCTAGCGCCCATACGTCTGTCAATCGCATCGGTCATGCTTAAAAGCCCCGACTTCTATCGCCACCTCTACAGATGTGCAATACAAGACGGGGTTTTTAAAATAGCGCTGATACACGTAGTATGTATAAGATAAGAATTGTACCGCGCTGTCAAAACAGCCGATATTCGCCACTCTATACATCGTTCATGTTTATAAAAAGGCTCAAGCTTGTGTATACATAGCTACTGGTTCTTCGACAAACAAATCATCTAATGAACTTAGTGTGCCGTCTTCTTCGACTTGATATACAGACATTTTGCCACCATTTACTGTTAGCTCGATAAAACAACCCCAGCAATAAAATTGATGGGAACCAATTTTACCAATATCTTTTGAATTACAATTTGGACATTTCATTCAGCGCTCACCCTATCCGTCTCCAAGTTTAATGACATTCCTCTAGTCGTTCATTACTTTCGATCGGCACCATAATCGCGCTTTCACCAAAAGCAACTTGTCCGCTTACCGGAAGCCACTTTCTTCCACCTATCATATCCGAGATAAAGCCATCACTGATTTCAATCCCGGTAATGCTTTTACCCAACTCGTGGTCAAAATAAACATCAGAGACATACCCTAACATTGCTCCATCACTGGTCAGAAGTGGCATATCTTTAATTTTGTTTTGACCGATCAAAAATGTATGTTTAATATCGTCAGCCGCGATCTGGCGGACTGCCTGTTGATTACGGATCATAATAGCGTCTTCTCCATAGGACACAATATCTTCCCACAGTATGGTACGCACTTGTAATGAGAAAAAGCTTTTACCTTCCAGTTCAAAACCTTGAACAGACCAGTCTTCGCTTAATATAAAGTCGTGAATTTTACCAAGTTGCTTGCCATCTTCAATATCAAATACAGCAAGTCCAATCATTCCCTGCATCTTCATAACGCTCAGGACCTCCTCATCGCATAGATTGCGCAGGAAGAAAATCATTTCTTTCTTGCCCGGCTGTTGGCGTCATATGATCATCTTCCCTCCCTTATTATTCACCACACAGGGGAGCCCTAATTTCTACTACGTATGCGCTTTAAAATAGTTGCAATTTTTTGTGTTACATATGCTATTTCTTCCCTAGTATTACCCATCCCAAAGCTAAAGCGAATCGCGGAATTCAATAGATTTTCAGGAATTTTCATTGCTTGAAGAACATGTGACAATTCTAACGAACCTGAAGTGCATGCAGACCCACTTGCAGCTGCGATATGTTCCATATCCAAATTCATTAACATCGTTTCACTTTTCACACCGGGAAAGCTAATATTCAGAATATGAGGCAAGGATTGATCGATAGGTGTATTGACTGCATACCCTTCTGATCCTATTTCTTGTTCTAGACATTCCAGCATATACGTACGCAACGAATGAAGATGCTCTATACGCTCTGGTAATCCTTCTACTGCTAGTTCTACCGCTTGACCAAAACCGGCAATACCCGCTAAATTTTCAGTACCTGCACGACGTTTGCGTTCTTGCAGTCCTCCATAAAGAACAGGTTCTACTTTGACACCATGACGAATATAAAGAGCACCGATCCCTTGAGGACCATTGATTTTGTGAGAGGAAAAGCTAATCAAATCAACAGGCAATTCATGACAGTTCAAATCAATAGCACCTAATGCTTGCACAGCATCGGTATGAAAAATAATGTCTTTAGAACGTGCCAGCTGTCCTATTGCTGCAATCGGCTGAATCGTACCGACTTCATTGTTGCCAAACATAATACTAATCAATATCGTTTCTGGACGGATCGCCGCTTCTACGTCTTCAATATGAACCAATCCATGTTGATCGACAGGCAGATAAGTCACTTCATATCCACGACTTTCCAGAGCTTCACACGCATGAAGTACCGCATGATGTTCAATTTGTGAAGTGATAATATGATTGCCTTTATGACGTAATGATTCAGCAATACCGAATAAAGCCAAATTATCACTCTCAGTTCCTCCTGCTGTAAAAACAAGCTCATCAGGGCGGCATCCTAACCGTTTAGCCATTTGATCTCTTGCTCCACTGACTACTTTTTTCGCAGAGCGACCAAAAGCATGCACACTTGAAGCATTACCGTGAGTATCTGTCATTACTTTTAACATCTGTTCAGCGACTTGTGGATGAATCGGTGTAGAAGCCGCATGATCTAAATAAATAGCTTTCATCATGTATTCACCTTTCTGTATAAGAAAATAAAATATACATACAAAGACAACAAAAAACGGAAGGGAGCAGCAATATACCTGCGGGTTCCCCTCCGTCTTGTGGTCTACATCGAATTTAGATATAAAACATATAATTGTCTTCTTGACCTTGCTCACGATACGTGATCAAGTCTTTGAGCGTCGTTGAATCAATCACTTGTGCGATTGCGTCACGAATCTGCATCCATAAATGACGCTTCGCTGCTACATCTTCATCGGTAAAATCAACCACTGAGATTGGACCTTCAAGTACGCGGATCACTTCACCTGCTGTGATCGTTTCCGGTTCACGAGACAAAATATAACCGCCATACGCACCACGGATACTTTTTACTAATCCGGCATTACGAAGTGGAGCGATCAATTGCTCCAAATAATGTTCAGAAAGTTGATTTTTTTCAGCGATACTTTTGAGTGATGTCGGGCCTTCACCAAAACGGGAAGACAATTCCATCATAATCGTTAGACCGTAACGTCCTTTAGTTGATATCTTCATATAGGGCACCTCACTTAAATTTGGCAAAAACAATGATAAATCGTTGATTTATTGAACAACCTCAATTATTATTAATAGTTGCACGTATCGTAAAATTCCGATAATTCACTGTATTCCGATCATTCTTGTTACCTATCGTAACATATATACAGGCTTTATGGGAAATTATTCGTGCCTTTTACAACGTTATGTTACAAGAAAATGGTACAATGAATTATTGCTGTCGGTTAGATATACCTTTTACAGATGAATTCTTATTATTGTGCACTTCCTATTAATCATTTCGCAAATAATAGAATCATCTCATCTTATATAAAGTGGTGAGTACAAATGGAAAAAGCAAAAGCAGACACTCGTGTCGTTGTCGGTATGTCCGGCGGAGTCGATTCCTCAGTAACGGCGTTGCTACTCAAGCAACAAGGTTATGATGTAATCGGAATTTTTATGAAAAACTGGGATGATACCGATGAGTTCGGTCATTGCACAGCAGAAGAAGATTCAGAAGATGTACGCCGGGTCTGTGAACAGATCGGGATTCCTTACTATACCGTCAATTTTGAAAAAGAATATTTTGATAAAGTGTTCACGTATTTCTTAGATGAATACAAACGTGGACGTACACCGAATCCAGACGTGATGTGTAACCGTGAGATCAAGTTTGGTGAATTTTTAAATAAAGCGATGGATCTAGGTGCTGATTATGTAGCTACAGGTCATTATGCACGTGTCGTTGAAAAAGACGGCGTGTTCCAATTACTACGTGGTATCGATAATGGCAAAGATCAAACGTATTTCTTAAATGCATTGAATCAAAAGCAATTATCCAAAACGATGTTCCCGATCGGTCATTTACCAAAACCAGAAGTTCGCCGTATTGCAGAAGAAGCGGGTCTATATACAGCGAAGAAAAAAGATAGCACAGGCGTATGCTTTATCGGTGAACGTAATTTCCGCGAATTTTTAAGTGGATATTTGCCTGCCAAATCTGGCAAAATGGTTGATATTGCAACAGGTGAAGTAAAAGGTGATCATGATGGATTGATGTATTACACGCTTGGACAACGTCAAGGATTGGGTATTGGCGGTTCAGGAAATGGTAATCCATGGTTTGTTGCTGACAAAGATTTGGAACAAAATATTCTGTATGTTGTACAAGGTGATCAACATCCAAGTCTATACTCTACTGGTCTTGTCGCATCTGTAATGAACTGGATTGATGGTTCAGAGCATGCACCGGGTACTACACTGCATTGTGTAGCCAAATTCCGTTATCGCCAACCGGATCAAGGAGTTACATTAACATGGCAAGCAGACGGTAATGTCCATGTACAGTTCGATGAGCCACAAAAAGCTATCACTCCAGGACAAGCTGTTGTTTTTTATGATGGTGAACTTTGTCTTGGTGGCGGTACGATTGATGTCGTGGAAAAAGTAGCTTACGAAGCAGTAGTATAATCGCTCATTATAGTATCGGCTCAAACTACTAGTAGTATTTTATGTAATAGTACAGGTTCAAGAGTACAGTACTCGATAGATATGATCATAAATAAGTATTACAAAAAAGAGTTACTGATGATTGTCATCGGTAACTCTTTTTTGATTGGGTATTTTAGATTTTCGAGATGATTAGAAATACGTATTTCCAACCCATAATCCAAGCCATGCACAGCCGATACCTAATATATATGAAGCACCGATATAACTCCAAAACAGACGATACTTTCGCTTGAGATGTAATTCAATATTTTCTAATTTGAATGTTGAGAAAGTAGTATAACTACCCATAAAACCAGTTCCAATTAACAATTGAAAGTGACTATTCAACCCTGAAGCGAATAATAATCCTAGCAAAAAAGAACCGCTAACATTAATACATAATGTCGCTAAAGGAAATTGCATCGGCCACTTCGTTTTCATCCAATTGGATAACAATAAGCGAGCCAGAACGCCAAATACAGCTCCTACCGATACCAACAGCATATTAATGAGCATGACGGTTCCTCCTTTTGTTCAGCCACTGTTCACTAACATAGAATCCGAAGCGTGAAGATAACAATCCACCTATAAGACTAGCGCCAATATAAAGTACTGCTGTGCCATACCAGTGTTTTTCGATCAGTTGGATACTTTCCAGACTGAATGTTGAAAAGGTAGTAAATGAACCTACAAATCCTGTACCAAGCGCTGTAATAATCGTTTTGGAGATATAAGGAAGTTCCGCTAAGTACTTCATCACGATAGCTAATAGAAAACATCCAACAATATTAATAATCAATGTCGCTAGCGGAAAGCCAGAGCTGACAATCCACACTCCTGTTAGATAACGACATAATGCTCCTAACACGCCAAATAGAGCTACCCAGACATAATACATATTCATAATCCCCTTCCCTGTCCATAAAAATAACTCCTACTCGAACAACACACAGTAATCCTGTGATTGCACAAGTAGGAGTCATTAGCTGAAACCAGCAGTCAATGGCGAACTCCATCGCCGATTTAATTGATTTCAATATAACGTATGCCTATTGGTTTGTAAAGATTGGCATATTACAACCCTCTACGGCGCTCTTGATTCAGCTTGATTTTCGATTCATTACCTTGCTCTGTCGCTTGATAAAATACTTTACGAGACAGCCCTTTTGGCAGATATTCTTGTTTAACAAAATGATTCGGGAAGTTATGAGGATACTTGTATCCTTCATGCCCTAACTGAGCAGCCCCTTTGTAATGAGTATCTCGTAAATGCAGTGGAACTTCAGCAGACTTGATCTCATCTATCGCTGACATCGCGCTGGAGATCGCTGTATAGACTGCATTAGACTTCGGACTTTCTACAGCAAACAAAATCGCTTGTGCAATATTTAGCTTCGCTTCAGGCCAACCGTTCGTACGATAAGCATCCAGCGCCCCTAACGACTGAATCATCGCTTGTGGATTAGCCAGACCGATATCTTCACTACTAGCGGCAATTAAGCGTCGTAGAAATGTCATCGGGTCCATCCCTAACTTTTCAACTGCATACAAGAACCAGAATAAAGCGGCATCACTGGAACCCCGTATACTTTTGTGAAAAGCAGACAACACATCATATTGAGTCGATTCATCTGCTCGGACAATCGGACGACGAATCGATTCTTCTGCCACCTCCAAAGTCACATGAATATTGCCTTCTGCGTCTGGAGGAGTAGTCACAGCGGCAAGCTCTAATGCATTAAGAGCACGCCGAATATCTCCATTTGCCATCGAAGCAATATGTTGTAGTGCTTCTTCATCCACCTGTAATTGCATAAATCCAAGTCCACGTTCAGCATCGCTTAATGCACGTTTCATCGCAATCATGGAATGCTCTTGATTCAGTGGTTCTAATTGAAACAAAGTCGATCGGCTCATTAATGCGCCATTCACATAGTGAAAAGGATTCTCGGTAGTTGCTCCAATAAAAATAATCGTTCCTTTTTCTACTGCTGGTAATAGAGCATCCTGACGAGAACTATTAAAACGATGTACCTCATCTAAAAAAAGAATCGTTTTCGTTCCATATAGCGACTTATTGGTCTGTGCACGCTCGATCACTTCACGAACTTCTTTAACCGTCGCTTCAACTGCATTCAATCGTACAAATTCAGCTTGCGTATGCTTGGAAATAATATGAGCTAATGTGGTCTTACCACAACCCGGTGGCCCATATAGCAAAATAGACGATACTTGATCGGCTTCAATCGCACGACGTAACAATTTACCTTGACCTACAATCTGTTCTTGCCCTATATATTCATCGAGTGACTGTGGACGCATCCGGTCAGCAAGTACACCCATACTATTCGATCCAGCATCCTGACCACCATCATAAGAAAATAAGTCCATACGTTCACATCCTATCTATAATCCATCATTTGTACTGTCACATTTATAGTGACTGTAATCACCTATATCATGATCATTCCGGTATATATTAAAAGCAGATCCACATCGATCATATTATTGCTTTATTTTATTAACCCAAAGGAGACCTATATTATGCAAACTATTTCATTAGATACAGTCATACCTCAACAAGACAAAAAAATAACTTCGATCTACAATACCGAAGCCCGTCAAATCGTTCATCTGCAATTAAGTGCAGCGCAAGAAATTCCTACTCATAAAAGCCCTAAACAAGTATTCATTATTGTCAAAAGTGGAAAGGTTGTATTTACCGTATCCGATCAAGAAATCACACTATCTCCTAATGAAGTGTTAGTGATGGAACCGGATGAATACCATTCACTTAAAGCACTTGAAGATACATCGATTTTAGTTATCAAATCTTAAATCATACTAAAACCCGTCTCTTTATTTTAACATTATTTTGCACAAAAAGCAGAAAAGAGAGTTCTTCTACAGATCAACTGTACAGAGAACTCTCTTTTTCTGTATTCTTTTTATTCTGTATCGCTCGTAATATACTCAGGGATCTGCTGTCCGTGCATAATCCATAATTCATGCAATGCACGCGTACAACCAACATATAATAACTTGGCATCCCATGCATCATTACGATAATGGTCGGTATCCACATCACTGACAATAACAGCATCAAATTCTAACCCTTTGGATAAATATACAGGTAAAATCGAATGCCCACCTTGATAAGCGGCTTTACCTCCATCAATTAAATGAATCTCTATCCCTTGCTCGGTTAGTTGTTGATGTAATTCAATAGCTTCATGTAATGTTCGTGTCAAAATGGCTGTAGTCCGGTAATCTTTAGTCTGCAATTGTTGCCAGTTCGTGCGGATTGTCTCCAGACGTGTATCTGTTGAACAAGGAATCATCCGCACAGGATCGCCACTACGGAATACAGGCACAGCTGTAATTCCATTTTGTACACCTTTTTCCAAAATGATATTTGCAAATTCGATAATTTCCATCGTCGAACGATAACTTCGAGTCAGCGGGAAATAATCAGTCTGTTCTGGAATAAATAAATCACTGATCTCTTCCCATTGATGTACTCCGCGATAAGCATGAATCCCTTGCGATAGATCACCTAATATCGTAAATGAACTACCACGTACATAAAGATCAAGCAAAGCGACATGAAAAGGAGAAAAATCTTGTGCTTCATCCATAACCACATGGTCAAATCGGTGTTCTGCTTCCATCTCATGAAGTAACGTATGGATATAGACTAGAGCAGGCAGATCATCTTCACGAATACGATCTTTTTTTAATTCAGTAGATACCTGTTTTAGCACGTCTGCCGGGATTTGTTCCCAGATCGGTTGAAGTGCTTCAGCATGATTACCACTTTTGATCGCTTTAAATAACTGTTTATATAATGATAATGGCTCGTATTTAGGCCATTTATTTAAGTATGCTTTTTCTCGTTGAGCTGCTTTTTTCTTGCGTTCTTTGCGAATTGCTTCTGAAGGTGCTACTTTAAGCTGCATTTCTATCCAGCGATGAACACGTGCCATTACCCGTTCTTTGCGCTTCGCTAATGGATAATGTTTGTATTCGTTATTGAACCATTCCAGTATCTCTTGCTGTGACAAAACAGCATCATCCCACGGATTGAAATCAAGCTCAGGTACAGCCGTCTGTTCCAATACGTTCACATACTCACGAATCAACTGCATAAAAGCAAGTGATCCTTTGTAACGTGAAGGAGTGTGATCTGTAACAGCCGGACGATCTGTATTTTCAAACCAGTATTCATACGTCTCTGATTGAGGTACCAGACGAATATCACTTTCCAGAATCTGTTGTGCCCAATCACTAAATGTACTCTGCTGAATATCGCCTACACCCAGTTCTGGTAACACTTCCGAAATATAATCTAAAAACATATGGTTGGGTGCAAAAATAATCATTTTATCGGCGGATACTTGCTCTTGATATTGATACAGTAAAAAAGCTAATCGGTGCAAAGCAACCGTTGTTTTTCCACTACCTGCGACGCCTTGAATCACCAGTGCTGTATTTTTAGCAGCACGGATAATCCGATCTTGCTCGGCTTGAATCGTAGATACAATATCGCGTAGTTTGTTATCTTTGTTTTCGCCCAGACGGTACACTAGAAATTCATCGGTGACTGCGGGTTCTGTACTTTCACGATCATACGTATCTGCTAGACGTTCTAACATGCGTTGATGAATAACAATATTACGCTTAAGATAGACCAATCCTTGAATCAATCCTTCTGGTGCTTCATACACTGCTGCTTCTTCTCCGCCTGTAAATGAGTAAAACAAACTTGCTACAGGTGCTCGCCAATCAATTACTAACGGCTGATCCTCTACCTCAGACTTGCCAACACCGATCTTACCAATATACAGAGGTTGGCGTGTTCCTTCTTCTCCTTCTGCAAAATCCAGACGACCAAAATATGGTGCTTGTGCGCTTTTCGAAAGAGATTGACGTTGCTGTTCACGACCGGATTCCAAAATCTGTTCGGTAAAATCATGCCCCGTATAGACAGGAATCTGGCTTAAACGCTCTAGTTGTTCATCAATCTCAACAACTGTTTGTTGCAACTTGTCTTGCTCTTCTTGATAGGCACTTTGAAAGTTGTCCTCCAATTTCAGTTACCTCCTAAGAAATCTACTTATGATCTCTTTGTTAAACACGCAAAAAAACAAAACGCAGACGTAACAGTAAAAGGTACACTTCTCATGATCACTTTTTGCAAAGCGAATATGATGTCATGTGTACTATTTTCAGGTCAGTCTGCGCTTATGTTTATAGTTTTGCCATTAACAAAGGATTTTTAATATACCACAAGCATTTTGAAAAAACTAGTTCTTTTTTGAAGGACATCATTGAAATATAGTGGTTGAGTATGGGGAGTATTGGGCATCATCCGCTTCAGAAAAGGCTTTGTTCTTGCCGTCGCTGGTGAAATGAAATCCCTTGATTAGACTGCATAGCAGTCGGGATTCCACTTCAAAGGCGACTTTCAGAACAATGCCATTTCTTACGCTATGTTGGTACTTGGATTCTTTAAAAAAAGAGTTAGATTGCTTCAATAAAGGATTATTAAATAAACAGTTTTAATACTTATGATTGAACAAATACTTTAGACAATTAAGACTGAAATGTATATGTACAGTATGACTGAAGTAGTTTTTTGATTCCATTTGAATGATAAGGCATGAGTGTATTGGCTGTTTGCAAATCGACCCATTTCAGTTCTGATATTTCTTCTGGATGTTTAATTTCACATGCTCCGTATAAAATATTTGCTTTAAAGGTTATAAATAAAGCGTGCTGGTCTTTTTCCTGAAAGAAAGCTTCATTTATTGCTAACACATGTTCAACTATAATCGTTAGTCCTGTCTCCTCTTGCACTTCTCGGACAACAGCTTGTTCTAATGTTTCACCGATTTCTACAGCACCGCCAGGAAGTCACCAATCCGATCCTTTATTATTTACCATCAATAGTTGCTCTTGATCTTTATCATAAATAAGAGCATAGACTACATCTACTCTTTGCATGTTATTTTCCTCACTCACTCTCTTTCTTTCAGATGCAAGAATTTAAAATCTTACTTTTTTATATCAGTTACCAATGGCTAATGCCGATCATTCTTAAAAAGAACTACAAGAAAAGAGCATGTATCTTTTAAAAGATAACATGCTCTTTATTGGGAAAAGCCATTTAGAAATTCGTATTAAAGTTCGATACCGTTTTTTTCGAGCAGTTCACGAACAGTGACACTGACCATAATTAGTCCTGCTACAGGAGGAACGAAAGCGTTACTTGCTGGTGGTTGTTTGGCTTTGCGAATCTCCGGTGCATTTTCAGGTACAATTTTATCGGTAATATCTTGACGTGGTTTCATCGGTTTTTCGGTAGAAAAGACTACTTTCACGCCTTTTTTGATTCCTTCTTGACGCAATTTGGTACGGACAATGCGTGCAATCGGGTCCATTTTAGTTTGTGAAATATCTGCGACCTGAAATTGACTAGGGTCCATCTTATTAGCAGCACCCATGCTCGAAATCACCGGAATATTGCGTTCCAAGCATTGTTTAATCAAATGGATTTTGTAAATGATGGTATCAGACGCATCAATCACATAATCAAGATCATATTTAAATAATTCTTCATACGTTTCTTCGGTATAAAACATGTTAAGTGCTATTGCTTCACATTCTGGATTGATCAATTTCACACGATCAACCATAAGATCAGCTTTCTTTTGTCCAACAGTAGTCGTTAGCGCATGAATTTGACGATTGATATTAGTGATATCGACTGTATCTTTATCGATCAAAATAATGCGTCCAACCCCTGTACGTGCTAGAGCTTCGACAGCGATTGAACCGACTCCACCGATCCCAAGAACGGCAACGGTACTGTTTTTCATCACTTCCATACCTTCTGAACCGAAAGCAAGTTCTGTACGTGAGAATTGATTTAACATCGATGTTCACTCCTTTCTTTATAAATGAGAAACTGCAACTATAATCATCATTTGTTACAAACGAGTTTAGTTGTTTTCTTGTTTTTTATCGTCGCCTGGTTTTTTAGCAAGCTTGATATGCAATTGTTGTAATTGAGAAACGTCAACTTGAGACGGTGCATCCATCAATAAGTCAGTTGCATTGGCTGTTTTCGGGAATGCGATCGTTTCACGCAAGTTTGTACGTCCTGCAAGCAACATCACTAGACGGTCAAATCCGAAAGCAATACCGCCGTGTGGAGGTGTTCCGTATTCAAATGCATCCATCAAGTAACCGAATTTATCACGAGATTCTTCTTCTGGAAGACCCAACGCTGCGAACATTTTTTCTTGTACATCACGTTTGTAGATACGCATCGAACCGCCGCCTACTTCGTAACCATTCAATACGATATCGTAAGCTTGAGCACGAATTTGACCTGGATCGGTATCGAATAAATGTACATCTTCTTCACGAGGGCGTGTGAACGGATGGTGTTCTGCTACATAACGTTTTGCATCTTCATCGTAACCAAGTAATGGGAAGTCTACAACCCATACAAATTTGAATGCTTTATCATCGATTAGACCTAGATCGCGTCCAATTTTCAGACGTAAAGCGCCCAATACATCTGCAACTACTTTTTTGGTGTCAGCTGAGAATAACAATAAGTCGCCATCTTCTGCGCCTACAGCTGTTTTGATTTGCTCTAATTCTTGCTCATTGAAGAACTTAACGATAGGTCCTTTAAGCTCGCCTTCTTTGACTTGAATCCAAGCTAGACCTTTAGCGCCATAACGTGCTGCATACGGCTCTAAGCTATCGATTTCTTTACGAGTCCATGTCCCACAGCCTTTAGCGTTTAAGCATTTCACTTCTCCACCTTTTTCAATCACAGAAGCAAATACTTTAACACCACTAGCTGCTACAATATCACTTACATTGACCAATTCTAAGCCAAAGCGAAGATCTGGTTTATCTGAACCGTATTTGTCCATTGCATCTGCATGTGTAATGCGTTGGAATGGTGTAGGAATATCTACATTCACGGTTTCTTTAAATAATTTCACCATTAATTGTTCCATCATATCAAGCAAGTTGTCTTGAGTTAAGAACGAAGTCTCGATATCAACCTGTGTAAATTCAGGCTGACGGTCTGAACGCAAATCTTCATCACGGAAACAACGCGCGATCTGGTAGTAACGTTCAAGTCCACTCACCATCAATAATTGTTTGAAAATCTGTGGTGATTGTGGCAATGCGAAAAATTCGCCTGCATGAACACGACTTGGTACAAGATAATCACGTGCACCTTCTGGTGAACTCTTCGTCAAAATTGGTGTTTCTACATCAATAAACCCTTCGCCATCCAAGAAGTCACGGAAAACTTTAGCTGCTTTGGAACGCAACATCAATGTTTTTTGCATTTCAGGGCGACGCAAGTCCAAGTAACGATATTTCAAACGAACTGATTCGTCCACTTCAATACCATCTTCGATAAAGAATGGAGGCGTTTTGGCTGCATTCAATACTTCGATTTCGGTAATACGTACTTCAATTTCACCTGTAGGCAAGTTTTTGTTAATTGTCTCATCATCACGTAGTACCACTTCACCTTTAACCGCTAATACATATTCGCTACGAACACGATCTGCGATTTGTAAAGCATCGCCAGAGTATGCAGGGTTGAATACAACTTGTACAATCCCTGTACGGTCACGTAGATCGATAAATAGTACGCCACCTAAGTCACGACGAGTTTGTACCCAGCCGTTCAACGTAATCGTTTCGCCAATGTTGGCAGTTGTTAATTGTCCACAGTTATGAGTCCTTAACATAAGTTATTCATTCTCCTTTAAATTGAGTTGATCGTTTTTCGCTATTGCAGCGATACAGTGTTGCTTAGTCAGATATAGCTATTTATTTCAAGTGATCTGCTAACTCGTCCATTTTGACAGTTTGCTGTTCACCAGTATCCATACGTTTCAATGCAATTTCACCACGTAACAATTCATCATCACCCAAGATCGCTGTATAGCGGGCTTTGAAGCGATCGGCTGATTTCATTTGAGCTTTCATTTTACGTCCTAGATAATCGCGTTCTGCGGAGAAACCTAGTTTACGTAATTTGAATAATTGTTTGACCACTTCAACTTCTGCCGCTTCCCCTAAGGCAAGCAAATATACATCAAGTGGTTGAACACCTGGAACTTCTACTTCTTGATCTTCCAGTAACAATTGCAGACGTTCCATTCCGATACCAAAGCCGATACCCGGTTGATCCGGTCCGCCGACTTCTGATACTAATTTGGTATAACGTCCACCGCCACCAACCGTATCAATAGCACCGATTCCTTGCGCTTTGTATTCAAAAGCAGTGTGTGCGTAGTAATCTAAGCCACGTACAAGACGAGGGTTGATCGTATACTCTACATCCATAATTTCCAAATACTCTTTGACTTTAGCAAAATAAACAGTACTTTCTTCATCCAGACTATCTAAAATCGAAGGTGCATCTACAAATTTGTCATGATCGATTTTGCAATCTAATACACGCATCGGGTTACGTTCCATCCGAGTCTGACAATCTTTACACAATGTGTCGCGCATCGGGCGCAAGAATCCAAGTAATGTCTCGTTATAGTTGGCACGTGTCTCTGCTGTACCTACAGAATTCACTTCAACCGTAACCCCTTTTAATCCTAATTCTCTAAAAAATTCTAATCCCAAAGCAATCACTTCTGCATCAATCGCTGGATCAACAGAACCAAAAGCTTCGATACCGAACTGGTGAAATTGACGATAACGCCCTGCTTGTGGACGCTCATAACGGAACATAGGGCCCATATAATATAATTTGCTGACATCAGGCTCGCCATACAATTTATTTTCAGCATAAGCACGTACAACGCCAGCTGTCCCTTCAGGACGTAGCGTCATACTTCTGCCACCTTTATCTTCAAACGTATACATTTCTTTTTGTACCACATCGGTTGTTTCCCCTACACCACGTTGGAACAATTCTGTAGATTCGAATAATGGAGTACGGATCTCACGATAGTTATATCGTCTACATAGATCGCGTGCTTGTTGTTCGATATACTGCCATTTTTCTACTTTACCTGGTAAAAAATCTTGCGTACCTGTTGGTTTTTGAAAAGCCATGACTGATTCCTCCTTGATTCAAGTGATTCCTTATCCTGTTCATAAATGACACAAAAAAATCCCACGCCTCTGTTTATTATAAACAGGGACGAGGGATTGGATTATTCCATTCACCCGTGGTACCACCCACATTTCGAATACAATCTTCTATCTCAAACGATAACTGTCTGATCTAGAGTACAACCATTGCACTCGCTTCATTAGCGGTTAACGCCCGCTGACTACGCATGAGGTTACTTGGATTCCAAAAGGATTAGTTATACTGCAAATATGAATTTACAGCTCCTATCTCACTTTTCTATCTTTCACATCATGTTCTCGGGGAGGTCTTTTCACAAAGGAATACAGGGAATTCTTCCAGCCACGGAATTCCTCTCTTTATCGATCATCGATACTGTATCGGTCTAAGCTACTTTTCCCGTCTACAAATTCGTATATTTAAAGATTACTTTAATCAACATAATCTTATATTCAATCGTTCCAACTTTCATCTACTATGACATTTGCAAAGCTCATAGTCAGAATCATGTTATATTTAACGATTGTAATGAACCACTGCACTAAAGTCAACACTTTCACTTAATAAAAATATACTGTGCAAGTACAGTATATCGCTATAGACAAAAAAATAACCTACAGCAACGGGCTGTAGGCCAACATAGTATGTTAAAAAGGGGGTCATAGGTACATTATAGATGGTGATTGTTAAGAGAAGATGTTTCCTATATTACAGTTTCATTACAATAGGTAAACTTTTATCATAAAAATCAATAAAAAAGGTGTTACAAATGGAGAAACTCCACCTGTAACACCGATTATTTCATCTATTTGTTACTAAAATAACAATTAATCTAACACTTCTACAAATGCATTATTTGTACGTAATGCTTGTACCACGTGCTCTACATCGGCTTCCATCACAGAAGCAGATAATACATATTTAAGATCATCATAGTCTTTTTCTGTCGCATTGCTTGCACTGTATGCTGCATCATTGTCACTGTCGCTACGAGGAGAATCTTCACCCTCAAGACGATCTTCACGATTTTCAATGATAGCCGTTGGAGCAACAATACCGCCTGGACCTGCTCCAGATGGAGCTCCTGCTGTACCTACAGCACCGCCTGTATTTGTAGCAATCGGAACGAGTGGTACTAATACTTTACCACTTTGACTAATTTGGTGTGGCAATCGTCCCACCTCAAGTTGTTTTACATTGAACGTTTGCAGAGCTGTTCTAGCACCCTCTGCTTGATCTTCTGTTTGAAAATAAGCTTGAATATGTTTAGTCATTGTCATTACCTCCTTGCTGTATTTTAAATACGTATTACAGACATACTATTTAAGAAAAAGAAATCTTTTCGTGGTGCGTTACACTTACAATGCTTTTAATATTTCACGTACAAACGCAGGCTCGTCTTTTGGCGTACGAGAAGTGATAAAATTACCATCTACAATCGCTTCACCATCTTCAAACGTTGCTCCTGCATTGACCATATCGTCTTTTAACGGAGGGAATGAAGTGATCGTACGTCCTTTAAGCAAATTAGCACTTGCCAGAATTTGTGGACCGTGGCAAATCGCTGCGATTGGTTTTTTCGCTGTATTTACTTCAGTAACAAATTTCAAAATGTCTTGATCCAAACGCAAGCCTTCCGGTGAAGAACCACCAGGGATTACAACTGCATCATAATCCGCAGCATTAACTTCACTGATTGCTTTTTCGATCGTGTATTCCTCTTTACCGTTTTTACCTTTCACCGTTTCTCCTTTTTGGAGACCGATGATATCTGCATCATGACCTGCTTTTTTTAGCTCGTCATAAGGTACCTGCATTTCGGAATCTTCAAATTGGTCTGCTAATAAGAACGCTACTTTACTCATGGGAATTGTTCTCCTTTCGTGTTGCTATCTAGTTAATCAATACAGTATAGTACTGTAATTGTTCTCGCTTTCTTATTACCCTGTTCTCCTGTTCTTCTACCACAATCAGCTCTTGAATTGATAAATAAATAACAAAAAGGACAATCTTTTGTCTCAAAGATTGCCCTTTTGATCTTGTTAATATTATATTTTTGATCACGATCATCTACATGTCAACGTATTAATTTTTAGCACCAGGGCTATCAATAATCAATGTTACCGGTCCCCAATTGGTCAGAGATACATCCATATCTGCGCCAAATATTCCTGTTTCTACACCTACGCCTAGACTGCGTAAAGCCTCGTTAAACGCTTCATAGATAGGCGTAGCGACTTCAGGACGTGCAGCATCACTGAACCCCGGGCGCTTTCCTTTGCGGCAATCTCCATATAACGTAAACTGGGATACCGATAATACTTCACCACCGATATCCTGTAGACCTAGATTCATTTTACCTTGCTCATCTTCAAAAATACGAATGCCTGCTACTTTGCCTGCAAGATACTTCGCATCTTCGATCGTATCCGTATGAGTAACACCGACCAATACCATTAATCCTTTACCAATCTGCCCAACAATTTCTTCATTTACAGTGACAGAAGCATGTTTGCAACGTTGAACCACTACTCTCATAAATTCAAATCCTGCCTTTCTATGTAGAAAAGAAGCTAAACATTCCAGTAAAGGAGATTAGCTTCTTTTCAATTTGTATCATCATGTGTTGGTTTTACTGCATAATCCGATGAACGGTATATACATCTTGGATTCGTTTGATTTTATCAACAACCGATTGCAAATGATCGGTATTGCGAATCAGAATCGTCATATGAATCATTGCCATTTTATTTTTGTCTGAACGTCCAGACACAGCTGAAATATTGGTTTTATTTTCAGCTACTGTCTGCAACACTTCATTTAGCAATCCACGGCGATCATGACCGGTAATTTCAATATCAACACTGTAGTTCGATTCGACTGCATTTTCCCAGCCGACTTCGATAATACGTGCTGCTTCACTGTTATCACTGACATCAGGCACATTCGTACAATCGCTACGGTGAATCGAGACACCCCGTCCGCGTGTAACATAACCGACAATATCATCACCTGGAACTGGATTACAACATCGAGCAAAACGAACTAATAGATTATCAATACCTTTAACGCTCACGCCATTGGTTGGACGTGGACGTTTTTCTTCCGGTGCTGTTTTGACTTCTTTAACCTGTTCACTCAATTCAATAATTGCAGATTCTTCTTGTTCTTTACGCAATTTTTCAGTTAAACGTGTACAGACTTGAGCTGCTGTAATGCCGCCAAATCCTATAGCAGATAACATATCTTCGCTATCATGAAAAGCAAACTTTTTACCGACTTCGACTAATTTATCATCGGTTAACCAGACAGAAGGCTCCAGATTCAGGCGTTTGATTTCACGTTCTAATGCATCGCGACCTTTTTCTACATTCTCTTCACGTTTTTCTTTTTTGAACCATTGCTTAATTTTGCTACGTGCATGAGAAGACTGTGCAATTTTGAGCCAATCCTGACTTGGACCATATGAATGTTTAGAAGTCAAAATTTCAATAATATCGCCTGTTTTCAAACGGTGATCGAGCGGTACAATACGACCGTTGACTTTAGCACCAATCGTTCGATTCCCCACTTCGGTATGAATACGGTAAGCAAAATCTAGCGGTACTGAACCGATTGGTAATTCAATGACCTCGCCTTTTGGTGTAAATACAAACACTAGATCAGAGAAAAAGTCCATTTTAAGGGATTCTACAAATTCAGAAGCATCTTTCGCTTCATGCTGTAATTCGAGAATTTCTTTGAAAAAAGGAACTTTATTTTCGATCGTACCTGTTGTGCCTTCTTTGTATGCCCAGTGAGCCGCAATACCAAATTCAGCGGTGCGGTGCATATCCCATGTACGAATCTGTACTTCTGTAGGTTCACCATTTGGCCCTACAACCGTAGTATGCAAAGACTGATACATATTTGTTTTAGGCATCGCGATATAGTCTTTAAATCGACCTGGCATCGGCTTCCATAAGGTATGAATAATACCAAGTGTTGCATAACAATCTTTAATATTATCTACGATAATACGGATCGCCAGCAGATCATAGATTTCATTAAACTGTTTATTTTTGATCGTCATTTTTTGATACACACTATAGATATGTTTCGGTCTACCGGAAAGGTCAGCTTCTACACCCATCTCTGATAGCTTTTCATTAATACGACCGATAACATTATCGATATATTGTTCACGTTCAGCACGTTTTTTGTGCATCAAATTAGCAATACGATAGTATTGTTGTGGATTCAAGTAACGAAGTGCAATATCTTCCATTTCCCATTTAATCGCCGAAATACCCAGACGATGAGCAACAGGACAGAAAATTTCAAGCGTTTCGTACGCAATCCGGCGTTGGCTTTCTTCGGATTGGTATTTGAGCGTACGCATATTATGCAGACGGTCAGCTAGCTTGATTACAATTACGCGGATATCTTGCGCCATTGCGATAAACATTTTACGGTAATTCTCATTTTGCTGTTCTTCTTTGGAGCGGAATTTAATTCGTTCTAGCTTGGTTAGACCATCAACCAGCATGGCACAATTATCGCCAAACCGGGTACGAATTTCATCAAGGGATACGGTGGTATCTTCAACAACATCATGCAGAAGTGCGGCGATAATGGAGATCGTATCCATTTCCATGCCAACAACAATATCTGCAACCGCCAAAGGATGCAAAATATAAGGTTCTCCTGACTTCCGCACCTGGCCGTGATGGGCTTGATCAGCAAACTCATAGGCTTCCCGTATGCGGTGAAGATCCTTTTCTTTAATGTAGGCGGACGCCTTTTCAAGTAATCGCTCTATGCCCATAGAATCGTTGTCGTATCCTTTCTATTTATAAATAAACATTGTGAGTTCCTTTAAAAAAACAAAGAATGTCACCTGTTTTCACATCTTTTTTAAAATTTTCAGTAGTTGTCAAAAATACATATCAAAATGGAACCTGCCCATATCTGTGTGGCATCAGGTTCCGAAAAGGGGATTTCCTATAATTATGCCTCTTGCACGTATCCGCGTCAACCATTCTGGATGAATGGTTTATGAAGATTATCAAGCTTTTCTGAAAAACGTTATTGAAAAAAACATCCAAACTCATTAAGCTATTAAAGATATGCGTTCTGGTTGTGAGTCAGACAGTTGTTTCATGATTGAAGTAGTGCCATTTGATACAGAGGAGTGAATAGCGTGCAGCGTGAAATTCAAGTGAATGAGAAACTGCCTTTATTTCAGGGATTGCTGTTAAGCTTACAGCATCTTTTTGCTATGTTCGGAAGTACTGTTCTTGTTCCTAATCTATTCCATGTTGATCCAGGTATGATTTTATTGATGAATGGTATAGGAACCCTGCTTTACATTTGGATCTGTCGGGGCAAAATTCCGGCTTATCTCGGTTCTAGTTTTGCTTTTATCGCTCCAGTTACCCTTGTTTTGACCAAATACGGATTTGATGAGAATGGATATTCTCTAGCTTTAGGTGCTTTTATTATAACAGGAGTTATCTTTGCACTGGTCGCTCTTATTGTAAAATATGCAGGTACACGCTGGTTAGATATTGTATTCCCACCAGCAGCGATGGGCGCTATTGTGGCTCTAATCGGACTTGAACTGATTCCAGTTGCTGCACAAATGGCTGGATTTATAGCTCCTTCAGGTACAGATGCTAGTACATGGGCTCCTGATATGAAAGTCATTACGTTATCGCTGATTACACTGGGAGTTACCCTTCTAGGTGCAGTAACGTTTCGTGGATTTCCCAAAATCATACATATTCTAATTGGTATTTCTGTTGGTTATGGACTCGCTTTTCCGATGGGATTAGTCGATACCACCAAAATTCATGAAGCAAGCTTTATCCAATTACCACAGGTTGTGACACCTTCATTTAACTGGTCTGTTATTTTGACTATTATTCCAGTGGCATTAGTTGTTATTGTAGAACATGTAGGTCACTTGCTAGTCACCAGTAATATCGTTGGCAAAAATTTATCCAAAGATCCAGGGCTACATCGTTCCTTATTAGGTAATGGTATTTCTACGATCTTATCCGGGTTTGTCGGTTCTACACCGAATACTACTTATGGTGAAAATATCGGTGTTATGGCGTTGACGAAAGTGTACTCTATTTATGTGATTGCAGGTGCAGCGTTATTTGCTATCGTATTATCATTCTCAGGCACATTTACAGGAGCAATCTCTGCTATTCCTCAACCGGTTATGGGCGGTGTTTCTCTACTGCTATTTGGAGTTATTGCTGCGTCTGGTCTACGTATTCTAGTCGAGCAAAAAGTCGATTATTCCAAAGCGCAAAACATGCTACTTACTACTATGGTACTGATCACAGGTCTAAGTGGGGCGACTTTAAAATTTGGCTCTGTAGAGTTAAAAGGTATGGCACTTGCTACGATTGTAGGTATTGTACTGAGTTTGTTTTTCCGTTTGTTACATGTAACCGGATTATCGAATGATAAAGACGATCCATCTTTGCCAGCCAAAAATCCAGATTGATAGATTAATATATTCATCTTCACTACTTTAAAATAAAAAGACTACCTTTAGCGTACAAAGTAATTGTACAAAGGTAGTCTTTTTTATTGAATGTTATGCCTTGTTTCTTTTTAGAAATAGCGTTGTATTTTCTGTTCGAGATATCAAGGTCATGATGACCATCCCAAGCAAGTCATTTTCTTATAATACGAGTCATATACCATACTCAATATATGGTTGCTGAATAACGCTCACATCTGTTCGCTCGACGTGTTATAGGAAAATAATTTGCTTATTTTTTGAGTCTGAAAATACGAGCTATTCCATTGTGAATCCATTTCGATTCTTTAGTCATCAAAGGACCCAAAATTGCTAAAATTAATACATAGATTGCAGCAAACGGTTGTAAAATCGCAGCCAGTCCACCAGCAGCACCCAGATTCGCTACAATAATCGAAAATTCACCACGTGACATAATCGTTAGCCCTACATTGGATGAAGATTTAGGTGACAAGTTAGCTGTTTTGCCTGCTAACATTCCTGCCGAGTAGTTACCAATCATCGTCAAAATCACAGCGCCGATCGCTAACCAGACAGCATTTCCACCTAATGACAATGGATCAATTGTTAATCCAAAGCTAAAGAAGAACAATGCGCCAAAGAAATCACGGAAAGGTAAAATAATTTTTTCGATCCGATGCATATGCGAAGTTTCGGCAAGAACAAGCCCTACTAACAAAGCACCGATTGCTTCTGCGACATGAATCGTCTCGGAAAATCCAGCAATTAAAAATAATGCAGCAAATACAGTACACATAAAAATTTCATTCGACGGGATATTGAGTAGCTTATTCAATAACGGTACAGCTTTGCGTCCGACGACTAGAATAAGTAACATATATCCAAGTGCTAGAGCAGCAGATAGAAGAATACCACCAATAGAAGTTGCTCCACTTAACAATAGACCGGAGAGTACAGACAGATACACTGCTAAAAATACATCTTCAAACATAATAATGCCGAGTATCATTTCTGTTTCTGGATTAGCAGTCCGTTTGAGATCAACTAACACTTTCGCTACAATCGCGCTAGAAGAGATTGTTGTAATCCCTGCAATCACCAATGTTTCTTTGATGCCGAATCCAGTAGCAAAACCGAACAGCAATCCAAGTGTAAAGTTAATTCCAATATAAATCGTTCCGCCAATCGCTATTGATTTACCAGCTTTGACCAACCGACCTACCGAGAATTCGAGTCCCAGATAGAACAGCAGGAAAATAACGCCGATCTTTCCCATAAATTCAATCAATTCCGAACTTTGAATAAATCGAAAATCCAAAATGCCGAATACCGGTGCATGAGGTCCTACAGCCATTCCTGCTAAAATATAAAAAGGAACTACCGAGAACTTCAATTTGGATGCGAGTAATCCTGCTAGCGCTACTAACAGAACAGCAATCCCAATCTCAAAAACAATATAGTCCATATTATCCAGACCCCCTCTCAAGCAATTGCTTAAGAATCTGAATACCGCTACGCTCACCAGCTACTACAAGTGTATATCCTTCTTGCAGTACATATTCTGGCCCTGGACTGATCTTCTGCTTACGACTGGATTCAATACTTGCAATAACGACAGTGCCTGTATTTTCCCGAATCGCTAAGTCGCCAATCGTTTTCCCCAGACAATCCATATTTCTTTTCAATTTGTACCATTCGATACTTAATTGAGATAACGATAATTCAGCTTGTTCCAGTCCACTAGGTCGATAACTCATCCCACCAATAATACTAGCAATTTGACGAGCTTCTACATCTCCAAGTGTAACGACCAACTCATACTCTTCCGGGCTGTCCGGTGGATTGTGAAAAATCTCTCGCTTCCCATCTTCATGGACAATAATCGAAATTTTCTCACTTTCTTCTGTTTCTACTGAAAATTTCCTGCCAATACCGGGTAAGTCCGTCTCACGAATGTTAGCCATACTTCCCCCTCCTTTATCTTTAAAATAGCATGACTATTTGATACAGAAATAACTGTACATACAGTATGCTTCTACAATGTTATACGGGCTTCTATTCAATAGGTTTCATAAAAAAACTCATTTTTGACCAATTTAGCTCAAAAAACGCCAAAAAACCCGATTTACCAATAATAGTTATTGGCAATCGGGCGATATTACAACACTTTTTATATATGATTCTTTTTATTTCCCGGGAAATGCTCTGTTTTAGAATGGATATTGTGTCAATGTGAACACATCAACGTCTGGCAATTTTTCACGACCATTTAAATCTTGCAACTCGATCATAAATGCTGTACCAACTACATTACCACCCAATTGACGAATCAAATTGATGGATGTAGCAATAGTTCCACCTGTAGCAAGTAGATCATCAGCAATCAGAACGTTTTGTCCTTCTGTGATCGCATCAGCATGCATTGCCAGGCTATCTTGACCATATTCAAGTGCATAATCAGCTTGAATCGTTTTGTAAGGAAGTTTGCCAGCTTTACGAATAGGTACAAAAGCTACACCTAATGCATAAGCAAGTGGCGCACCTACTACAAAACCGCGTGCTTCTGGACCAGCAATCACATCAATTTGTAAATGCTCAACCATTTTTTTCAATTCATTGATAGACTGTTGGTAGACAGGTCCATTTTGCATCAAAGTGGTGATATCTTTAAAACTGATTCCTTCTTGCGGGAAATCAGGAATCACGCGAATATACTCTTTAAAATCCAAAAAAATCTCCTCCTCAAAATAAAAACCTGTATAACCCTATACTTTTTTTGTTATGACGCGCCTTGCATGCGGGAAATCATCCATGATGTTAACTGCGGCAGATCACTTTCACATAACATATATTCCATTTCAGCCAGCTCGCTAAGTTCCTGATACCGCTTCGAACTATCCAGAGGACGTTTGGAAGGAGAAGTATTAACCGTAACCTTTCCTTGCTCTCGGATAATAAATTCCAGTTCCTCGAATACTTCCAGCATAAGCTGTACCATTCTTATTGAACTGGATGTTTTTTGACTCAGGTAAGGAATAAGCTCATCTTCATGAACAAATTGCTGATTGCTTTTGACAAGCCATCCATAGATCAATTTAAATTGATCTCGATCAGGTTTTTGCAGAAGTTCCTGCTGTTGCCGCTTATCATGGAGAAGAATGATATTTTCAAGAGAAGTGAACTGGGCAAAAATCATATCCAATTGCCCTGTATGCGCTGGTAAAGACAATACACATAACGTGCGTACAGCTTCTGCACCATATTGCATAGAAATAGTATTGCCAGCGATAATGCCAGCCTTTCTATCATAACCCCAAAGGGATACATCACACAATTGGCTTTTTAATAAATCTTCATCTTCTTCACTTAATATCGCCCATTGTCCTTGTTCCATCGCCATATAACGTCCAAATTGTTGACGAACTTTGGTCAATTCACTATCGATCGCTTTGCAATCACGACGATCCCAGATTTGTAAGCCCGGTACAGCGATATCCTGAATCATCAATTGAGGTTTGCGATTACCCCGCCATTCATTGATACTCGTTTCGGCAAGCAGATCGATATGATCTCCTTCAGCAAGTAAACCCGCAAGTTCTCCTTTACCAAAAGCGACACCTTCTATCATCGTATCCCCTTGCTCGACAACTAATCGCAGATGTGTACCTGTTTTACCAATCGTTTTGGCTTGAATCACTTTAACACCGCGCAATACAATCCGGGGTAATGGATTAGACATCCCAAATGGAGCCAATTGATCTAATTCTTCAATCGCAGATAAAGATAACTCGCTTAACTCACATTCACAATCCGCTTGTGTCTGTGGAACCAACTCTTTTTCCGTTAAGATCGTAGCTGCTCGCTCATTCAAAGCGTGACGAAAAGCATCCAATTGATCACGATGAAGTGTCATTCCTGCCGCCGCCGGATGTCCTCCAAAATGATCCATTAAATCGGCACAGTTCAGTAGCGCTTGATAAATATCGTATCCGTCAATCGAACGAGCAGAACCTTTACACAGACCTGTTACGGGATCAATTCCCAATACAATCGTAGGACGATAATAACGGTCTAACAATTTAGAAGCCACAATCCCAACTACACCTGGATTCCAACCTTCTCCTGCGACTACAATCACATCTGGAATCTCTTTGGTCTGTCCCTCATACCCTTTTGCAACCATCTGATGTGCTTCTTGAGTGATCGTATTTACAAGCTCCTGACGAGATTTGTTTAATTGATCCAGCTCATGAGAAATATAATCAGCTTGCTCTGCATCTGTTGTAGTCAACAATTCTACAGCACGCATCGCATGTTCCATTCGTCCACTTGCATTGATACGTGGAGCCATTGCAAATGCAATATGTGTAGCCGATACTTGTTCATGTTCAATACCAGCTACATTCATCAAAGCGGTAATCCCTACAAATGAACTGTTTTTCATTTTTTCTACACCTGCACGTACCATCATGCGGTTCTCACCTTCAAGTGGCATCAGATCGGCTACCGTACCGATAGCGACGATTTCTAACCATTGCTCAGGCATAGAACCTAATAAAGCATGAGCAAGCTTAAAAGCAACCCCAACACCTGCTAACCCTTTAAAAGGATATGGGCAATAAGGTAGCTTCGGATTCACTAACGCATACGCTTGTGGCAACACAGCAGGTGGTTCGTGATGATCGGTAACAATAACATCTATACCATATTGCGCTGCATGAGCAATTTGTTCTACTGCACTAATACCTGTATCTACCGTAATAATTAAAGTTACGCCTTGTGCATGAGCTTGATCGATCGCATGTTGATGCAGTCCATATCCTTCTTTGGAACGATGAGGAATATACGTATCAAAGTCAGCCTGTAAATGACGCAACAAATAGATCATAAGGGTCGTACTGGATACACCATCTGCATCATAATCCCCATAGATCCATATTTTTTCCTTTTGTTCTAAAGCTTGACGTATTCGTGCGACCGCTTCTGTCATCCCTGCTAGCAAATACGGATCATGAATATCATCACGACTTCCATGAAGAAAATGCAGTGCTTGTTGTTCCTCTGTATAGCCTCTACTGGTTAAAAGAGTAGACATTAATGAAGATATGCCCAACTTGTTCGCTAGAGACTGTGAAATCGTCTGATCAGGACGACGAATATTCCAATGATATTGTGAATGAATCATATGGTTCCTCCTTATTGAAGCATACCGTTTCCAGATGTATCTCTGCTTTGTGTCAGTTCATAATTCGATTTATACGGATATCCACCGTTATAAGGCACTACCTGTACCTGTACACTACTGACATGAGCAAAACGACTTAACAATAAATTTTTGGCATACTCTGAAATTTCTGCCGCTTCTCGAACCGTAATTTGTGGATTCACACTGATTTTAAGATCGATTTTGACACTGTCTCCTACTTCTTGTGCTTTTAATTCTTCTACAGTGATAACACCCTGTACACGTTGTACGGTATCCATAAAATCTACAGCATCCTGTTGATCTAATTCTTGTACCAGTGATCCATAAATAGAATGCTTCGCAATTCGATATCCTTGACGCCATACAATACCAGCCACCAGAATAGCTGAAATCGGTTCGATATAATACAGTTGATCGATATTCAATTCCAAAGCTGCAATTGTACTTAACATCCCGGCAAGCACCAGAATAGAAGAGTACAACGAATAACGGTGATTATCTACATCATCTGCCAGACGAGCATTTTTTTGCTTTTTCGCATAACGATAACGATAACGGAATACAGCTTCATTGATAGCAATAGATAAAAATACAGGAATAATCGCATACGGCTTAGGATCAGGAGTCTCTACAGACATCATATCTCGTATAGCTGAAATACCAATTTCTAATCCACCTAACAACAAAAGCACAGTTATCATCAAGTTAGCAAATGGAGCACCTGTTTTGGCATGAGGTTGATTTTGCGCTAATTTGTTATGTTGACGTGTGTGCTGTTTTGCAGTCCCATTGGGATTGGATAAACGTTCGACAAGACTACTTGCCGCTGTAGAAGCTGTATATAATGCATCTCCCATCAATGCTTTATTGTTAGCAATATAACCGGTAACTCCTTTGACAATCGCCAATCCGAGTCCCGTAACAACCGATGTCCAAAACACCTTTTCTCCTTGATGGATATCTTGGTTTTTCACGATTTCCCCTCCTAAAACAACATAAAGCCGCGTCTGTAACAGGACGCGGCTTCAACATGTTGGACTTGCAATGTTACGCCGTCGTTTTAGACGGAGTTTTCGCTTTTGGTTTTTGTCTGTTTTTAAGCAACAACCACAATGGGCTAGCAATAAAGACAGAAGAGTAAGCACCAAATACAAGACCAAGAATCATTGCTAATGAGAACATACGAATCGACTCACTGCCGAATATGAACAAACATACGCAAGCGATAAATACAGTTAATACTGTATTGAGTGAACGAGTCATGGTTTGAGAAATACTGTTGTTGACGATGGTTTTAACATCACCAGTTTTCTTCTGTTTAGAGAAGCGTAGATTTTCCCTGATACGGTCAAAGATAACGACAGTATCATTCAGCGAGTAACCGATAATAGTCAGGATCGCTGTAATAAAGGTAAGATCGACTTCCAAACGGAAAATAGAGAAAATCGCAATTACGATAAATGCATCATGAAGCATTGCGACAACCGCAGCGACAGCAAAGCGCCATTCAAAACGAATCGTAATGTAGATAATAATACCCAAACTTGCAGCTAATACTGCCCATAGAGCATTACGCTCTAATTCTTGTGCAATCGCTGGATCTACAGTGTTGACTTCAAAAGAAGCTCCACTATCCAATTGTTTGGTAAATGCTTGTTTGAACTGATTTTCTTGAGTATCACTTAATACTTTTTCGAAACGGACATTCATTCGTCCATCACCGATTGTAATACTAGGATCATCACTCAATTTTAAAGCTTCAATAACTGGTTTGGCTTGAGCTTCTGTAATGGGCTTTGTTAATGTGACATCCACATTAGAACCTGAACGGAAATCAACGCCATAATTTAATTTGAAGATCGCTAGACTCAAAATACCAAGTACGATCAAAATGATCGAGAACGTATAGAAATACTTACTGATTTTGACAAAATCATAATTCCACTTAAAGCGCACTGCGTTCACTCTCCTTTACACCGAACGACTTCGCTTTGGTAATAATCTTTCCTTTGAGAAGCAAAGATAGCAAGAAGCGAGAGAAGAACACATTCGTCAAGATACTTACTATGATATTAAGAATCAATACTAATGCAAAACCTTTTACTGCCCCTGTACCTAATGCGAACATTACAGCACCAGCAATAATCGTTGTGATATTAGCATCCATAATTGTTCCGAATGAATTACGTCCACCTGCTTTGAATGCAGACAATAAGCTCTTACCACTACGAAGTTCATCTTTGATCCGTTCGTAGGTAATAATATTCGCATCTACACCCATACCAACCCCGAGAATAAATGCTGCAATACCTGGCAAGGTTAATGTAAAGTCGCCTGCAATAAATATCATAACCAACAGCCATGTATGAACAATAATACAGAAACCTGCGATTAGACCAGGCACACGATAGACAAGAGCCATAAATAACAGGATCAAGATCGAACCAATAACACCTGCAAGCAATGTATCTTTCAATGATTGTTGACCCAATGTTGCGCCAACACTTTGTGAATACACTTCTGTCAATTTAAGTGGCAAAGCACCCAAGTTGATCTGGTCTTTCAATTGTTGTGCTTCTTCTTGTGTATACGTACCTGTAATAACAGCTGTTCCGTCTGAAAGTTCACCTTGTACTCTAGGAGCAGAAAGCAATTGATCATTTAGGAAAATAGCTAAATTTTGACCTGTCAAACGTTTAGTGATCTCAGCAAATTTGCTTGCATCTTTCAACTTAATCGCAATTTGTGGCTCATTCAGTTGAGTGTACGAAATAGATGCTCCATTTTCTGTGAAATCATTACCTGTCAATTCTACTTTACAATATACTTTAAGCGGATCTTGTGCTGCTGGATCCTGCTCTGCTGCGCCATTGTATGTATCTCCAGGGGCAGTTGTAGCTTCTCCAGTCGTTGGATCAACATTAATTTCTTGTGTTGCTCCTGCCGATTGAGTCGATACTTCATTGCTGTCTTTGGAAGTCGATTTACTCGTAGCATCAGATTTTTTAGTGCTACTTGTAGATTTGCTTGTTGCTTCATCTTTTTTCGCAGAAGAATCTGTTGTACAGCCATCTGCGCTACGGAATGTTAATTCCGCTGGTTCTTTCATCGTTTGGCGAACGGTTGCTTCGTCCGTAACTCCAGCAATTTTCAGACGAATACGATCTGTACCCTCTGTTGTAATTTCTGGTTCACTGGTTCCCAAAGCATTTGCACGTTGTTCCAAACTTTTTGCTGTTTGCAATAATGATTCCCTGGTGACTTGTTCCCCCTGCGTGGTTGGCGTAGCCTGATACAAAATCTCGAAACCGCCTTTAAGATCCAGTCCTAAACGAACATCCTTAAATAACGGTGTCGTTGCGCCAATAACGCCAGCAACGACGAGCATAACGACTACGAAGCTGATGATTCTTTTCATCCCGTATGTGGTTCCCCTTTCATTCTCAATATTCCTATTATAGCGATGGCACAAATTACAGTCAATTTACCACTGGTCTGCAAAATAAACAAGCTGATGTCGATAAAGTACCGACTCCAGCTTATCATTGGTTCATGCTGTTATTCAACAGTTTATGATTGATCCAACGGTGCCTGGTTCCAAGTATCTGGTGCGCTTTTATAAGATGACATTGTTACATAATTCATAAACTGATTTACCCTCATCGACAAAATGTCACTAACCAACTCATGAAGTTTGGGCATCCCCTGCTTATCATATTTGTGGCCGAGGCAATCCCATATCTCATCTGAAGTCACATTTTCGTAGCCAAGCAGACGAAATTCTTCTGCTTTACTTTCGCATAATGTCTCAATTACTTCAGTAAGCTCGGCATTGGTCAATTCTTCCATCGCCATTGGAGCACCTTTCCTTCCCACACTTGATTACCCTGTCTATTTTTTTATTTGTCCATGCTCAACATTAAGTAATTCTGCATTGAATTGGAATCTCCTGCTACATTCACAAGATAATAAAATAAAGATAAGCAGAAGCTATTGCCAAAGAAATAAGTGTTAATGGTAATCCTACTTTCAAAAATTCCATATAACTAAAATGATGTTTTTCACGATGAGCTATAGCAGCGACCAATAGATTGGAAGAAGCACCGATTAATGTCCCATTTCCACCAATACAAGCACCTAGGGATAAAGCCCACCAGAGAGGGTTAAGCACAGCAGGCGCATCTGCATTCATTTGCACTCCTGCTTCTTGAATTAAAGGAATCATCGTCGCAACCCATGGAATATTATCAATCGCCGCAGATACCAGACCTGTTATCCACAATATAATAATCGCTGCAAATCCCAGATTGCCATTCGTTAATTCTAATAATTGTGTAGCTCCCAGACTAATCCATCCTGTATCGACTAGACCGCCTACCAATATAAATAGCCCGATAAAAAACAAAATGGTTTCCCATTCGATCTCACGCCAGATTTCGCCAGTACGCCACTGGGATCGAGTACTGACTAACAGCATCAATACAGCGCCGCTTAAAGCAATCACAGGAGTCTCAATGCCTATCCAGTTCTGACTTACAAACGCAAGCAACGTCACTATAAATATAATCAATATCGCTATCGCACGACGAGGGTTCTGAATATAAGAACGCGCTTCTTCCTCCAAATGTTGCAGTGGAGCCTTGAGTGAGTGTTGCCGGAATGATTTGCGATAAAACAGCAATAACAGACCTACATTCACAACTAATAATATAAGTACAATAGGTCCAAGTACTTTCAGAAATAAATTAAAAGTCAACTGAGGATTAGCCGATCCGATCCAAATATTCACCGGATGCCCAATCAATGTCGCAGCACCACCCAGATTACTCACCAAAATCTCAGCAATCAAAAAAGGAACAGGATTCAGCTCTAATTTACGAGTGATCACAAATGTGACCGGTACGATCAATAATACCATCGTGACACTATCTAACAGTGCTGAACCAATAGCAGTCAAACAGGTCAGCAAAAGCATAACCCGTACAGGCCCGCCTTTCGTCCATTTCAGACTATAGATCGCTGCATACGGTATCAAGCCACTTCGATTCATCACAGCCGCAATGAGCATCATACCGATCCAGAGAAAGATCGTATTCCACTGGATATGCATCATATAAGCATCTTGCCAATGCACAATACCAATCACAAGAAAAATCAGAGCTCCTGCTAACGCAACTAACGCTCTACTGATTCGATCGGTCATCCACACTGCATATATGATCAAAAAGATCACAATCGCTGCCACAGGCTGCCATGAACTCATCAACGCTGTCGGTTGCATATTGCACCTCCTTATTCATACTTTATGTTTATCCTATCTACTTCAATATATCATCTTCAAGCAAAAAACGGACCTGTTAATCAGGCCCGCTTCGATGTAAACATTATTATTAAGGATCAATACACGTAATTATTTAGTCAAAACAGGTGCTTTTTCGCCTGTTGCATGACTGATTGAAGCACGATCAAATGTTAATTTAGTAACATCGTTTACGCGCAAAACAACGATATCGTCTGTGATTTCAGCAATCGTACCGTGCAATCCACCGATCGTTACCACTTTATCACCTTTAGACAATGTATTTAACATCATTTTACGTTGCTTTTGTTTCTTTTGTTGCGGACGAATCAGTAAGAAGTAAAAAATAACGAACATAAATACAAATGGAAGGATTGCTCCCCAGATACCGCCTGTTCCACCTGCAGCTGCTGCTGTTTCAAACATGTTATTTCCCCCTTTTTCTTATCAACCATTAATCGAAAAACAATATCATATCGTTTTCGATGGATGTCATGTACATACCGTTTTTTTAGAACCCTTTATCATTATCATGTAGTCCATATTGCGTGAAGAACTCTTCTTTAAAGTCCAGAAGACGATCATCCATAATCGCTTGACGTACATTTTTCATCAGATTCAATAAGAAATGCAGATTATGATAAGTGGTCAATCGTAGACCAAATGTCTCGTCTGCTTTGATGAGGTGACGCAGATAGGCACGGGAATAATTCCGACACGTATAACAATCACAGTTCGGATCAAGTGGTCCAAAATCACGTGCATATTTTGCATTACGTACCACTACGCGTCCTTCACTAGTCATGGTTGTACCATTGCGTGCAATCCTTGTAGGCAACACACAATCGAACATATCTACTCCACGAATCGATCCTTCGATCAAAGCATCAGGCGAACCGACACCCATAAGATAACGTGGCTTATTGTGCGGAAGAAACGGTATAGTGAAATCCAAAGCTTGATACATCAAGTCTTTAGGCTCACCTACACTCAGTCCACCAATAGCATACCCCGGGAAATCCATCGAAGTCAAATCAAGTGCACTTTGTTTACGTAGATCTTCATGCATCCCACCTTGAACGATTGCAAACAGCCCTTGATCATGTGGACGACCATGACTTTCAAGGCAACGTTCTGCCCAGCGAGTCGTACGTTCAAGTGACTTTTTCACATATTCATATTCAGCAGGATATGGAGGACATTCATCAAATGCCATCATAATATCCGAACCTAATGAATTTTGAATATCCATTGCAATTTCAGGGGATAAGAACAACTTATCTCCATTCAAATGCGATTTAAAATGAACACCTTCTTCACTAATTTTACGCATATCGCTCAGACTAAATACTTGGAATCCACCGCTGTCTGTCAAAATTGGGCGATCCCAGTTCATAAATTTGTGTAACCCACCAGCATCACGAATCAAATCATGCCCTGGACGAAGAAACAAATGATACGTATTACTCAAAATAATATGCGCATCCATCTGTTTTAATTCTTCTGGACTCATCGTTTTGACTGTTGCTTGTGTACCTACAGGCATAAAAGCAGGTGTTTCAATAACTCCATGCGGAGTATGAACACGTCCAAGACGTGCTCCTGATTGCTTACAAGTTTTGATATGTTCGTACGTAATAGGTCCAGCCATAGTATTGGTTCTCATCCTTCTGCTTATAAAATAGGATAGTCAGTCTTATCACTAAGTTAGCTTATCCTGTTAACGTCACTATAGATATAGCTTACAACAACGTTCATCAACAGTTAATTATACGGGAGCATCCCTATGAAATACAATCATTTTCTAATAAATAAACATCGCATCGCCGAAGCTGAAAAAGCGATACTCCTCAGCTACTGCCTGCTGATAAGCATCCATAATATGCTCTCGTCCAGCTAATGCACTGACCAACATGACCAGGGTAGATTTAGGCAAATGGAAATTCGTAACCATTGCATCAACCAGACCAAATTCATGCCCTGGATAAATAAAAATCTGCGTCCAACCACTAGAAGCTTCGATCAATTGCCCTTTTGCTTCACGAGCTACGGTTTCCAATGTACGTGCAGAAGTTGTCCCTACAGCAATAATACGGCCACCGCGCGCTTTCGTTTCATTTAACAATTGAGCCGTCTCAGCAGACAATGAGTAAAACTCTTCATGCATCACATGTTCTTCAACCGTTTCGACAGACATAGGACGGAATGTACCTAATCCAACATGCAAAGTCACAAAGCCTACCTGTACACCTTTGGCTGCAATTTGATCTAACAATTCTTTTGTAAAATGAAGCCCGGCTGTTGGTGCAGCTGCGGAACCTTCATGTTTTGCATATACCGTCTGATAACGTTCACGATCATCCAGCTTTTCTTTAATATATGGAGGAAGCGGCATTTCTCCTAGACGATCTAGAATTTCTTGAAAAATACCTTCATATCGGAAAGACAATACACGCATCCCCATATCCGATTCTTCTTCTATTACGGCTTCCAGCTCACCGCCAAAATCAATAACAGCGCCTTTTTTCAGCTTTTTACCTGGTTTTACTAGTGCTTCCCAACGATCACCTTCCAGTTGAGTTAATAACAATACTTCTGCTTTAGCGCCTGTATCACGTTTGATCCCAAATAGACGAGCTGGAATTACACGTGTATCATTCAAAATCAATGTATCGCCTTCATGTAAATAATCTAAAATTTCACCAAAATGCTGATGTCTGACTTCACCTGTTTGTTTGTTTAAAGTAAGCAAGCGTGAAGCTGTTCGATCTTGCAATGGAACTTGAGCAATCAAATGCTCTGGTAATTCAAAATCATATACATCTACTTTCATGGTTCTACTTACCCCTTCGTAATTTGCACATTGTTATAATAATGTTGCAAGATTTGTTTATAATTTGATCCTTTGTCAGCCATACCTTTAGCGCCCCATTGGGACATACCTAATCCATGACCATTCCCGTTACCTGTAAATAAAAATCCACCTGCTTCAGTCACTCTAGCTACACCATCACCATTTAAAATCACCGTTGAGCTTGAACCTGTTCCCTGTCCTGAAGCTCCTAAAATAACAGTTCTGGCAGCTGGCATTTCATTTTGATCATTATTTGAACCTACAACTACATAATTTGCTGTATTTACCACATCAAACAATGTACTTGGTAGACTATTGAGTGCAGAACGGAACACATCTGGATACTTCACTTTCACAACAGCACCATTTACTTTGATTTCAGTAACACGTCCAGAAGGGCCACGCTGAGAAACCTGAATAGAAGTGATAGTAGATGGTAAGCTTGCGGTTGTTTTACCTTTTAACGTTGCCAGTATTTGCGCCGAAGTAAAAGGGCCACGTATCCACTGATAGCTATTGGACTCAGGTAATAATTCTAACACAACAGCTTGATCACCTGGATTCATTTGACCTACCATAGATACATTACTTTGTACCACTGGTAAAGGGCGCACATTTGTATTTTTAGCAGTAACTGTCATATAGTCTAGTCCAGCCGATGTTTTCTTGCCTGATAATTTTACATTATCTTCACGTACATAACCAGACTTTCCGTTATCTAATAATACATGATACCAATTTTTAAGCGCCGCTTGTGAAGCCGCATCTTCTTTTGATACCACACTCACAAATACATCTCCACCGCCGTTCCATACTTCAGAAGGATCAGCTGAAGCCCCGCCACTATTGGCAGAAAATATTGCCTCAATCACTTTATTATTTTTTGTAACGATTTCACCTGCTGTAGCATCAACAGCCGCAATGATTCGTTTATCTTCTGCACTCACACCGTTATACGCTTGACTCAGTGTAGTATCGACCACATCTGCTATTTTAAATTTAGAACCTTGCTCTTGAAATCTAGCATAACTACGTGCAGCTACTGCTTGAGCTTTCAAAGCTTCTGCCGGCCATGAAGCAGATACTTCGCCACCGACTACCGAATACAGATACTCTTCCATAGGCAAAACATTAATCCATGCCAGTTGACCGTTGTAATTACTTATTTCAAAATCACCACGATATGTTCGAGCAGAACGTTCAGTCACTTGAGTCCCTGAATCGTTTCCTTGTAACATCATTTTGACATCTGTTCCACTAACCATATAATGATCAATCGGTGAGGGGCTAGTAATACTTGAAGTCACATTTGTACGTTTAATAAGCGCCGCTTGTGTACTACTTACAGTAGTGAGCGTGATATCAGGTAATGCTGTTGCTGCAACTGATTTAATACTTGCCAAAGAAGCCGCATCTGCTTCTTCCCCTACCCATACATTGTAAGCGAGAGCTCCGCCACTTTTAGTGATAGCGACAAATCCATCCAATCCAGCTGCACTGACAGCAGCAAGACCAGCATTCGCTTGTGCTTCAGTTGCATAACTTCCAGCAGACAAATGGAAGCCACCTTTTACCGCAGGTGTCTGACCATTCAAAATAGACCTTACTGTAGAAGCTACACGAGAAGCACCAGTCGTAGCCGCTGCTTTAGAAGAATACATCCCTGTATACAATTGATATACGGTGCCACCATTTTTGGAAGCTGAGAATACGATAGGTTTGTCACTTGTCGATTGTAATAATTTGATCCCTGCCGCCGCTGTAGCAAAATCAGCCGTTTCCAATACTTTCACCCGATAGCCATCAATACCGAAGCTTGCTTGATTGCCAATAGATAACCAAGAATCAACTACTCCATTATTCGATTGACCTACACTAAGACTCCCTGCTGATTTCACATTAACTACAGGGACTATCGAAGAATATGTATTCCCCACATCTAAAAATAGCCCTACACGCACTTTTTCATTATCAACAGATGGTGTTGCTGCATAAGAAGATTGAGGCAATGTTCCTGCTAAAAGTATCACTACAGGCAAAAGCCATAATGTTTGCTTCCATTTTTTCAACGTTGTATTTACATTTGTAGTCACATTCATTCACTTGTTCCTTTCTTGAGTCCATACTTATACATCGACACTCTTATCCATTATACGCATAAGTAGTCCAAATGACTTGGTTTGCACCGAAATTCTCTCAAAATCCTTGCGATTAATCATACTCCAGTCTTCTTAATTCAAAATGTTTTAATATTCAATTCCTCTATTTCCTAGTCCTGTCTTTGTCCGTCTATACTTGTTGTAAATTATATCTATATTACTACACTACATATTTAAAATTGCTCTATTTAACTTACAACACTCAACACTCAACACTCAACACTCAACACTCAACACTCAACACTCAACACTCAACAC